>WGMU01000166.1 GCA_016124895.1 bacterium
CCCGGCCAGAAGGGAATCAGTGTCCGCTGAACCAACTGGCCAGGGAGTCAAGGATGACACCACTGCTGCGGGGAGTGTATCTCCTGGAAGTCGAGACTCGAATGCGGAATCTTTACCGCTCGCTGAACGAGAAGGAGCGGCGGCGGTATGCCGCGGCGGAAGCGGACAAGCTCGGGCATGGCGGAGTCGCGTACGTCGCACGGGTCGTGGGCTGTGACCCCGACACCATCCGGCACGGACGCCGCGAACTGGACCAGCTCGGTGACGAGGACCCGGTGGGAGACCGCATCCGACGCCCCGGAGCCGGCCGGCCCGTGACCGAAGTCAAACATCCCGAAGTCGTCGAGGAACTGCAGCGTTCGCTGGAACACCGCACTGCGGGTGATCCGATGCGGGAAGGCGTGCTCTGGACGGACCTGAGCCCGCGCCAACTGGCCGGACAGATTGCCGACGAGACCGGCACGCAGGTCTCTCAACGCATCGTTCAGCGGATGCTCCGGAACCTGAAAGTGGGCCTGCGGCAGATGGCCAAAGTGCTGCCTGGCGGAGAATCGCCTGACCGCGACACGCAGTTTCTCCACATGGGCACTCTGATCAACCAGTATCTGGCCGACGGCCTGCCGGTGATCAGCATGGATACGAAAAAGAAGGAATTCCTGGGCACGCTCTATCGCCAGGGCCGGGTTTATACCAGTCAGGCCTTCCAGGTGTTTGACCACGATTTCCCGTCGTGGTCGAGCGGCGTGGTGATCCCGCACGGGCTCTACGACGTGGGCCGGAACGAAGGCTGGCTGCATCCGGGCCTGAGCCGCGACACCAGCGAGTTCGCCTGCGACAGCCTGCGGTTGTGGCTGGAACACGACGCGTGGCGTCTGTCTCCGGACTTTCGAGAACTGCTGCTGATCTGCGATGGCGGCGGGAGCAACGGCTGCCGGACCCACATTTTCAAACAGGATCTGCAGGAGCTGGTCGACGAGTTCGGCATCGAGATTCGCGTGGCGCACTTCCCGGCGTACTGCTCGAAGTACAACCCGATCGAGCGGCGGCTGTTCAGCCACGTCACGCGGGCATGCCAGGGAGTGCTGTTTGATTCGCTGCAGACAGTGAAGTCGCTGATGTCCAGGACGAGCACCCGGACCGGCCTGCAGGTGACCGTGCGGGTTCTGGAGAAGATCTACGAAACAGGCCGGAAAGCCAGCGAGGCTTTCAAGAACAACATGCCGATCGACTTCGACAACATCCTGCCCCGCTACAACTACACCCTCTCACCTCAAATGCCGAAGTAATTTCATCGCGATCCCTTGGTGGACTGGGCGACGACACGCTGATTGGGGGCAGCCAGGCGGACGAACTGGTCGGGGGGCCGGGTAACGATTCCCTCAACGGAACCGGCGATACAGTTGAGGGCGGCGATGGCAATGACACGCTGAACGGCGGAAGCGGGAACGATCTGATTCGCGAGTCGTTTACCGGGGACGTCACGCTGACGAACTCGTCGATGACCGGCCGCGGCACAGACACTGTCATCAGTGCCGAGCGCGCGATACTGACCGGCGGCGGTGCGGCTCAGACGTTTGACCTGAGCACGTTCTTCACGGCCGGGCTGACGTCGACGATCCTGGATGGCGGCGGTGGCGATGACACCATTCTCGCGACGTCCGGCGGGGACATCATCAATGGTGCCGGCGGCAGTGACTTCATCGACGCTGGCGGTGGGCAGGATCGTATCTTCGGCGGGTCGGGCGCGGACACGCTGATCGGCGGCGATGGCGACGACCTGCTGAAGGGCCTGGGTGGTTCGGGCGATCGACTGATTGGCGGAGCGGGCAACGATACGCTCAATGGTGGCCGCGGGATCGATCGGCTGATTGAATCTGCCGATGCCGACTTTACGCTGACAAACAGCTCGCTGCTCGGTGCCGGCAGCGATCTGGTGCAGGCGATTGAGATTGCTGAGATCAATGCGGGCGACTCCGACAACCTGATCGACGTGAGCGCGTTCTTTGGTTTCAAAGGCTTCGTCCAGATGCGGGCGAATGGCGGCAACGACACGGTGATTGGTTCGGCTGGTCCGGATGTGATCAACGGCGGGGACGGGAATGATTCGCTTGTGGCCAACGATGGCAACGACCTGCTCAACGGAGACGCCGGCAACGACATCCTGCAGGGCAAAGAGGGCGACGACACGCTCAACGGCGGCGACGACAATGACGGCCTGTCGGGCATCACCGGCAACGACGTGCTCAACGGCGAACGCGGGTTCGACCGCGCCTTTGGAGGCGAGGGCAACGACACACTGACCGGCGGCAACGCGCGAGACACTCTGTTCGGCGGCGCCGGCGACGACTCCCTGGCCGGCAACGACGGCAACGACACGCTGGCCGGAGGCACCGGCAACAACGATGCCTCGGTCGGCGACGCCTTCAATGACGCGACAGCCACCATCGACGAAGCCTTCCAGCTCGACCCCCTACCTACCTGGGTCGATCAGGTGTAAGCCGGATGAATCGCAAGACAACTGTCTTGAACTTGCTGGAGTTCGTAGCTGCGACAAACTGAAAATACGGCCACTTTTCCCCGTCAATCACAACCGGAGCGGCCAGGCCGGCCGCACGAATCTGCTCCGGGCCGACACGAGTTTGTGTCGACATTTGCGTTCCCCCGATACCAGACAGTGACGTGTCGCCGAACGCAGCGTTTCGTGAGACTGACGACGCACTGCATTGCTCGCCTGAACGCGAGAAGCCTGTCCGCCATCGATCCTCGACCGCATGAGCATCGAACTGGCAATCTCAGCAAATCGAACGATTGCCGTGACGCTCAGGAGTAAGGGGCTGATTCCGAGACAAATATGACGCATGGGAAGCCCTTGCTCAACGAGGCTCAGGTCGCCGTCCTCGACGTAGCGGTTGAGAGTCTCCCACTGGTTAAGGGTGTACGTCGCTGGCCTGGCCGATGATGCTCTTCGGGAGGAACTCCTGGTCGTCGAGACATGCTTTGAGATCGGCCAACAGTGCCGCGGAATGTTCGGCACGCAACGACTGGCGGGTCTGTGCATCGGCGCCTTTCAGCACATGCATTTCAAGCATTCAGCGCGTCAACATTGCAGGGGAGCTTCTTGTGGCGGTTTTGTGGCAATCGAAAACCCTGTGTATGCAGCAGATCAGCTCGGTTAGACGCTTCACGACCGGATGTAACCTGTTAGAATGAAAGGCGTTGTCGCAAACGGTCGAGGCGATCAGTTGGGCGTTCAGAGAATCCCTCCCTCTCCGCTCTTTGCCCAGGCCGTCATCGTAACCCGATGACGGCTTTTGCGTTGCGCTGAGCACTCAAGCGAGCCAATGGCCCTTGTGCTGGTTTTCAAGCTGCGCTGTTCGAGACATCTTCATCGTTCGTCTCCGAATCCCTGGAGTCCGCCGGAGTATTTGGGTCTCGCCCGGCTTCATCCGCTTCAGTACTGGCAAACGGACCATCCGACTGCCGTTGAAGACTCCTGATCGCCTCCAGTGATCGCTGGTCGGCGATGTGCGTGTAGGGGCGGATGATTTTCTCGTCGACGTGCCCGATAATACCACGTACGACGGCTTCCGGAACTCCCGTCAACAGGGCGTGCGCGATAAATGCATGTCGGAATGTATGCAGGTGGCCGGGAAGGCCCAGTCGCCTGAGGATGTCAGGCTGTTTTCAGTGATGGCCGTGTCTCGCTAGTCTTATGGAGCATCGATTCGCAGGCCTTCAGACATCTGAGGAATCGGAAAGACGGAGAAACGGATGCCGTACCGTAACCGGTTGGAATCCTTCCGCGTGATCGACTTGCAGACATCTGCGGCCGAACACGGTTTCTGTCTGGCCGAGCGCCGCTTTCGACCGATTGTTTCTGAGCAGAGAGAAGGTGGACTGTGTTTATTCGACAAGCCCGTCGCTGGTTTCTGAAAGACTGCGCTGTTGGACTTGGCTCGGTCGCGCTGGGACAGCTTCTGCAGCAGGAGTCGGCGCCCTCGTCGTTACAGGCTGCTCAGTCGACCGCGCAGAAGACGCATCACGCTCCACGGGCGAAGAACGTAATCTATCTGTTTATGGCCGGAGCACCTTCGCATCTGGAGCTGTTCGACAATAAGCCGGAACTCGCGAAGTATGACGGCAAGCTGCCGCCGGAAGAGCTGATCAAGGATTACCGCGCGGCGTTTATCAGTCCGAACTCGGCGCTGCTGGGACCGCGGTTCAAGTTCGCGCGGCACGGCGAATCCGGGCAGGAGATGTCCGAGATCCTGCCGCACATGGCCGAAGTCGCGGACGACATCGCAATCGTCAAGTCGATGGTCACCGACGCATTCAATCACGCGCCGGGTCAGATGGAGATGAGCACAGGCACACAGCAGTTCGGCAAGCCGAGTCTCGGCGCGTGGACGCTGTACGGGCTCGGCAGCGAGTCGCAGGATCTTCCCGGTTTTGTCGTGTTCAGCACGGGCAAGAAGGGCCCGAGCGGCGGCAGCGCGAACTGGGGCAGCGGGTTTTTGCCATCGGTTTATCAGGGCGTCCAGTTCCGCAATACCGGCGACCCGGTGCTGTATCTGTCAAACCCGGCCGGGATCGACGACGCACTGCAGCGACGGTCGCTCGACGCGCTGAACGTACTCAATCAGTCACGTTACGAAGCGACCGGCGATCCGGAGATTCTGACGCGGATCAATTCATTCGAGATGGCGTACCGGATGCAGGCCAGCGCGCCGGAGCTGATGGAGCTGTCCGTCGAACCGAAGCACGTACTGGAGGCTTACGGTGCCGAACCTGGCAAGTCGTCGTTTGCGAGTTCCTGCCTGCTGGCTCGGCGGCTGGTCGAACGCGGCGTGCGGTTTGTCGAGATCTTTCACGAGGCCTGGGATCAGCACGGCAATCTGGTCAAAGGACTGAAAGAGAACTGCAAAGACACCGAACAGGCTTGTGCGGCGCTGATCAGGGATCTCAAACAGCGCGGGCTGCTGGACGATACGCTGATCGTCTGGGGCGGCGAGTTCGGCCGAACTCCGATGGTGCAGGGCGGTGGCCGCGACGGCCGCGATCATCACCCGAACGCCTTCACGATGTGGCTGGCTGGCGGCGGGATCAAAGGCGGCGTGACGCTGGGTGAAAGCGACGATTTCGGCTTCAACGTCATTCAGGACCGCGTTCACGTTCGCGATCTGCACGCGACGATCCTGCACCTGCTGGGCTTCGACCACTCGCGTTTCACGTTCCCGTTCCAGGGACTTGATCAGAAATTGACCGGCGTCGAACCGAGTCGTGTCGTGCAGGAGATCCTGGCCTGACGCGACAGCGATGTGCGCGCCAATCGACCAGAAGGCCAGAAGTCAACGAATGGTTTCACACCAGTTTCTTCGTTTCCTCGGTTGCCTTCTGTTCAAACTGGGGTTCCTGATCGCTTTGGGCTCTTCGCGACTTCACCCAGTCACGGTAATTGCGGCGTGATAGCTTTTTTGTCACGCGAGCCAGTCGTTGATCACGTGGCCGCCGACGTCGGTCAGGCGGAAGTCGCGGCCCTGGAAGCGGTGGGTCAGCTTCAGATGGTCCATGCCGAACTGCTGCAGCATCGTGGCGTGCAGGTCGTTGATGTGAACCGGGTCTCTGGCGATGCCCCAGCCGACTTCGTCGGACTCGCCGTACGTCAGGCCGCCCTTCAGACCGCCGCCAGCCAGAAACATGCTGAACGCGTACGGATGGTGATCGCGGCCGGTGTTCGCGTTGCGACCGCCGCGGTTTTCGCCCAGCGGAGTGCGCCCGAATTCCGAGCCCCAGACAACCATTGTCGAATCGAGCAGGCCGCGCTCTTTCAGATCCTTAATCAGCGCGGCGATCGGCTGATCGACGACCTCGGCGTTGTAGGCCAGTTCGTTGTCGAGGTTGCTGTGATGGTCCCAGGACGCGTAGATGATATTCACAAAGCGGACTCCGCGTTCGACCATGCGCCGCGCCAGCAGGCAGTTCTTCGCGAAACTCGATCGCGTCTGACCGGCCTGTCCGCGTCCGCCGCCTTTCGGTTCTTCCGTCCGATCGACGCCGTACGCGGACAGCGTTGCCTGAGTTTCGCCAGCGAGATCAATCAGCTCGGGCGCGGCACTCTGCATCCGGAAGGCGAGTTCGTAGCTGGCGATGCGGCTGGCGATTTCCGGATCCTGCTGTTCGGCCAGCCGGCTTTCGTTGAGGTTCCGCAGCGTGTCGAGCCCGCGCCGCTGCAGTTCCGGCGGCAGGCCGGCGGGGTTGGTCAGATTGAGCACTGGCTCGCCCTGATTGCGAAACAGAACTCCCGAGTAGACCGACGGCAGGAAGCCGCTCTGCCACAGCGTCGCGCCGCCGCTTGAGCCTCGGCCCGCCGTGAGCACGACGTAACCCGGCAGGTTCTGCGATTCGCTGCCGAGCCCGTAAGTCAGCCACGAACCCATCGCCGGCAGCCCGAACGACGGCCGGCCGCACTGCATCAGCAACTGGCCGGGGTGGTGATTGAACTGCGACGAATGCAGCGAGCGGATCAACAGCAGATCGTCGGCACACGATCCGATGTGCGGCAGCAGGTCGGAGAACTCCATGCCGCAATCGCCGTGCTTCGCGAACGTCCGCTTTGTGCCGAGCAGCGTCGCCGAATCTTTCTGGATAAACGCAAAGCGGACCTTGTCGAGCAGGTCTTTGGGCAGCGGCTGGCCGCTCAGTTCGTTGAGCTTTGGCTTCGCGTCGAACAGGTCGAGCTGCGAGGGTGCTCCGGCCATAAAGATGAAGATGCAGGCCTTCGCCGGACCATCGAAGTGCGGCTGCTTTGGTTCGAGCGGATTGACTGAGGACGGCAACCCGGCGGCACTCGTTCCATTAAATAGACCATCGGTCGCCAGCATCGACCCGAGCGCCGCCGCTCCGAGTCCGCACGAGGACGACGTCAGGAACTGGCGTCGTGTCTGATCGGTAAGCGACTCAAGCGGAAACATAAGGGAGTCCTCGTTGGTGATTCAGCGGAGTAATCGAGCGCGACTCAGGGCAGGCATTGAACAGGAGAGAACTGAGGAAACAGAGAGGACGCACTCACAAAACCCGGTTCTCCCTGATTTCTCCTGCTCAAAATCAAGGGGAGGTCGGCGACCGCCTGCAAACTGACCGGTGAGCAGCCAGCAATCTAACAGAAGGAAACGCAGGCAACGAAGAAACACAGCGATAAAGAACCAGCCGACGACTATGGGCGACAGTGATTCCCAGGCTGGCCAGCGCCGCTTTTGGATTGTGCAGGCGGTGTCACTGCTGAATTCAGCGGAAGCAGACGACGGACGGAAAGAGACATTCCCTTCGGCCGTGAAATTGACGAACCCCGTGTGTCTCAAGGTGTCACGCGGACCCTTCACGGAGAATCGTCAAGGTTGACATTCAGGCAGATCCGGTCTGCGGACGGGAAGTTCGCTGAGTTTCTGTCGCTGCGCGATGACTGCTTCAGACGAGCCGACGCTCTGTTGCGTGTGTATGTCTAAGGTCAGCTCTCCAGCATTCATCGCCAGACCGCCGAGGGCATCACTCTCTCGTGATGGCCTCGTCGAGGTTGAGAATGACTCGGCAGGCGATCGTCCAGGCGGCGTGTTCCGAAACCTGATCTTCGTCGTCTTTCGATGGTGTCTCGCCGGTCAGTTCGCGGGCCTGATTGGCGGCGTCGGCTTGCGAGAATCGCTCGCGCGCGGCACTCAGCAGGTTTGTCAGGACGTCGAGTTCCGTGTCGGTTGGTCGCCGCGTGACGGCTAGGCGGAATGCGAACGTCAGACGGTCGGCGTCGGTGTGGCCGCCCTTTCGCAGCGTCAAGGCGGCGAGGGATCGGGCCGATTCGACGAACAGTGGTTCGTTCAGCGTCGTCAGTGCCTGCAGCGGTGTGTTGGATCGCGATCGTCGCGTGCAGGGAGCTTCGCCGGGGGGAGCGTCGAAGACACTCAGTGATGGATACGGCACCGATCGGAAGCGGAACGTGTAGAGGCTGCGACGGTAGCGGTCGGGGCCGGTTTCGGTCTTCCAGGTTTTCGGGCCGTAGCTCGCTGGCGGCTGAAACAGGAACTCAGGAGCCGGTGGGTAAACACCGGGGCCGCCAACCGTTTCCGCCAGCAGACCGCTCGCCGCCAGCACCGCGTCACGGACGAGTTCGGCATTCATGCGGAAGCGAGCACCGCGTGCAAGCAGTTGGTTGTTCGAGTCGCGCTTCAGTAACTCAGACGTGACGTGCGACGACTGCTGCCACGTCGCCGAAGTGACGATCAGACGGTGCAGATGCTTGAGGCTCCAACCGTTATCCATCAGTTCGACGGCCAGCCAGTCGAGCAGTTCCGGATGCGACGGCGCGGAGCCCTGCGAACCCAGGTCTTCGCTCGTTTCCACCAGTCCCGTGCCGAAGTAGCCCTGCCAGATGCGGTTAACAATCGACCGTGCCGTCGTCGGACTGTTGCGGTCAACAATCCACTTCGCGAAGTCGAGCCGCGTCGGATGACTGTCGGCTTCGAGCGGATGCAGGAACGCGGGCACGCCTGGTTCGACCTGCTCCTGCGGCTTCAGAAAGTTGCCGCGTTCGAGTTTGTGCGTTTCCCGCGGCATCGCCCGTTCCGACATGACAAGCTGTGTGGTGCCGGTCGGATGCTCCGTCCACAGCGCTTCGATCTGCTCGTTCTCCGCCTTCCAGTCGCTGACTGTCGTGCGCCAGTACGAGAACAGGGCGTCGACTTCTTCGCGCGACAAGTCGTCGAGCGACCGGTCGGACTCAACGATCAATCGCACATCACGCGGCAGCGGGTCGGCGACAGCGTCCTCGGCGGCACTCACTGAGATGCGGAACCGCCCGAGATTCATCGTCTGAATGTCGTCGCTGTTCCAGCCGCCGTGTTTCTGGTCAAGCGAGATCGTGAGTTCTGCTCCGGCCGGAAACGCGACGTTGCCCTCGGAGACGAAGACCGCTTTACGTGACTGATTGCGCCGCCCCGGCCCGGCATCGATTCCCCAGGCGGTTTCGTCGTCGCCGTCGATCGCATACCCAACCGGGCCGGTGAGTCGCCGCTGTCCCTGCTTGTCCGCAAAGTGCTCGCCGAGCTGCTCGCGTTCGTTCGAGAAGTCCGCGGTCGCTCGCACAAACTTGACCGTGCGATTCTCGGATTCGTTCTCCGGATTGACGACCTTCACGTTGAAGCCGGTCAGAGCGAACCGACCGTCGGTCGAACGTCCTGGACCGCCCGCCGGCAGGTTCGGATCGGTCAGCATTTCGAGCCGGAAGGCGCGGATGTCCGACGACTTCGTTTCCGCGGCGAAGTGAGCCGTGAATCGCGTCGGGGCGTAGCCTTGTGCGAGCAGCGAGTGGTCGGGCTGTTCGTAATACCGCTGCGCATTGTTGCTCGGTTCGGCATTCGCAATCTGCAGAACTTCCCACTGTGGCTGATTGCCGCGTACGGAATCCATCCACTGCTGCAGCTTCGCCTGCCAGTCAGGCTGAGCGTGTTTGAGCGATGCTTCGATCTCTGCGATCTGCGCCAGCAGCGACTGCCGCCGCTTCAGTTGCTCCGGTGGGTAGACCGGCAGACTGCCTTCATGGCTGTTGTTGATGAAGGCAAACATCCGGTAGTAGTCGGTCTGCGTCAACGGGTCATACTTGTGCGAGTGGCACTGGGCGCACTGAATGGTCACACCGAGCACCGCTTTACCGATCGCGTCCATCCGGTCGAACATGGCTTCCATGCGGAACTGCTCGGGGTCGATGCCACCCTCTTCGTTGAGCATCGAGTTCCGCAGGAAACCGGTCGCGACAAGCTGGTCCTGAGTCGGCGACGGCAGCAGATCGCCAGCGATTTGATCGATGACAAACTGGTCGTACGGCAGGTCGCGATTCAGCGCGTTGACGACCCAGTCGCGGTACATCCAGACGAACCGCGGCTTGTCTTTCTCGAAGCCGTCCGAGTCCGCATAGCGGGCCGCGTCGAGCCAGTCGCGCGCCCACTTTTCACCATAGTGCGGTGAGGCAAGTAACTTCTGGATTTCCGCACGAAACTGCTTGTCGGTCGAGTTGTTGAGGTACTCGTCCGCCTGTTCGATTGTCGGCGGCAGGCCGGTCAGATCGAGATACAACCGCCGGACCAGTGTCGCCGGATCGGCTTGCGGCGACGGCCGCAGACCTTCGCGTTCGAGCCGCGCGGCGACGAAGGCGTCGATCGGATTCCGCACCCAGTTGCTCAGCGCTTTGAGCGGCGGCAGTTCCGGTCGACGAGGTGCTTCAAACGCCCAGTGCCCGGCCCATTCGGCCCCCTGAGCGACCCACTGCTTCAGCGTCTGAATCTGCTCGGCCGTCAGTTTTTTGCCGGAATTCGGCGGTGGCATCCGCAGATCGGGATCGTCACTCGTGATCCGTTGAATCAGCTCACTGGCCGGCGGGTCGCCGGGAACGATTAGTCCCTCCGGCAACGCGTCCCCGACGTCGAGCCGCAGGTCTGCCTCGCGATGCTTGTCGTCCGGCCCGTGACAGTGGAAGCACGCTTCTGAAAGCAGCGGCCGCACATCACGCTGAAAGTTGACCGGCTCGGCAGCGGATGTTTGCGACGTCAGCAGTCCCAGCAGGAACGTTCCGACCACGGACGACCGTCGAAACTCTGACAGGCAGCATCGGACGAGCGGAAAGCAGCACAGGGGCATGGCATCGAACTCCAATCTTCGGGCCGCGACTTTCGGCGAACTGAATCCGAAGATTATTCCGACGCTGTCTCTGTGCTGACAACGGTGCGTGACGTGTGCGATCACTCACACGGCGGTGTTCGGAGTGCCTCGCGGCTCCTGTCGCACGCTCAGAGAACCAGCATTGCGTCGCCGTAACTGAAGAAGCGGTAGCGTTCGGAGATCGCCTGACGGTAGGCCTCCTTGACGAAGTCCGTTCCGGCGAGCGCACAAACCAGAACAAACAGCGTCGACTTCGGCAGATGGAAGTTCGTCAGCAGACAGTCGATCGCGCGGAACTTGTACGGCGGCCGGATGAAGAGATTCGTCTCGCCCTGCCAGGCGACCAGCGGACCTCGGGCGGCGACAGACTCAAGTGTGCGCACAGACGTCGTGCCGACGCCGACGATTCTGCCACCAGTCTGCCGGGTTTGAATCAGCTCGGCCGCCGTCGCTTCCGGCAGGACGCACCATTCTGAGTGCATGTCGTGCTGGCTGAGCTTTTCAACCGAGACCGGTCGAAACGTGCCGATCCCGACGTGCAGCGTGACTCGTGAATTCGTGATCCCGCGCGCGGCGCATCGGTCGAGCAGTTCCGGAGTGAAGTGCAGCCCGGCCGTTGGAGCCGCCACTGAGCCTGGAGTCCGCGCGAAGGTTGTCTGATAACGGCTCCAGTCTGATTCGTCTGCAACCTTGCGGTGCATATACGGCGGCAGTGGCACTGTTCCGTAGTCGTCGAGCAGCTCAAACGCGTCAAGGTCCGAACCGGGACGGGCAATCCAGACGCCGTCAGTACCGCGTTCGACAAGCTGCAGGCTCAGCGGCGGCACGTCGGCGGGACGGTGAATCGATCGCAGTGTGATCGTCTCACCGAGCGTCAACCGGCCGCGCGTCTGGCCGATGATTTCCCAGTTTCCGCCAGTCAGTCGGCGAAGGAACAGACCTTCCCACCTGCCACCGGTTGCTGCTCGCTCGCCAACGATCCGGGCCGGCACGACGCGGGTATCGTTGAGGACCAGTCGGTCGCCCGAACGCAGCAGTGCGGGCAGGTCGCGGATCGTTCGATGCTCGATCGTCTTTTGCTCACGATCAAGTACCATCAGCCGCGCACCGTCGCGACGCTCGGGAGGTTCTTTGGCGATCAGCTCTTCGGGCAGGTCGTACGAGTACGTTTCGAGGCTGTCGGGGTCACGGTCAGGCGGAGTCATTGAATCGGGAACTGTTCAGGAAAGGGACGCTCGCGCAATGCGACACGACAATCGGCAGCCGGACGAACTGCGGCCCATCGAAATTATCCGCAACTTCACTCGGACCGCGGCCGGCAGTGTGCTGATCAAGGCCGGTGGTACCTCAGTCCTGTGTACGGCCAGTGTCGACGAATCCGTGCCGCCGTGGAAAATGCGGCACGAGAACCCCACCGGCTGGGTGACGGCCGAGTACAGCATGTTGCCGGGCAGCACCTCGCCGCGGAAGCACCGTGAGCGGAGTAAGATCGACGGACGGACGAGCGAAATCCAGCGACTGATCGGACGCAGCCTGCGGTCGGTCGTCGACTTCGAGGCACTCGGCCCGCGCACCATCACGATTGACTGTGACGTGCTGGAAGCCGACGGCGGCACGCGGACCGCGAGCATCACCGGCGGTTACGTCGCTCTGGTCGACGCGTTGCGGTCGATCGATCCCCTGCCATCCGATCGTCCTGTCCTGCGTGCGAATGTGGCAGCCATCAGCGTCGGCATCGTCAACGGAGAAGTGCTGCTCGATCTGCCGTACGTCGAGGACGTCGCTGCGGAGGTCGACATGAATATTGTGATGACCAGCGAAGGCAAGTATGTCGAAGTGCAGGGCACGGCGGAAAGCCGCACGTTTAGCCGCCAGTTGCTGAATCGACAGTTGGAGTTTGCCGAGAAGGGCATCCGTGAGCTGATCACACTGCAGAATGCGGCGCTTGGAATCACCGGTTGACGCCCGATAACTGAAGGTTCGGCAGCCCAGGGAAGCGACTCGGAGGGCTGGTCGAAGAGAATTGGCCGAAGCGGGGGGAGCAGCCAACGGAAGAGGGGTGGCGGTTTGGCTGCCGCCAAGACCCCTCGGGAAGCCCTCGACGGCTCAGCACACCCCTCTTCCGGATTGGCCAATGCGAATTCCGCTGCACAGGGCGGAACCGGGACACCCAATATTGCCCTGCCTTTCCCGGCTGGCGCAGCAACGGCAAGTGCCTCCTTTGCCTTTACCGATTGAGTCGAGATTCCTTCCGCGTGAATTTGTCTCGTTCAAAAAGTTTTTCCGAAATTGTTCGAACCACTTTGTCGTCGGCCTGGCATCGCAGTGTTTCCGGCCCTCCTTGACGCTTGATTTGAAGCATTCCTATACTCGCCCGCCGCTGACAGGCCGTCGGAGTCCACGACGTTTTCGGCTTTCTTGAATCAGGCCGTGCCGGTCCAGATCAGACTGCAATGCGTCACTGCGTGCGCTGTCGCTTCGACACTGGGCGTGTGGTTTCTTTCATCAGCGAATGGATTCCCGCAACGGCGTGACTGCGCCGCGGAACGAAACTCCGCGACGGACGCCTTTGAATCAGAGAACTGCGATGAGTCTCAAGGATCAGTCCGAACTGCACGACACCGAGCTGGGACTGGCAACTGTCCACGCCACCGAATCGCTCGAGAAGCACATGAAGGCGTTTATCGTCGGTGGCATCGCGGTCATTGTTGTCATCGCGGGAATCATCGCCGTGGCAAGCAGTGGTCGCGGGGCTTCCGAAGCCGGTTGGTCGCGCTTCGCCGAAGCGTCCAGTGCCAGCGATTTTGCCAATGTTGCATCCGACTTTCCGGGAACGGAAGTGGCCATCTGGGCTCGACTCCGCGAAGCCGAAATTCAGCTTGGTGAATCCATTCAGCTTCAGTTTACGGACCGGGCAGCAGCGAACAGCCAGTTGAAGAAATCCGGTGACGCGTTCGATTCGGTGATTGAGAAAGCCGCATCACTGCCGGAAGCGAAAGAGCGGGCGTTGCTGGGGAAAGCTCGTGTCCTCGAAGCAACGTCCGACGGCGATCTCTCCAAAGCGATTGATGCCTACAAAGTGTTCGCGCAGGGATTTCCACAATCAGTCTGGGCTGAGCAGGTCAATGCTCGGATTAAGACGCTCGAATCGAGAGACGCCAGTGAGTTTTACGCCTGGTTCAGCAAGCAGAATCCCAGGCCCGAAGATCGTCCGAATCCGCGCGACGGCCTGCCGCCCGGACATCCTGAAATCCCGGTCACACTGCCGCCGATTCCGGATGAGCTGGTTCCGGCGGACTGGTCAGAAATCGATGTTGAAGACGCGGCCGCTGCTCCGACGACAGAGGCCGCTCCCAATGTTGATGCGAGCACTGCTGCCGAGAAGCCTGCCACTCCGGCTGAGCCAGAGAAGCCGAAACCGGAATGACCGAGCTGTCGTCCTCTGAGCCGGTTTCCGTCGTTGTCGAATCCCGAGCGCACGGCTGGCGTGTCGATCACTATCTGACACGACTGTTCCCGAACTACAGCCGGGCGGCATTTCAGGAAGCGATTCAGCAGCGAGCGATCCTGCTCAACGGCCTGCCCGTCAAAGCCGGCCGCCGACTTCGCGTGAACGATACCCTCAGCGTACGCCTGCCGTCGCTGCCGGACGAAACTCTGCCGCCAGAAGACATTCCGCTGGAAGTCCTGTACGAAGACGACAGTCTGATCGTCGTCAACAAGGCTGCGGGAATGATTGTGCATCCGGGGAAAGGCAGCTATCGCGGCACGCTGGCCGGAGCCCTGCAGTTTCACTTCGACCAGCTCAGTAATGTGGCGGGCAAATTGCGGCCGGGCATCGTGCATCGGCTCGACAAGGACACGACCGGCGTCATCGTCATCGCGAAAGACAACCAGGTTCACAATCGGTTGTCGAGCCAGTTTGAGGAACGGTCGGTGCAGAAAGAGTATCGCGCGCTGATCTGGGGTCAGCCGGAGTTCGACACCGACTGGATCGAAACGTTCGTCCGCGTCCATCCGAAACATCGCGAGAAGATGCAGGTCTGCGAGCAGATCGGGAAGGCCCGCGAAGCCGTCACCTGGTACGAGATGGTCGAGCGGTTCGACAAGTGCTGCTATATCCGGATGCTGCCGAAGACGGGCCGTACGCATCAGCTTCGCGTTCACATGGCATGGCTCGGTCACCCGCTGCTCGCTGACGGCCTGTATGGCGGCCGGTCCGAAGTTTACGCCCACGATCTTCTGGAATCCGCCGACCCGACTCAGCCGCAGGTGCTGATTCAGCGACAGGCACTGCATGCGCACCGCTTGACGTTCCGGCATCCGGACAGTGGTCAGGAACTGACATTTGAGGCACCATTGCCTGCCGATATGCAGCAGACGCTCGCCGCCCTGCGAACTGGCCGCGTTGACTTGCCAGTGACGGCCGCTGCGTCGGACACTGCCGCATCCGAACCCTCGACCTCTGAGTAACGCTTCCCTGGAAGGCACCAACCATGAGACTGGCCCGCGTCGCTCTTTCGTCCGGTGAAACCCGCATCGCTTCGGTCAACGAATCCGATCTGCAGTTGCTCGATCTCACTCAGGTCGACAACACGCGCCGGCTGTCTGACATTCTGCACGCGAAGGATCCGCTCGGGCTGGCGAAGTTTCTGATCGACCAGAAGGCGGATCCGATTCCGCTGAACGAAGTCCGCTTCCTCGCGCCGATCGATCTGCAGGAAGTCTGGGCCGCGGGAGTCACCTACAAACGCAGCCAGGTGGCTCGAATGGAAGAGTCCGAAACTGGCGCTTCGCATTACGACCGCGTTTATACGGCGCCGCGGCCGGAACTCTTCTTCAAAGCAACGCCCGGCCGCGTCGCCGGTCCCGGCCAGGTGCTACGGGTCCGTTACGACAGCAACTGGTCGGTGCCCGAACCCGAGTTCACACTCGTCATTTCCCCACAGGGGCGACTGGTCGGTTACACGATCGGCAACGACATGTCAGCGCGCGACATTGAAGGCGAGAACCCGCTCTATCTGCCGCAGGCCAAGCTTTACAAACAGTGCGCCGGTCTCGGGCCCTGTGTCCTGCTGGCGGGAGGTGAACTCGGTCTCGAAGCCACGCAGATCACACTGACCATCACCCGTGACGGTTCGACCGTCTTCAGCGGTGATACAAACCTCGGCCAGATGGCCCGGACCTTCGACGATCTGATCAACTGGCTGTATCGAGAAAACGACCTGCCGACCGGAGCGTTCCTGATGACTGGCACCGGCATCGTCCCCGACGACGATTTCACGCTCGAAGACGGCGACTCGGTTTCGATCGAGATCACAGGAATCGGCACACTGACAAACCCAATCGTCAAGGACGGTGCTCCGTAACGCAGCACCTGAACGCGGAATCTGCTGACGACCGATGCTTTCGTCATCGCCGTCAACCCTGTCGCCGGCTCAGATCAAAAACGTTTGTTTTCAGATTTCGAAACACTGAGCCCGAATTCCAGTCGGCCGATTCGTCCGTAACCTCAAATCCCATCAGTGGCTACAAAGACAACTGTTGACTGAATTTGAACCTTTCCAGGTGAATGTCTTTCAGAGTCATGAGCCGGACCACAGTTGATCGCGAATCAGTCTTCCGCGCACCAGAAGCGATTCGGGCGAACGGCGGTTGTCCTCAGAATTCATCCAGAGTTTCTTCTCCGTCCCGGCTTCCCAACCCCTGCCAGATTGCCAGATCGATCGAACTCGCGATCAACTGAACGTGGCCGTCGCAGAAGAGTGAGTGGACTCCACCAGCGTGCTTGCTGTGCGAGGCGACGTTGTGCGAAAGGCGGCTCCACCAGTAGAAGTTCCGATTACTGTGCGGCAAGCCTCCGCGACAGTCGATGCCGTTGTCGTTCGGGCTGCGGAGGTGATTGTACATCGTATGCCCCGGCGCACCGTACAGGATGCGGTTTCCGCGGGTGAGCTGCAGCTTGTTTCCACTCACGCAATCGCCAGGGTAATTGAGCAGTTCTGGTCCGTTGCTCGTGTTGTTGTTTCCTGTGGTGAGCACAAACCCGGTCGAAGGCACCACGCCGGTCCAGTTGCCGCCGTTGCTCGTCGGGTCGTTCGGCAGCGAGAGAATCTGTTCGCTCAGGCAGATGGTCTGGCTCGTTCCGTCCGTGACGTCAGCCGGGCGCACGCGCGAGTTTTCGTAGAAGACTCCGGTCACCGGCAGTCCCGACGGATTATTGGGCGAAACCGAACGCGTCGATCCGGTATTCAACACATAGTTGGTGACGCCCGTGAATCCGGTGCCCTGAGCCAGAGACTTCACGCCGGAATCGGAAGGACAGAGGAAGACGGCAGGCTGCTCAATGCTGACGTTATTGTTCGCCGGCGTATCGGGACCGCTGTTGAAGTCGATCTGGTCGTAGATCGTGTTCAGGTCCAGTTGTGGCAGCATCTGGGCGAACGCGGAGAAGCAATCTCCTTTACCGGTCGTCGCACTGGTGTTTCCCGCAGGTGTGCGGTCATCGGACGGTGAGACATAAACGATGCGACCGGGCGGAAACGTGCCGGCCATGTCGGCATAGTTGTGCATGGCCAGGCCAAGCTGCTTCAAGTTGTTGCGGCACTGCGCCCGGCGGGCTGCTTCACGTGCGGCCTGTACGGCTGGCAGCACAAGTGCCACCAGAATGGCGATAATCGCGATGACGACGAGCAGCTCAATCAGTGTGAAACCTGTTCGGCGGGATCCCACAGACATGCCTCTACTCTTTCAATGTCACTATGATGCCATATGATGTCAGCATCATGCCAACGCCGAATGACCAGATCAACCGAGTGCGTGAGTGCCGCACAGCCGCTGGGCTGACGCAGGCGGAACTGGCGGAGCGTGCCGACATCTCGCGGACTGCTGTTACGGCGATCGAAGGCGGGCGGCTTGTGCCATCTGTTGCCGCGGCGTTGGCGCTCGCACGCACGCTGGGATGCTCCGTCGAAGAACTCTTTGGCACGCCTCTGCAGCAGTGGCAGCCTGCCTGGGCATGGACTCCCGGACGGACTCCGTCGAGGTACTGGCTGGCCGAAGTCAGTGGTGCCGTCCGGGCCTTCCCGGTCGAGTCGACTCCACGCGGGGAAATGGCTCACGACGGAGTTGCTGCAGACTCCAGTGACTCCGCCGTCGACAGGTTGTCCGGGAGTTCGATCGAGCCGCGTGACACACTTGTGATGGCGGGCTGCGATCCGGCTGTGTCGCTGCTGGCCAGACACTACGAAAACAACAGTCGATTCCGGATGCTGACCCTCCAGCGTTCAAGCCGGAAAGCGCTCGACCTGCTGGCGCGAGGACTGGTTCACGTCGCAGGAATACACCTGAGCCCAGCGACGCAATCCGATGGAAACTCCCGCGTGGTCGCGAAAGAACTGGGGTCGGGGTACCGGCTGTTGAGGCTGGCAGACTGGGAAGAAGGCATCGCGTTTCGTGATACCGGCCAGCGTCGTTCGATCGAATCGCTGCTGAAACCGAAGGTCCGCTGGGTCGCACGTGAGCCGGGTTCCGGAGCCCGACTTTGCATGGATGAACTGTTCGGCAAACCTCGCCACTTTCGACACTCGGCGATGGACCATCATTCTGTCACCGCGGCCATTCAGGGAGGCTGGGCGGATGCGGGAGTGTGCCCGCGGCTGGTCGGTGACGAAGCGGGGCTGAGTTTTCTCTCCGTCCGCTGGGAGACCTACGACCTGTGCTATTCCGCCGGCCTGGAGGACGATCCACGCCTGCGAATGCTCCTGCTGACAGTGCGGGATCTTCGCCTGCGAAGCATTTTCGGCGAGTTACCCGGCTACGACATCGGGAGGATGGGAGAACTGGCGGCAACGTAAATGCCGAGTGGCTGCTTCTGTTGTGACACGTTGGACCTGCTCTGATTGCCCCTTGGGGAGTTTGTTGTGATCGAAACACAGTTCCTTCCTCGAACATTATCGCGGCACATTGTGTTACTGATGTGCCTGCTGCTTGCTGGCTGCGGACCATCGGCGTCGACGAACTCTGAAGCGGGCAACCCGTCTGCAGGTGGTAACGAAGCAACGAATGCAAGCTCGACCGACACCGCGGCCCGCCAGGAGTCAACGCCGTCGCGTCATGTCACATTGCTGGCTGCTGCCAGCACGACGGAAGCCATCGAGGAAATCGCTCGGCTGTTTGAAAAATCGCATGGCGTGCCGATCAAGGTCAGCACAGGACCATCGAGCGGACTGGCGCAACAGATCATCGCCGGCGCGCCGGCGGACGTCTTTATCTCCGCGAACGAGCAGTGGGGCCACGCCATCGAGGAACAGGGGCTGGCAGTGGAACGGCAGCCTCTCCTAGCGAACCGGATCGTTCTGATCGTTCCGAAAGGGAATCCGGCACAGGTCTCAACGCCCGATGACCTGAAATCGGCGTCCGTGAAGCGGATTGCTCTCGCAGGGGAAAGGGTTCCTGCCGGCATCTACGCCGATCAGGCTCTGCAGAATCTCAGCCTGTTGCAACCGCTGACCGAATCCGGAAAGGTGGTACGCGGCCACGACGTGCGCGTGACGCTCGGTTATGTCGAGCAGGGTGAAGCGGAAGCGGGTGTTGTTTACTCGACCGATGCGAAGCTGAGTGAGCGGGTTGAGGTGGTCTACACGTTTCCGGCAGAAACTCACGAGCCCGTCCGCTATCCGGCCCTGCTGCTGAAACATGAAGGCATAAGCCCGGCTGCGAAAGAGTTCTTCGAGTTTCTGTTCTCCGATCAGGCGGGTGACGTCTTCGAAAAGTACGGTTTCGCCCGTGTCGCATCTCCCGCAGACGATTCCGGCGGGAGTCCATAGCGTGTTCAACCTCTCTGCTGACGAGTTCGCTGCCCTGCGTGTGAGCTGTCTGGTGGCGTCCACAGCCGTGGCGCTCAGTCTTCCGTTCGGTGTGGTACTGGGCTGGCTGCTGGCCCGCGGCCGGTTCCGTGGCAAGAGCCTTGTGGAGGCGTTGATCAATCTGCCGCTGGTGCTGCCGCCGGTCGTGACCGGTTATCTGCTGCTGCGGCTGTTCGGACGGAACGGACCGCTTGGCGGGTTCATGGAAGACTGGCTTGGAATCCGTCTGGTCTTCGACTGGAAAGGAGCCGCTCTGGCTTCCGCTGTGGTTGCCTTTCCGCTGATGGTGCGTGCCATTCGGGTGGCCTTCGTCAGTGTCGATAGTCGACTGGAGCAGGCCGCGCGAACGCTGGGAGCCGGGCCGTGGGATACGTTCTTCACAATCTCACTGCCGCTGGCCCGGCACGGACTCACAGCCGGTTGTGTGCTCGCCTTCGCCCGCAGCATGGGTGAGTTCGGCGCGACCATCATGATTGCAGGCAGCATCCCCGGCGAGACTCGCACGATTCCGCTGTTCATTTATATCCAGTTGGAGTCACCCGGCGGCATCGAGCAATCACAGTCGATCGTCGTCGTTTCCGTCCTTGTTTCTACCGCGGCACTGATTGCGGGTGAGTTCCTGGAACGCCGCAGCAGAACTCGACTCGGTCTTGGTTGACACCAGCGAAGCGTCCACATGTCACAACTCCGTTTTCAGTGCGAGTACATCTACGAGTCGGGATTCAGGGTCTCCGCTGAATTCGAGACGTCAGCTCTCGTGACGGCTCTCTTCGGAACTTCAGGCAGCGGCAAGACCACCGTTCTGCGCCTGATTGCCGGGCTGCTGCGACCGCGATCGGGAATCATCAGACTGGGAGACCGCGTCCTGACGGACATTGCCGGCGGAATCAATGTTCCCCCTGAGCAACGTGGTATCGGGTTGGTCTTTCAGGATCTCTATCTGTTTTCTCACATGAGCGTGCGCAGAAATCTCGAATACGGCCTGCGCCGTGCGCAGACGAGCCGTGACAACTTCTCTGAACTTGTTGAGTTGCTGGAAATCGGCGATCTGCTCGACCGGCCCCCTCACACATTAAGCGGTGGCCAGAAACAGCGAGTCGCTCTGGGCCGGGCTCTACTGCAAAGCCCGCAACTGCTGCTGCTCGACGAACCACTCGCCGCGCTCGACAGACCACTGCAGGACCGCATCCTCACCTACCTGAAGCGAGTCCTCGACCGGTACGAACTGCCGACAATTCTCGTGACTCACGACCGGTCGCACGTGGAAACGCTGACGCAATCGGTCATCGAACTGCATGACGGACAACTGGCGACCGGACCTTCAGTCAGTGCTGATGACTGCGACACTGAAACTGAGGATGAATTGGTTCAGAGGTGAGTTGAACGGCGAGCATCGCGGACGATTGAAGTCATTGCCTCATGAGTATGCGGAAACGGCTCCAGATGAACGAGCACATCCCGAAGGCTCGTGAAGGCATCCAGCAACCGGTCTTTGACCTGATGGCCGATCCGATGCCCCTCTGCGACAGAAAGGTGCTGATCGACTTCGATATGAATATCGGCGAAGAATTCGAGTCCGGACTTTCTGACCCACAGCGTTTCCACATTCTTCACACCGCCCACTGACATTGCCGCAGACCGGATCTGATCGACAAACTCCGAGTCAGCCTGCACGTCCATGAGTTCGCTGGCACTGGAGCGGAACAGCTTCGCTCCAGACCAGATAATGGCGACGACTACCACAAGTGAAGCGGCTTCATCGGCCCAGATATACTGCCGGCCGCCCAGCCGGATGACCGCCAGACCGATCAGGACGGCAAGGGCACAAAACGCATCGCTCCGGTGATCCCAGGCACTGGCAATGATTGCCGCTGATCCCGTACGTCGACCGACTCGTACCTTGTACTGATACAGCCCCTCCTTGATGAGCACGTTTGATACAGCGATCCACAGCGTCCACGCTGGAGGGATGTCATGCTGGACCGTAATCCGCTGGACCGCTTCCCATCCGACGAATGCGGCTGAAACGATGACGAGCAGGGCGACATTGGAAGCCGCGATCCCCTCTGCCCGTGTGTGACCATAGGGATGTTCGGCATCAGCAGGACACTGAGCGACCCGGAGTGCAAACAGGACCACAACGGTCGTTACCACGTCACCTATCGAGTTGACAGCGTCCGCGATGAGGGCAAACGAGTTCCCAATGATTCCGCCGATGACTTTGACGACGCCCAGAAGCAGGTTCACCACGAGCCCAAGCATGGCGGCGTGCGTAACCTCCGCATAGAGACGTGAGATGGAAGTCCGGTCAGACAAGTTGAAGCTTTCTCCGTGCCAAAGGCACCCAGCCCGTTCTGGCTTTTTGCCGGCACCTCATCCAAAAGCAACTCGCGATGAATGTTTGCCGGCAACAGACTTCATCTCAAGTGATTGAAACAACTTGCCCGGTCGGCTTGCTCAGGCAAATCAAATATGCAGCGGGTACGGGGGCTGTTACTCAACATTCACTAACTCATAGATTCCCAGGCCATACGCAACTCGTCGACGTCTGCACTGATTATGGAGAGTTCGTCTATCTGGATGTAGTTCTCGATTCTGGCGAATTCAGAAGGGACGAGTGGATGAAGTTGAAGTGTTAATGCGAGGATGAGACAGTGTCCGCTTTTCAGCAGCACGAATCAGTGATAACAGTTGCACAGGTCATGCAGAATCTGAGTATCTCGGCTCTGAGAGCACAAGCTGGAACAAACAGCAAAGCCGTCGTCAAGATGAGGGCACACTGGCCTGACTCCCAGGCAAAGGGCGCACCTGAGGTCGGCTTTTCAGCACTGCAGACCTGCCAGAAAACGTTCCTTAAATGCCCTGTCATACCGGTTCCATCGCTCGTCTCAGATTTCAATCTCGACGATCAGGCCGCGGTGGTCGGTGGCCGGGCGGCCGTTGACCTGAACTGCTGGCTGATGGGCAGACGCTTTGATTCCCTTTCGCAGTGAGCGGCTCAGCAGAATGTGATCGATCTGCTGGCGGACTCCGCGGTACTGATAGGTCCAGCGCTGGCTTTCATCGTCCCAGTAGTCCGGTGAACCGGTCTGGATCAGGTCCGGTCCGATGTCGTCCCGGCCTCGAATGCGACGTAATGCCGGGTCTCCGCGTTTGTCGTTCAGATCGCCAGCCACGATGACGTGCTCGCCCGCCTGCAGCAGCGGCAGGTAGTGGCGACGAACGATTGACGCCTGAGCGACGCGCTGACCGTCCGCTTCGCTGAAGCCGCGTTCGCTTTTCAGATGCAGTCCATAGAGGTGAACCGTCTGGCCCTCGAACTGAAAGGTCACTCGCAGACCTTTGCTGATCCCGGTCTCCATTTCTGAATCTGCATCGTCTTCCTCAGCATCGTAGAACTCGTAACCGGGAACCTGCGGCAGCACATCGGTGAATACCAGTCGCGACAGCACGGCCACATACTGGCCGGTTTCGCGATCCAGCGAGCGGCACAGCGCGTGATGCGGATAGTCGAGAAGGTTCAGCAGGACATCGAAATCCGCCCGCTTGCCAACTTCCGTGAGGACGATCAGGTCAGCGTTGATGGCCCGCACTTCCTGAGCAATCGCAGCCGACGACTCCGCCAGTCGTGCGGCGCGAGTCGCTTCGTCCCAGCCGTCGAAGTCGAATTCCAGGCCATACCGCATGTGGATCCGGCGCGAGTTCAGAAACTCGCAGTTCAGCGTCGCGATCCGTAACGTTGCACCGGTCACCGAGTCCGAAACGAGAAGCAGCAGCAGGCAACTCAGCATCAAAGTCATTCGAGTCACAGCAGGCCTCCGTAGTCAGCTTCCATCCGGTCAAGTGTCAGGCGGTTGAGGAAACGTGAGTAGCACATCCAGGCGGCGATGGCGTTGATGTCAGCAAACTGAGGCGGCAGGAAGCGAGGTCGATCGACAATGCCTTCGTCAACCAGCGACGCGATGGCCCGCATATCTTCGAGTGTCGTCTTGCCGCAGAAGAGTATCGGAATCCGGTCAAGCTGCCCCTTGCGCACAGCCAGTCGGATATAACTGAATGTGAGCACGAAGCCTTTGCTGTAGGACAGGTCTTTCGTAAACGGACCGGCCGTTGGCGTACTGCCGCGGAAGACGCGCGCGGCGTTTGTCCACGCGTCCATTTCCGTCATGCCCTGACTTTGAAAGAAACGGAAGACTTCCAGAAAGTCGGCGCCGTTTTCGGCCATGTCGACGCCGCGGATTCGATTCGTCAGTTTGCGCAGCCGCGGCGGGTGCGACGTCAGCGTGAACAGCTCCATCAGGATCGCCAGACCTTCCTGTGTGATCGTCGACGACGGCGGACCTTTGCCCAGGAACGTGCAGATGCGCTGCGAGTTGCCGTTGAACGTGGTGCCGAGATGCACCCAGCCTTCGTGGACTTCGAGCATCCGCAGATCGCGCTCGCTGAAGCGGGCTTCGCGGCGAATTTTCAGATACGACGAACCGGCCGACGCGTCGGCGACGATGCCGTCACTGAGCATCACCTGAATCGGAAAGTCCGAATCAGGAAACACGCTGCGCAGCTTCTGGTCGAGAATTGCAACGGCCTGCTCGCCAGTGATCGACTTCTCTTCCTGCGGCAGCAGCAGACTGCGATCGATGTTGTCCAGCGTGTCGGACATCATCAGCCCGAGTTCCGCGAGCGTTGGGTCGCCTGCGTGAAAGGCGTCGCAGGTACTGCCGTAAAGCTGCTGCGAAATGCGTGAGAACTCGGGGTGCCCGCGAACTTCGAGCATCCGTACGACGGTTTCGTACTCGCGACACATCCGGCAGAGGATGCCGCCGACTGCGTTGAAGTTCCCCAGCCGGCGGCGGACATCGCGTTCGAGTTCCTGGAACTCCTGCCGCTTCTGAGCTGGATCAAAGCCCAGCGGCCGTTTCTGATAATAAGCGGCGTCGACGGGCGGCAGCTCACGACAACCGCTGGCGAAGAACGCGTCACGGACGGAATCGTCCCACAGGATCGCATTGAGGATCTGAATCGGCTGCTGAGCAGCGACCAGTCGATCGGACAATTCGCGCACGGTCTGTTCGTAGGATGTCAGCTCTCGAAGTTCCGCCACCAGATCCCCCCTTAGCCAACCGTCCAGACAGAGTGCCACTGGCTGCGCCCGTGTTTCGTCAACTCTGAAATTGACTGGCAGGAAACACTGGCACACTCGCGATTCGCCGTACTTTCAACCGGAGATGCTCTCTGTCGGAGACGCTCCCTCTGCCGGAATCTGCCAGGCACTGAATCGTACCTTGCGTCAGGCATTCGCGGCACGCTGAGCGAGTCTGGATTCTGGCAGATCCGCACAAGCCGTCCGGTTCACGCCAGTCCAGAAGACCGGTTAGGATGGCCGCTCAATTCCTGAGGTGGATCGGCCGCAATCGTTTCCCTGAATAAGGATTGAGGACTCGCCATGACGCGGGCATTGCGAATCGTCATTGCTGGTGCTGCCGTTTTCGGCTTCGTCAGTCACAAGTCGACGCCGCTACTGGCCGACACGTTTGAGTACATCGACGAGAACCGCGAGATACAGACGGTTGACGCCAGACTTTATGCGACCGGCCAGGGAGCGATGGCCCTCGAACTGGAAGACGGTTCGCTGCGTCTGATCCCGGAAGCCGCAGTTCGCAAGCGAACTCCCGGCCCCGACCCGACTCCAGTCACGACGGACGAGATGCTCACGCGTCTGCAGGACGAATTCGGGGACGAGCTGTTTCGCGGGCAGGTGGCGGGGAACTTCGTCATCGGTGTCATTCTGACGGCGCCGCTGCCAAAAACATCTGAGCGGGCCGTGCAGAGGAATCTGCTGCGGGCAGCCGGCTACATGAAAAGTATCGAGCAGACGTTTGGCCGCTTCTGTCGCACGCTGAAGGTCAATGTCGAAGAACCCAGGCATCCGCTTGTCGTACTCATTTTTGAAACAGACGAGGACTTTGAGAAATACACGACCGAGCACACAGGCGGTCGCGGCCTGTCCGCTGGAAATATCGCCGGCTTCTATTCGTCGCTGACCAACTTCCTCTACGTGCGGATGAGCGAGTGCTACACCTTCGGAACGCCGCTGCACGAAGCGATCCATCAGCAGTGTTTCAATACCGGTGTGCTCGCACGGCTGGCGCCTGTCCCTGTCTGGTTCAGCGAAGGCATGGCGACCGGCTTTGAAGGTTCGGGCGACCGCGTCAAAAGCGATCCGCAGAAGCTCAACGCAACTTACGCGAAGCTGTTGAACGAGCGCGGCCGGCTGCCATCACTTGGCTGGCAGGAGACCGTCGAGAAAGACGACGTGTTTCGCGGAGATATTTTCGCCGGCGAAGCTTACCTCAACGCGTGGAGCCTGCACTGGCTGCTCGTGTCACGCAAACGCCGCGAATACGGTGAGTACCTGAAGTACCTGCAGACACTCTCACCGCTGACGGAGGTCGACGAACGCAGTCGGATGCAGCAGTTCGAGGACGCGTTCGGCGAGTCGCCGGACGAACTTCGCGGCGACTTCGGCAAGACATTTGATGCAGCGTTGCGGCGGCAGCGGCTGCCTCCGGACGACCAGGACAAACCCGGCCTCATCAGCACGCAGAAGAATCTGGCGGCGATCGATGTTTACGCCGAAACGCGAGGTGCCGTGACCAGCGTGCAGGCTCGTGTCCAGAACATCTCGCCCATTCGTGAGATGGCGTATTACGTCGTCGTCTTTACCGACTCCGGGGCCGCCGCCGAGTGGTATTTGCCGAAGCTGAAGATGAACGAAGCCACGATGCTGCAGCCGAAATCGCTCGTGGGTGCTGCATCGCGTTTCGCCGTTCTCGTTAAATCAACGCCGTCAGACAGCGAAGAAAACGAACTCTGGAGTCGCGGAGAATTCCCGCGTCTGCAGCGCCGTTGAAAACACGCCAGCCGGATCGAGCACAGCGCCGTTCCAGCATTCTCCGCTAACGAAAGCCAGTCATGCCGCAAATCAATGTGGGCGACATTTCGCTCAACTGCTTTGATGCCGGAGGCGGTCCACCGATCCTGTTCGTCCATGGCTTCCCGCTCGACCATTCGATGTGGCGGCAGCAGCTCGACGTGTTTGCGGCCTCGTACCGAGTAATGGCTCCCGACCTGCGTGGGTTCGGTCAGAGCGGTGCCACCGGTGGTACGGTCTTGATGGAACAGTTCGCCGACGATCTGGCTGCGATGCTCGACGCACTGAGCGTCACCGAGCCGGTCGTCTTCTGCGGACTCTCGATGGGCGGCTACGTGGGCTGGCAGTTCTTCAAGCGTCACCGCAGCCGTGTTCGGGCACTCATTCAGTGTGACACGCGCGCGATTGCTGACACTCCCGAAGGCGTTGCCAATCGCGAAAAGCTCGCGCGACTCGTTCTGGAAAACGGGACCGAACCGGTTGCCGCCGCGATGCTGCCGAACCTGTTCGCCGCCGCAACGACGCCGATCCGGCAGGCAGTGATTGAAGAGACCCGCCAGGCGATGCTGCGAACGAACCCCGAAGGCATCGCCGCCGCATCGCTCGGCATGGCCGCCCGGCCGGACGTCGCCGCCGAGCTGGCGACGATTGATGTCCCGACACTGCTGATCGTCGGCGAACACGACCGCATCTCAACGGTCGACGAAATGCGTTCGATCGCCACCCGAATCCCTGGTTCAGTCCTCTCGGTCATCCCCGACGCCGGTCACATGAGCCCGCTCGAAAATCCGGACGCAGTCAACAAAGCGATTGCTGAATTCATGGCGACGATTCGCTGACATGACTCCGCTTGACGCAATGATCTGACAACACCGACTCCTGGGCCGTAACTGTCGATCCCGATGAGGCTGCGTACCAGCTTGCTGCCTCCATTCATGAGTCGCTTTCAGATCGGACAGTTTCCTGTCCCTGCCGGACGGACTCGATCGTCGACGGCGACCTGCCTGCTCCAGACCTGCTGGCGCACCCGGCGATTTCTCGACATCGTCTGGACCCTGGCATTCGCACCCACTTCATGCTTGAAGGGTAAAAGCTACGGGAACTTCTGAGGACACAGCAGGGACTCGCCCCGATGTACCCAGGGGCGGTCAACTGACTATTGAAGCGTCAGTTGAGTGAGGGGATCACCGAGCATCTCGCATACTGAAGGGCGGGACATGCCGTCAGAGGCGAGGTGGCAGTGGATGTCTTCGGCGCAGCCCAGGGCTCTGATAACGGCTGCGCTGCAGCCAGACAGATTCTGTCGTCGCTGCTGGTTCAACATGCACTCAACTGCGCTTCCGTGGGTTACGCGGATGCCGAGCGCAGTGCCGATGGAACGGTCAGTCTCCCGTGGAAGCGTCACACACATTTGATGCTGAAACCGCCTTTTGGGAGACCACCATGGTACTTCGCAATGCAATCACTCTGCTGACCGACCGTTTCCGCCAGGCTTCCTCCAGACGCCGGGCATGGCGTGTACTCAAAACACAATTTGCCTCAGTCGCTCACATTGAGGTCATCGAAGACCGCACGCTCCTGTCGGCAGACTGCTATGCCAGTCTGTTTGCTGGCCCACGGCTGGCCAGTCTCGATTCTGCCGACAGCGCAATTCTCGAAGCGTCCTTCAATGCGCTGCTGCCAGGAAGTCACGTTGACCTCACAGTCGTCGACTGGAATGCAATCGCCGGCTCCTCAATTGACGTCAATTCGTTCCTCACGGAATTGCAGACTGATCTCGGCGTCTCCACACCCGCGCAGGCTCTGTACGCCGACGCCACTCTCGCTCAGGTGCTGACGGCGGCGGCGGATGCCGCCCCGGCCGATGGCGACACGGCTGGTCTGCACGCCGCACTTCTGGACCTGGCAGGCGACGTTGACGTCTCAGAACTCTCCGGGACCGTTGCACTGAGCGACATCCTGAATGTCACGCTTCCTGACGGCAGTTTTGCTGACGTTGACCTCGATGCACTCAACTTCGTGACGGGCCTGATCCAGCTCTATAACTACGACAATGTGCTGACCACAAACGACCCTGTGACCATCTCAGGAAGTGTCATCGGGGATCCTTCGATTGCTCAACTGACTCTGTGGGCACAGGTCATCGAACCGCCGATCATCGACGCCGTCGTGCATGAACAAGACCAGTTCTACTCGGCGGCAGTTCGCATCAGGATGAATGTCGATCTCGTCGACATCACTGTCCCGCTCGACACCAGTCTAACGGTCAGCAATCTGGACTTTTACGTGGATGTCGCCCGCGCACAGGGTGAAGTGACTAGTATCCAGACGCGGGACCCTGGCCAGCCGCAGGTCACAGTAGACGCCTCGCATGGTGTCGCCAACCTGTATGTCGGAGAGATCAACGACAGTCTGTTCTTCAATCGTAATCATGTGATCGATCCAGCAACCGACCTTGACTTTACCACCGTAGGCAGCCTCAACACGATTCTGGGACCGACCCTGGCCGTCGAAACACGAGGTTATGCTGAAGGAACTGCGCCCTTTGCCTCCACACTGGAGTTCTTCGGGCCGTTCCCCGAAACACAGACGGCCGGTACCAGTACAACCTTCATTAGTAACGCTGTTCAGGACCTGCTTGATTCATCGGAAGTGCAGTTGACGCTTCTGGGAGCCCCTGTCCCGGATCCCACCAGTGGCATCCGGACAATTCTGGCTGACACGCTGGACGAACCACTCGTCAATGTCGGCTCGACGGTTGCTGATCCGCTGCTCAATTTCCTCGGGACCGGCGTCGGCGAAATGGATGTGACGATCATGCACGCCAACTGTCCGCCACTCGCCATCGACGATCAGGTTGCGACGAATGAAGACACACCGGTCACCATCGACGTGCTGGCGAATGACACAGACGTCGACGGCAGCGGAATTGACCCGACGTCCGTGACTGTGGTCATCGCTCCCTCGCACGGCAGCATTGCAGTCGATTCAGCCACCGGCGCAGTCACGTATTCTCCCGCTGCAGACTTCAATGGAATGGACACATTCACATACACGGTAAGTGACACGGAAGGTGCCGAGTCTGCCCCGGCGACCGTCACTATTACCGTCAGGCCAGTCAATGATGTTCCTGTTGCCCTGGACGACATCTATGTCACCGTCGAGGACCAGACGCTGACGGTGAATGCTCCTGGCGTGCTTACGAACGACAGCGACGCGGACGGAGACGCTCTGTCCAGCATTCTCGTGTCAGGGCCAGGCAATGGAACTCTGTTGCTGAATTCCGACGGCGCCTTTACGTATACACCAGATGAGGATTTCGCCGGCACGGACAGTTTCACCTATCGTGCGAATGACGGAAAAGCAAACAGCAATATCGCTACGGTTACCATTACGGTCGATTCCGTCAACGATGCTCCGGTTGCCGCTGATGACGAATTCGCGACGCCGCAAGGGACTTCGTTGACCGTGTCTGCGCCGGGAATTCTGGAGAACGATGCCGATGCGGATGGTGACACGCTGTCCGCCATCCTCGTCGCCAGTCCCGGTAACGGATCCTTAACGCTGAACAGCGATGGGGCACTTGTCTATACGCCCGACAGCGGCTTTACGGGAATCGACAGCTTTACCTACCAGGCAAGCGACGGCACCAGCAGCAGCAATGTTGCCACCGTGAGCATTACAGTGACCGCGGTCAACAACGCGCCCGTGGCACTCAATGACGCTTACAGTACTCCCGAAGACACGACGCTGAGTGTCACTGCTCCAGGCGTTCTGGCCAATGATACAGATCCCGATGGCGACTCTCTAACAAGTGTTCTCGTTGGCGGCCCTGCCCACGGCACCGTTCAGTTCAATACGGATGGGTCGTTTTCCTACACGCCTGCTCCCGACTTCAACGGGACTGACAGTTTCACCTATCGCGCCAGCGACGGTATTTCGGCCAGCAGTATTGCACAGGTTACGCTGACAGTCTCGCCGGTGCGTGACGCTCCAGTCGCGGCCGATGACAGTTACAGCACCGCAGAAGATACAGCATTACATGTCGCCGCGTCCGGTGTGCTCGCGAATGACAGTGACACTGACGGTGACACACTGACGAGTGTCCTGATTTCTGGCCCGAGCAACGGCACGCTGACACTGAATACCGATGGATCCTTTGATTACACACCGGACGGCAACTTTGTTGGGACGGACGCCTTCACTTACCGAGCCAGCGATGGTGTGGCGACCAGCAACGTCGCCACCGTTACGCTTACGGTCACGCCAGTGAATGATCTTCCCGTAGCGCAGAATGACGTTTACACGACAGATGAGGACACATCACTCTCAGTCACGCCGCCGGGCGTGCTGCTGAATGACACTGATGCGGATGGCGATCCGCTGTCCAGTATTCTCGTTTCCGGGCCGGACAATGGGATACTGGCTTTGAATCCCGACGGTTCTTTCAGCTACACGCCCGATGCCGACTTCAACGGGACCGATTTCTTCCGGTATCGCGCCAGCGATGGAACGTCCAGCAGTAGTGCGGCCACAGTGACGATCACTGTCACGCCGGTCAATGACACCCCCGTGGCCATCGACGACGATTATACGACTCCCAAAGACACGACTCTGAACGTCGCTGGGCCTGGCGTTCTTGAAAACGATCGAGATCCGGACGGAGATCGACTCTCCAGTATTCTTGTATCAGGTCCTGGCCACGGGACGCTCACACTCAACTCAGACGGCTCGTTCAGTTACTTACCAGAGAGCAGTTTCACAGGCGCGGACACATTCAGTTATCGTGCGGATGACGGAACTGCAGAGAGCAATCCTGCAACAGTCACCATTACCGTTGGCGCCGCGAACAATGCTCCGGTGGCTCAGGACGACTCTTACACCACCGCTGAGGACACGACACTCACCATCAATGCGCCGGGCGTACTAAGCAACGACAGCGACGTCGATGGCGATCCGTTGACCGTCATTCTCGTGTCAGGGCCAGACAACGGCACACTGACGCTGAATTCTGACGGGTCGTTCTCTTATACTCCGGACAACAATTTCAACGGGACAGACAGTTTCACTTATCGAGCGAACGACGGAACGTCTGTCAGTAGCACAGCAACAGTGGCAATTACGGTGACTACAGTTAACGATGCTCCTGTCGCTGTGGATGATGCGTACGGCACAGTCGAAGATGTACCGCTTAACGTTGGTGCTCCCGGTATCCTGGAGAATGACAGCGACGCAGATGGCGATCAACTGACAAGTATCCTGATGTCAGAGCCCGTCAACGGCACCCTGACCCTGAATACCGACGGTTCGTTTACCTACACTCCGGACAGCAATTTCAACGGGACCGACAGCTTCACCTATTTCGCGACAGATGGTGATGCCAGCAGCAGTCCTGCTACCGTCGTGATCACGGTCGCCCCCGTGAATGATGCGCCCGTTGCACGGGACGATACTTACACGGCAACCGAGGACGTAACTCTGAACGTCACTGCGCCGGGCGTCCTCGGCAACGACAGTGATGCCGACGGAGATTCCCTGACGGCCATTCTGGTGTCCGGTCCCGGCAATGGGTCGTTGTCCTTGAACTCCGATGGGTCGTTTTCCTACACAGGTGACAGCGACTTCAATGGCAGCGATACATTCACATATTACGTCAATGACGGAGCATTCAGCAGCGGACTTGCGACGGTCACGATTAACATCATGCCGATCAATGATGCACCGGTTGCTGCAGACGATCTCTTCAGCACGGCCGAGAATACGCCGCTGAATATCGCTCCTCCAGGACTTCTTGATAATGACACCGATCCCGACGGAGACGTACTGACAAGTCTTCTGATCTCAGGCCCTGACAACGGCTCTCTGACACTGAATGACGACGGATCGTTCTCGTATACGCCCAGCAATGGCTTTGTCGGGGAAGACGACTTCCGCTATGTCGCGAACGATGGGGTCGCCAACAGCAATACGGCGACCGTAACTGTGACTGTCGGGGCAGTCAACGAAGCGCCGATCGCACTGGACGATGAGTTCTCGACCGCGGAGGACGAGACACTGACGGTGTCGGCTCCCGGTGTCCTGCAGAACGACAGTGATGCTGACGGAGACCCGTTAACAGGCGAACTCATTGCGAGGCCAGATCACGGCGCGCTGACGTTCAATGCCGACGGCTCGTTTTCCTACACGCCGAATCACGACTTTTCTGGAACGGACACATTCACCTACCGTGCAAGCGATGGCATTTCCACCAGTGGTATTGCCAGAGTCTCGATCACGGTCGGCTCCACTAATGACCGCCCTGTGGCAGTAAACGACTTCTACAGCACGGCGCAGGACACATTTCTGAGCATTTATGCACCGGGAATTCTCGACAACGACAGCGACCCCGACGGTGATCCCCTGACCCCGATTCTTATTTCTGGCCCGAATCTGGGGACACTGACGCTGCATCCGGATGGCTCGTTCGAATACATGCCGCACTCGGGAATCAATTGCACAGACATATTCTCCTACAAGGTCACTGACGGACAACTCGACAGCAACAACGCAACTGTCAGGATTGCGATCGGCAATGATACAATGTCGCCCACGCTGACGATCACGCCTGATGGGACTGCAACGAGTGACGATCCGATACTCTTCACGTTTCGATTTAATGAGCCGGTTGAAGAGTTCGCAGCGGACGACGTCGTTATTGCAAATGGCACGGCGGGCACGTTTAGTGCTGTGAGCTATTTTGAATATACCCTGGAAGTGTCGCCGGATGCGTCTGGCACAGTAACGGTTAGCGTCGCCGCGGGAGCAGCTCACGATCTGTCCGGGCACGGCAACGAGGCTGCATCGGCATCTGTGACGAGCACAGTGGCGTCGCAGCCCTCGCAGTTAGCGCTCGATGACGGAGGCGGCGACTACCAGATGATGCGGGATGGAGACGATCTGGTCGTGCGCCGAACGAGTGGCGGGGAAGTGTTCCGAGAGCCGGCTGCATCCGTTCTGCGACTCATGATTACCGGATCAGCCGGGGACGACAGAGTTACGGTGATCAACTCGGGTATTGCTGTTTCGACACAGATACAGTTCTCGGGTGGTGACGGCAATGACTACTTCGATGCGTCGCTTGCGACAGGGGTTGTCAATCTGATTGGTAATGGTGGTGATGATGTTCTGATCGGAGGCTCAGCGAACGACACCTTGACGGGGGGAAGTGGCGCTGACGAACTCGCAGGCGGCAGCGGTAACGATTCGCTTGACGGCAGTGGTGGTACTGGCGACACACTGGAAGGGGGCGATGGCGATGACACGCTGGACGGTGGCAGTGGCAATGACCTGATCCGTGAGTTCGTGTCAGGCGATGTGCTGCTGTCGAATTCTGCATTCATCGGCCGGGGTAACGATGTCGTGATCAGCATTGAGCGAGCCCGAATCTCAGGAAGTGCGTTTGCACAAACGCTGGATGCCAGCACCTTCTTCACTCCTCAACTCACGTCTGTCACATTGATTGGTGGCGGTGGCGATGACATCCTGTTTGGGTCTCCTGGGAGTGACGTGCTGGTCGGTAATGGAGGCAACGACCGTATCGAGGGTGGCGCCGGCGGTGACCGGATATTCGGAGGTGGTAATGCCGACACGCTTATTGGTGGCGCCGGCAACGACTTCATGAAGGCTCAGGGTGCGTCCGGTGACTGGCTCATCGGCGGAGAGGGAAATGACACACTCAACGGCGGACGTGGAATCGACCGTCTGAGAGAAGCAGGGGACGTCGACTTCACGCTGGCCAGCACATCACTGACAGGAATGGGAACTGATGCGTTGATAGCGATTGAAATCGCCGAACTCGACGGTGGCCCATCGGACAACAGGATTGATGCTTCGGCGTTCCAGGCAGCTCGCGGATTTGTGCAGATTCGGGGCAACGGGGGGAACGACTGGCTGATCGGTTCCCCCGGCCGGGATGTCCTGATTGGTGGCGACGGCAACGACACACTGCAGGGTAAAGAAGGGGATGACACTCTCAGTGGTGGCCCAGGTAACGATCGCATCACGGGCCACAGCGGTAATGACTGGATCGAAGCGGCTCAGGGATATGACATCATCTATGGTGGCAACGGTAACGACACTGTTCCCGGTGGAGGAAACGCCGACGACATCATTATCGGAGGCAATGGCGATGACTGGCTGTCGGGAAACGATGGAAATGACACGCTGGTCGGAGGAACCGGTCATGACGACGCCTCGCCGGGAGACGTGTTTGCAGACAATACAGCCACAATCGATGAACTGTTTACCATCGATCCATTGCCGGACTGGGTAGACCAGGTCTGACAGTTGTTATGTCGGAGTTTTAAGTATGTGCCCGCGCAATGCTGCTATTGTTGGTCGTGGCAGGGTGATACTTCCTGCGGGCATCTCGGCTCGCCACCGGTTCGGCGTACTGTCGGCGGTTATGCAGACTCGCACGGACCTGATGCGCTATAAAAAAGGCGGCATCTCCTTATGGAGATGCCGCCGAAGAGTCAGCTTACTTCTGCGACTGGCACGCTGGCCAGTAACGTCTCGGACGTCTTAGATCAGGATGTCGTCGATTCCGTCCAGGAAGATCGAATCGAGCACGTCGTTGGTTACCTTGTCGACGATGCCGGCATCGGCTTCCTCAACGTGGACGACGTCCGCTCCGGCCTGACCGTTGACGACATCCATCCCGGTATTGCCGGTGATGGTGTCGTCTCCATCTCCACCCTGAGCGAACGTGCCGCCGGGACCGGCCAGGATGGTGTCGTTACCGGCACCGCCTCGCAGCGTAGTGAATCCAGCGAATCCTGCCGCACTGATGGTGTTTGCACTGGCTCCACCGATCAGTTCAGCCGACTCAATGTCGACCAGCGTGTCGTTACCTGTTGCGGCACTGACCAGCGAGTTCGCTCCCAGTGTGAAGTCGGTGTCGGCACTCTCGAAGACCTTGTCGTTGCCCATACCGCCATCGAGCAGGTCGTTACCGGCTCCGCCCTGCAGGACGTCTCCGCTGCTGCCCTGACCGTAAAGCTGGTCATCACCGTTTCCGCCGATGAGCATGTCGCGACCGGCACCACCTCGCAGCATGTCGTTGCCGTCACCGCCGTCGATGGTGTCATCGCCGCCCATGCCCTGGATGATGTCGTTACCACCCAGGCCATTGATGACGTCGTCACCATCGCTGCCGTAGATGAGATCCACGCCGGCACCGCCGGTGATCGTGTCTGCACCCGAACCTGCGAAGACAGTGACTGAACCAGAGAAGCCGGACGCGTCAATGACGTTGCCACTGTTGCCACCGGACAGTTGTGCCTGCTCGACTGCAATCAGAGTATCGTTGCCGGTGACCGCACCGGTCAGAGCTGCATCCGTGAGGCTGAAGTTCTGATCGGCCGCTTCTTCGATCGTGTCGGTTCCCGCGCCACCGTCCAGAGTGTCGTCACCCAAGCCGCCGGTGAGTCGGTCACCGCTGCTGCCCTGACCGAGCAGCTTGTCGTTGCCGGCACCGCCGTCCATGACGTCCCGGCCGGCACCGCCACGCAGCAGGTCATCACCGTCGCCACCGGAGATCGTGTCGTCGCCACCTTCACCAGCGATCATGTCCGCCAGCGGGCTGCCCGTAATCACGTCGTTGCCATCGCCAGCGTTGACGTTGATGGTGGCCAGACTGCTGAAGACGGCCCCGTCGACCCCGCTGAGATCGATCGTATCCGCGTCACTGCTGCCAACGACCGAGATCGACGTAACAGACGAGGCGGAAACTGAGCCCAGAGACGTATCGATGACTCCATCGACAGTAACGACCACGTTACCAGACGAAGCAGAAATCGCGATTTCCGAGCCCACGGTGGCTGTCACCGTCAGGGCACCACCAGTGAAGTCGAGTGTTGCACTGGTGCTTCCGCTGCCAGTCGAGTCCACCGGCGGATCGAAGTTACCAACGATCGGTTCGGAGTTGTTTGTGCCGAAGTGTGCAAAGCCATCGTGTCCCAGCGGTGCTGGACTGAATTCGTGATCCAGAGTGTTGACTGTTCCCGCAATGCGACCAGTCCCATCCGGGTCGTCTGAAATCAGAATGAACCAGTCAGCCGTATCCGTCGGCGTGTTTGCTTCCGAATTCGGGGCCTTCAGCCCGATGTCGTCAATGCCGTCCTGATCGAAGTCCGCCGCGAACGGTCGCTCCTGAACGCCAGGACGACCGAAGCTGATCGTCACATCCACATTGGCATCCAGAACACCCGGAGTGCCGTCAGCGGCCCCCGTCAGGTCGAAGTAGAACGTGTCCACGTCAGCCCGGTAGGTCGCCAGGTCGTCCAGGCCATCGCCGTCGAAGTCGCCGACAATCGGCGCTCCCCGAAGATTACCGGTGAGCGTTGTGTCGCCTGCGTTACCGAGGACGTTGTCCCCGTTGCTGTCGAGATACCAGGTGCCATTGGTTGCGTCGAACAGGCCGATTTCGTCGCCACCCTTCGCTGCGTCAAAGTTGCCAGCGACCGGTGCTCCAGCGACCGCAACCATCGAATCAAACACTTCAGTGGAACTATCGATGGCACCGTCGTTGTTGAAGTCGAGCATGAACTTGTAGACGCCGCCAATCCGGCCGAAGCCGCCGAGCCGATCAAAGCCGTCCTCAGTGCCCGGTGTCGTTCCGGCGGCCGTAAACTGGCCAGCGAAGATCGAATCCGTTTCGATTCCGAAGTCGAAGATGATGTCGCCGTTGACAGAATCGCCACCGGTGATGCCGTTCATGACGTCGAGTACGCCGTTACCGTTGAGATCCAGCGTGACAGAGTTCTGACCAATCGCACCGATTTCCGGTCGGCTGTCGACTGTGAATCGAACGGCGAATTCGAAGTCACCACCAGGCTGTCCATCACCACTTGGGAAGGACGGCGAGCCATTCGGCTCCACTCCGTTGTTTTCGCCATCCAGACGGTTACCGACCGGGTCGACAACGCTGTCTTTGATGGTCAGCGTGTACCGATCATCCGGAAGCGGATCGAAGAACGTCAGAATGATCGAGCCAGTCGCCGGAGCGCCGTCAACGACTGGATCACTCACGAAGTCAATCGATTGGATCGGGATCACACCGCTCAGGTCACCCCGGACTTCAAAGTTTCCGGGTGTCTCTGCAACAGCTTCCAGCAGTGCTTCGTACAGGAAGTTCGGATCGAGGTCGCTGCGGTTCGGCAGATCCTGAACGTCGATCGTCAGACTGTTGACAAGTGGCGTTGGATTGAGCGTGCCCGTCACCTTATTGGCGAACAGGTTGAAGCCCGGCGAACCCGTGATACTGACGTCCGTGATCTGCGGGCCACGAGTATCGATGAAGATCAGCAGCGTGTCCGGGTCAGCCAGATTGCCGGCCACATCTTCAGTTGTTGCAAAGATCCGCCGGACGCCATCCTGGCCGAGGCCCAGCGATGTATCGTTCATGTTGACAGTTGAAGTCACCGTCCAGCGGCCATTCGGGAACTGGTCGGTGCCATCGACCGGAACGGCCACCGTCTGGCCAATCAGGCGGTCGACCGTCGGATCGAGCATACCATCGTTATCCGTATCGACGTACAAACGAACGACCGAATCCGCTTCCGCCGTTCCGAAGAATGTCGGCGTGGTGTCGTTCGTCACACGGTCGGTAAACGTGTCTGGAGTACCGGACTGACCGACGACACCCGAATCGCTCGACGGATCAAGACCGTCATCGGCGATCGTCGTCAGGCCAAACGTCACCGGCGGATCAGCCGTGTCGACGATGATCTCGAGCGCCGCACTGCGGGCACCGAAGCCGGTCTGCAGTTCCGTCGATGGATCGACCATCTGCACGCGAGCCGTCAGGAAGTGACTTCCATCAGTCAGGACCGGAGTCGTGAACTCGTAGACGCCTTCTTCACCCGCGACGGCGGTCGCATAGCCGATCGGGGTCTGCGGCTGCGTTCCCGTCTGCGTCCCCGGCGCCGGCGAACTGCCTTCGTCGAAGATCGCGATCCGGTAACCAGCCGCTCCGGCCGCTGCCTGGAACGGAATCGGGATCACCTCGTCTGGAGGCGTGTCGTCGGCATCGTTGCCCGGCAGATCGTGCAGGAAGAAGCCGTCATCAAGGCGGAAGACGATCGTCGGCGTGTTGTCCCGAGTCACGTTGTCCGTCTGCGAACGTCCGGTATCGCTGTTAGACGGCATGTCGTTGAGCGTGTCGTCGCCGGTCGGGTTATCCAGCAGTTCCAGGTTGTAAGGCACTGCAGCCGGAGTGTTGACCGTCTTCACGCTGTAGCTGTTGAGCGTATCGCTGGTGGCCCCGAAGACCTGCAGGTAGTAGGTCTGACCGGCCACAACCGGGATGCGGACGCGTTCGTTTTCAGCATCAGCGTCGCCGTCGACGTTCAGTTCGCCGGCTCCGTCATTGGTACCGAAAGTACCCGTGCCGGCGATGACTGTCCCATCGATATCCAGCACCTGGATATCGAGGTTGCCGTTGCCCGGCAGCCCCGGACGACCGCTCTGCACGGCTGACAGTTCATCGAACAGAACCGTGATATCCAGCGTTCCGGTGCTGTCTGCCACGATTCTGTAGAAGTCGTTGTCGGCAGGAAGAGCAAACGGCAGCAGCGTCGTCGCAGACGGTTCAACCGTCGCGTTAGAGCTGAGCGTCGTGTTAGCACCCAGGTTTGTTGCCAGCACTCGCGTGTCGTTGAATTCGTTGGTATCAACGCCCAGGACTCGGACTTCACCGTCAGCAGCCGCGATCGGCTGAGCGAATTCGACGTTCTGGAACGTCGCGACGAACGGCTCAGCGTTGGCCGGGCCAACCGTGATCGAGCCGGACTGCTGATCCGCACCACGGCGGTACAGCACCAGGTCGCCAACGCCATCGTCGTTAACTGCGATGCGATCGAGCGTCGAATCCGCACCACCGTCGACGTCAACCCGCAGGCTTTCCGTCACGCCGTCGGTCCAGGTGACGCCGATCAGGTCCGCACCATCGTGAGCCAGAATCTGAGCCCGTTCGACAGCTCCGGCCGTCACGATCGTGTCCGTCTGAGTGTCGCCGTCGACATCGTAGGTGACGCTCGTATTAGTCGTCTGGCTGATGTAGATGACGTTATCGTCGTCGGTACCTTCGATGAGGATCGTGTCGAAGCCGTCGCCGCCTTCGACCGAGTCATTTCCAGCGCCACCAACGAATGTGTCGGCTCCACTGCCGCCGTCGAGCATGTCGTCGCCATCATTGCCGATCAGCAGGTCGCGACCCGCATTACCCAGCAGGACGTCGTTGCCCGATCCGCCTTCCAGCGTGTCGTCGCCGGCTCCACCGATCAGAGTTGCATCGGCAGACAGATAGTCGTTTCCGGCGTTCCCGACGAGGTGGATGGCCATCGTGCCTTCGACACCGTCTTCGGCCTTGATGACGTCGTTACCTTCCATCCCTTCGACGACCAGCAGGTCGCCGTCAGCACCCAGTCCGCTGCCGTTCGCGACCGTGACCAGAGCGGCCAGTCCTTCGATCGACACCGTTCCCGCGTCGTCATTGACACCAATGTTGTCGGCGACGCCCGTGCCGCGAGCGGTGACCATGTCGAAGTCACCAGCAGCTCCGAGATCCAGATTCACCACTTCAGTCACGGTTCCCGTCAGATCGTTGACGGTGAAGGTGTCGCTGCCCGCGGCACCGTCGATGTCCAGGTCCTCGACTCCCGCCAGATTGACGACCTCACCGTCGATATCAACGTTGACTCCCGCCCGCCCGTCTCGGCTGACAGTAATCATGTTGGCGTCCGCGTCGCCAAAGAAGCGGGCAAAGTCTGAGCCATCACCGCCACCGTCGATGCTGTCGTTCCCGTCACCGATATCCCAGAGGAACCGGTCCGTGCCGTCGCCACCGTCGAGTGAGTCATCGCCGGTTCCGCCAACGATCTGATCACGACCCGCTCCGCCGGAGATGGCATCGTTACCAGCGTTACCGGTGAGGTTGTCGTCACCGGCTCCACCGTCGATCACGTCGGCGCCGTCGCCGCCGAAGATCGTGTCGTTGCCGTCGCCGCCGCTGATCGTCGTATTGACCGCGGTGACGCCAGCAGCATCGACATCGTCGTTGCCAGCACCCGCGTCAACCAGTGCCTGAATCGACAGTCCGCTCAGGGTGACGCTGTCATTGCCGCTGCCACCGGTGACGTCAACGCGTTCCAGATCGGCCGCAGTCACGTCTGCCGTGCCGGTCACAATGCCGCCGACCGTGATGACGCCTGCTGCCTCTGTCAGGGTCAGCGTGTCGTCAGCTTCAGTGCCGTTGTAGTTAACAATGTCGAAGCCGTCGCCACCGGACAACGTGTCGTCGCCATCCGACAGGTTCAATGTATCGTCGCCGTCGCCACCGTTCAGAACGTTGTTGCCGTCCAGACCGGTCAGCGTGTCATTGCCGGCATCGCCGTTCAGCGTGCCGTCGCCGGTCAGAGCGTCGTTGCCCTGACCACCGTTGAAGACCAGCGTGATCTCATCGTCGACGCCATTGATCGCCGTGATGGTGTCGTCACCGTCGTTGCCGTTGATGGTCAGCGTGTCGTCGGTGGTTGTGCTGTCGAGTTTGACGCCGTAGGTGAATCCGGCAATGTTGACCTCGCCAGCGCCCTCGGTGCTGACGGTCAGCACATCGTTGGCGTCGCGGCCTTCGACGGTCACGGCATCGCCGTCACCATTCAGATCGATGCTGAGCTGCTGGATTTCGGAGTTGTGCAGGTCGCCG
>WGMU01000067.1 GCA_016124895.1 bacterium
CGAAAGGCGCCTCATGGCTGGACACCGGTCGCAGCCGATTCCGGCAACTGCAGGAATCACACAACCTGCCCTCGCCGGAACCTTCCCCTCTGGACGCGCTCCTGCCCGCGACCAGCCTCTGACGCAAAGCCCTGGTGGATACACCCGCCATTCGTCGACAGGCACTCCAGCCAGCCCTGACTCACCATCAGGCTGACACTTCTCGCCGCGCTCGAAACAAGCGAGAATGGCTATCTACACCAGCCCCGCCTCCACGCCGTCCCGACCACCACACTCAATCGAAAACGCCGCTGCCGCAGTTCTCGGATGCACTCCTGGCCTCTTTGTCTTGAGGAGACACTAACCGCCAATTGGTAAATGCTGATCACTGCTATTCATCCGTCACACAGCCTTCCGAGGCGGATTTTACGTTCTTGATGTACTTGTAAAGTGTGCCGCGGGTGAACTTGTATGGCGGCGCGGCGAAGGCGGCGCGGCGCTGTTCCATTTCCTCGTCAGAGATCGCAACATCAATGCGGTTCGCTTCGGCGTCGATCGTGATCTGGTCGCCGTCTTTCACCAGCGCGATCGGGCCGCCGACCTGAGCTTCTGGCGTCACGTGCCCGACAATGAAGCCGTGCGAGCCGCCGGAAAACCGGCCGTCGGTAATCAGAGCGACGTCTTTCTCCAGGCCGTAGCCGCAGATCGCGGACGTCGGAGTCAGCATCTCCGGCATCCCCGGTCCGCCCTGCGGGCCTTCGTATCGGATGATGATGACGTCACCTTTCTGAATCTGCTTGTTCTCCAGCCCGTGCAGCATGTCCTCTTCCGAGTCAAAGCAGCGGGCCGGGCCGGTGAACTTGAGACCCTCTTTGCCGGTGATCTTCGCGACCGCTCCGTCCGGGCAGAAATTGCCCCGCATAATGCGGATATGCCCGGTCGCTTTGAGCGGCTGTTCAATCGGGTGAATGATCTCCTGACCTTCGGCCAGCCCGTTCAGATTCGCGAGGTTCTCGCCCAGCGTCTTGCCGGTGACCGTCATGCAGTCGCCGTTGAGCAGTCCTTTTTCAAGCAGGTACTTCTGCACGGCCGGAATACCGCCGACGTTGTGCAGGTCTTCCATGACGTACTTGCCGCTCGGCTTGAGGTCAGCGAGATAGGGGATGCGGTCGCTGACTTTCTGAAAGTCATCGATCGCCAGTTCGACTCCCGCGGCCCGAGCCATTGCGATCAGGTGCAGCACGGCATTCGTCGACCCGCCCAGCACCATCACGATGACCATTGCATTTTCAAACGCGTCCCGCGTCATGATGTCGCGCGGTTTCAGATCGAGTTCCAGCAGCTTTTCGATCGCTTCGCCCGCCGCGATACACTCACCAATCTTCAGCGGATCGTCCGCCGGAATCGACGAGCTGTACGGCAGAGACAGACCGAGCGTTTCAATCGCCGATGACATCGTATTGGCTGTGTACATGCCGCCGCAGGCGCCGGGGCCGGGGCAACTGTTGCGCACAATTTCCCGCCGCTCGGCGTCGTCGATCGATCCGCCGATGTACTGACCGTACGACTGAAATGCCGACACAATGTCGAGTTTCGGATGCCGGTCCGAACAGCCCGCCCGGATCGTTCCGCCGTAAACCATCAGAGCCGGCCGGTTACAGCGAGCCATCGCGATGACACAGCCCGGCATGTTCTTGTCGCAGCCTGGGATCGTGATCAGGCCGTCGTACCACTGGCCGCCCATGACCGTTTCGATCGAGTCGGCAATCAGGTCGCGGGACTGCAGCGAGTAGCTCATCCCGTCGGTGCCCATCGAAATGCCGTCGCTCACGCCAATCGTGTTAAACCGCATTCCAATGAGCCCGGCTTTGGTCACGCCCTCTTTGACCCGGTCGCCGAGATCCCGCAGGTGCATGTTGCAGGGATTGCCTTCGTACCAGACCGACGCGATGCCGATCTGCGCCTTGTTCATGTCTGCTTCGTTCATCCCGGTCGCGTAGAGCATCGCCTGCGAAGCTCCCTGCGAGGCCGGCTGTGTAATGTGTGAGCTGTACTTATTGAGCTGCTGTTCAGACATCGTTCAATCGTTCTTGCATCTCTGTGGAAAACGGAAAGTCAAACGGGAGTTCAGATCCCCGAAATTTCGCGGTCGTACGCGGACATCCGACTCAGATGCCCGCCTCAGCGAATCGAGCGTTTTAGCAGGTCAATTCGAGAATGTCGCTTCAGTCGCCGTGACGTTTCGAGAGCCTGGAAAAGTCACCGTTCACTCACCGCGAATTTCGATAAGAACATCGTCGTCTGCGGCATCGATGACGGAAATGCCGACATTGAGAAACCTCCGAATGATCTCGATGTGCGTTTTCGAGTGATCGGTTAAGGCGAGCGTCCGGAAAACGCCGCCACCAGTCCCCTGCCCTGCTCCAATCGCCAGTGGCAGCAGCAACTGATCGGCCAGATGTTCGCCAATCGGCGCGTCGTATTCCAGATACCTCTGCACCTGCCGGGCGAGCTGCCTCGCCACCCGTTCTGCCGGTTTACCGCGTTCACCGAATTCAACGAAGACTTCGGTCACATACTCAAAACTGAGTTCCGCCAGCAGAGCGTTTCCGGAGCCAGTGGAATCCCGCAGCGAAACAACCTGAGCAACCTCGTCCGGCCACCGCAGATGCCGCGTCAATGTCTGACACTCCCGCCGCCCAATGTGCTCCGGCAACTGCGCGACAATCGCCTGCACTCGCCGATCGCGAAGTTCGCCACGCTCGCGCAGCGTCAGCGGCTTGAGCGATCCTGCAGGCTCGACCGTCACTTGAATCAGACCGCCGCCTGCCGGGAAAAAGCCTGGCCGCTCGAGTTGCGTTTCGACCCGAGGTCCGAGCCGATTGATCAGCGGCAGGTAAACTCGCTGAAGAAACTCGAAGGGTGGCGCCATCGGATTGTGCGTCCCGCCCTCGATTCGCAGCGTTGACGGGCTGTCCGCGCACAGCAGTGCTGGCAAAACCGTCTGCAGCACCAGGCTCGTGCTTCCGGCTGTGCCGATACGGAACGAATAGTCGCCGCCGGAAACCGCCGTCGGCTGGAAAGTCAACTCGCGAGATCCGAGCACTGCGCCCTCAGCCTGCGCAGCACTGATTTGAGCTGCTGCGGTCACAGCCATCAGGCGAGCCGGCATCAAACCCGGCCGCTTCCGTCCGGCACGAATCCGGGTCAGATGAACTGCCTGGCCAGTCACCATCGCGAGTGCGAGCGACGACCGCAGAATCTGACCCCCACCTTCCCCCTGCGATCCGTCAATCTCCAGCATGGCCTCATTCCACACGAGCGAGATGGAAAATCGCGTCAACATAGTGACACGCAGTTCCTGCTGACAGATGACGCCCGCTTGAAGTTCACGCGGGTCTGGCACACGTTCTACTGCAGTTCGCGTCCGCAGTGACGGCATTTTCGGCGGGAACTGTCGGTCTGGCGTCCGCAGTGAAAGCACTTCAGCGGCGCGCTGCGTTCCTCGAAACTGCTGCCAGCGTCGACGCCAGCGGTGAACACCATCACGCCAGCGGCCAGCACGGCGAGAACCAGCCCAAATCCAGACAGCATCCAGAAAAACATCCTGCGACTCCCGGACAGCCCGACCGATCTCCGGGCCGACGAAGTATCCGACAGTCTGGACATTACCGTTCGATCACACTCATTGAGAAGCCTCTGCCCGAACCGCGCATAGAAACTGGCCGCCGGAACGGTCCACCGGCGGCCTGCGAATGCCGGAACTTCAATTCTCCGGCCTGTGAACCGGAAACGATCGGTTACCAGACGTGACCTGGAATCGTCACGTTGAAGTTCGGCTGTCCCGGATAATACCAGGGCCGACGATAGCTGTAATAAGGATATCGGACGTGCCCAGCCTCGCCCCGGGCGTTGAACATCATTCCGCCAAACCCGCCCCCCAAATTGCTTCCAGGCAGACCGAAAGCTCCGTTAACGCCGTAGACGCCGAATCCGTTGTTCCACGGTGAAAAACCAATGGGAGCAGCCGGCATTACGGGCGCCATTGAGGCGATGGTCGGAGGCGACCAGTTCATGGGATAAGAGTAAGCCGTCGGCTGCGGTGGTGTGTAGTAATAGTAGTAATAGCTGGGTGTGTAGATCTGCGTCTGTTGCGCGCCAGCCTGCTGCGGGATTGTGCTCACAACCGAGACTGTCGGCTGAGGAGTGATCGAGGTCGCCAGCGAGCTGCCCCCCGGAAGGGGATACACCACCGTCGCTGGAACGTTCACCGCCGGGAGGGCGACCGTCTGTGGAGTCACGACCGGACTCGCTGGCGTCGTGAAGGTCGTAACCGCTGCTACCGGCTGCGAATTCTGCACAGCGACGATGGCCTGCTGAGCCTGAGCCACGGATGCCGAGCCAGCAGCCGCACACACGGCCAGTCGCAGAATTGGATTTCGAAGCATGGGGATTCCCCTCGAATTGACGAACCAGTTTTGCGTCCCGGCCAACACGGAATTCGACCACACACCGGTGCGCGACATCATGTGGACGCTCTGTTTCTGAGTGCGACTGTGGCCAGGTCCTGCTGAGCCGGCGACGAGAGGGGGGCGCCCTGACTACCGAACAAAACAATTCGGCAAACCAGATAAGACACACAGAATGCACGGAGTATATCCGGGCGTGCCGACTGCTTAAGAGGTGCTCGTCCTGCAGTGAAAGTTTGCAGGATTCGACGCGTCAACTTTGACGAAGATCAGGATTAGATGTGCCGTACGTGCCCTGCCGGTTTGCACGATTGTTCCTGCAACCGCAGTCGACATCAATCTGACGGGTCAGGAATTGTCCTGAACCGACCGGATCCAATCGAGTCCGCGGCTGATCGCCGAAGGCTCAACTTCCCGGAGACAGAACCATGATCAGCGGTTGGCTGGTTGCTCTATCGATTGCCGTAACTCCCGGACAATGTGCAACTTGCGGCCCTGCCGGTGGTGGCATGGCGTTCTCGCCAGGCATGACGACGGGCTCCTGGAGCGCCGGAATGGGTGGCTTCGGAAATCCTTACGATGCTGTCTCAATGGGTGGCGGAGGCGGCGGTGATCAGCTCTATCCGCTCGATTCGGCGGAACCGTGGCTGCACGGCTATTTCCAGGAGATCCCGGCTTACGGTGGCTACACACTGTTCCGGCCGCACAATTATAAGAACGTTCTCGCACAGATGGACGTCGCCGCCGGCTGGGGGATTTCACCGGTGATGCCGTATTCGCACCAGTGGTACCACCGCTATCGGCAGCGAGCCGGGATGCACCCGAATTTTGGAACACCTTACGCCGCCAGCGAAGCATCCGGTTACGGCGATGTCGCCGCGAGCGATCTTCCAGCACCGTCGAGTTCAGATCAGTACTTCCGGACGGATCACCAGGAACGCTCGCTGATTCAGGCAGCAGCAATGGATCGCGGCTACTCGGGCACTCCGATCCCCGGTATCTCGGTCCCGGATTACCAAGTGGCGAGGGTCCCCGAGGGTCGCAGCGCAATCGGCGACGAATATCTCAGCCGCATTGATCAGATGCAGCAGGTCATCGACCAGCAGCACTATCAGATGCAGGTCCTGCAGCAGCAGTTGCAGAATTCGGCAGCCGGCCTTCCGACGCAACAGTCCACCGCGCAGGCTCAGCACCAGAATGGCCAGGCATACGCTGCTTCAGTGGCCTATCCACAATACGGATACCAGGAACTGCCGCCTCCGCCTGCCGGTCAGCAGCAACCGGGCTTCCTGAATCCGTCACCGTCCGGCGTCGCTCAGATGCCGCAGATGCCGCAGCCGCAGCAGCAGCCATTTGCCCCGCCGAGTTATGGAAGTTATGGCCAACTGAACTCCCTGCAGCCATCTCCGAATGCCGCCTCGGGTCAGTACAACAACTCAAACGCCAACGGTTATCTCCCAGTTGACCAGTACCGCCCACTGCAATCTCCCCCGCAGTACGGTCAGCCGGCTTTGATGCCCGGAACGCTTCCGCAGACGGCTCCGTACAACGCAGTTCAACCCGGCCCGAACCTGCAAGCCCCGGCGGGCGGACAGACGTGGCTGAACTCTCAACCTGCAGATGCAGGCCGAGTCGGATATTTCACCCCGAATCAGTCTCCGATTCCTGGCCAGCAGGCCGTCTGGCAGCAACCCGCACCGCAGACGGGTCTCGTTCCGATGAATCAGCCGACCGCGTCAACCTCTCAGGCTTATGGTCATGTCTATGGCTACGGAGCCTCGCCGTCCGGAATCGCGTCTCAGCAACTCGGCTATCCGTCCGGAAATTCTGTCCCGCAGTTGACACCGCAGAACTCAACCGGAAACGTGTACGCTCAAGGCTTTGCCTATCCCCGGTGACAGACAAATGGCGCTGGCCTGACGTCAGCCACGCTGACGAAGTTCCCGTTGGGCAGATATCGTCGCCAGTGCCGCCGTCGGTTCCGGACGATCAGTCAACAGAGAACGACGGGAATTGTTTCGTTCGACGGCTTTCTGCACAGAAAAGTCGCTCCAGACGCGGTCAGTGGCGAGTCGCCTGACCCCCTGATACCGTTCGCTCCGATTGTGTGACGCGTCAGAAACTCCGGGAAACGGAGTCCGCACCGCTGCCGTATGCTCGCACGACCGGACGCCACCGGCGCCGAAATCCTCTTCCTTTGATTTACCCCGTCACGATGCAGTTTCCCCCGATCGAAGAACAGCTCGCGATCATCCGTCGCGGCGTCGAAAAGATCGTTCCCGAAGAGGAACTCGCGACAAAGCTCGAACACAGCCGCCAGGCCGGCACACCGCTACGCGTCAAATACGGCATTGACCCGACCGGGATCGACGTCCACCTAGGCCATACCGTTCCCCTGCGGAAGATTCGCCAGTTCCAGGAACTCGGCCACCAGGCCGTTATCATCATCGGTAACTACACCGCGCTGGTCGGCGACCCCAGCGGACGCGACGAAGCTCGAACCAAACGCCTGACGGCTGAAGACGTCGAGGCCAACGCCCGCGACTACCTCGCACAGGTCGGCAAGGTGGTCGATCTCGACCGCGCCGAAGTGCATCGCAACGGCGACTGGTTCGGGAAGATGGACTTCGCCCAGGTGCTGAACCTCTGCGGCAAGGTCACCGTCGCTCAACTGCTCACCCGCGACGACTTCTCCAGGCGCTACCGTGAGGAGAAGCCGATCTTCCTGCACGAATGCCTGTACCCGGTCATGCAGGCGTGGGACTCGGTTGAAATCAAAGCCGACATCGAACTCGGTGGCACCGAGCAGCTTTACAGCTTCATGCTGGCTCGCGATCTGCAACGCGACGCCGGGATCAATCAGCAGATCGGCGTCATGTCGCCGATCCTTGTCGGGCTCGACGGCGTGCGCCGCATGGGCAAGAGCCTCGGCAACTACATCGGCATCAGCGAAGAGCCGTATGAGATGATGAAGAAGTTCATGCAGCTCCCCGACGAGGTGATGCGCATGTACTACGAGCTGCTGACAACGCTGCCGCTGGATGAAGTCGACGCATTGCTGGGTGGGCACCCGAAGGAAGCGAAGGTCCGCCTCGCGAAGCTGGTGATCGGCGAGTACCACGACGCGTCGGCCGCCGACGAAGCTGCGGGTCGCTGGCAGAAGGAGGTCGGCGGCGGCGGGCTGCCGGCAGAGATTCCTGAAGTCGAACTTTCTCGCAGCCTGCTCGACACTGACGGAACGCTCGGTCCGACGCAGCTCCTGACCGTCCTGAATCTGTGCGCGTCTAACAGCGAAGCCCGCCGCCTTGTCGCGCAGGGCGGAGCGAAACTTGGCGAAGACAAAACAAAAATTGAATCCGCCGACGAGAAGATCACGGCAACCAACGGCCTGCTTGTCTGGGCCGGTAAAAAAAAGTTCTGCCGCGTGAAAATCGTCGATTAGGCAGGGCCGGCTCGCATCGGCCGCCTGATCCAAATCAGATATCCCGGCCGGTCGGAACCGGCCCTACGTGACCCAAACAGGACCCCCATCATGACAACAGGATTCGGCATCGTTGGCTGCGGAATGATCTCGCGTTTCCACGCCAAAGCGATCGAAGAAATCCGCGGCGCGAAGATCGTCGCGTGTTTCGACAACTTCACGGCCTCGGCCGATCGGTATGCCGCCGACATTGGCTGCCGGGCGTACCACAAGCTCGAAGACATGCTCGCGGACTCGGACGTCGACATCGTCACAATCTGCACGCCGAGCGGCGCTCACATGGATCCGGCCGTCGCCGCCGCCAGTGCGGGCAAGCACGTCGTCGTTGAAAAGCCGCTGGAAATCACACTCAAACGCTGCGATGCAATTATTAACGCCTGCAACAGGAACAAAGTCAAACTCTGCACGATCTTCCCGTCACGGTTCAGTGCCGCGAATCAGGCACTCAAGGCGGCGATCGACGAAGGTCGCTTCGGCCGGTTGACACTCGGTGACACTTACGTCAAGTGGTGGCGGACGCAGGAGTATTACGACAGCGGCGGGTGGCGCGGCACGTTCGGGATGGACGGCGGCGGAGCCTACATGAACCAGGGCATCCACAACGTCGACCTGCTCTACTGGCTGATGGGTGACGTCGTCGAAGTCGCCGCATTCACCGACACGCTCGCGCACGAGCGGATTGAAGTCGAAGACGTCGGCGTGGCCACTGTCCGCTTTGCCAACGGAGCGCTCGGCGTCCTGGAAGCGACGACCAGTGCCTGGCCGGGGCTGCTCAAGAAGACCGAGATCCACGGCACGACGGGCTCGGCGATTGTCGAGCAGGACACGATCCTCAAGTGGGATTTTGCGAAGTCGTCACCGAAGGACCGCACCGTTCGCTCGAAGCTGATGGGCGGCGGAGAGAGCACCGGCGGAGCGGCCGACCCGTCGGCTATTTCACACGCCGGCCATCGAGATCAGCTCAAGGACTTCATCAAGTCGATCGAAACCGGATCGAAGCCACTGGTCGCAGGCGAGGACGGCCGTAAGAGCGTCGAACTGATTCTGGCGATCTACAAATCCGCCTGGACCGGCAAAGTTGTCAAGCTGCCTCTGAAGTCCGATCCGAAACCACCAACTGCGAAGTAGACGTCCTCTGTGCCCGCCAGCTCTGATGCTGGCCTCAGCGCAAAGTCGCCACGGTGCTGAGCAACGCAAAGAACTTAAGAAACTGTTGTTTTCCACTTTGCGAGCCTTTGCGTTCTCTGCGTCTTTGCGCTGAGGTAAGCCTGGAGATTTCGACATGCCCGACTTCACTCCGGACATTTCGCAGGACACCAGTCAGGAGATTGTCGTTTCGGCTGACCAGATTCGGTCGCTGATCGTCACTCTGCTGGTCCGCAAAGGCATGTTTGAAGCCGAGGCAGACATCGCCGCTGACCGGATGGTGGAGGCGGACCTGCGCGGCATCCACTCGCACGGCAGCCGCTGCCTGAAGAAGTACATCGACGCGATGGACGCGGGCGATATCGACCCGCGGGCGATGTCCATTACCGCCTGCGAGACACCGGCGATTGCCGTCATTGAAGCCAGCGGCGGGCTCGGTCATGTTGCGGCAACTCGTGGCATGGAACTGGCGATTAAGAAAGCTCGCGAGGTCGGCACTGGCACGGTTGTGATCAAGAAGGGCCAGCACTTTGGAGCCGCCGCGGTTTACGGCCTGCTGGCTGCTCAACAGGGGCTGATCGGCTTCTGCACGACAAGCACCGGCCGAGCGACCGTCGCCGCGTACGGTAGCAAAGAACCGGGGACCGCCAACAACGCCGTCTGCTGGGCGATCCCGACTGGCTCAGGTGCGCCGTTCGTGCTCGACATGGCGATCGCAGAAAGCAGTTGGGGCAAGATCGAAACTGCCGCGATGTACGGCCTGTCGATCCCCGCCGGCTGGGCACTCGATGAATCTGGCAATTCGACGACCGATCCCACGGCCGCGAAGACGTTGCTGCCAATGTCCGGCGCGCGAGGCAGCGGCCTCGGCTTTGTCGCCTCAGCGTTAACATCCGCCCTGATCGGCCGTCGCACGCCGATCCACAAAGCGCCGAACCCTTACGGCCCCGGCTCCGACCACTTCTTCCAGGCGATTGACCCCGCCCACTTCGGCGACCCGGCCCGTTTCCTGAAAGAGGTCGACGCCACGATCGCCGACCTCCGAGCACTCGCACCGGCTGGCGGCTTCGACAAGGTCCGCATCGCCGGCGAACTCGAATGGGACCGCAGCGAGCAGTGGAGCACAGCAGGCATCCCCCTGCACCGCGACCATGTTGCCTCGCTGACCGGACTCTGTCAGTCCCTGAAGTGTGACCTTCCCGCAGGATGGCCAACAGCTTGAGTCTGTTTACGAGCCCTCTCCGTACAGGATGTCGTCGTGGCTGTCCGCAAATTCCTCGGACACTCTGTCGCGAAACACGGCCCGATCGGCGAAAAGAGGGTCGTCAGACATCCTGTGAGCGATGGCCCACTCAAGTGTTGTCTGCACAAACTCATCCAACGTCATCCCGCACGCAGTCGCTTCGTTTTTGAGTTGGATTTCAAGTTCGTACGGCAGCGAAATTGGAGTGGTCATCGATTTCGAGATTCGTTCAGGCAACGAGAGCAGCCGAATGCGGACTGACGAGCAGCTTCAGTCGGCGGTTTGCGGGGATGTTCGTCGTTTGCTGTAAAGGTGCCTCTTTCGAATTTGTGTCTAACGTTGTGTGATTCGGAAGTAGGTCATTCCCTCGATAGGTGTTCCATCAAGTTCATAGCGGCCAAATGACCAAGAGTCGGGGTGCTTCATAACCACGTCCCAAACGATCAGGCCAAAGAATCGTGCAGCGGAATCAACATTGCGACTGCATGCCTTTTCAAAGATTGGCCAATAGACGGTTCCCTTCCACTCTGCACCTGGGATCCAACTTGACGTTTCAATGTCCTTATCGTCGATTCGATCCATTAAATGCTGGTGGATGTCGTTGTACTCCTGCGGAGTTAAACGATCACGCCAAGTCTGAAATTCCTGGGCGTGTGGGATCTCTGAGATTCGGCGAAGGTCTCCACTGGCGTTGATTGCAAAAAGCACTTGCTTACCTCCTTCTTTGGCGAGTCGACTGAGTCCATTGCCATTTCTGTAGAGTTCGTTGTCGGCAAAAGAGTGAGACCAGAAATCACGAGTAGGTTTCACCTATCAAACAGTCTCGCTTACGCCAGCTTTTCGGCGCAGCGGTCGAGGAGGGCTTTGGATTTGCGGATGCCTTCGTACTCGTCGAGCTGGCCGCCTTCGTATTCGATGCCGACCCAGCCTTTGTAGCCGGCGTCCAGGACGATCTTCATCATCTTCAGGAAGTCGGTTTCCTTACCCCACTTCGAGTCGATCGTGACCAACGGGCGTTTGTCGTCGAAGTCGTACGTCTTCGCGCTGACGGCTTTGGCGAACGGCATCAGTTCTTTGACGCCCGTGTAGCGGTCGTACCAGTCGCCTTTCTCGCGGTCGATACCGAAGTTGCCGAAGTCGGGCAGCGTGCCGCAATGCTCGTTGCCGACGGTCTTAATCACTTCCGCCAGCCAGGCACCGTTCGACGACAGGCCGCCGTGGTTTTCCACGATGACGCTGATGTCGTGTTTCTCGCCGAATTCGGTCAGACGTGCGAGGCCGTCGGCGGCCAGTTTGACCTGCTCTTCGTAAGTACCGCCGCTCGCGGCGTTGACGCGGATCGCGTGGCAGCCCATGAATTTTGCGGCTTCAACCCACTTATAGTGATTCTCGATGGCTTCCGTGCGCTTTGTCTCCTCCGGATCACCGAGCCGGCCTTCGCCATCGATCATGATCAGCAGGCTCTTGACGCCTTCGCCCTCAGCCCGCGTTTTCATCTCGGTCAGATAGCCGGTGTCCTTCGCCTTGTCCTTGAAGAACTGATTGACGTACTCAACCGCTTCGATACCGAAGTCGTGCTTCGTGGTTTTTGCGAAGTCGAGGTTGTCCAGCTTTCCGCCCTTCAGCGCGCGGTGCAGTGACCACTGAGCGAGTGAGATGCGGAACAGCGGCGCTTTCGACTCAGCGGTGGCGAAACCGGGGACACTCAGAGCGGCTGCCGCCAGCGCTGATGTCTGCAGAAATCCGCGTCGGGACAGAGATTGGCTCATTGTAATATCCTTTCGAGATCGGGAGTTCTGGTTTGTTTGAGGCAACTGCCAATCGACAGTGCCGTGCGGATCTTAAGAACGGCGACGATCCCTCGAAACTCACAGCGGACGACGGTTGCCCCGTCCGACGGATACGTGGCGTTCTTGGCGGCCTGATCAAAGACGACGGCTGCAGCGGGCCTCAACTGCTCGCGGAAAACAAAAAAGGCCAGCTCGCCGAATCCGACGAGCCGACCCAGGCGCTGGCCCGCACCTTGTGAACGCAGTGCTGGCAGCAGGCTGGCAGTTTACTGACCCGGCCTCGCTTCCAAAGTGCGAATGACAGGGATTCTCTCCTTACCGGGATTCTTCATGAATACTGGTCCATTTTGTCACTGCTATGAAACCGTCAGCTCTTAACAGGTACCGTGCCTGATCACCATTTCCATGTCACGCAGCATCACGGCGTTTCGAGTGACTTCGACTCGGGCCAGTGACGCGATACCGTGCGTCGAACAGTCCGGTCGCACCTTCGTAACAAAGCGGCGTGATATGGTCGGACGCAGAGAGAACTCAACGAGGATCAGAGAGAATGGCACGACTGGAGACGGTGCTGACTGATGTGGATGCAGGCATCTGGCTGGACGCCTGGCGAACAAATGCGGCGGACGGGCCGCAACTGGCAGGAGCGTCCGCGTGGTCAGTCAGCAAGACGCGGCTGCGCGGCGGGTTGTCAGACGGTGTCGACGTCGTCACGCTCGACAATGGAGCCCTGTCGATGTCCATCCTGCCGACGCGCGGCATGGGCCTGTGGAAGGGCAGCTTTCGCGGGTTGCCGATCGAGTGGAAGTCTCCTGTCGCCCGACCGGTCAATCCACAGTTTGTCAACCTGCAGGAACGCAGCGGGCTTGGCTGGCTGGCCGGGTTCAACGAACTGCTGTGCCGCTGCGGGCTCGCCTTCAACGGACCGCCGGGAGTCGACCGGGTGCTCGACAACAACGGCAACGCGATTGAGACCGAGCTGACACTGCACGGGAAAATCGCCAACTTGCCGGCACATCGCGTGACTGTCGCAGTGGATGACGACGGTGACGGGACACTGTCAGTCACCGGTGTCATCGATGAGGCTATGATGTTTGGCTCCGTTCTGCGGCTGACGTCGACGGTCTCAACAACGGCCGGATCGAACTCGTTGACGATTACCGACACGGTATCCAATCCGTCCGCCCAGCCAATGGAACTCGAACTGCTTTATCACACGAACATCGGCCGGCCGTTTCTCGACGAGGGCTCGCGGATCGTTGCGGCGATCGCGGAAGTCGCGCCGCGCGACGATCACTCGGCCAGCGGAGCCGACTCGTTCGACGTCTATCCAGGACCGGTCGCTGGCTATCGCGAGGAAGCGTTCTTCTTCGACCTGCAGGCCGGCGATGACGGCTCAACGGCAGTCCTGCTGAAGAATTCCACTGGCGACTGCGGGCTGCAGTTGCGATTCCCGAAACAGCAGTTGCCGAGCTTCACGCTGTGGAAGAACACGCAGGCCGACGAGGACGGCTTTGTGACGGGGCTCGAACCAGGCACCAACTATCCGAACCTGAAAACCTTCGAGCGCGAACAGGGCCGCGTGATTTCACTTGGTCCGGGTGAGTCCTACACGACGGAGATCGAGTTGTCGGTATTCGATTCGCCGGACTCGGTCGCGGCTGCAGAAGCGGCGATTCGAGAAGTGCAGTCCGGCGAGCCTGTGCGTCATGCGGCGCCGATTGCGAAGTTCTCGCCGACATAAACAGTTGAATGAGTCAGCGGGGCGTCGCGGATTGAACGTGGGATAGGCACCCTGCCTCTCATAACGTCAGCAGTGACGGCGAATTCGCTGACATGCAGAATGCCTATCCCACTTTTTTGCGCGGAAGGCTTACGTTGTTCCGCTTCCAGAACTGATGTGAGGTTTCTCATGTTCTGTGTGATTCGCCGCGGCCTGCTGATTCTGTCTCTCGTTTCGATGTCAGTCTGTGCAATTTCAGCTGCTGACAGAGCTGCACAGCCGAACTTCGTCGTGATCATGGCGGACGATCTCGGGTACGGAGACATCAGCCCGTACGGCGGCTGGATCAGGACGCCCCACCTCGAACAACTCGCGGCAGGCGGAATGACATTTTCGGATTTCCATTCGAGTGGCAATGTCTGCAGTCCAACTCGAGCCGGGCTGATGACCGGGCGGTACCAGCAGCGGGCGGGCATTCCGGGAGTGATCTTTGCCGACGCGACGCGCGGCGAGATCCATCATCACGGCCTGCAGCCTCAGGAAGTGACGTTTGCCGAAGTGCTCAAAGAGGCCGGTTACGCGACGGCGATTTTCGGCAAATGGCACCTCGGTTATTACCCGAAATACAACCCGGTGCGGCAGGGCTTCGATCTGTTCCGCGGCTACGTCAGCGGCAACGTCGACTTCTTCTCGCACGTTGATCAGTCCGGGGCTTTCGACTGGTGGCAGCAGGACCGGCTGCTTCAGGAAGAAGGCTACACGACGCACCTGATCACGAAGCACGCGGTGAAGTTTCTCGAAGACAACCGTAGTCGGCCGTTCTGCCTGTATCTCCCGCACGAGGCTCCGCACTATCCCTATCAGGGACCGAATGATCCACCGCTGCGCAGTGTCGGCGGCAGGTTTGACCTGACAGGCGAGCGGAAGGACATCAAGGCCGCGTACTCGGAAATGGTCGTCGAAATGGACAGTAGCGTCGGTGAAATCGTCGCGACCCTGAATCGGCTGGGACTCGCCGGGAATACGCTGCTTCTGTTCTTCTCCGACAATGGAGCGAACAACCGCGGTTCGAACGGTCCGCTGCGAGGAGCGAAGGGATCCAACTGGGAAGGCGGGCACCGGGTGCCGTGCATCGCGAGCTGGCCGGGCAGGATCAAAGCGGGCTCGAAGTCGGACCAGCTCAGCATATCGCTCGACGTGATGCCGACGCTGCTCGATACCGCCAGGCTCGCCGCGCCGAAAGAGCGGCCGCTTGACGGCCAGAGCCTGTTGCCCGTGCTGCTCGAAGAAAAGCCTCTCGGCCGACGGCAGCTTGTCTGGAACGGCAAAGCGATCCGCGACGGACAGTGGAAGCTGATCGTTGATGGCAAGGGAAGCAAAGGAATCGGGCTGTATGACCTGGCCAGCGATCTCGGCGAAATGAACAACCTCGCCAGCCAGCACCCGGAACGGACAGAGAGACTGCTTTCTGCGTTGAAAACCTGGCAGGCTGATGTCGCCAACGGCGCGACCGGGCAGCCGAGCGAGCAGTAGTCCACAGTCACTCGATCGCTGATCGACTCGATGGCTCAGCCCGTGACGCCTGAGCTGCCCTGCACTGGCACACGGAAACGCATGGAACCTGTCGCGAAGACAGGCGGGCGTGGCGTCTACAAATCCAGGTCGTCCAGTCCGTCGATCAGATCGTCGAGTTCGTCGCGTTCGCCGCAGGCGGAACGCTGTCTCAGGCCGACGCTGGTGCCGACGGCGTCGCGGCCGTCGCGGACGAGTTCGATGTCACGTTCTTTGACCGCCATGTCGAGTGCGTCGCCACCGCCGAAGAGTTTTGACAGGTCGATCTTCAGACTGGCGACTTCGCCGTCCGCTCCGGCTATGGCAGGCGTTTTGTGCTGCGGGAAGACGATGGCGTTTTCCGGACAGACACGGCTGCAGGCGGGGCAGCCTTTTTTACAACTGTCCTGATTCTCGACGAGGATCCGATCGAGAAAATCGACGCCGTACACACCGAACAGGCAGAAGTCGATGCACTCCATGCAGTTCGTGCAGCGGTCGTAATCGATGACCGGATACCAGCGACGCCGGACTTTCTCGTCGTTTTCTGCGTCGGCGACTGAGCCGTTGTTACCGCTGTCCGCTTCCAGAATCGCTTTCGGATTGAGGTACCGCTCGAGCTGTTCCTGCTTCGGATCTCCCTGGATCCAGCTCATCAGGTCAACAGTCTGCTGACTCGTTTCGTCAACGATCCGCTGAATCTCGTCGAGGAAGTCCTGCGAGTCAGTCGACGCTTTCAAGTCGATGCAGTACAGCAAGCGGTCGGGGACATTGAGAGCGCCGATCGCGTCCGGCCGATCGTCAGGTTCTTCGTCTTCGTCATCGCCGCGCAGCAGCACCGTGCCGGTTCGACCCTTGATGCCGTTGCGGTCGAGGATCCACTGAATCGCTCGCGGATACAGCCAGCCAAGCACGACCAGATCGCCCCGCAACGCCTTCAGAAACAGCGTGCCCGAGTGGTCGGCACTCAGGTCGTACAGGTTCGGAATGATTGAGACTTCGACATCCGAATTCATCATCAGCGCGACGGCGAGATCCTCTTCGAGCTTGCGCTTCGCAGGATTCCGCCCCTGGTGCTGCGAGATGACGACGGTGAGTTTCTTCGGTGCGGGCATAATAAGGCTGAGGGCAAAGGCTGAGAGTCAAGGGCCAGGTGAGGAGGATTAAGTGGAGAGATGGTTTCGATCTGCTGTTCCCTGTTGATTGTTCCCTGCTCGCTGTTCCCTCAATTGATCTGCCCTTTGATCATGCGCTGTGTGTCTTCCCAGCCAGCTTCGAGGATTTTCAGGTACTGTTCCGGAGTCAGTGGCTGGGCCTGGGTTTCAAAGTGGAACAGCCAGCCTTTTCCGTAGCCGTCCGTGTTGATCCCTGATGGATCGTCGAGCAGTTGCTCGTTGAACTCGAGCACGCGGCCGTCATACGGAGCGTGCAGACTGGAGAGCGCTTTCGAGCTTTCGATCTCGCCGATCTCCTGCTTTTCGTGAACGGACGTGTTTGGATCGATCGACCAGTCGAGGAAGTACACGTCCTGCAGCAGCCGCACGGAATATGCAGTAAACCCAACCTGGTACCGATTTCCGTCCGGCTTCAACCACAGATGATTCTTCGCGTACAGCCGGTCGGTCGGCACACGAGCCTCGTACTGGCCCATCATGAACGTCAGAAAGTCAGGCATGAGAGGCGGCTTCTGGCGAGGCGACGGGGACAGAAAATCAAAGGAGGGAATTCGGGCGGCCATCGAGGGGCAGCCAGTAGATAGAACCTGACAGCCGGTTTCAAGGGCAGACGCCAGCCGGGAGCAGCACCATCACGGCGTTCCGGCCCTCAACGGACATTGAAGTTTGGCATTCTCTGCCGAACAAACTTACGCTGCGACAGAAAGAGGCACTCGCACAGGAGTTTCGAGAATGAACGCGCGAATGACCCTGCGACGTATTTTGGCGACCTGTCTGATCATTCTCCCGGCAGCCACGGCAACTGCGCAGCTCGCCGTGCAGGTTCCTGTCGGCCGCGCGCTGGGTGGTCGCTTCTCGGCCGTCGTGCCGGATCGCGGCAGCGTCAGTCTCGGTGGAATTGATCGTGCTGGAAGTTCCTGCTCGCGCGCCGGTTTCGGGATTCCAAACTCCGTTTCGTGGGGCCGATTTGCGGAATCGTCAAACCTCAGCTCGCACGTCTGGATTCACGATCTGCGGGAAATGGACCGGATGGTTCTCGACGCGGCTGACTCTCCCGTTACCGCCGACCGGCTGCGGGCTTCAGGACTGATCGACGATTCGCCACAGCAGTTCTCTGCGCAGACTCCAACGTTTCGCGACGCATATCTGTCGCGTCACGACCGCCCGTTGTACTTCGCAGATCGCTCTGTCCGGCTGAAAGAGACTGGCTCACTGGCGGCGCAGTCGAGCACTGCTCAGCCTTCGGCATCTCGCGCAGCAGCGAGTTCACGGAATGCGGTGACGAACCCGGCCAGCACTGCGGCAGACTCGCTCAGCACTGCGATTCCACTCGGAAGGCTCACACCTCGCGGCGCGATCACCGATCCCGATAACGAACTGCCGCGAATCATCGTTGTCAATCGCCCGGCGGCGCAGCGGTGGTGCCAGCTCGGAAAGGCGGCGGAAGAATCCGGAAAACCGAGTATCGCCAAACTGCACTATCGGCAGGCCGCCCGGTATGGTTCTGCTTTCGCACTGACTCGACTGAGGGAACTGAGCAAATGACTTCCGGGGAGGGCACCGACACTGGAACACTGGCGATTGTCGGCGTTGGTCTGCTCGGAGGTTCTGTCGCGCTGGCCGCGAAGCAGCGCGGACTCTGTCGGCACGTCCTCGGGATCGGACGCAATGCCGAGCGTCTGCAGGCGGCCGTCGACGCGGGAGTCATCGATTCGTTCGCAACGAACATTGCTGACGTCGAGCCTGAATGGGATCTCGTCGTCGTTGGAACCCCGGTCGACCGCATCGTCGCCGACGTGCGAGCCATTGCGGAATGCAGCCGTCCCGGAACGCTGATCACCGACGTCGGCAGCGTCAAAGGCTCGATCTGTCGAGAACTGGCGAGCGGACTTCCGGACGGCGTTCAATTTGTCGGTTCTCATCCGCTGGCCGGTTCTGAACAACGTGGCTTTGAGGTCGCAACGCCGGACCTGTTCGACGGCCGCGTCTGTGTAGTGACTCCTCACGTTGCGTCGAATGCTGCCGTAGTCGAGCGAACGATCGCCTTCTGGGAATCGCTGGGCTCGCGCGTCGTCCGCATGGCCCCGGACGCTCACGACGTTGCGCTGGCAACAA
>WGMU01000006.1 GCA_016124895.1 bacterium
ACAACCCCAGCCAGTTCGACATCAGCATGATTCGGCCCTTTGGTTTACGAGAGAAAAACAAACGCCAGAGAAGCGTCCGCCCGACGAAAGCATGAACGCATCACTGAGTTCCATGCGCCCAATACGCCCGTCCGGCCACTCAATTCGTGCGTCCACAAAGCGGAGCATTCAATCGTTCACACCTGACTTTGTCGACAGAAAACATTCCGGTTTTCCCTGAAACATCAAAATTTCCGAATCGGATGGTTGGGAGTTTGAGAACAGGATCCGATCACTCGCCGATTGGAAGATGGGCTCTGCTCCGAGGAGCAGGGCGTCACGGTGCAGTGCGACGGTGTAGCGAGCTTGTGCCGGTCCGGCGTGGCTTAGCGCGTCTGCGATGACAGCACCTGTGGCTGCGAATCCTCGACATGGCCCGGTGGACGCTGGCCGGAACCATGGTGGCCGGAATCTCCAAGTTCTTTCCGCGCGGTGTCGGCGAGTTTCGTCAGCCGGGCGACGATGTCCGGATGCTCGGACGCGACCTCGTACTGCGAAGCGATGTCTGTGACAACGTTAAACAGAAACGGCTGCGAAGACTTCCCCTTCTGAAAGTGCGGATGCCTCTGGAAGTCGGACAGTGGGACGAAGAGCTTCCAGTCACCGCTGCGGACCGCCTGAAGCTGATCAGTCTGATAGTAGTAGAAAGCCTTGTGCGGAGTGCGGGCACCGGGCTCACCGAACAGCAGCGGGCGGATGTCGAGCCCGTCAATCGTCTGTTTCGGTAGCGGCGCATCAGCGAGATGAGCGACGGTCGGCAGCAGGTCGATTGTCGACGCCAGTTCGGAACACTCGGTGCCGGCGGGAATCCGGCCCGGCCACCAGCAGATAGCCGGCACTCGAAACGCACCTTCTGCCGTCGTGTAACCGCGTCCGTGCAGCGGCCGATTGCTGCCTCGGGACGGAGACGACAGGTCGCGGGCCAGCGGTGCTCCGTTGTCCGACGTCCAGACGACCAGCGTTTGCCGATCAAGTTTCAATTCAGCCAGCCGATCGAGAATCTGCCCGGTCGACCAGTCGAGTTCTTCGATCGAATCTCCCCACGGACCGTTTTTGCTGCGGCCACGAAACTCCGGACTGGCAAACGGAACCGGCGTGCTGCCGGGCATCGCCTGCGGGATGTAGAGGAAGAACGGCTCGTCATGGTGCCGTTCGATAAAGTCGATCGCCCGTTCGGTATACCTCTTCGTGAGCAGGTCGCGGTCGACGGGTGCTTCGATCACCGTTTCGTTTTCCATCAGCGGCAGTGGCGGCCAGCGGTTGCCGTCGAGCTTCTCGCCGAGTCGCTGCCCCGTCGGCTGCGTCATGTCGTCGCTGTAGGGGATGCCGAAGAACTCATCGAAACCCTGTCGCGTCGGCAGAAACTCGGGCTGATCGCCAAGATGCCATTTGCCAATGATTCCCGTTGCGTAGCCTTTCTGCTTGAGCACTTCCGCGATCGTCGTTTCGTCCGGGTTGAGTCCGTATGGCGAAACCGGTCGCAGCACCTGGCCGTCGCGCGGATTATCGTGCATCCCGATACGCTGCGCGTAACAGCCGGTGATGAGGCTCGCACGCGACGGCGTACAGACTCCGGCCGTCACACAGAAGTGTGAAAATTTCCTCCCCTCGCGGGCCATCCGGTTGAGATTCGGCGTGCGATGCAGCGTTGAGCCAAACGGTTCAATATCGCCGTATCCGAGATTATCACAGAAAATGATGATCACGTTTGGCTGGCCGTCGTCCGCCGCAGAGGCCAGGTGGCTAACGGCGAGCAGCAGGAGCGAGGATAGCACCAGAATTCGCGAAACTGCCATGAAAGGGTTCCTTATCGCAACAGGAGTTGCCGATGCGGCCTTTTGACGCAAAACAGTCACCGCGCCAGGGATTGCTGCCGAATCAGGATGTCTCGACAAAGCAGTGGGCTATGATGCCGCGTGACTCTGACGGCGCTAAGTCTGACGTCAGCCTCGCGGTTCCAGTAATTTCGACGACTTCAGGGAGAACCTGGTGACAGAACAGGCAACGGCTGCGAACCCGGAGCCCACTCCATTGCCGACGTTTCGCTGGCAGTTGGGCGCCTTCGTTTTCGGACTGGGCTGCGCGCTCGAAGTGTTCGTCTGGTTTTATTTTGCCCCGGACAGAACCTACCAGGTCTTTTATTCGTTGCCCGTTGTGTCAGGCACCACGTTTTTCACGCTGCTGTGGTGGCTGTTCGCGAGCGGCCTGCCGTGGTCGACACGCGGCATCGGCGTGCTCGTTCTGGCGGTCATCGTCGGCGGAATCCGGTCGCAGTATCGCTTCAAAGAGTTTCGTGGCGATATGACGCCCGTCTTCGTCAGCACTTCCGAATTGACAGACGACGAACAGTTGGACGCGTACCTGCGGACGATCGAAACGACGTCGCCGCCAGAGCGCGCTTCTGGCGGCATTGTTCAGAGCGGCACGTCTTCCGCAGATGACGCCGCTGACGCAATGCTGTCGAAGCTCGAAATCACGGCGACAGACTGGCCGCAGTTTCGCGGTCCTCACCGCGATGGCACCATCGATGGAGATCTGTCGAACGTGAACTGGCAGCAGGCGCCGGTCGAGGTCTGGCGACATCCGGTCGGCAAGGGCTGGTCGTCGTTTGCCATCGTCGGCGGGCTCGCGTTCACGCAGGAGCAGCGGGGCGATAACGAGTGCATCGTCTGTTACGAAGCTGCGACCGGCAAACAGGTCTGGGAACACGTCGACGCAATCCGGTTTGACGAACCGATGGGCGGACCCGGTCCGCGAGCGACGCCGACGATCACCGATTCTCGTTTGTACGCACTCGGAGCCACCGGGCAGCTTAACTGTCTGGACGCGCTGACGGGCCGACAGCTCTGGTCGCGGAACATCCTCGCAGACGCAAGGGCGACAAACATCCGCTGGGCGATGGCCGGCTCGCCGCTGATTACCGACGGCAAGGTGATCGTCATTCCGGGAGGCAGCCATGATCACGGCGTTGCCGCTTACGATGAGATCTCCGGCGAACCCGTCTGGGCTGCGGGCTCGGCACAGGCATCGTACGCGGCTCCGACATTCGCGGAATTTGACGGAACCCAGACGGTACTCGCCTTTCACGGAACCGGGCTGTCCGGTCACGACCTCGGCGACGGCCGGCTGCTGTGGACGGTTCCCTGGGAAAACGAACCGAAAGTCAACGCGGCTGAACCCGTCGTCGTCGATGGCCGGTCCGTCCTGATTGCCACGGGTTATGGCCAGGGTGCCGCGCTGATTCGGCTGCAGCAGAACGGAGACGACTGGTCCGCCGAAACTGTCTGGACTGAAAAGCGTTTCAAGCTGAAGTTCAATGCGGCCGTGCGCAAAGACTCGTACGCATATGGGCTGAGCGAGGGGATCCTGATGTGCCTGAATCTGAACGACGGTTCGATCGAATGGAAAAGCGGCCGATATGGCTATGGGCAACTGCTGCTGGCCGGTGACGTTCTGATCGTTCAGGCGGAAAACGGTGACATCGCGTACGTCGCAGCCCGGCCGGACAATTACGAGGAACTCGGCCGGTTTGGGGCCATCGAAGGCAAGACATGGAATCATCCCGCGGTCTGGAACGGCCATCTGTTCCTGCGGAACGGTGAAGAGGCGGCCTGTTTCTCACTGGCGCACTGAAGCCGATCAATGTCTCAACGGCATCTCACCGCGCGGCAACGCTTCTTGACAGACTGACGACCCGGACGAACGATACCGTCTGAGGATCGCCCCGAGTCTGCGTCTCGGCCACTGGCCCGGAAGGAGTCGTCATGAGCAGCGTGTTTCGGTTTGAGGAACTGGATGGCGGCATCGGGCTGTTGACGATCGATACGCCCGAAAAGAAGGTCAACACGCTGGGCCGCGCGGTGCTCGAAGAACTGTCCGCGATCGTCGACGATCTCGAAGAACGCGACGACCTGCAGGGACTGCTGTTGCAGAGCGGCAAGCCGGGCCAGTTCATCGCCGGAGCCGACCTCAACGAACTCGGCGCGCTGGCCAGCGCAACGCGCGAGCAGGTGCTGGAAGCCGTCGGCGCCGGACACGCGCTGTTCTCTCGAATCAGCCACCTCCCGTTCCCGACGGTGGCTCTCGTCGACGGCGCTTGCATGGGTGGCGGGACCGAACTGATCCTGTCGCTCGACGAACGGATCGTCTCGACCGGCAAGACGAAGGTCGCTCTCCCGGAAGTCAACGTCGGGCTGATTCCTGGCTGGGGCGGCACGCAGCGACTGCCGCGGCTGATCGGCATTCACGCGGCGATTGACATGATCACATCTGGAGCGGCCCTCTCGCCACGTCAGTGTGTCGAACGCGGACTGGCCTTTGACGCCGTGCCCGCTGAGCAGCTTCTCGACGAAGGCCGCCGCGTGGTCGGCATCCTGCAGGACGGCGATGCCTGGATGCAGAACCGCCAGCGTCGCTCGCAGCCGCTGGGCCTGTCCGAAGACCAACTCGCCTTCGCTGCCGCGGTGTCAGAAGGCGCTGTCCGCGGTAAGACGAAGGGCCAGTACCCGGCACCGCTCGCGGCACTCAAAGCGATCACGAAAGGCATCAATCTGCCGCTTGCCGACGGCTTGAAGGTCGAGCAGGAGATCTCGCTCGAAGTCGTCGGCTCGACGATTTCAGCCAACCTGATCGGCGTCTTTTTTATGAACAACCAGGTGGCGCGCGATCCTGGTTTCGGCGGGACGGGTGCGACTCCCAAAGACGTCGCCCGCGTTGGCGTACTTGGCACCGGCCAGATGGGTTCCGGAATTGCGACCGCGCACTGCCGCCGCGGCGTGCCGGCCACGATGGTCGACGTCGACGAACAGCGCATCGGCTGGGGCATGGCGGCGGCGAAGAAGGTCATCGAATCGCGACTCAAGATTCATCGCGCAACACATCAGGACATGGCCGACATGCTCAGCCTGCTGAGCACGTCAACGTCGAAGACCGCCTTCGCAGAGTGCGACGTCGTCGTCGAGGCCATCACCGAAAGCGAAGACCTGAAAACCACGGCCTACCGCGAACTGAACGGAATTCTGAAAGACGGGGCGATCCTGGCGAGCAATACGTCGACGATCTCGATCACGCGCATGGCCGAAGCGACGCCGTGTCCGGAACGCTTCGTCGGGATGCACTTCTTCTACCCCGTCGATCGCATGCAGCTGGTCGAGGTCATTCGCGGCGAGAAGACCGACGATGAAACCGTCGAAACAGTCGTCGCACTGGCCAAGCGGATCGGGAAGACGCCGATCGTGATGAAGGACTGTCCGGGCTTTCTGGTCAACCGCGTGCTGCTGCCGTACATGAACGAGTCACTGCTGCTGCTGTGCGAAGGCGCGTCGATGGACGACATCGATAAGGCATCGACGAAGTTCGGCATGCCGATGGGACCGATCGCGCTGCACGATCTGGTCGGCACCGATGTGGCGATGTTCGCCGGTCAGGTCGTCGGCAAGGCGTACGCCGACCGCGCCGACATGTGCCCGCTGCTGGAAGACATCGTCAAGGCCGGGCGTCTGGGCAAGAAGGCCGGCAAAGGCTTTCGCCAGTACGTCAGCCCGAAAGGCAAGCCGGCGCCCGATCCGGACTTTGACGCGTTTCTGGAAAAGCACCGCACCGGTTCGAAACAGTTCACTCAGGAAGAACTGACCGACCGCCTGTTCCTGCCGATGCTGCTGGAAGCGACTCGCGTGCTGGAAGACGGCATCGTTTCCGAGCCCGCTCACGTCGACCTTGGCCTGTTGCTGGGCATCGGCTTCCCCGCCTTCCGCGGCGGCATCCTGCACTGGTCCGACACGGAAGGTGCGGCGTCGATTCTCAAGCGGCTCGAACAGTACGCCGCCCTCGGCAAACGCTTCGAAGCCACCGAGCTGCTGAAGTCACAGGCCGCGGCCGGCGAGCGTTTTTTTGATTTGAGCAAAGCGGCGTAGCCACGGGTGAACCGCAGGGGGTCGACTGATACGGCGCGGCTGTTCGACCAGCCGGACTTACGCGTCGAGTTCTTTCAGCACGCCGTTGCTGTCACCGAAGCTCTCAACATTCGCGCCGGCGCGGTGCAGCAGGGAGAGGAACAGGTTGTTGAGGGGCGTTTCCTGTTCGTAGCGGATGTGGCGGCCCGTCTGGATCGTGCCGGAGCCGCGTCCAGCGAGCACGATCGGCAGTTGTTCGTGGCGGTGGCGGTTGCCGTCGCCCAGGCCGCTGCCGTAGACGATCATCGAATGATCAAGCAGCGAGCCGTCGCCGTCTTTCGTCTCGTTCATCTTCTGCAGGAAGTACGCGAACTGCTCGACCAGGTAATGATCGATCTTCCGCAGGTCGGCGATCATGTCCTTGTTGTCGCGATGGTGCGACAACTGATGATGCCCCTCTTTGACGCCGACCGGTTCATAGCGTCGGTTGCTGCCTTCATTGGCGAGCATGAACGTCGCAATGCGTGTGCTGTCCGTGCGGAACGCCATGACCATCAGGTCGTACATCAGTCGAATGTGCTGCGTCAGGTCGGAAGGAACGCCTTCGGGGATCTCGAAGTCTGGCTTTTCGAGTTCCGCAGACTTCTGTGTCTGTTCGATCCGCGTTTCGATTTCCCGCACGCTGGTGAAGTATTCGTCGAGCTTGCGGCGGTCGGTCTGGCCGAGCGACTTACTGAGCTTGCTCGCGTCGTCCGTAACGAGATCAAGAATGCTGCGGCGATACCGGGCACGGCGGGCTCGTTCTTCCGGAGTGCCTTCTGCCGTTCCAAACAGGCGATCGAAGACGAGCTGCGGCACGATCTCTTTCGCCATCGGCGTGTGCTCGGTCTTCCACGAAATCGCCGACGAGTACGCACAACTGTACCCCGAATCGCAACTCCCCGCCGTGCGACCGCGTTCGATGCCGATCTCGAGAGACGGCAGCCGGGTTTCCTTGCCGAGATGCTCGGCCGCGACCTGGTCGGCTGAAATCCCGACACGAATGTCCGCACCGGCCGTCTTGACCGGATGAGCGCCCGTCAGAAACGACGAGGCCGACCGTGCGTGATCGCCGGGCCCATCGCCTTTCGCACGTCCGTTGTCCTGAGCCAGCCCGCTGATCACGTTGACCTCGGACTTGAACGGTTCCAGAGGCTTCAGCGTTTCCGACAGCTCGTAATCCGCCCCGTCCTTTTCCGGCGTCCACGACGGCATGATCACTCCGTTTGGTGTGAACACGTACGCCGTGCGGAGCGGCGCAGTGCCGCTGTTGCTGGCAGCCAGACCGTTCGTCGGCAGCATCGCGTTGAGCAGCGGCAGCCCCATCAGAGCGCCGGTGCCCTTCAGTACGGAGCGACGGGAAATCTGCGTCTGTCTACGGATGTGAAAAGTCATTCTCGTTCTCCATCGCCGCGGCGTTTGAGAAACGGTTTGCTCTCAACCACGGCGAGTATCAGCTCAGAAAAGCGGTACTCGTTGGGCTTCGTTTGTTTCAGAATGTCGTCTACGGCGCAACGGTCATAATACTCGAGTCCGCGACCGAGCGCGTAAGTCAGCATTCGCTCGCAGAAGACACGAGCGAATTCTGTACTGCGGGTTTTGAGGATTCTGACGAGTTCGACCGGCCCGCTGAACGACTGCCCGGCCGCCAGCTCGCCACTCGCGTCGATCGGTCGCCCGTCGTCCTTGTCCCGCCAGCGTCCAATCGCGTCGAAGTTTTCCAGACCGAAGCCGATGTCGTCCATCGTCCGGTGGCACGCAGCACAACCTGGATCGGCGCGGTGCTGTTCGAGCTGTTCCCGCAGCGACGCGTTGGGTTTTGCCTTGCGGGTCTCTTCGAGTTCCGGCACGCCGGGCGGCGGTGGCGGCGGTTCCTTGCCGAGGATGTTTTCCATGATCCACTTGCCGCGTTTGACTGGCGACGTGCGGTTTGGATTCGATGTCAGCGTCAGGATGCTCGCGTGAGTCAGCACGCCGGTTCGCTGATTCGGGTTGAGCGAGACGCGCTGCAATTCGTCGCCTTTGATGCCAGGAATTCCGTAGTGCTGTGCGAGCCGCTCGTTGACGAATGAGAAATCGGCATCGAGAAAATCCAGCACGCTGCGGTCGTCGCGCATGATCGCTTGAAACAGAGCGAGCGATTCCTCTTTCATCGCCGCGCGCAGATCGTCGTCCCATTCCGGGAAGACCGCCGGGTCCGGCGACAGCTCGTCGAGCGACCGCAGGTTGAGCCACTGTTCGGCAAAGTTGTCGACGATCGCCAGTGACTTTTCGTCCGCCAGCATCCGCCGCGTCTGCGCTTCCAGGACTTGCGGCTGGTGGAGTTCGCCGCGTTCGGCCAGATCGAGCAGTTCGTCGTCGGGCGTGCTGCTCCACAGGAAGTAGGACAGCCGCGACGCGAGTTCAAAGTCGGTCAGGCCGCGCTCGGCCATCGGATCGTCGGGATGCTCGTCCGATTCGACGCGGAACAGGAACGACGGCGAGACAAGCACGGCCTGCACAGCGAGCTGCATTCCCATTTCAAACGGCTCGCCATCGCCGACGACGATCTCGACGATGCCCGCGTATTTCTGCACTTCGTCGTCATTCGGCAGTCGGCGCAACGCGCGGCGCAGAAACGGGCGCAGTGACTTCGCGGCCGAGTCCCGCACACTCAGTCCACTGTCCTGCGGCCAGTCGAGGATGAAACGACTCAGTTGTTCTTTCGCCTGCGGTTTGATGACCTCGACAAAGCCGACATACAGATTGCGGTCTTTGGGTTTGCCGACGTCGTTCGTAAACGCGACGGCGATGCGGTGCTCGCCGCGCGGCAGTGGCACCGATATTTCGTGCTTGCCCGGCTTTTTGCCTTTCACGTCGAACGTGTGAACGGCCTTGCCGTCGACCCGCAACTCCATCTTTGACGGCTCATCGCCCGCCGGGTCCTCCTTCGCCCGGATCACGAACCCGTACTCGCCGGCAAACGGAGCGTCGTACTGAAAGAACAGCTCACCGTTCCAGGGCATCGTCCAGTAATCGCCTGCCAGGTTGAACTTCGACTTATTCTGGAGATCGCGGCCGGCGAACCGTCGCGTGCGTTCCTTTTCTGAGTACACCGGCAGCGCATCCCGAGCGACGGCCTCGGCGGCATCGAGATACTTCTCGAGGAGCAGCGGCGAGAGCGACAACACGTCGCCGATATTGTCGAATCCGTAGCCGACGTCGTCTGACGGGAAGTTATCCGCCGGTTTGAAATCGACGCCCAGCAGATCACGCACCGTGTTGTTGTACTCAGCCCGGTTGAGCCGCCGGACGGTGACGCGGCCCGGATCGTCGATCAGGTCGCAGTCGAGATTGAACAGCGTTTTCTCCAGCCAGGCAGCGAGTTTCTCACGCTGCTCGGCCGGCGGCTGTTCGGCATCGAGCGGAGGCATGGCTCCGGTTTCGAGCATAGCCAGCACCGTCTGCCAGTGCTTGCGGGCATCGCCTTTGATGATGTCCTGCGACGTCGCCTCAGCGTACTTCGAGAAATCCAGTCCACCCTGCGGATCGTCCGCGTTATGGCAGTCGCTGCAGAACTGGTTGACGAACGGCAGCATGTCCTCGCGAAACAGATCCGGCGGAGGCGGCTCCTTCGCCTCGACCACCGGAATTCCAACACCGCCCGTCAGACCGGATGTGTTCGACGACGGCGCGAAAACAAAACACGCAACGGCCAGAACCAGCGAAGCAGCTCCGATCCCCATCAGCCAGCGTTGTTTCCCGACGAGTCGACTTCGAAGCTTGCGCGAGGACTTTGACGCTGTCTGCTGGCGAGTCCGCCGGCGCTTTTCCGTCGATCGCTGTCCTGCGGCTGTCTGCGGCAAACGTGCCGTCGACGCAGCAGGTTCAGGACGAGACGAAGCCGGCTTCGGAGGCGATCCGACTCGGTCTGCATCCGCGACCGGCGACGCATTTTTCTGTGGCAGATTTTCCAGGACAGGAGCCTCAGGCAATCGCAGCTTGCGCGAACACTCCGCCTGCGGGCAGCGCGTCACGCGACCGCCGTACTTCCGATCAACTTTGAAGCGGAAGCCGCAGTGGGGGCAGCGGACGGAAAGCAGTTCGCGCGGCATGGTTCAGTGAGCCGGTGACTCGGCAAAGGAAACAACGGAAGCATTTGATCTGGCGACGGCTGGCTTCAGCACCGCCGGGCAGGAGCGACTCGCGCAGGCGAGCCCGCGTCAGGCAGGACGATCAGGGCGGACCTGCATTCTAATCAGGACAGGGAGGCTGTTCGCAATGCGTGACCACGCCTGTCTCTGATCGCACGCCAGTCTGTTGCTCTCACAATACCGCAAATCTGAAGGATTCAGTCGTCGACGACTGCGAGCCGCACGAACAGAAACCGGCCGCGGAAATTCGCATGATTGGTATGCGTCGCGGACAGCAATCGCAACTACTTCGGCAGCACGCCGCGGGTGAGTTCTTCTTCCCATTCGTCGAGCAGCGGCCAGTCGACGGCGCAGGTGCCGAAGTCGGCGCGGTGCGAGTAGCGTTCGAGCCGTGCAATGGCCTCGTCGAGCAGCGCGTTGTCTTTGCGGAACGGCGGACCGTGACTGGGCAGCAGCCATTCGACGTCGCTGTTCCGGATCCGTGCCAGCGACTCCATGAACTCCGGGATGTCCGAACCGTGATGCGCGTCGATGTTGCCCACGCAGCCGTCGCGGTAAATGTTGTCCGCGCAGAACAGCAGGTTACCAAGCCGGAACGACAGCATCCCGATCGTGTGACCTGGCGTGTGCCAGACTTCGAGCTGCTTATTTCCGAGCTGCACGATGTCGCCGTCATCGATCGTCCGATCGAGTTCGATCTTCGGCAGTTCGATCGAGATCTCCTGCGCCGAAATTTCCGCATAAGTGAAAATGCGGTCGCCTTCGCGCAGCAGTCGAGCCGCTTCGGGATGCCCGATTGTCTCCGCCGACGGCAGCATCTCCTTCGCGAGCTTCAGTCCCTGAATGTGGTCGACGTCCGCGTGCGTCGCGACCAGGTAGCGGCAATCGGCCAGCGAGAAATCCATTTGCCGGATCAGCTCAATGATCTCAGCAACGGTATCGCTGTAGCCGATGTCGATCAGCATCCATTCGGGGCCGTCATAAACGAGATAAACGCAGCAGCCCAGCCGCTTGCGTGCCTGGTAATTCATCTCGATGACGTTCGGAAAGATTTCAGTCCGCGGGATCATTCCGCCGGGCTCCGCAGGGCAATCGGAAACGAGGTCGAAATCGAGTACGCACTGTAAAAACTCCGGACAAAAGATGTACCGGAGTCAGGCTCGATTTTTTAAAGACCAGCCGCCACCGATCCGTCCTGCCAGTTTCCGCTGCCTCCGGTTCTCTCTCACGCAGCACGCGACAGGAACCGTTTCGTTTCCCGCAGCTCTTCTTCTGACCGGGCTCGCTCGAACTGCAGGATGTTCGGACCTCCCTGCTGCAGCGTTTTCAGATTGCTGTAAACGGGGTCCTGCCAGTTGATGACTTTTCCAGCGCGAACGGCTTCCACCATTTCCCGCACGCCTTCGTGCAGGTCGATGCTCGCTCTAAAGCCCAGCACGCGCTGAATTTTTGAGAAATCAACTCGGTAGTTGCGCGGGTCGTCGTTGTTCGTGATTTCTTCGACGAACGTGTCCGGCTGACACTCGGCAACAATCTGGCCGAGCTGCTGCAGCGTGTAATTCTGAGTGTGGTCGCCGACGTTGAAGACTTCGCAGCCGACTTTTTCGAGCGGCGCTTCGACAGCCATCACACAGGCACGGGCGATATCGACCGTGTGAACGAACGGCCGCCACTGCTCGCCGTTGATGATTCGAATGTGTTTCTCGGTCACGGCCTGAGCACTGAAGAGATTCGCGACGAGATCGAACCGCGGACGGAACGACCAGCCATAGGCCGTCGCGAACCGCAGAATCGTCGGTTGAAAGATGTCGTCCGCCGTTTCCAGCAGCGCCCGTTCGGCATCGATCTTCGTTGTTGCGTAGAGCGAGACAGGATTGAGATCCGACTCCTCCGTGCGGATATCTTCCGACGCTCCGTAGACGCTGCACGTCGACGCGAAGACGAACCGCGAGATGCCATCTGCACGGGCGAGCTGCGCCATCATTCGCGCCGCGGCATAGTTCACTGCGATCGTCGCGTCTTTGTCGAGCGCGCAGGCCGGGTCTCCGACAATCGCGGCAAGATGCACCACGGCGTCGATATTCCGCAATGCCCGCACGATATCCTCCACATTGCGGAAGTCGCCGGACATGATTTCCAGCCGCGGATGTCCCGCCAGAGACTGCAGCGACTCGTGTCCGAACATGCCCATATCGAGCACGCGGACGCGGTAGCCCTTGTCGAGAAGCTGTTTCGTCAGGATGGAACCGATATATCCAGCGCCGCCAACAACCAGAACGTCTTCGACCTTGTCAGACAGGACCGACGAGCGCGGCTTGCGCGGCACAACTCGATAGTGCGACGTCAGCGACATGCTCGAATAGCGCACGGCGAAGATCGACACGCCCAGCAGTGACCACGCCGGCACGGCGACTTCCAGCGTCGGTCCGACGCGACCCTGCCAGATACTGCCGATGACCAGATGTGCGGCCATGCCAATGCCGCATGCTTTGGAGATATGAACCAGTCGCTGGCCGATCCGTGAACTTGGCAGCGGGCGATAGATGCCTGCCCAGGTCAGCAGGGCACCGGCTGAGAGTGCGAACCAGCCAGCGTGAACGAGGTACGTCACCGTGATCTTACTGGCCAGTTGATTCACCGGGTCAGCAAAATCGAGTTCACCGCGGATCGCGAGCCGCAGCACGGCGGCCACAATCAGCACAAGATTCGCGACGGAAAAGTCGACGAGTGCTCGTACTCTGACCTGTCTCGGCGACGCATTGCCGAAAAGTTTCGACCAGATCGAATTGTTCATTCTGGCGTCCCTGCCTGCTGGTTCCGGTCATTGATTTCTGCCGGCCTGACGATCCCTGTCATTAGCCGGACGTAAAGCGGACTGCGTCAGGCAGCCCGGTTGAGCGACGTGTCACCGCTGTCGGTTCGACTTTCCGCAGCAGTCCGCATCACTTTGCGGCACGCAGCAATAATGTCACTCATGTCGTCAGCCGACAGAGTCGGGTGAACAGGAAACATGATCGTGCGGCGGTCGAGATCCGCTGCGACCGGCAGCGGTTCAGCAGGAGCGAATCCCGCCGTCTCGATTGCCTGCTCACGATAAATCTCACAGCAGATCCCGCTGCCACACGGAATTCCTTCCGCCTGCAGTGCCCGCACGATGTCGTCGCGAGTCCACTCGCCTGTCACCACGTCGTGAGCCACGTTCACATAATACTTGTAGTAGCTGTGGCCGAACCTCGCTTCCGGCCGCACGACGTCCAGTCCGTCGATCGTGCTCAGGCCCTCATCGAGCACGGTCGCGTTACGGCGCCGGGCAGCGACCCACTGCGGCAGCTTCTTCAGCGCCAGCCGTCCGATCGCTCCCTGCACCTCGGTCATCCGCCAGTTTGTCCCGATCGATTCATGCAGAAACTTGAACACCGTATCGTGCTGGCGTCGGTAAACGGCGTCCCAGCTCTTGCCGTGATCTTTGAAACTCCAGGCACGCTCCCAGATCTCGGATGAGTTCGTTGTGAGCATCCCGCCTTCTCCGGCGGTCGTCATAATCTTGTCCTGGCAGAACGAGAACGCGCCGATATCGCCGATCGAACCGACCTGCTTTCCATCGCAGGTTGCTCCGTGTGACTGAGCGCAGTCCTCGATGACAAACAGACCGCGTTCGCGGGCGAGGCTCATGATCGGCGCCATGTCGCACGGCCAGCCGGCTGCGTGAACGAGAATAATCGCTTTGGTTTTCGGTGAGATCGCGGCTGCGATCGTCGGTGCGGAAATGTTGCCGCTGACCGGGTCAAGGTCCGCAAAGACCGGTACTGCACCACGCATCGCAACAGCGCTGGCCGTCGCGACAAACGTCCGCGGTGGAACAATGACTTCATCGCCGGAGCTGATACCCAGCGCGACAAGTGCCAGTTCGATCGCGACTGTGCCGTTGGAGACGGCGACGGCGTGCCTGCACCCGACAAATCTCGCGAACTCGTTTTCAAATTCGCGGCATTCCTGGCCGGTCCAGTAGTTGACCTGCCCGGACTTCAGAACGTCCTGCACGGCCTGCAGCATCTCGTTATCGAAGACTGGCCATTGAGCAAACGGCTGCGATCGAACCGGTGTCCCACCGTCTCGCGCGAGGCGATCAAAGTCCGCGAATCGAGTTCGCATGAGGAAGTCTCAGAGGTCGTCGGGGAGAGATGTGCGGATCAGAAAAGCACACGACAGGCCACATGAAAAGTGGCTGCCCAGCGGCCGTCGTGTTCAATTCGAGTGAGAAGAATTGAGGCTCGCCGGATTCCGCACGCCGCGCAGTTCGTCGCCAGCATTCAGAAATCCGGGGCTGGCTTATACCGCAGATTTGAAAATCGCAGCAATACGGAATCACGGTGCATGACGCGTCGATTCCGGGACGATTCGATTGATTTCCGGGCTCAGAACGACGTCTCAAAACCTGCTGGATTCGGCGCGGATTTCCTACCGATTGCCTGATCCGCTGCGTTCTCCGTGGCGTATTGCCCGCCACTCACGACGACCGGAAACTGGCGCGGCCCCGGCATTCGATTGAGCAGAGTCTGTTCGCAGTCCTGGCCGCCGAGGAGAGTTCCATGAGCACTCAAGTCATGCACCGTCAGAGTTCCAGCGGATTGATGCGTCTGTTGCGGACCGTGTTTCTGACGCCGCTTCGCGTTGTTCTGTGGCCGCTGCTGGGAGTCCTGCGAGCGCTGCATCACCACTTTCTGGCATACCTGATCGGGCAGGTCACGCGCGATCGCAAACGCGTTTACCGGGTTCGGTTCGTCTGGTACGGCGACTCGATCTACCTGCATCCGATGATCTGGGGCAGCCTGCTGCTGTCCGCATTGACGGCGGCTGGATGGATGACCGCTGGCTGGGCACTGCTGGTCTGGTTCGTCGTGCTGTTTCTGTGCTACGTGACGATTCTCTACAACCTGGACGTCGTCCGCTGCGCGATCCTGGCCGTCAGTCTGATCGCGTTCTTCGGAATGGCGCACATGACGACCGTCGAGCTGGCGTGGAATCCACTGACGATCGTCGCGGCTCACATCAAGCATCTGGACGCGTCGGTTTCGCCGGGATTCTTCATCGCGGCGGCTTACGTCTTCACGGCGTTGATTGCGGCGGAAGTCGTCTGGGCGTGGCTGTTCCATCGCGTCGAGATTGACGAGTCGTACGTGTACGAGCACCAGTTTCTGCGAGCGACGACGCGCGAGCCGATCTTCGCTCGCGGGCTCAAACGCGAGACTCGTGACATTCTGGAACTGCTGCTGCTGGGAGCTGGAGACATTCAGCACCGCACGCGAAAGGGGTTCAAGGCGTTCCGCAATGTGCCGTTCGCATCGCTGTGGCTGGGCACAGCTATCGACTCGCTGCTCGACTTCCGTCGAACGGGCGAGCTAGCCCTCAAGGACGGCACGGGCAGTGATGAGTCGTCGGACGTTCGCGTCTCGGACGCGAATCCGGACCTGGAAGCGGAGCTGGCTGACGAGGACTTTGACAGTGAAGGCAACGATGGCGAGGCTGACGACGCCGACGAGATGGACGATGCCGACGGCGTCGAGTGATCAAAGTAAAGCAGGGCGGACCGCCAGTCCGCTTCAGGCGTCTGGATCTGACTGAGTGGGACGGAATGCCATTCCGTCCCACGGTCCGAGAACGCCGCGCGGCCTCGTCCCTGCCCTCCTCCTCGGCACTCATGCCTCAGTCCGCGCCTCCCCCACTGGAACGCTCTTTGCTTTCGCGCAGAGTATCGAGCCGGCTGTCTGACCTGCCGGCTCGCTTTTCCTGTGGACCGACAGACTGTTCAATGCTGCGCGCGCGGCGGCGTACTGGCAGATTGGCAGGTCTGGAGTGTCTGTACGCTCAAACTGGCAGACGCTGATCGGTATCATCCGAGATCCCGCCGGCTGGTTTTCCCACCTGTTTCTCTCACCCGGAACTGCACACGATGACAGACAGCACGAACAGCGGCTCCAGCGACGTGATGATCGAGGCGGATGGGCTGAGTAAGTACTACGGCTCGTTCGTCGCCACTGAGGACGTCACGTTTACTGTCCCGCGCGGACAGGTCGCGGCGTTTCTTGGACCTAACGGCGCTGGAAAATCGACAACCATGAAAATGCTGACGGGTTATCTGGCTCCGTCGAGTGGTTCGGCAAGAATCGCCGGACACGATATGCAGACCGACCGCCTGGCTGCAGCGTCGCGTCTCGGCTACCTGCCGGAGAACGGGCCGCTCTATGCCGAAATGACTCCACACAGCCTGCTGAAATATCTCGGCGAGGCGCGGGGAATGAGTCGTGACAAACTCGGTCAGCGGCTCGAATACGTCCGCGGCGCCTGCTCGCTGAGCACTGTCTGGAGTAAGACGATCAGCAAGCTCTCGAAGGGTTATCGACAGCGTGTCGGCATGGCTCAGGCCCTGCTCCACGACCCCGATGTCCTGATCCTCGACGAACCGACCAGCGGTCTCGACCCGAACCAGGTGCATGGCGTGCGTGACCTGATCACCAGCCTCGGCCAGACGAAAACGATTCTCCTGTCGACGCATATTCTGCGCGAGGTCAAAGCTGTCTGCAGTCGCGTGATTCTGGTCGACCAGGGTCGCGTCGTCTTCGACGGTCCGATTGGCGAAATGGCGGGTTCGGAAGAGGAAATGGAAAACCGCTTCCGCGAGCTGACCGCGACGGCTGGCTGATCAGTTGTCGCATTGAGTGCGTCGTGATGGCGAGTCGAATTCGACTCGTTTCCACAGTCTAAGACGCACGGAAACTTCTGGATGTGGTCCCTGACGAAATCTTCAACGATCTGAAAACCGGAACTGGGAAATGCGAACTCACGTGATTCTCGCTGTGCTCAAGCGAAACCTGATGAGCTATTTCTCCGGCCTGCTCGGCTATCTGTTCATCATCTTCTTTGTCGTCGCGGCATCGCTGGCCGCTTTCAACCCGCAGTTCTTTACGAACAATCTCGCAACACTGGATCAGCTCACGCTGTATTTTCCGTACCTGCTGCTGTTCATTGTTCCGGCGATTGCCATGACCGCCTGGGCCGACGAAAAGCGGCAGGGCACCGACGAACTGCTCTTCACGCTGCCGGGAACCGATACCGAAATCCTGCTCGGCAAGTACCTGGCTCTCGTGCTGGTCTACACGGTCGCGCTGGGCTTTTCGATGACGATGTTCGGCGTGCTGGCGAGAATCGCCAACCCGGACTGGGGTCTGCTGCTGACGACCTATTTCGGTTACTGGCTGGCCGGTGCGGCACTCATCAGTCTCGCGATGTTTGCGTCGGTGATGACGAGCAGCGTAACCGTCGCGTTCGGCATTGGTGTCGCGTTCTGTGCGGTTCCGGTTTTCATCGGCAAGCTGGCTGTGACCCGGCCGTTTGTTGAAGACCCGACGTTCGGTGACAGACTCGCAGACGGCTTTTCGCAGGTCTGCCTGGCACTCAGCCTGTCCGAGCATCTGCGGGAATTCGCAATGGGCATCGTCCCGTTCAGCGGACTCGTTTACTTCGGCTCACTGATTGCGTTCGCTCTGTATCTCAATGCGGCGATGATCAGTCGTCGGCACTGGGTGCGGAGCGGCGACGGTCTTCCGATGGGAGCACACTGCGGTATTCGCGTCGCCTCGCTGCTGGTGGCATTGATTGCCGGCAGTTCGGTCATATCGACGGCCAGCGAGTCGATGGGTCTGCGGTTCGACATGACCGCCGAGAATCTTTACACGCTGTCCGGCACAACAACTGAATTGATCGACAAACTTGACGACAAGAACCCCGTCACCGTGCTGGCTTACATCAGCCCGACCGTGCCGCGCGAGTACGTCGCTCAGCAGACGCAGCTTCGCGGGCTGCTGCGGCAGTATGACCGAATGGGGGGCTCGCTGCTGGAAGTCCGCTTCGTCGACGTCACACCATTCAGCGAACAGGCTGAGGAAGCCTCGCACTTCGGCATCGAACCGCAGACGGTCCAGTCGGAAGTCAATGGCCGGTTCCAGGCCGTTGATGTGTTTCTTGGTGCAGTGGTCCAGAGTCCGCTGGATCAGGTCGTGATTCCGTTCTTCGAATCCGGAGCGTCAATCGAGTACGAGCTGACCCGCTCGATCCGTACCGTCTCACAGAAGGAGCGGCTGACCGTCGGCATTCTGCGAACAGATGCGAAGGTCAATGGTGGTTTCGACATGCAGTCAATGCGGAGCCAGCCGGAATGGCGCATGAGCCGCGAACTCAAAAAGCAGTACAAGGTCGTTGAGGTCGCTGCCGATTCTGAAATCACGGAAAAAGTGGACGTCCTGCTGGCTGTGCAGCCCTCGTCGCTCAACCAGCAGCAGATGAACAACTTCGTCACCTATGTCAAGAGCGGCAAGCCGGTCCTGATCCTTGATGACCCGATGCCGATCACGAATCTCGGCAACGCTCCGAGCCAGCCGAAACGTCCGGCCGGAAACCCGATGTTCGGCCAGCAGCAGCCTCCGGAACCGCGAGCAAACTACGCACCGCTGCTGACAGCACTTGGCATTGAATGGAAAAACGACTCGCTGATCTGGGACACGGTCAATCCACATCCGCAGTGGGTCGACCTGCCGCAGGATTACGTTTTCATCACGAAGGTCAGTGGCAATCCCGAAGCCTTTAACTCTGAGAGCGACGTCACCAGCGGCCTGCAGGAACTGCTGGTTCTGTATCCCGGCGAAGTGCTCGAAGATACGAATGCCGACGTCGAGTTCATCTCGCTGCTGCAGACAGGAGCGCTGTCCGGCAAGCTTAAATACGATGACCTGATCGACAACTCGTTCTTTGGTCCGCAGCCCAAAGACCCGCGGCGTGTCGTTCGTGACGCTGACAAATTTGCGCATGTGATTGCTGGTCAGGTCAAAGGCAAAGGTGACAGTAAGGTCAATGCGATCTTCGTCGCCGATACTGACTTCATTTCCGACCAGATCTTCAGCATTGCACAGAACGAAGCCTTTGGTCTGAAACTCGACAACGTCAAGTTCATCCTCAACTGCGTCGACGTACTGGCGGGCGATACGTCCTATGTCGAACTCCGCAAACGCCGGCCGCAGTACCGGGCTCTGCTCGAGGTTCAGCGGCAGACCGATCAGTTCCGCAAAGACGTCGCCGACGAACGTAAGAAAGCCGAAGACGACGCCGAGGAACACAAGAAGCGGCTGCAGGAAGAACTCGACAAGCAGGTTGACGAGATCGATGCCAATCAGAATCTGTCGCGACTCGAAAAAGAACAGCAGAAACAGATTGCGCTGCAGAAAAAACGACGCGAGCTGGACGTCCAGGAAGCGAACATCGACCAGGAAAAAGACAAGAAGCTCGAACAGCTACGTGCCCGCCAGCAGCGGGATATCCACGCGGTCGAAAACAAGTTCTGGTGGCAGTCCGTACTGTGGCCACCGGTGCCCGCAGTGCTGCTTGGCCTGGCCGTGCTCATCATGCGGCTGAACGCCGAGGGCCAGCACATCGAAGAGTCTCGACGGAAGAAATAGCCTGCACGGTTCGACCGGCTCAGTGCCGGGATCACGGCGTTCAAGTTCTCAGTCAGTCCATTCCCGCTTCGGGAGATCTCATAATGAACCAGACAGCTCAGACGTTGAAGTTCGTAGTTGCCGCCGTTGTGATGGTTGGCCTGGCGGCCGGAACGCATTTCGTAACAAAGCCGACGCCGCTGGAAGGCTACGGCCGAGTGGGCGAACCGTTCTTCCCCGACCTCGATCCGACCCAGGCGACGGCGCTGCGGCTGCTCAGTTACAACGAAGACACCGCGACAATTCGTGACTTCTCCGTGCAGAAGAAGGACGGTGTCTGGACGCTGCCCTCGTACTACAACTATCCGGCTGACGGTGAGGATCAGCTCGCGAAGACGACAACGTCACTGCTGGGCATCAAACGTGACGCACTGGTCAGTCGGTCGGCAGCCGACCACGAACGCTTTGGCGTCCTTGACCCGATGGGCGATGAGGCATTGCCGCTGAAGGGCCGCGGTCAGCGGCTGACAATTTTCAAGGGCGACCAGATCGTCGCTGCGGACCTGATTATCGGCAAAGAGGTCCCGGAACGAGCGGGCGAACATTACGTTCGCGTCGAAGGCGAGACGGACACCTGGATCTGCAAGCTGAGCGTGGAACTGTCGACAAAGTTCAGTGAGTGGGTCGAAGCCGATCTGCTGAAGATGGAACGCGACGATCTGGTGAAGCTCGAAGCGATTTCGACCGTCGTCGATCCTCAGTCCGGTATCTCACAGAAAGTGGAAGGCGTTCTAAGCCGCGACAAGTCGGCGGACCCGTGGACGCTGGCGGGGCTCAACGCCGAGTCTGAAGAGGTCAACACTTCCGACATCCAGACGATGGTCAGCACGCTCGACAACCTGAAGCTGACCGGCATTCGCAAGCGACCACGTTCACCAATTAAAGGCGTCGATGGGCCAGCCCTGCTCAATGATTTGACGTTTAACGTTCCGGAGAAATACCGCAGCCTGCCGGGGCTTGACCAGCAGTTGGAAGACTTCGTCCGGGCTGAACTCGCCGAGAACGGTTTCCTGATGTACCGCGATCCGGAATCCGGAAAACGACGGCTGCTGTCTCAGGGTGGAGAGCTGATCGCCGGAACGAAGGAAGGCGTCGAGTATCATCTGCATTTCGGAAGCTCGTTTACCGGCACCGAAGAAGAGATCGAAATCGGCAAGCAGTCAAAGAAAGCCAAAGAAGGCGACGCTGCTCCGGCGGACAAGGCCGACGAAAAGAAGCCCGCCGGTCCGGATGAGGCGGCTGACAAGTCGGACGACGAATCTGAAAAGCAGGACTCGGACGAACCTGAGAAAACGGAGAGTCGTTACCTGTTTGTCCGCGCTGTCTTCAACGATTCGCTTCTGGGTGAGAAGCCAGTTGAGCCCGTCAAACCGCTGCCGCCGGAAGGCGTCAAGGTCGATGACAAGGGTGACGTCATCGAGTCGGCCGCCGCTGACTCGGCAGAAAAGGCTGACGCCAAAACTGCGAATTCAGAGGCTGAAAAGTCTGACACAGACAACGCCGATGGCGAAAAGAAAAACGCCGAAGCGGATTCTGCTCCGAAGCTGACGCCGGTTGAGATCTACAAAAAGGAACTCGCTCAGTACCGCAAGGATCAGACGAAGTACGAGAGCGATCTGAAGAGCTACGAGCAGAAGGTCAAGGACGGCGAGCAGGAAGTCAGCGTGCTCAACGACCGCTTCGCCGACTGGTACTACGTGGTTTCTGCTGACGACTTCAACAAGCTGCGTCTGACGCGTGAGCAGCTCGTCAAGGCCAAAGAGAAGCCGGCCGAGGACAGCGAATCGACCGGCGAAAAGCCGGGCACGCCGACAAGCGAAGCTCCCGCCGCGACCGGAAAACCGGCTGAGCCGGCGAAGCCAGCCGCTCCAGCAACGCCAGAAACAACAGAGAAATCACCCGCCGCAGACAGTACGAAATCACCGGCTGCCGATTCGGCGAAGCCCGCGACAGAGGCAAAGCCCGCGGAGGAGAAGCCTGCTGATCCGGCGCCGTCAGCAAAGCCGGCCGAGGCAGAAGCGACGGAAAAGGCGAAGGATGAGTCAGCCAGCCCCGCGGATTCGACGACCAGTCCTGAGCCGAAGCCGCCCGCTGACAATAACAGCAAGTAGCTGGCCCACCGGACAAATCGCTACTGCCTGACGCGCTGCGTCCGGACAGATCCGTCTCAGCCGACCAGGCAGATTCGCAACTGGTCGGCTGGCTCCCGTCGCTGCTGGCGTGTGGGAAGACGCTGCCGTATCGTCTGCGGATTCCCGCTCGATCCGCGCCCGCAGAGAGTTCGCGTCATGTCCAACGCCGCCGAGGTCATCGATCTTCACAAGTGGTACGACCTGGGTTCCGTCGTTGTGAAAGCGCTGCGCGGCGTCTCGCTGGAAGTCCCTAAGGGCGACTTCATTGCGATCATGGGGTCATCCGGCAGCGGTAAGAGTACGCTGCTGAACCTGCTGGGTGCGCTCGACCGACCGACGCACGGCGAGTACATCCTCGGCGGCCAGAAGGTCTCGCAGCTCAGCGACGAGGAGCTGTCCGAGGTCCGCAACCGTCTGATCGGATTCATCTTCCAGTCGTACAATCTGATTGCGCAGTACACAGTGCTCGAAAACATCGAACTGCCGCTGCTGTATCGGGCGAAAGGCGGCGGGATTAATGCGAAGGACCGCGAGCGCGTGCGCGAACTCGCAGCAATGGTCGGCCTCGGTGACCGGATGGACCATCGACCGTTTCAGCTTTCCGGCGGCCAGCAGCAGCGCGTCGCCATTGCGCGAGCACTCGTCAACGATCCGGAAATCATCCTCGCCGACGAACCGACCGGTAATCTCGATTCCGCGACGGAAGAAGAGATCATGGGGATGCTCAAGTCGCTGAATGAGGAAGGCCGGACCATCATCATGGTGACTCACGAGCCAGCCGTCGCGAGGCAGGCTCACCGTCAGATCTACATGAAGGACGGAGTCATCGCCGGGACGGGCGTTTTTCCCGGCCACGAAGCTGTTTGACAGACGCAAACGCATCGCCGTTTGTCTGATTGAATCGAACGCAGCCCGTCTGCTCAGTGGGTCGATTTGCTGCGAAAATCAGACAACGCCCCGGCTTGTCTGTGCGAGCAATTCGGCGCAGAATCGGTCCGTCGTCCATTCGTCCGCTGAGAACATTCCCGCTGTCTGACACTGGCCGTTGATCAGGCGGGAGTTTTCCCCAACTGCCTTAAGATGAGTTGATCCTGATTGACCGGGGATTGATTCATCAAAGCAGGGTTCTCAAACGGACGCTGCAGCGATAATCGAGAGTGAGATGCTTCGGGCATTGATCTCCCGCGTCGTCAGCGGGTTTGTCTCTTGGCTGGTGCAGAGCAGTCTCCGATCCGCTGGCTGAATGGAGTTATCACGCTGAGGCTGCGCAGCAAGCTGCTGTGCAGTCACGACGTGATGGTTCATCCAACCGGGCCATCGAAATCTGACTGGAGACCTGCGTGCCAAGATTGATTGATGAGCGCAACGTGCGCTACCCGTTTTACGAAGCGAGTGGATCGGCCGCCGACCTCGGCCGGCAGCACGGAGAGCAGGCCCGCCTGCGGATCACGTCCTTCCTGGGCTGGCTGTGCGAATCGTTGAAGATGACCGAGCGGGAACTTGCTCAACGGGCCGCGCGTTTCCGGCCACTGTTCAGGAAGTGGTGTCCACACCTGCTGGATGAAATTCAGGGACTTGCTCAGGGCGCTGGTATCAACGAGGGCCTCGCACTGGCGTGTCAGCTCCGCGGAGAGCTGTCGAAGCAGAACACCGGTGGCTGTACGACGTTCGCCGCGACCGGGATCGCAACAGCCGATGGCGCGACGCTGATTGGCCAGAACAGCGATATGCTTCCGGAGATGCGCGAATTCGCCTACGTGCTGCATCTGACACCAGACGACCGCCCCGAACTGATCATGTGGACGTTCGGCGGAATGATCGGTTACCACGGCCTCAATGAGCATGGGGTTGCGCACTTTGCGAATTCTCTTGGCGGCGGTCCCGACTGGCAGTTCGCGCTATCACATTATCCACTCAAACGGCTGATTCTTGAGCAGCGCAATCTCGACGATGTCCGGCAGCTCATTCGTGATGTGCCGGTTGCGTCGAGCGGTAATTACATGCTCAGTGACGGAACGGGAGCGATTGCGGACATCGAAGTGACGCCGCGCGGCGCGACCGAGATCGCACGACCGCAATCCGGATTGCTCGCGCATACCAATCACTTCCTGTGCGGCGCGCACGCCTGCGAGGCCAACTGGCAGCAGAGCCTGCCGGATTCACACCCGCGGCAACTGCGCGCGGAGGCGTTTCTGACCGAACGAGCCGGACGTTTCATGCTCGACGACGCAAAAAAATTGCTTGCCGATCATGACGGACACCCTGTGAGTATCTGTCGGCATCCGCACACCGGGCCTGGGGATTCAATTCTGCCGAACACAGGGCGAACCGTCGCCGGGCTGATCGCTGAACCGCAGCTCGGGCGTCTACACGTCTGCAGCGGCAACCCCTGCGAACTGCCGTTCGTCCCGTTTGAACTGAACCGCAATGGCCACGAACCGCGACCCTGAGTGATTGTCGCGACCCTGCCGGAACTCACCGGGATGTCTGCCGAAAAGTCTTCCCGTTCTGGTGCCTGTCGCCCGTCCATATTGACAGTGAATCCTGGACTGCGTTACTCCGCGCGGGTTGACTGAATTCCTGTCTGGCCGGTCCTGATGCGAGTGTCATCCGCAATTGTCGCTGTACTGCCTGCCGGTGCTGGTTCGTGTTTCGCGAGCCTTCGCATCCGACTGGACCGGATTGCGGAATGCCATCGCTGGATTGCGGCGATCGCGGCCGTCTTCCTGCTGATTGACATCGCTCGGACGACGCAGATTCGCGCTGCCGAACTGCCGCGCGATAATGACGAGGCGATTGAACGGTACTTTGACGGACTGCGTGATCGCAGGCTGTTCTCGCTGGCTGAAACCGTCTGCCTGACGCAGCTCGAACGAAACGAACTGACGTTGAAGGAGCGGACGGCGATCGTGATTGAACTGTCACGCACGTTCGTCGCTCATGCCGCCGTGGCACCGACGTTCGACGATCAGGCCGAACTGCTGCAACGGGCACGCGGCGCCATTGATGAACTGCTTGCGAGTTCGGCGCGGCATCCCCAACGAGTTGTTCTCGAAGCGCAGTCGGCATTCGTTGCGGCATCGGAAGTCGAACTGCTTCGCTGGCAGCACGAACTCTCGCCACTGTCCGTTGAGACACGAGACAAGGCACTGGGGCTGTCTGAGGGACTGCTGACGACATTTGACCTGCTGATTGCACGGATGGCCGACGAACTCCGTAACCGGTTGCGGATTCTCGAAGCTGAGCGACTCAGTCCGTTTCGAATGCGCGGGTTGAAACGCGTGGCGGAATACCGGCTCGGAATGCTGTTGCTCGATCGAGCGCGGTTGTTCGATCCAGTCTCTCCGGATCGGGCCGAAGCGTTACTGGCAGCGAAAGAACGATTCCGGGAACTGGCTGGTGGCGAACCGAACGAATTCGTCACGCTGCAGAGTCAGCTTGGTCTGGTGACGGCAACGCGCCTCAGCGGCGACCTGACTGCAGCGTTGCGAATGGCCGAGGCACTGCTTGCCGACAATCCACCGCCAGCAATTCGTGACGAAGTGGTGGCCGAACAGGCAGCGACGCTTCTGAAACTGGGCAGGTTGACGGACGCTGCGGATGTCCTGCGTGCCGAGCGCCGGCATCCGCAGGAAGCATCCGGGCGACTGCTGTATCTCAACGTGCGGCTGCTGCTCGAACTCTCGGATCTCGCCGCAAAGAAGCAGGATGAGGTACTCGCGGGCGAGCTGCACGACGAAGCAGTCGCGTTTGCGGCTCGCGCTCAGACAGACACTCCGGGCTATTGGGCTCAACGGTCCCGACGGCTGCTTCACGCAGAAAAAGCGACCAGCGAATACGGCTCTGAGGCGGCGCCGGTCATTGAACGCGGGCGGTCGCTCTTCGCGGCAGGACAGGTCGCGGCAGCGATCGACAGTTACCGTGTCGGCTGGCAGTTACTGCGGGAAAATGGTCGAACGGAACAGGCCGCCGAAATCGGTTACATGTTCGGATCACTGCTGCTCAATGAGGAGCAGTTTGCAGAAGCAGCGACAACGCTCGAAGAGGTCACTGACCTTGCGACCGGAACGCCGCGCGCTGCGGAAGCCGACTTTCTGCGGCTGTATGCCCTGGCACGACTGTATCAGCAGCAGCCGTCGCGAACGCGCCGTGAAGCGTACATGGCCGCGCTTGAACATCACCGCGAGGCGTATGCGGAAACGCCGGGTTTCGGCGAAGCAACATGGATGCTTGCCCGCCTGCAGGAACTGCGACTGCAGACGACTCAGGCATTGCGGCTCTACACAGAAATTCCCGCAGATCATCCTCGGCATGACGAGGCCGTCGTCGCCATTGCCCGCTGTGGAGAAACAATCCTCGACCGGCTGCGAAAGCTCGATAAGCCGCGGGCGGACTGGGAAGCCGCGATCGTCGGCGAACTCGCTCCGTACGTTCGGCCGCTGTCGAACGGAGACGCTCCGCTGAGTGCGCCGCAGGTCGAACTGCTGCTGCGTACGGCGCGACTGCTGTTGAGTTTCGAGCAACCGGACTTTGACTCAGCGGATCGATTGCTTGACCGAGTACTCGCCGCGAAGCCGGCACCACTCGTCAATGTCGCTGACTCTGACCCCGAAAGTGCTGCCCAGCGAGCAGCGCTTGAGCAGTCTCAGCGAACGGCGCAGGCACTCAAAGTGGTTTCGCTCGCAGGAACAGGGAGACCCGCCGAGGCGCGGCGACTGCTCGACCGGCTGGGTTCAACTCAGAGCGACTCGCTGGCTGACGTGCTGAAAGCCCTGGCGGAGGCCTCGATGGCAGAAATTGACGCCGCAACAAGTGCTGCCTTCGGGCAGCTTCAGGTGCGGGCCATGGAACTCTCGACAGTCGACCTCGATACGTTGCCCATCGAACGACAGATTCCGCTGCGACTGGCGCTCGCTGACGCGCACGAGCAGTCGGGCATGGCTGGTTCGGCGGCACGGGAGCTTGAGGTTGTCGTTGCGGCGCGGCCGGACGACGAAGGACTCCAGCGCCGGCTCGCGCGTCTGCAGCTTGCCAGCGGCGAACGCGCGCTGATTGCCAAAGCCAAAGTCACCTGGCGATCGATTGAGAATCGCTTGAAGGCCGGATCGAACGACTGGATGGAAGCTCGCCGCCGCGTCATCGAGTGCAGCCTCGCGCTCGGTGAAAACGACGAAGCCACGAAGCTGCTGCAAATTACACGGCTGCTGTATCCGGACGGCGGCTCTGACGAAACCCGCGCCGCTCTGGCAAAGCTCGGTGCAGATCTGCAGTCGCGCTGACGGAGATTCGGTATGCTGCGTCCTGAAATTCCTGACGTTGAGACTGACTTCACCTCGACACTCCTGCCGCAGATTTCGCATCCGTGACTGCCTCCCGAGACATCATCCGGCAGATTCATTCGGCGCCGGCCCGGCTGGTCATTGCCGTGACCGGCGGCGGCAGCGCGGCGATCTCGCGGTTGCTCGAAGTTCCCGGTGCATCGGCAACCGTGCTCGACGCTGCCGTGCCGTACTCACCCGCCGCGCTCGACGACTGGCTGGGACACTGGCCGGACAGCTCCTGCTCGCGGGAAACGGCACTGGCAATGGCGACAGTCGCGTGGTGGCGGGCGCGCGGTCTCGCAAGACGCAGCGGAGCCGACGTCGAAAACTGCCTCGGCATTGCCTGCACGGCATCACTGGTCAGCGATCGTCCCAAACGCGGTGATCATCGCTGCTGGATCGCCATCGAAACGGCCACGCATTCGCGCATTGTCAGCCTGACGCTGAACAAGGGGCAGCGTGACCGGCACAACGAAGAAAGCCTCGTCGCCGATCTGATTCTGCAGTCGATTGCCGAATGCTGCGGCATCAGTGACCCGGAACTGCTCGCACTGCATGGCGACGAGACGGTCCTCATGGATGTCGAACGGCTGACGACAGACGTTGCCAATGTTCGAACAGGCGTCGAGTCGCACATCTGGTCGCTGCCGGATGGTTCTCTGTCTGACACGGTACCAGCTCGGCCGGCCGGTCTGCTCTCGGGCGCTTTTAACCCGCTGCACTGCGGCCATCGCGGAATGCGGACCGCCGCGGAGGAGTTGCTGGATGGTCCGGTTTATTTCGAGCTACCGGTTGTCAACGCCGACAAGCCGCCGCTCGACTGCTTCGCCATTGAAGAACGCCGTCGCCAGTTCTTTGACGTTCCTGTCGTCCTGACGTCGGCGCCACGCTTCGTCGACAAGGCGCACCTGTTTCCGGAGACGACGTTCGTGATTGGCTTCGACACCGCGCAGCGGATTATCGATCCGCGATTCTACGGCGGAACTGAGGCGGCGATGTGCGAGTCTCTGGCTGCCATCGACTCGCTCGGCTGCCGCTTTCTGGTCGCTGGCCGCGTCGTGGAGGGCGTCTATCACAGCCTGAGTGACCTGCCGCTGCCGGAGGGATTCGAGGAACTGTTTACAGAGATCCCCGAAGATCGGTTTCGCGAAGACGTTTCGTCGACCGACCTGCGGAAGTCGGATCCGCCGGCATCGTAATTCGCTCGGTGCCGGTTACCCGCGACCGGGGCGCGGCAGCGAGTGCGGCGCGACAAGGGCTCCGTACATTTCCGGTCGGCGGTCGGCAAGTCGGTCGATCGCGTGACGACCGGGCTCTCGTACGGCGAGTTTGTTCCGCGCGAGTTTCGGATCGATTTCGGCATACAGAATCGTTTCGCGATCGTCGTCGGAGGTCACCAGCGTCTCACCGTTTGGCGCACAGATCCGACTGCGGCCGATGAAACGGAAACCGCGTTCCTCACCGACGCGGTTCGCGGCCGCGAAATAAACCGCATTCTCCATCGCCCGGGCATTGATCACAAAACCGGCGACGCATTCGGCGCCCGGCGGCCAGTTGGTCGGCAGTGCGATCAGGTCCGCACCCAGCAGCGTCAGCGAACGCGCCGCTTCAGGGAACGCCGAGTCGTAACAGATATTCATTCCGACCCGCAGATCGCCCGCCTGGTGAACTTTGAACTCGACGTCTCCGAATGAGCTGAACATGTCGACGCCCAGAAACGGCAGATGCACCTTGCGATAACTGCCAATCAGTCCGTCCGGCCCAACAAGCACCGCCGCGTTGAAGAGACGACCGCTATCCGCTTCGAGCATTCCGAAGACGGCATACGCGCTGAGTTCACGGCACAGGGAAGCCATCCGCCCGGTCGCAGGACCCGGCACCGGCTGAGCGAACTCGCGGGCTTCGTCGAAGCTGCGGAAGCAGTATCCGGTGACGGCACACTCAGGGAAAATCGACAGCCCCGCGCCACTCGCCACCGTCTCCCGCAGTCGCGATTCCATGGCGTTGAGGTTGTGATCAACTTCGCCGATCCGGACATCCATCTGCACGGCTGCGATTTTCATCGTGAGGTTTCCTTTTTCCTCGTTCCTACGCTCTGTGTGGAAACGCGATCCCGGAGGCTCTGCGTCCACTTTGTCTGGTAATCGACGCAAACTGTAGGAGGCGGCGTTCCCACGGGAACGAGAGAGCAGTTTGCCGGCCCCTCAAACCGCGTCCTTGTCCGGTTCGATCCGCACCGACTGGACTTTCAGCGTCAGGTAATCGCGTCCGCCGTTGCGGATCAGGATCTGGCCAGGGAAGAAGCGACCGTCGAATTCGTCGACCGTTACAAAGAAGACTTCGCACTCGTCGCGATCCTCGGTGAGCTGACACGAGAAGCCGACAAACGCCGGTCGATCCGTCGTGAAGTACCAGCGGCACTCGACGCCGTTCAGCGAGGTGACGATGACGTCGACCCTGTCGCCGGTCAGACTGAGCGGCTCGCTGCCCAGGTAATAAAACTCGGAGAAGCCGGCTGCCCGCTGTGTCAGCATCAGCTTGAGATGATGCAGTGCCGTCAGCAGCCCACCACTGCCGGACGGTTCATCGAGAAACTCGCTGCCATCAAGTGCCTGCACGTAAGGCTCGCCGCGCATCTCCATTCCGATACCGCGATCGGTCAGCGTGATGCGGAAGTCGTCGCCGTCGCCGTTCTGCCCGGCAATCGTGAGCCGCGGCGAGTTGGCTTTCCAGTCGCCCCAGCGATCAATCAGTGGCAGCAGACGCTTCTGCTCCTGCAGATTGAACCACCAGTTCGCGAAGCCCGGTTTGTCCTCGTACATGTGCGCGTACTTTTCAGGCGGCTTCGGTTTCTCTTTGGCTTCCGGATGCCCCGGCGGCGGTGCCGGCCCAAGCTGCAACTCTTTCGGCATCAGTTCCGCGCGGGCATGGACACCGCGCAGGCGGACCAGAATGTCATACTTCTGCTCTTCGCGGCGGTACGTCAGCGGCAGTCGCCAGCCTTTCGGATAAATCCCCAGGACATTCTTGAACTGGTTGACCGAACGAATCGGCCGGTCAGCAAACGAAACGATCTCGTCATCGAGCCGCAGCCCGCGACGGTACGCTTCGGACGTTTCGAGAATACTGTCGACGACGACACGGCCTTCGCGGTCGGACGAGACTGTGGCTCCCAGTGTTGCGTGATCGACAATGCGCCCGCTGCGCAGATGATCGAGGAAGTACATAATCTGATTGATCGAGATCGCGTAGCCGGCTCCGGAATTGACGCGTCCGCGCTTCTCAAACGAACCGCGTCCGTTGATTCCGATCAGTTCTCCCGCGTCGTTGAACAGCGGGCCACCCGAGTTGCCGGGATTGATCGACGAGTCGACCTGAATACAGTCGGCATACTCCAGCAACGTTCCGGCCGGGTACTGATAACGGTGGACGCCGCTGACGATGCCGTATGTCACCGTCGGCTGATAATCCGTCGCCAGCAGAAACGGGTTGCCGATCGCGTAGGCCCAGTCGCCGACCTGGACGGCATCACTGTCGCCGATCGTCGCGTGCGGGAAATCGTCGCGGCCGAGCAGCTTGATCATCGCAACGTCGCCGGTCGGATCGATCCCGACAATGACGGCATCGTACAGCACGCCGTCGTTGAGGCCACACTTCATGAAGTTGCCAGCACCGCTGGTCACGTGAAAGTTGCTGAGCGCGTACCCGTCAGGCGAGATCAGCACTCCCGATCCGCCGCCGTTACCATCGTTCCCGAAGACCGCAACGACCGCTGGCGAAATCTTTTCGAGCACCTCGACACGCCGCTGCTCTGCCTGCAGAACGAGCGGATCGACGGCCTGGACATGCCGCGGAGACAGCATCACAACAGCCAGCAGGCACGACAGGCAGAAGATTCGGTTCATAACGGGTTACTTCAGCAGGCGGGCGTTGCCCAGAATCAGATGATCGCCGATATCGCTCTGCAATGAGCCGTAATCGACCAGCACGTCGAGATTAAAACGGTCGCGGATTTCGAGATCGATTGACTTCGGCTCGTCGTTCGGCTTGACGATCTGATCGAACACGATTTCTCCGTCGAGCGACAGTTGCAGCCGCACGTCGCCCCGGTAGCCCTGCTGAATTCCGGCCCAGGCCTGCAGGCGACTGAAATCTCCGTTGAGGCGGTATCGCAGTTCCGTTTTTGACCGGATGGCTACGCCGCGAGCGAACGCCTGCCTGCCGATCTTCAGCGGCTCACCCCAGACGTCACGGTCATTCGCCATCACCGGCGCCGGGTCGATGTAGCGGAACTCGTGCTTGACATCGCGCGGGTCAAGCGACGACAGCCATGTCAGTTTGTCGCTGCTCAGGTCAAAACGCTCGATTGCAGCGAGCGGGAGCGTGACGTCCGCTCCGGCCGTCAGCACCGCGTTCACAGAGTCGCCTTTGACTTCGAGCGAGCGAATGGCAAGACGATCACCGCCGGACAGCTCGAGAAACCCGGACGGCCGCGCGACTTCCTCGGCGTTGCGGTAATAGATAACGCCAAAGGCCCGTTCGCGTGGCACTTCGACCTTTTCACCATCAAGCAGCAGGACAATCGTAGTGTTGGTGATGTTGCCGACAGTTCCTTCCACAAAGTCAAGCGTCTCGCCCTTCTGTACGACAAGCATGTCCTGCCGTCGTTCCCGAGTGTGCAGCTCCTCCCATTTCGTGTCGACCGTCGACGGTGACGCCGCCAGGCGAACACTCAGGACCGACGTATCCGGAAAGGCAATCTCTCGGTCGCCCGACAGCGTGAGCGTTGTCTTGCGATCGGCGATACCAACCTGCGACGCGCCGAGACGCGAACCGTCGATCAGTCGAACCCGAACGGCAGGCGTTGTCACAGCAGGCGGCGCGTCGTGCTGCAATCGAACGTCGAGGATTTCCCTCGCCGGAATCCGAATCTCATTGCCGTCGACGTTGACCGTCCAGACGGTGGCGTCGCCAGAAATCAGCGTGCCTTTCTGCGCCGGGCCGGAGATCGTCGTGACCTCAACGATTGCCCCAGCGTCAGCCAGCAGAGCCGCGAAAAGAACTCCCAGAAATGCGCTCATGATTGAAGTCTCGGATACGGCAAGCTCGATGGTCCGCGCTCGATGATTGCGATCAGTTCCCGTCGGCGGGAGAGGTAACCGGTCCTGCAGCCGTCGGGGAACAGTCGCAGCCTACTTCTCCCGATCAGCCGGGCGTCGGGCAAGCTTTCGCAGGTACTGCTCGATGGCGTTGCGATAGTGCGGCGGCAGTTCGCGGTCGATCAGGTTCTTCGCTTTGGTCTGCTGCTTTGGAGGCAGTGCTCCCCAGCCAGCCCGGTCGCCGATATTCCGCTGGTCGACTTCGCCCGGTGCCGTGGCGCCTTTGATGCGGCTGTCGTCCGCCGCGCGAGCCTGTCCGCCATTCTGTTCCGACTGCTGCTGTTGTTGCTGCTGCTGTTGTTGTTGTTGTTGTTTCTTCTCGATTTCGTCGATGAGATCGTCAAGTCGTTTGATGATCGTGTTCTCAACGTCCTGGGTTTTCTCGCCACCGCGCGCGTGTCCGAGCCGGCGTTCGACATCGGCCATCATGCGCTGAATCTCGTCGAGCGATTTCTCTTTGAGCTTCTGCAGGTCAGTCTGCATCAGCTCCGCGACGGACGAGTAGCGGATGGGCACGTCGGCCGTATCGTGCAGCAGCGTCTTCAGTGAACTGAGACCTGCGTCTTTCTGCAGCAGACGGTGCTCACATACCGCCCGATGGAAGTAGTAGCCGGCCGGATCGATGAGCTGTCCCGGATCGACGGTTGCAGACAGAGCAACTGCTTCATCAAAGAATTCCGCCTGCGTCAGAAACCGCGCGATGTACGCTCGCAGGTTTGAGCTGACGAACGACGGCAGCGAATCGTCAGACAGGACGGGAGACTGCTCGACGGTCAGCGTTCCGAAGTGGCACTGCTTGATCTGCTCGGCAATTCGAGGGTCGGCCAGCGCGAACGATCGCACTGCAAGTTCATGCAGCGTACCGGCGTCGGCTGTCTCAGACTGGTCGCTCCACAGTTTTTCGACGGCGGCTCGCGACGTGTCGGTCGCGTTCGGATGCTGCGTCGTCCAGTGGAGCGTCTGCTGACGAACCTGGGCAACGGGCATCGGGGCGAAAAGGTGCTCGGCGGCCAGAGACCGCGAGGCCGTTTCGGTTCCCGCCAGGAAACCCCAGACAAGAACCAGACTTAGAAGTATCCGCATAGCCATCAAACCTCAGTCAGAACGCGCGGATGAATTACCGAGCGCGCAAGGAAACAGTCTAGCGGGAAGCTCCGTCGCGGCACAGAACGATCCTCGATCCGCTCGACAATCCGGCTCTCTCAGGCAGGGTCTCCGCCCCGGAAACGCTCCGATACCACGCCTCGTCCGCCGAATCCTCACAGTACGCGAGTGTTTGCGTGTCGAGCCGGTTATCCTGCACGCGTTGTGAGATCGCCGTTGCCTCAAGCGTCAGTCCAGAGAGTCCGACATGTTTTTCGGATCCCGCATTCCGCTGAAGACGCTGGCCAACCTGTGCCGCTCACTGGCCACACTGCTGGAATCGGGAGTCTCGATTCGTCGGTCACTGGGCGTCGTCGGCAAAAAGGCCGCCCATCCAGCGACGCGGCGAGTGCTGCTCGATGTGCAGGACGAAATTGACAGCGGGTCGGATGTCGAATCGGCGCTGCGGGCGCACGGTAAGTTTTTCCCGGCGCTGTTTCTCGACATGGTCGCCATGGCAGAACAGTCCGGGGCGCTGCCGGAAGTGCTGCGGCATCTCGCCGAACACTACGAGAACACGATCCGGATGCAGAAAGAGTTCCTGCAGTCGATCTCGTGGCCGGCGTTCCAGTATGTCGCCGCAAACTTCGTCATTGCGATTCTGATCTTCGTACTCGGCATGATTGCCGGAACCGAAGCCGGCAGCGAACTGAGCTTCCTGGTGTTCGGTCTGCAGGGACCGTCAGGGGCGCTGATCTGGCTGACGATCTCGCTCGGCTTTGCAGGCGGTCTGTTCGCCCTCTGGAAAATGTCCAGCCGAATGCTCGAAGTGAAGCAGATGATCGATCCGGCACTGATGCGGATCCCGGTCCTCGGTCACTGTATGCGATGCTTCGCGCTGGCCCGCTTTTCGTGGGCGTTTTTCCTGACTCAGCAGACGGGGATGCCCATTATCCACAGTCTGAAGGCGAGTCTGAAAGCAACGTCGAATGGAGCATTCATCGGATCGACGGATGACATCTGCCGCAGCGTACTGGAAGGCGACACGCTGACTGAATCACTCGCCGCATCGCAGTTGTTTCCCGAGGACTATATCGAGATGGTTTCAGTCGCTGAGCAGTCGGGGACCGTGCCGGAAGCTCTCTACCGATTGAGCCCGCAGTTTGAAGAGGATGCCCGGCGCTCGCTGAAAGCTTTGACGCGAGCCGCCGGTGTCGTCCTGTGGCTGTCCGTCGCCATCTTCATCATCATCTTCATCTTTCGCTTCGCGCTGTGGTATGTCGGGATGCTGCAAGGCGCCCTTGAGGGCACATACTGAGCAGGTACCGCGCGGCAGCCGTCAGCACAGGCCCAGCCTGCAGACTTTGACCGTCAGCGCAGCGTGTCCTGCTCGGCAGCCAGATACTCGCGCAGGTCCTTGACGACGGTGCGAGCCCGGGCCTCGAAGATTGCGGGGTCCTTGCACCAGCCCTGTGGAATAACCGTCACTGCGATCTCGATCAGCTTGCTGGCTCCGCGAAGCGTCGCCGAACGCTCGTCGCCGAACTGCAGTGTGATCTGCACTGGCTGCCTGTCTGGTGTTGAACCCCAGTAGGGAACAAGCCCTTTCGAGCCGAGTCGAAGTTCGACTTTATCCTTGCGGACTTCGCCGAGCTTTGCAGCATAGTTGTCCACAAAGGCTTTCATCTTGTAAACGATCATGTCGGCAGCGACGCAGGCGCGCAGCGACGTTTCAAAAACGAACTGATTCGGGGCGACGATCGGCGGTGTCACCAGCTCGGGGTCGTTGTCGCGCAGTTCCTGAGACGTCAGGCGGCTCACGCGATTTCGTCCCTGCTGCTTCGACATGTAGAGCGCCTTGTCGGCACGGTTGAGCAGCGTTTCCACTTCGTCTTCAGGTTCAACCGTCGCGACACCAAACGACGACGTCACTCGGAACTCGTCCGACTTGATGACCTGAGCTGACTGAATGGCTGCTCGCAGACGCTCGGCTTTCTGAAAGACATCTCGCAGACCGCTTTCCGGGCAGACGATGACGAACTCTTCGCCACCGTATCGGGCAACCATCTCTCCGGAGTAAGTCTCGTGCTGCAGCAGCCGCGCGATGCTGATGAGAACTTCGTCACCGGCCGCGTGACCGTACGTGTCGTTGCACTTTTTGAAGTGGTCGATGTCCAGAAAGATGACCGAGAACGGAACCTTGTACTCGCGATCGCGATAGTCACGCATCTGACGTTCAAGCTGCTTTCTGAGTTCGCCGCGGTTCGCCACGTGCGTCAGCGCGTCACGGCTGGCCATCAGCTTCAAATCTTTGTAGTGACCTTTCTGCCGTGTGCCGGACGTGTCGCGGAAAATTTCCGCAAAACCGTGCAGCGTCCCGGCGGAATCGATCAGCGGCAGCGTCTGCACTTCGACAGGCAGCCATTCTTCCGAGCCCGTTCGCAACTGCAGTTCGGTTGTCTGCATACGCCTGGATTCGCACGTCGACACAGCAGGACGCTCCTGAACGGCGACGGGACCGCCGAGTCGGTCGCGGTACTGAATCATGCGATTGGAGTCGCGATGTTCGAGTGCGTACTGCCAGGGGATTCCCGTCAGCGTCTCCAGTCCGTGACTCCAGATGAGCACCTGCTGATTGAGATTCGCGATGTAAAAACCGTCGTACAGACTTTCGAGCAGATACAGATACGAGAAGACATGGCACAGCGAGCCGGCTTCCAGCAGCTCCTGCGGCTGGAGCTGATAATTCTCGGTGCCGTCCGCCAGCGCAGGATCGGGCACGCCATTCAGATCGAACCAGCGTTTCAGCGCCGAAAGGACGTTACCGTCGTAACGCGTGCCGGCTCCCCGCTGCAGAATTTCGAGCGCCTGGCCGTGCGTGTGATCGTCACGGTAAGCCTGCGGAGTCACGAGCGAATCGTACGCATCGCAGACAGCCAGGATCCTCGCCCCCTGGTGCATCTGAGTGCCGATCACGTTGAAGTCGTGCGACGCCCCGTTGAAGTGATACGGTGATTGCAGCACGATCCTGATGAGATCACGATCGGCCTGGCACGCCTGCAGCACGTCACCCGCGATGCTGTAAAGCAGGCTCATCAGCTCAGTCTCGTCCGTTGAGAGCGGACCAGGCTTGTAGAGAATCAGATCCGGAATCCCGATCTTGCCAATGTCGTGCAGCAGGCTGGCGGCTTCCAGCACGTGCAGCCTGTCGCGTTCCCAGCCAAGCTGCTGCGCAACGCCGACGGCCAGTCCGGCCACGCGGCGAGAGTGCTGAACAATCGACGGTTCGCGGTATTGCAGAGCCATCATCAGACTGCGCATCGCCGGCCGACGGATGACTGCATCCCACCCTTCAGACGAATCCCCGTCGCCCGCCAGAGCCAGCAGATCGAGCAGCAGCCGCGACGAATTCATCGGATGCGTCGACTGCACACGCCGTTGCGACGTCGCGGTCTGAGACGCCGATGTCCCGGGAGCAGCCTGAGTGGCCTGTGCGTTCGACATGTTCACTTCCTGATTTCAGAGCCAGCATCGACGAACGCGCAACGGCAACGCATCGCCGGATGACAACGGAGGTAAAGCTAGGTCGGGGAACTGGTGAGTCAAACGCGACTGTCCATTGCACACGAACAGTCGCCCCGGTCGCAGCCGGAAGGATCGCTACAACCGGAAGAACGCCCCGGATTGCGGCTCACTTCTCACTGACGTGGAGAATCGAACAGACTGTCCGCTCCCTCAAAGACAAAGGACCGCCCATGACGACTCAGGATTCTGCTGCCGATTTTCAACGCCGTGCGACCGGCCCCACCCAGGAGCACGCCTACACGCGAGGCCCGCGGATTACAAAGATTGAAACGCTCGTTCCGTCAGCGCTGATGCCCGGTCTCCTGATGCTGCGGATCCATACCGATGCCGGAACGGTCGGCGGTGATCCCGTCATCGGTCACGGCGAGACCTATTACATCCCCGAGGCCGCGGCGGCCGTCATTCATGACTGGATGGCGCGACGACTGCTTGGTGCCGACGCGGCGGCGATCGAAAGTCACTGGCGGTTTCTTTACGAACGGATCACTGCGTTCGGCGGTGTGGGTGCCGAACTTCGTGCGCTCTCGGCAATCGACCTCGCCCTGTGGGATATCCTCGGCCAGTTAACGCAGCAGCCGGTCTGGCGATTACTCGGCGGACCAGTCCGTGATCGCGTGCCGGTTTACAACAGTTGCGGCGGCCCGTTTTACGGAGTCCGCGGCTCGAACGCGCAGGTCACAGTGAGCGGTTCCGCGTCGAAGGTGTCCGTCGCCGCGGCATCGGCCGGGTGGCCAGGACATGGCGACCCTGGCAAGCCGGGACCGCTCGAAGACAACTGGGCGAGCCTCAACACGCCGGGTGATCTGGCAGAAGAGCTGCTCGCCGCCGGCTTCCGTGCCACAAAGCTCTGGGCGTTCGACGCCATCTATCGCGAAAAGGGCGGGCTGCGGCTCAGCGCCGAAGACGTCAAACGCGGTGTCGCCCCGTTTCACGTAATTCGCGACCGCGTCGGTGACCGGATCGATGTGATGCTCGACGGTCATGGATTCTTTGCGCTGCCCGCGGCGCTCGACATCGCGCGAGCAATGCGCACTGTCCGGCCGCTGTGGCTTGAAGACGTGCTGCGGCCGGACAGCGTCCATGCGATGACCGAGTTCCGGCGCGGCGCGGGCGTACCGATCGCCGTCAGCGAAATGCTCGTCATGCGCGATCAGTACCGGCAGGTGCTGGAAAGCTCAGCCGCAGATTACGTCATGATCGATCCCACCTGGGTTGGCGGAATCAGCGAGACGCGGCGGATCGCGGAACTCGCGCAGCTCTACAACGTCCCGGTGCTGATGCACGACTGCACGGGGCCGCTGACGCTGTTTTCGGGCCTCAACGTTTCCGCCGCGGTCCCCGGAGTGACTTACCAGGAATGTGTGCGTGCTCACCTGGCAACGCTGTATCCGCAGCTTATCGATACCGAGGTGGTCGTCGCCGATGGCGGGATCGCTTTGAGCGCCCGCCCCGGTATCGGCGCCCGCTGGCTGCCGGAACTGTTCCGCGATGATCTCTCCGGTTATCGCGCAACGACGTTGTGATCGCACGATGCCTTTGAAAGTCTCAAGGTCGCGAAACTCGACAGGGATTTCGGCCGAAGGCGGTCTGCGGATTCGCCAACTGGTCCGAACGCGAGTCCGGGAGCTGTTTCCAGGCTACTACACCGACGTTGACGCAACGTCGTGCGTCGTCACTGGCTGATCGTCACTGGCCGACCCGCGTGGCGACTGCCGTGCGGGAGTCTGACCGCGACGAAACAGCCGCAACACTCGCTCTTTGGCATCCATCGTCAGGCTGAACAATGTCGGGACGAGAAACAGCGTAAAGGCGGTCGAGACCAGCAGACCGCCAAGCACGACGCTGCCCAGACCGCGGTACAGTTCGCTGCCCGCACCCGGAAACATCACCAGCGGCAGCAGGCCGAGAACGGTTGTCGTCGTCGTCATAAAGATCGGCCGGATCCGCGTGCGTACGCTTTCAAGGATGGCATCTCGCGGGGTCATTCCGTCTTCGCGCATATGGTTCAGTGACTGATGCACGATCAGAATCGGATTGTTGACGACCGTCCCGATCAGAATGATGAAACCCAGCATCGTGAGCACGTCCAGCGACTGCAGGACGAACAGATTCAGCAGCGTCAGACCGGCGACTCCACCAACCGCGCCCAGCGGCACGCTGAGGATGATCACAAACGGGTAGAGCCACGATTCAAACAGCGCGGCCATCAGCAGGTACGTGATCAGCAGAGCCAGCCCGATGTTGAAGCTGATCGCGTCCCAGGTCTGCCGCAATCGGTCGGCGGTGCCGGACAGGTTGATGCGGTACCCCCCGGCAAGCTGCCCGCTCTCGCGCATCGGCTGCACAATCCCGGACTGGATTTGATCCATGGCGTCTTCGAGTGCCATTTCCGGCGGCGGCGAGACTTCAATCGTGATCGCCCGCTGCCGCTCGCGGTGATTGATCTGCTCAGGCCCGCTGCTGATTCGGATATCGGTCAGAGCTTCCAGCGGAACGGCCATGCCGGCAGGCGTCGAGACCGGCAGACCTTTGACATCCTGCGTCGTCTGAATGCGTTTGTCGCGGCCGATCAATGTCAGGTCGATCTTGTCACCACCGAGGAAATAGTCACCGGCATACGCGCCGTCGATCAGCGCATTCGTCACGTAGCCGATCTCTTCGCTGTTCATTCCCATTTCCGAAGCCTGCAGCAGCTTCGGCGTGAGGTGCATTTCCGGGCTGGAGAGATCGAGGCTGGGCACCGGCCGCGCCTGCGCCGTCGGAATCAGTTGCATCGTTTTGCCGAGCACCTGTCCGCCCATTCCGACCAGCTTCGGCAGGTCCGGACCAATAATCTCGACGTCGATCGTTCGCCCCGATGTCAGCCCCTGCTCAAACAGACTCGACTGCTTCGCGACAGCAAACGTGCCAGGCAGACTCGCCGCGGCGCGCTGCACCAGTGGTATCAGTTCCGCGGCACGTGCCCCGTCCTCAGCACGCAGTCCCATAAAGACCTGCCGGCCGCGGGCGACAAAGAAGAAGTCACCGATCATTGGAAATTCGAGCTGCGCGGCTTCGGGCGAACCGGGGTCGACGTCCCAGTAGGGCCGCAGTCCGTTTTCAACGGTCTCTCCCAGCGCCATCAGTTCGTCCAGGTTGTAACCTGGCGGCGGCAGCAGGATGCCGAACACCAGATTGCGGTTCCCGGTCGGCAGGTACTCAACCTTCGGCCACAGCAGCCAAGTTCCGCCGAACGAGCAGCCCACAAGAGCGGCGACCACGACAAGACGACGCAGCGTGCCGCGCTGGATCCAGGCATTTGTCGATACAACAAAGTGCGTTCCCCCGGTTCCGAGACCGGCGATCGCTCGCACCAGGAACGACTTTGACGGCCGGCCTGAGTATCGCTCGTTGAGATCCCGCGAATCGGAATCCGGTCCGTTCGTATTAGTGCCTTTTCCGATCAGTCGCGCCGACGCCGTTGAGATCACCGTCAGCGAGACAACCAGCGACAGCGCGACCGCGGCACTGATCGCCAGGGCGATGTCTCGAAACAACTGACCGGCCTCTTCCTGCACAAAGACGATTGGCAGAAAGACCGCGACGGTCGTCAGCGTCGACGCAACGACGGCTCCCCAGACTTCTTCAGTCCCCTTCACCGCAGCCTGAAACGGCGGCTCACCCAGCGACGCGCGGCGGAAGATGTTTTCCAGCACGACGACAGCGTTATCGACGAGCATCCCGACCGCGAAGGCCAGACCGGCAAGGCTGATGACATTCAGCGATCGTCCCAGCAGACCGAGGATCAGAAACGTCCCGACGATGCTGATGGGAATCGCGAGCCCGACGACCAGGGCTCCGCGGGCAAACCAGAAGCCGGCGCCAATAATCAGCGCCAGACTGATCGCGAAGAACCACGGTGACAGATAAGCGGCCGCGATCGCCGCCGCGACAATTCCCGGAGCCAGCAGCAGCGTCCGCATTCCCAGATGCAGAAACAGCATCAGCACAATCATCGTCAGCGCGCCGCCGATGAAAATGTTCTGCTGCACGAGGTCCACGGCCGAGTAGATGTATTCGGTCTCGTCGTAAACCTGAGTGAGCTGCAGACCGCGGGGTCTGAGGATGTTCTCGTCAATGTCAGCGCGGGCCTCCTTCAGGCCGTCCATAACGTCCAGCACGTTGGCTCCAGTTTCGCGGATACAGTTGACCGCGATGCTCGATTCGCCAAACCGGCGCACAAGCCCATCCGGCTTCTTGAAGCCCAGCCGCACTTCGGCGACGTCGCGGACGTAAACCGGTGAGCCGTCACGCGTCGCCAGAATCTGCTTCTCTACTTCTTCGATATCGCGGAACTGCCCGAGCGTGCGGACAACCCAGCGGCGTTTGCCTTCCCAGAAATCGCCCGCCGATGTGTCCGCGTTCTGCCCGCGCAGCACCCGCCGCACGTCGAGGATTGTGAGCTGACGTGCGGCCAGTTCATCGGGGTCAATGACAACCTGCAGTTCTTCTTCCAGGCCGCCGAGCACATTGGCCTGCGAGACGCCGGGCACGCGTTCAAACCGGGCTTCGATTTCATCCTCTGCAAACCGCCGCAGTTTTGTCACATCGAGACCGTCGGGTGGGAGCAACTCCGCTTTGACTTCAGGATACTCGGCCGCCAGCCCGCGGAGCCGGAGAGTTGCCAGCCCGATATTGTGCGCCTGCCGGACCGGCTCAATGTGCTCGGCAAGTTCTGGATGACGCTGCTGAAACTCGACCAGTTCCTTGTCGGTCGGCTGCCGCGCACTGAAGATGAACCAGGCAATGGGACGGTCGGACGAATTCGACGTACTGATGATCGGCTGGTCAGCGTCTTCGGGATACTCGGGCACCTGCTGCAGGCGCGAGTTCACCTTCAGCAGCGACTCTTCCATGTTCGTGCCGACCTGGAATTCCAGCGTGATCGTGCCCTTCGAGTCAGCGCTTTCGGACAGCAGTCGAACAACGCCTTCCACCGTTTTGAGCTGCTCTTCCTGTTCGAGAATGATCTCGCGTTCGACTTCCTGAGGACTGGCTCCCGGCCAGCGGGTTTCAACAGTAATCGTCGGACGCTGAACTTCCGGCGTGAGCTGCATCGGCATCCGGTCGAGTGCGACCAGACCAAACAGCGCCGTCAGCAGAACGCCAACCGACACCTTAACGGGATTCCGGATAAACGAGCCGATGAGGTGCATAACGTTCTACTTCCCACTTTCTGAGCTGGCTTCGCCGCGCGTGCCTGCGTCCGTTTTCGCCGCTGCTGGAGTTCCCTCGACCGACTGAGACTCGTCCACGCTGATGACTTGCGTGACCTTCACTTCCTGCCCCGGCCGCAGTCGTTCGTTACCGCGGACAACAACCTGATCGCCAGGCTTGACGTCACCGGTCACCTGAATCAGTCCCCCATTCGCAACCCCCAGAATGACGGGGACCGGCCGTACGGTTGCCGGCTTCTCTCCTGCTCCGGCCAGGACGACGTAAACGGACGACTGCAGCCCACCAAGGACCAGCGCGTCTTTCGGGACAAGTAGAGCATCCGTTGGAGGTCCGGTCGGCAGCGTCACACGCGCCAGCATTCCCGATTTCAGTAACGGACCGGAGTCCGTGAGGCTGTTCTTCACACGCACCAGCACGGGAAAGGTTCGCGACCGCAGATCCGCCTGCGGCACGATGGCAAAGACGGCTCCCGTCAGAATCCGGCCGGGCAGCGCCGGTACCTCAACGCGGACGTGCTGGCCGGGTCGCACGTACGGAGCCTGATTCTCAAGCACCTGCGCGACGATATCGACTTCGTCAACCGCGATAACCTCGGCGACGTGCTCGCCCCGCGCCAGCCACTGGCCGACCTCGGTGAATTCCGCGACGACGTAACCATTGAACGGAGCTTTGATCGTGTGCTTGCCGAGCTGGTCGGAAAGTTTTTCGGTAATGGCCTGCTGCATCGCAACACGCGCCTGTGCCTGAGCGATCTGCTCCGGACGCGGTCCCGCCACCGCAAGTGCGTGAACTTCGAGAGCCTGCTGGTACTCCTGCTCGGCCCGCGTCGCTTCGGACACGACGAGCTGCATTTCGTCATCGTTGATGGCCGTGCGCTCGAAGAGTTCCTTCGCCCGTGTCAGCCGCTTGCGCTGATAGTCGGCGACTGCTTCAGCAGCGAGCATCGCCGCCTTGACTCGACGCAGCTCTTCCGGCCGGGATCCGTTTTTCAGTTCCTGCAGTTCTTCTTCCCGCAGCTTCAGCTCGCTGCGTGCCGCGGACAGTTCGAGGCCGATGGTTTCCGTCAGAAGCTGCGCCAGCGGTTGCCCCTTGTGGACCAGGTCACCCTGATTGATCGGAAACTCGGCAACACGTCCGTCGACGGCGCTGCCCACGACCGACCGCCGGACCGGAGTCACCGTCCCGACAAACGTCTGTCCTTCCGCGACCGGCCGCTCAACAACGGCGGACACCGTCACAACCGCCGGGCCACGCTGACCAAGAGCGACAGATTCCACGCCGAACACTGCGGCAATCAATCCGCAGACTCTGGCGACCTGATGACAACGACAACGGAGAATTGGCTGCATGGCAAAACTCGACCGGCGCGTCCGGCTGCATTTGATGACTGAAAAGTTCACCGACGATGAAACCGCGACTACACCGCCACGGGAACGTCCATCCCCAGATTGACCTGAACTCGCTGCAGCAGGTTCTGCAGCAGATCGACTTCATCCGGACTCATGTCGCGAGTGGCTCGATTGCGAACCCGCTTCAGCACGCGGACAACCTGCGACCACGCGGGTTCGGCTTCCGGCTGCACGGAAATCAGTTTGCGTCGCCGGTCGGACGGATCGCCGCCCCGGAGAATCCAGCCGGCCGACTCCATCCGATCCAGAATGCGCACCAGCGTCGGAGGTTCGATCGCCATTCGCTCGGCCAGTTCGACCTGCGACAGCGTGCCTGCCAGCTTCAGCCAGCCCAGCACCTGAAACTGCCGGAACGTGATCCCGAACTCCGCCAGCTCCGCCTCCAGCACGCGCTGATAGCCGAACGAGGTCACCGTAATCCAGTAGCCAATGCTGGCCTGAAAGTCGTACTGCGCCATGCGTCCTGAGTCCCCGCCCCAGCCCCGTCGTCAACTGCTCGCCGATGTCAGATCCAGAATCTCCACGACGAGATTTCGTTAGCAAGACTAACAATTGGCCTGAGTATCAGCCTGAGCGGACGATCTGTCAACGGCTCTCGAACGCCACCGTGACGGCCTGCACGCTGGTGACCAGGACGGAACACGAACGGCAAGTCATTCCACCGTCTCAGGGATTTCCCGACTATTCGCAGTCATTCAACAATCCGTTAACGGACCTGATGACTTTGCTTCGCGCCGGGATACGATGCGGCCAGAGACGCCCGGCAGGATCATTCAGCACGTCTGCCGTTGTTCTGGCGTCCAAAGAATGGCGGGCCGTTCCGGAGTTGCTGATTCAGGCACTGTGGGAGGTCGTCATGACTCGTCCAACTGGATTTCGGTGGAGAAGTGTTGCGGCGTGGTGTGTGAGCGGGCTGCTGGTTTCGGCCAGTTCAGCAGTCTGGAGTCCGGCTGCTCAGGCCCAGGACAAACAGGCAGAAGCAAGACCGGCGGCTCAGGAGTCGGCCAGTCAGGCGACATCCGGGAAGGCGGCGACCGTCGCCGATGCCGTCCGCGTGCTGGATCTCAACGCCTTTCAGGCAATGCCCGGCGCAGCAGAGCCAGTCAATCGCACCGTCGCGCGGCTGTCGTATAACGTGACGAGTAACTGTCAGGCCGCGTTTGACTTTCACCGCGCAAAACTGCTGCAACTGAAGTGGACCGAAGAGCCCGGCAGCGCGGTGACGGAGCAGTATGCCAGCGGAATGTTTTCCCGCGACGGGTTTCTGGCCTCGCTGTCTGCGACGCCGCTCGGCGACCCGAAGCAGCCCGGTCTGATTAACGTTTCGCTGACGCTGCACGGCAACGTGGACCTGAAGAAGCTGCCGCAGCCACCAAATCTCAAAGAGATCTACGTCGGGCCGCAGGTCGCAATGTATGCAACCAGCGCCTCGGTCGCCGACACGACGGCCGCCGCTCGCGAACTGCTGCTGAAAGCCGGCTGGCAGCCGTACGGACAGACACAGGGCTCGCAGTGGTACAAGCAGAACGCCGTCCGATTGACCGTGACGATCGGCGCCGCGCCGGCTCAGGGCGGAGCAACCAGCGTCAGCTACAGCGCCGAACAGCTTTCGGCCGACGTCCCCGCACCGGCCGACACCGTGCAGCTTCAGTATGCGGATTCGACAAAGCAGATCCTCTTCGACACGAAGGACAGCGAAGACGGCATCATCGACTTCTACCGGAAGAAACTGGGCGAATCCGGCTGGAAGTCGACGACGGACAACCCGGTGAAGATCGGCTTCCGCGACACAATGATCTTTCGCGACCCCGCGCAGGACATGTTCACTCTGGAGATGTACCCGATCAAAGACGAGAACGTCCTCCGCGTGACGATGAAGTATCAGACCGCCGCCGAAGTGGCCGAAATCGAAAAGCAGGTGAAGGAACAGGTTGCCGCGGCAAAGAAGAAACGCGACGCCGAAAACAGCAGGCCGATCCCGAAAGTCAGCATCAAGCCGCCGGCCGATGCGACCGTGACTGAAGCCACGGCAAAGCGCATGGAATTCACCCTCGCGTCCGGCAAAGCAAAGGCTGCCGTCGACGCGCTGCGCAAGACGTTCAAAGCCGACGGCTGGAAAGAAGACGCCACCATCGCCGAGGCAATGGTCGGCGACATCACCTTCAGGAAAGGTGATCAGGAAATCTCGCTCAGCTACGTCGACCCCGGTTTCATCCCGGCCGAAATCACCATTGACGGCAAGCGGGTCGAACTCGTGACAGCAGGAGGCGGCGAATAAGGCCGCACTCGATCGCCGGACTGGTCTGAGGGCTGACCAGTCCGGTCGATGCTCTCTGCGTCTCGACCGAGCCGCGATCGCCGCGCCGCTGAGCCGGTCCGTCTGCTTGACGCTGCGACGGAACATGCGTTAGTGACTCGCGGGTGGAGCTTCGTGCGGGACAGCGAAGCTCGAAGTTACTCGGTGAGGCACAGCGGCGATGCGGTTTCTTCACGCGGCAGATATTCATCTCGACAGCCCCTTGCGCGGGCTGTCGCGGTATGAGGGTGCGCCGGAGGAGGAGATTCGGCAGGCGACTCGAAAGGCACTGCAGAATCTGATCGGGCTGGCCATTGACGAGCGGGTTGACTTCGTTCTGATCGCGGGCGACCTCTACGACGGCGACTGGCAGGACCATCAGACCGGGCTGTTCTTCGGAGCCCAGATGGTTCGGCTGAATGATGCCGGCATCCCGGTGCTGATGATCCGCGGCAACCACGACGCGGCCAGCAGGATGACGAAATCGCTGCGTCTGCCGGCAAACGTCACGCTGTTCGATCACGATCGGCCGCACACCGTGACGCTCGAAGACCTGGGCGTCGCCGTTCATGGGCAGTCATTCGCAAAGCAGGCCGTCACGGACAACATCGCGTTGAAGTATCCGGTGGCCGTGCCGGGGCTGTTTAACATTGGTCTGCTGCATACCTCATTGACCGGCGCCGAGGGGCACGAGAATTACGCGCCGTGCTCGACCGACGATCTGCTGCGGCTGGGGTACGACTACTGGGCTCTCGGGCACGTTCATGAGCGGCGGATCATCAACGAAGCAGGTGTCGGCATCGGCCAACCACCAATCGTCTTTTCCGGAAACATTCAGGGACGCCATATTCGCGAAGCAGGCCCGCGCGGCTGTTATCTCGTCACTGTCGAACCCGGCCACGCGCCTCTGCTCGACTTCCGGCCGCTCGACGTCTTCCGCTGGGAAGTCTGTTCGTTAAACGCCGCCGAAGACGACTCGACCGACGACGTGCTCGCGACCTTTGACGAGCAGCTTGCCGGGATCGTCGACGCAGCCGACGGGCTGCCACTGGGCGTTCGCATTGAAGTCGCCGGACGCTGTGCCGCTCATGCCGAGTTCGCAGCGCATCCAGAACACTGGCTGGAAGAATTCCGCAACGCGGCAACGCAGTCCGGACACGGTCGCGTCTGGCTGGAGAAAGCCAGCTTCCGCACGCAGCCGCCGCTTGATCCTGATGAACAGACCGACGATGGCCCGCTGCTGGAACTGCGCGGTCTACTGGCCGAGGTGCGCGACTCGTCTGAGCTGCGTAACGAGCTGACTGCAACGCTCGACACACTGCTGAAGAAGCTGCCAACCGAACTGACGCGTGGCGACGACGCGCTGCCGTTCGCAACTCCAGAGTCGTCGACGGACTGGCTCGACGGCGTGCTCAACAGCGTCGAACCGCTGCTTGTCGAGCACCTCCGCGGGGAGGTCCGGTCATGAGAATCCGGCAGCTCGACCTGATCGCCTTCGGCCATTTCACCGGCGAGTCGCTCTCGCTTAATCCTGGCGAAACCGGCATCGACATCATTTACGGACCGAACGAAGCCGGCAAAAGCACAACGCTGCGCGCGGTCCAGTGTCTGCTGTTCGGCTTTCCGGCCCGGACGTCCGACAGCTTTCTACACGCGAACACGAAGCTTCGTGTCGGCGCGACACTCGTTCTGCCTGACAGTTCGACACTGTCCGTCGTGCGCCGCAAAGGCAACGTCAAAACGCTGCGCGACCAGCGAGACGATGAGGTCGTCGACGACGGGCAGCTTGCCGCGCTGCTCGGACCGCTGGAGTCCGACTCGTTCCGCTCGCGCTTCGCGCTCGACGGTGAGGAACTTGCGCGTGGCGGGCAGGCAATCGTCAACGGGCACGGCGAACTGGCGGCAGCTCTGTTTGCCGCGGCCTCCAGCGGACGGCAGCTTGATGAGTTGCGCAGCCGTCTTGAAAAACGAGCCGCCGAGCTGTTCAAGGAGCGGGCGTCAAAGCCGACGATCAATACGGACCTCAAGCGGCTGAGTGAACTCAAGGAACAAATCCGCGACGCCTCGCTGCCACCGGTCGAATGGCAGCAGACGCGCGAAGAACTCGATCGCCTGGATCAACGCCGCGATGAGATCTCAGCCAGACTGAGTGAACTCGAAGCAGCGATCAGACAGCGCGAACGCTTCCGCGACGCGCTGCCATCGATTGCCCGCCGCCGCGAAGCCACCACAGAACTCGAACGGCTCGGCGACGTGCCCTCGCTGAGCGACGACTTTTCCGATCGCCGCAGTTCGACCGTCGCCGCGCTCGCCAGTCTGAGGCAGCAGATCGCGAGTGCTGAAGCCGATCTTGAATCACGGCGCGGCGGGCTCGACAAACTGGACGTGTCGGACGAGCTGCTCAGTCACGATGCGACCATTCGCGAACTCCGTGACGACGTCCGCCGCATTCGAGAACTGAGGAATTCAGTCGGCGATCGCGCGAGGGAAATCGAGCAGCTCAAGAAGATGGCAGCCGGTTGCCTGCGCGAACTGCGGTGGTCCGAGTCCGACGAGCTGCCCGATTCGATGCGGCCGTCGTCGAGTTTGAACCGTCGACTCGATCAACTTCGCGGTGAGTTTCAGAAGTTGCAGCAGAAGCAGCACGGCCTGACCGATCGCGAAGCTGACCAGCAGGCAGCGATCAGCGACGCTCAGCAACTGCTCGCCGCGACGCCGCCGATTACTGATTACGCGGAACTGAAACTCGCCGTCGAACTCGCCCGCCAGGCCGGCCCGCTGGAACGGCAACGCGACGAGGCGCGGGCCGAGCAGCAGCGGCTCACTGCGAAACTAGATTCCGAACTCGCTGGTCTGACTTTGTGGACCGGCAGCGTCGATGATCTCGAACGCCTGGCGGTACCACTCACCGAAACACTCGACCGGTTCGAGCAGGACATCGCCGCGCTGGAACAATCGCTGGCCGAGCAACAGCGAGAACTCGCGCAGACAAACAAAGAGATCTCGAAGGCGGAAATAAAGCTCAGCCGCCTGACCGCCGACCGCGATGTCCCGACCGAGCAGTCACTGACGGAAGCTCGCGAACTGCGCGACCGCGGCTGGCAGCTCCTCGCGCAACGGTTGCCTGGCATCAAGAGACATTCGGGAAGAGACACCTCAACACTCTCGGACGAAGAAGCTGCATTCGTTGCTGCTGTGATCCCTGACGCGAACGCTGCGACGCCGGAACATCTCATCGCTGCCTACGAACAGACGCTGCGTCACGCGGACCAGATCGGCGATCAACTTCGCCGGAAAGCGCAGCTTGTCGCCGACGCTGCTGCACTGCGAAATGCGCTCCGCGAGTTGCTGCAACATCGCGAGGAAATCGAAGCGACTGTCGCCGCGACGCAGAACCAGCTTTCCGAACAGACCAGCGAATGGTGCGATCACTGGACGCCTCTGGAAATCGAGCCGCTGTCTCCGCGCGAAATGAAGGAGTGGTGTCGCCGCCGGCTCAGCATTCTCGAACGTGCCGCCGATGTCCGTTTGTCTGCAGAGAAAGTCGCGCAGCTCGAACTTCAGATCGAGCAGCAGACCCGGCAGCTTTCGGACCAGGTTCCCATTGAGAAACCAGCTTCACTGGCCAGCCTGCTCAAGCATGCTGAGGGCGAGCTGGCCGCGCGGATCGCTGCAGAAAACTCTCGCCGCCTGCTCAGCGACTCGCTGCAGAAAGAACAGGTGGCGCTGCAGAAACTGCAACGCGAGCGGGAATCTGTCGAGCGGGAACTCGCAGACTGGCAGTCGCGCTGGCAGCCGCTTGCGCAGGAACTCGGAGCTGCCAACGAGTCCGATCCCAACGTTGCACTGCATCGGCTGCAGCAGATCGAAAGCTGGTTCGCGACGCGGGATCAGAAGGCGAACCTCGACACCGCCAACCAGCAGGCCCATGAGCAGTCGGACGCGTTCGATCAGCGAGCCATGACTGTACTGACTCGACTGGCCGGCGACCTGCTGCCGGCCGCGGACCTGACAGTCGCCATTGAAGAGCTTGATTCGCGCCGCGAGTTGAACCGGACGCTGGCGACGAAACGCGACCAGGCGCAGCACGAACTGCAGTTACGGGAAACCGGCCTCGAAGACGCGAAGCGGAAGCTCGCTGAGACAGAATCGACGCTGCAGTTGCTCTGCCGGGAAGCAAAAGCCGGGTCGATTGACGACCTGCCGAACATCGAACACCGCGCCGAGCTGAAACGTCGTGCTGAGGAACGTCTTCACACGGCCACGGAATCGCTGGCGACCTTCAGCGGCGGACTACCGCTCGATCAGTTTGCCGACGAGGCTGCAGTCTTCGCACTCGAACAGCTCGACGCAGAGATCGCCGAACAGTCAAGTCGACGCGACGAATTGCGGGCGGAACTTGACGACGTGCTCGACCAGCGTGGCAAACTCAGCGAGAAGCTCAGCGGCTGGACCGGCGAGAGCCGCGCCGCGCAGGCGAACGAAGATCGGGAAGGCGTGCTCGCCGGCATTCGCAGCGATGCCGAGGAGTTTGCCCGGCTGGTGATCGTTTCCGAAGTCCTGGGCCGCACCGGCGAACGCTATCGCGAGAAGCACCAGGGACCAGTACTCGGCCAGGCCAGCGAGCTGTTTCGCGAGCTGACCTGCGGCGCGTTCTCGGGAATTCAGACCGACTATGACGACAAGGGAATGCCGATCATTGTCGGCCTGCGTGGCGGCAGCTCCACGAACAGCGAATCGGAAACAGCCGAACGCGTCGCCGTCTCCGGCATGAGCGAAGGCACCAACGACCAGCTTTATCTTGCACTGCGACTGGCAAGTCTCGACGAGTATCTGTCTCAGCACGAGCCCGTCCCGCTGCTGATCGACGACCTGCTGATCCGCTTCGACGATGCCCGCACCTCTGCCACGCTACGGGTTCTCGGAGAACTCTCGCGACGCACGCAGGTCATCCTCTTCACCCATCACGAACACATCCTTGACCTCGCCAGCAGTACGCTCGACGACGACCTGCTGCACATCCACCGGCTGGATGGTCGGTAATACGGCAGGCGAGCTGCTCCGAAACGCGCAGGACATCAGTGTCCGCGTTGCACCTGCCGAACGTGGTCGCTCGCAGGAAGCAACCGGTCACTGCACCTGACCAGGTTTCAGAGAAACCTGACAGCCGTTGGACTGAGAGCGTCTCCGCTCAGTGCGTGTGTTGCGAGGTCCAGGGGTTGCCACTGTAGGCGCGGCCCTGATTGATGTATTTGTCGTAGCGGTCTTCCGCGGATTTGCGGCGGCTTTTGCGTGTCGCCTGCTCTTTCTTCCACGAGCTGGCCCGTTGCCAGCGGACAAAGGTGCGGAACATCTCGATCAGGGCGATCGCTCCAATGACGATCGCGACCCAGCCGTACGTCGCCCACGAGATCGTGCTCGTGAAATCGCTGGTGAGGTACGCGCCGCCCATGCCCATCGCGATGACAGCCAGTCCGCAGTCCACCCACATTTTGCGGCTGAGCTTGCGCTGCGTATGTTCGGTCAGCGCGTTGCGAGCGGACTGGTTGGCGACATCGCGCAACGAAGTCATGGCCAGGCGACGTGCCAGCTCCCGGCTCTTTTCGCGGCGTTCGGAATCGTCCTGACCGTCCTCGACGGATGCGCCGCGGACTTCTGACCGGTCGACTTCGGGACTCGTCGGTTCGACCGCCCGTGCCCATTCCGGCTCGACAACTTCAACCGGTACGTCGATCGAGTGTTCCTGCTCGTCGTCGGCCGCCGCTTCCAATTCCGAGTCGGCGTCGGCATTCGCATCGGCGTCTGACTTTGCCGGATCCACCTCGGCTGCTGGCGGATTGCCGCTCTGCGAGTCGTCTCCACGGTTGATGCCGAACATCGAACTCAGGATCGATCGGAACTGCTTCGCCTCGTCCTCTTCGTTCTTCGCGCCGGCCTTCGCCTGGTCGGCAAGCTCCGTAATCTCGACCGGTCCGTTCTTCTTCGCCTTCTTCTTTTTGCGGCGGCGTGAGCGGAAGAAGCCACGTGGCCGCTCGTCTTCCTCATCGTCACCGCCTTCCAGTTCCTCGAGCGCCCGCTGAGCCTGCTCACGCTGCTGCGCGATCTCCTCGCGTTCCTGACGCAAGGCTTCGACTTCCGCCTCGACTTCTTCAATCCGATCTGTCAGCGAATCGTCTGCCTCGGACTCGAGCGACTCGTCAGCGCCAACCAGCAGTTCGTCTTCTTCATAATCCAGGTCGAGCGTGTACTCGATCGATTCGTCATCGCCGACAATCGGCTCGAAGACATCAACAGTGGCCGAATGTTCGCGCGTCAGTTGATCGCGAAGCTGCGTCAGTTGCGTGACCATGGCCGAAAGCTGCTGCCGCTCGATGTTCCGCGCCCGGCGTTCGTGTGTGAGTTCCTGCATGGCCAGATCGAAGCGGCCTTCCGCGTTGTCGTGTCCGGTCTCACTCAACTCGCGGTTCAGTTCGTCGCGGCGCCGATCGAGTTCGGCCCGTTCGGCCAGCAGGCTTTCAAGCTGTCGCGACATGACGGCGATCTGCGCCTGCAGACCTTCGCGGTTAGCCTGCAGCGATTTCGTGGCTCCTCGAATCTCCGTTTCGCGGCGAGCGATCGTGCGCTGCTGTTCGGAGAGCTTGCGACGTTCGAGGGACATGCGCTGCCGCATCTCCTGAACCTGCTGCTGACCGTCCTCAAATCGGGCTTCGAGATTCCGCAACTGAACACGTTCGGCTTCGCGGACCTGTCGTTCGCGGTGCAGTTCATCGAGTGCCGCTTCAAGTCGCAGTGCGAGATCGCCGGCGCGCCGACTGACTTCGCCGTTCTGCGACACCAGCTTGTCACGTTCGGTGTCGAGCTTCTCCCAGTCGAACCTGAGCTTCTCGCGGCCCGAACCGATCGTTGCCCGCAGCGCTTCGAGTTCCTGGCGTTCGAGTTCGACTTCCTCACGCGTCCGGGTGATGTCCATCTCGCGCTGCGCGAGCTTCATCTTCTGGCTCGACAGCTCATCCTCACGAGACGACACAGTCAGGCGGAACGACTGCAGTTGTTCGGACTCAGCAGCGAAGTGCTGCCGCAGCGCCGCGAGTTCCGCTCTTTCAGTGGCCAGCTCGCGTTCCATCTCGGCAATGCGACTGCGTTCCGTGTCGCGGCTCTGACGTTCCCGTTCGAGTTCCTGCAGCGCCGCTTCGACGCGCTCGGCAAGCTGCTGCTGCGCTTCGGTCGGTTCCGCATCGCCCGTCATGATGCGTTCTTCAAGTTCGGCGATGCGGCGTCGGTCGGCATCGCGCTGTTCACGTTCAGCCTGCAGCTCACGCAGAGATTCTTCGAGCCGACTTGTCAGCTCGACTTCCTTTTCTGCCAGCCCGCTGTGCTGCTCGGCGAGTTCGACTTTGCCGGCTTCCAGTTTGTGCCGTTCGGTGCGGATGTCGGCGTGCTCGCGGTTCAGCTCGTCCAGCCGCGAGTGCATGGCTTCGCGGTCTCCGTTGAGCGCCGTTTTTGCATCGCCCAGTTGCGTTTCCAGCAGTTCCAGCTTCTTCTTCAGTGCGTCGACATGCTGCCGATCGGCGACGACTTCCGCCCGTTCGGTATCCACGCGGGCGAGATCCGCATCGATGCGCGTCTTCTCAGCTTCCAGTTTCGCCTGCTGAGATTCGACCCTGGCCTGCTCCAGCGCCAACCGGGCTCGCTCCGCCGAGACTTCGACCTTCTCGGTCTCCAGCTCGCTCTGCAGTTCCGTGATTCGCGCCCGCTGCTCCTTCAGCTCTTCGCGATCCTGGCTGCAGGCGTCGCGTTCGGCATCCAGTTCTTCGCGAGCCGCAGCGAGTTCCAGCTCCTTCTCATCAAGGCACTCCCGCTGCGCATCTAACTTCTGCAACTCCGAATCCAACTGTGCCTCGCGGAGTTCGACCTCCGCCCGCTGGGATTCCAACTGTTCGATCTCTTCAAACAGCTTTTCCTGCTCGGATTCGAGTGCCACTTCACGGCGCTCAATACTGGCTGCCAGTTCGTCGAGTTCCAGTTGCCGCGTCTCAATTTCCGCCGTCTTCGCCGCCAGTTCGTCGGCCTGCTCAGCGAACGCTGCCTTCTCCGCGGCCAGCGTCGCCTGTTCTTCTTCCAGCGCGGCAAGTTCCAGTTCAATCTTCTGCTGCTGTTCGGCCAGCGCCTCGCGGTCAGCGTCGAGCTGCTCGCGATCCTCGTCGAGCTGGCGTTTCGAGCGGTTCAGCTCGGCGCGATCGTTCGCCAGAACGTCGCGTTCACCGGAAAGTCGCTTCTGGTCTTCTTCCACCTGCAGTCGACCGAGTTCGAGGTCCTCTTCGCGGTCACGCAAATCCTGTTCACGTTCGGCGATGTCATGTTCGAGCCGCCGGCGCGTCGCGTCAAACTCAGCCTGGGCAGCGTCGAGTGCTTCCTGCAGTTGAACAAGCCGTTCCGATTCGCCAGTCACGCGCTGCCGCTCTTCGTCAAGCTGCGCTTCGAGTTCCGCTCGTCGCTGCTCGAATTCCTGCCGCTCGCGTTCGAGTTCGTCACGCGTCTGCTCTGCTTCGGCCTGCAGCCGCGCAAACTCGACCCTGCCCGCAGCGCGAACTTCGTCTTCATTCAGCAGTTCCTCGCGCCGCCGTTCGATCTCCGCGCGATCGTCTTCGAGCGACTGCCGATCCGCTTCGAGGTCCTGCTCACGCGTCGTCAGTTCGTCTCGCTGCGAATCGAGTTCGGTCTGCTGCGCTGCAACGGCCTGCCGATCGAACTCCAGCCGTTCGACTTCCTGGGAAATGCCTGCTTCTCTGGCCTTCAGTCCGATTTCGAGTTCTTCCACTTCCCGCTGCCGGTCGGCGAGCTGAGCCATGCGCGCCGCGTGTTCGTCTCGTCCAGCAGCGAGCTGTTGGCGTTCCTCGTCAAGACGCCGCAGTTCGGCTTCAACTTCGTCCCGCTGCTGCTGAAGCTGCACTTGTTCGATGTGAAAGGCTTCTTTTGAGGCTTCGATCGCGGACTGCTCGATTTCCGCCCGTTGTTGTTCTGCAGCGAGTTCGCGCCGTTCAGCTTCAAGCCGGGCTTCCTCGTCGCGCAATTCAGCCTGGGCTTCCTGGTATTTCTTCCGGTCGCGTTCGAGTCGTTCGCGATCGGCCTTCAGTGACGCGTGATAATCGTCGAGTGCCGACTGGGCCGTCGCATACGCCTGCGACTTCTCTTCGAGCTTCGCCTTTTCGGACGCCAGTTTCTCTTCGCGTTTCTGCTGCTCGGTGCGCTGCTGCTCGAGATCGAGCCGTTCGCCTTCGATCTCGCCCCGCAGATCATTCAGCCGAGTCTGTTCGTTCTGCAGTTCTTCACGACTCTGCTCGAACTCGCGCTGCATGTCTTCGAGCTTCGACTGTTCGTCGCGGCAGCGGGCAAGCTGCACCGTCAGCTCGGAACGTTCATCGTTGATCCGCAGTTCGTTCTGCTTGAGTCGTTCGTCGAGTTCGCTCAGTCGTGCCTGCTCGACATCGAGTTCCTCACGGTCCGCGTCGAACTTCGAGCGGTCAGATCGCAACTGTGCGATCTGCTCTTCAAACGCGCGTCGTTCCTCGGCGAGCTGCGACGATTCTTCCTGCAGCCGGATTTCGTCCTGCACGATCTTCTGCCGCGTCGCTTCAACGTCGTCCTCGGTCGACGAGGCCCGCTCGGCGAGTTCCTGCACGACAGCTCGCTGCCGCTTGAGTTCCTCACGTTCCTTCTCTGTTCGCTTTTCCGTTTCGTCGATCTGCTCCCGCAACTCGGCGAGTTCTCGTTCGCGTCGTTCGACCTGCCGTTCGCGCTGCCGCAGTTCGTCGGTCTTGCGTCGTGACTCTTCTTCGACTTCCTTCAGCCGGGCCTGCAGGTCATCGGCGTCGTGATGCGACTTCTGCTCCCACTCCTGTGCTTTCTGGTCGAGCTGCTTTCGCAGTTCAGCGAGTTCCTCCTGCTCGTCGCGGATCGATTTCTCCAGTGAGTCCGCGCGGAGAATCCGGTTTCGCAGCGATTCCGACTGCTGGTCAAGATCCCGCTGTCGACTGTCGACTTCGGCTTCGCGCCGTTTCAGAGACTCTTCGAGATCGCGCGTCCGCTGCTTGAGTTCGCGTTCGCGACGTTCGAGATCGTCGCGCAGTGATTCAACCCGGTGCTCGGTCGAATCGAAGTCCTGCCGGTGTTTCTGCAGCTCGGCTTCCTGAGCCTTGATCCGCTCTTCCCGCTCAGCGAGGTCTTTCTTCTGCTGTTGCAGTCGCGTTTCGAGATCCAGCAGCCAGTGCTCCTGGGACGACGCGTCGACTGACTTGCGTTCGGCCTCGCTGAGCTGCTTGAGCAGTTCCCGCTCACGATCGCTGACCTCTCGCGCCCGGCGCGTCAGAAACTCTTCCTTGCGAGCCGCTTCGGCCAAACGCGTTTCCAGCGAGTTGCGTTGCGATTCGAGCTGCTCTTCCCACTGACCAATGTCGCGGTTGTACCGCTCAATCTGATCTTTGAGCGTCTTCTCTCGCATCCGCAGCGAGTCAGCCAGCCGTGTCAACTGCTTGCGGTAGGCTTCGTGTTCGAGGTTGTCGCCGTCGAGTGCGCCGGCCTGTTCCGTCAGTTCCAGAAGCTGCTGGTCGAGATCGCGCTCTCGGGAACGCAGTGACTCTTCCTGATCGGCAAGCCGCTGTTCGCGATCGCTGAGCCGCTTGAGTTGAGACTGCGCCTCCTCACGTTCGAGTGAAATGGTCCGCTGTCGTTCCTCAAAGTCGCGCTGCTGATCGGCCAGTTCGTCACGCTGCTGTTCAATCTCGCGGCGCAGCCGTTCCAGATCGTCGCGTTCGGCATCAAGCAGTTTGCGTGCGGAGTCGACGTCTTCCTCAGACAGTTCGGCGTGTTCGTCCTGCAGCCGGTCGCGCATGCGTTCGAGCGATTCCCGCTGCCGCTGCAGTTCCTTTTCCCGCTGCTCGAACTCGCGCTTGCGGTCATCGATCTCGCCCTGCTGCCGCGAGTACTGGCTGCGCAGCCGTTCGAGTTCGCTCTTCGTGCGGTTGAACTCCGCGCGCTGATGTTCCAGTTCGAGTTCCTGATTGGCGATGTCCGCCTTGCGGCGGTCGAGATTGCGTTCCTGATTCCGGAGTTCCTCTTCCCGGTCCGCCTGTTCGTTACGAACCGTCTGCAGTTCGGCTCGCAGACGTTCGATTTCCTGACGTTCACGGTTCAGATCATCGCCGCTGCCCACCAGCGCAAAGAGCTGTTCGTCGAGTTCGCGCGCCGCCGATTCGCTGACGTCGCGTGAGGATAGATCGGTCAGCTTCTCTTCGAGTTCCCGGAAGCGGTCATCAAGCTGCTGCTCGCGCGTCCGCAGTTCCTGTTCACGGCTGTCGAGTTCCTTCGCCTCATACTGCAATCGGTTCTGCTGCTGAGCGAGCATTTCGCGCTGACGTTCCATCAGCCGGTCGTCGGTCGCTGATTCCGAGCGAGTGGCCGCGTCAAACTGATCGGTACCGACCGCCTGATCAATCTCTTCCGGCCGAGCCAGTCGCAGTCGAAACTCTGCCGGTCCGACGGCCAGCCGATCGCGTTCGGTCAGCTCGGTCACTTCGCGAATCGGCCGATCGTTCAGCCAGGTGCTGTCACCGAACTCTTTGACGACAGTGCTGTTCGGCCCGGAAACGATCACGCAGTGCTGCGGCAGAATGCCCTGCGCCCGAACCGTCAGCGTGCAGGCCCGCGACGAACCAATCGTGCATTGCGTGCCGGGCAGCAGCAGGATCGAACTGAGTCCCAGATGCTGCTGCATCGGCTCGATGATGAGAACATCGCGCACCGGACGAACGGAACGAACCAGAGAACCCGAGCTTGCGAACTGATCTGCCATACCGACTTCCCGACTGAAGACGTTGACTCTGTCTGCTGTGATGACGCGGCTTTGAATGAAAAGCGACGGCGCTCACAGCGCGGATACGACGGAGGGAACTCGCCGTCATGGCATATACCCGCGCGAAAACGGGAGTCAAAAAGCGGGACGCCGACTGATCGATAAAGCCCGAAACAGTCCGACCGCCGGCACGATCACTCCCGCCGTATCGCGAGTGGCAACGCGTTGAGCAGCGGCAACGCGATGCTGCGGTTTCTCAACAGGTGCTCTAACGCGACATTGCCAGATTGCGGAGTCAGCTTCCGCAACGGAGCATCAGAAATTGATGGCAAGACGGTTGACTCCCCAGCTACAAGGAGCGTCTCAACTCGATAAGCCGCTCCTGCTGAACGAGGAATTGTAATGAACCGCCTCCGAACTGCCTGGCACTCCGTGTCGTTTATCACCGCCATCGTGATCGCCGCCCTGTCGAGCACCGCGCCGCTCGCGTCGGCACAGGACGCCGCAAAAGATGCCACGACGGCGGAGGCCCCGAAGATTCCCGAGATCGCGGACGAACCGCGGACCGTAGATCCGGCGACCATCCTCCCAGGGCCGGTCGTCAAACTCGCGACCGTCGAGTTCAAAGAGACGTCTCTCCGGGAAGTCGCGGATTGGATTCAGACAGAGTCAGGAATTGCTGTCTTCATTGATTCGACAGCACTTGAAGGGGCCGGACTACTTCCAAGCGAACCCATCACGGATCACCTGCAAGACGAACCGATCTATTTCCTGCTCGATAGATTGAGGCTTCTCGACCTGTCCTGGTTCGTTCAGGACAACGTGATTCGAATTACGACTAACGATGTAGCCTTCGATCCGAACGAGTTTCAGACGACACCATACAACGTTTCTGACTTTCTCGACGCAGGCCTTCAGAGTGATCGTCTGATCGCAACGGTCAAGCTCGTCTCAAATGTGCATTGGGAAGAAGTTGACGGACCTGGAGGTAATGTCGAGCCACTTGGGGATGTTCTGTTTGTTCGACAGACGCGTGCCGGACACAGGCAGATCAAAGGACTGCTGACGGCACTGCGGAAGCACGGCCGGCAGACGTTTGCTTACGAACCGCCTCAGCACCAGACGCTACGGGGAAAGCTGGAAGAGCCGATCAGCGTTTCCATTCGAGATACTCCACTGAAGCTGGCGATTGCAGATCTGGCCGAACAGACGAAAACCGACATTCGACTGGACACAACCGAACTGAAATCAGTCGGAGTTCGCGACCGTGAGCAGGTTTCTCTGGTCCTGAACAACCGCCCTTTGCGAACAGTTCTTGAGCTGTTGTTGAGCAAGCACGATCTGACCTGGTCGATTCGGGAAGGAGTGATCTGGATCACGTCGCGAGACGGTGCTGAGTCGCATCTCAAATGCGCTGTCTATGACGTTCGAGATCTTTGCCGGGACACCGGCGAATCTCAGGAACTGGCCAACGCCATTTTCAACCAGACCTCCAGCAATTGGGCAATGACGGGTGGCAGTGGAGGCGAGATTCAATTTCCTCAGCCAGGCACAATGGTCGTTCTGCAGACGGAACCCGGACACGAGCAGGTTCTGAAACTGCTCTCGACTTACCGGGAAGCACTGCTGATTTCCAAGAACCGAAAACGTTCAGACCCCGGTGACGAAGTCATCGATCACTATTACCAGATGCAACAGCCAATCGCTGATGTACTCGCCAAAGTGCTGGTCACGCTGGTCGCTCCCGAAAGCTGGCGGTCGGAAGCCAGACCGGATGCAATCGGAACGATCCTACTGCTTCCGTCAAACACGGGATTGACAACAGGATATGCCGGAAAGGCCAATCAACCTGCAACAACTGCCGGCCTGATCGTACCGCAGAGTGTTCTGATCATTCGTCAGACGCGGAAAAATCACGAAGAAATCAGCACGCTGATCGGCCGCATTCAGAACGGTGACCCGCCGATTTCGTTCGGCGGCGCTGGCGGCGGGATGGGAGGCATGGGTGGCGGATTCGGCGGCGGTTACTTCTCGGTAAAGCCGTCTGTTGGCGCTTCGGCCGGACGCTGAGGCAGCGACAGATCGTCGCCCAGGCGAACGTAACCGGGAGTCGCAGCGAGTGCGGGCGAAGGTGCTGGTTCGACAACCGCTCCGGCCGGTTCAACGTGCGACGCTTTCCAGTGACCGATCAGGTGTCCCGGAATGACACAGGCCGCCGTGATTGCGAGGTTGCTCGGTGGCGGAGCGAAGTTGTTAACCTGGCCAGCAATATGAGAGCCGTACGCGGGGTACAGGATCTTATAGGCTTCCTGCTGCTCGCCGGTCAGCCCTTCGGAAGCCAGGAAGCTCAGCGCGTCGCTGGTGGCGATCTGCTCGTGACGCAGCGCGACGCCCGGCAGCAGATAGGCCGCCGCCCACGTGCCTTTGTACTGTCGTCGCGAGAAGTCCTTCGCGTGACCGGCTTCGTGCAGCGCGATGGCCGGATGGTCCGAGTAGATGTTGACCGTGTTTGTGAACGGGTTGTAGTGGTCGCCGCCGGTGATGCGTCCCGGAACCAGCGTGTAAGTCAGCGTCGCAATCGTCCCGAGTGTGTACCGCCAGCCCGGCGCGACCGATTTGTTTCCTCGCAACCGCCGCCATTCGTCCAGCGGCGCGTACTGATTCAGCCGCACCTTGACGCGGTCGAGATCGTTGGCGTCGAGATACTCCTGCAGCGACTGCTCGGTTCCGTGCGACACGAAGTGATTGTCGACGCGCGTCGAAAGCAGCATCACCTTTGACGGAATGCCGACGATCCAGCCGACGCCGTCAAGAATGGGAATCGGCCGCCCGCGTTCAATCTGCGCTTCGTCCGCCTTGAGTGGCAGGTCGTTCTCCGTTCTCGCTCGCGTCCCGTAGTCGTAGCCAGGCGACACGCAGCCGGAGAGCAGCGCGAGCAGACAAAGCGCGATCGGCCCGGGGCGTTGCATGACAGACGAACAGCGTTGTAATCGTGATTCGAGAAGGAATCGCATCGTTGTTCACGGAAACTGAAGACGGACGGGACGGAAATGCAACGCTGCAGTTTTCAACCGCGAAGCGGCGTAAGCATGTAGCCGTGGGCATCAGCCCACGGTTAACGTCGTCTAACACTTTAAAAACCGCGAAGCGGCGACAGAGGAAACGCTGCTGTCGCCGCTTCGCGGCTGGTAGTTCCTGTTTGATTGACTGTTCTGCGGGCTGACACCCGCAGCTACGTGCTGTCACCGCTTCGCGGCTCCTCTGCGTTGCGCTCCGAGCCCGGCCAACGCGCTTCGATCCCTCCGGGATTGCCGTGCGTTCGGGCTGCGATACTCGTCACTTCGACTGAGCCACGGCGTGAAGCACGGTCTGCTGGTAATCGCGAAACGAGACCCACTTGAGATTCGGGTCGCGGAGTTTTGATTCCCAGTGCTGGATATGCTGCCGCTCCTGAGCGTGGAAGCCCCAGACGAATCGATGCTGCGCTTCCAGTATCCACGGCCGGTCGAACGCCACATTGACCTGCACGCGCAGCGGAATCAGCTCGCGGCGTTTCAGGCTGTTATTCAGTTCGAGCCGTGGGCCGGGAAACTGATTGCGGGGATGCAGCACGTAGTTCAACCGCGCGGACCAGTCGGCGAACTGCAGATATTCCTCGGCGGCTTCGGGGACCTGAGCCGTTCCGCAGTCGACCTGATACGCATACTGCGGGCTGTCCAGTTTCAGATGCTTCGACGCCGCAATGAACTCTTCGCGGAACTGCGGCCGGAGCTGAAACTTCAGCGGTCCGACGACCGACCGAGCATCCGCATCTCCGCGTTCTTCCAGTCGTCTGACATAGCTGGTCGTCTCGTCGCGGGCAGCATCGAGCAGTTGTTGAATCTGCTCGAACGAAACCGTCGTCGCGATCATCCGCTTACCATTGAAGATAATGAACCGCTTATGCGCAGGCTCGAAGACGGTGACCTCGCCGACGGATGGCCGGTAGCCAAAAACCCTGCCCGCGTGAAACACAGTCAGACTGGTCGCCACAAGTTCTTCCTGCGGCTCGCCCGGCGCCGCGTCCGGCAACGGCTGCACAACTTTCGTGACCACGCTGAACTGCTGAGCGACGCCCGTTGACGCTGTCGCCATCACGGTGAGCAGTCCCAGGCAGAGGCAAACCAGTTTTTGACGGTGCATGAGCTTCGACTCCGGTCGAAGTTGAGGTCAGGTGAGATCGGCTATCGCGACCGGAACGCCGCCGAGCCGTTCGCTTTCGAGCGCCGCCGCGATAAACCGCACGACGGCAAGACTGGATTCCAGGGGCACAGGCGACGTACCCGTTTCAATCGAACGAACAATTGCTCGCAGCAGGTTGCGGTAGGCAAACCGCGTCGACACAGGACCAGACGCGACGCCGTGCTCGCAGAAGGCCGTGAATCCGTAGGCCGTCGATCCGGTGCGCGCGCCGCGGACCGTACCGAGCCTCCCGTCAGCCCAGCGGCCAGTGACGACTTCTGCTCCCTCGTTGCTGATCGCCGAGACGCTTTCGCAGTCCGGACCCAGCAGCTCGAACAGCAGCTCGACGCAATGAATTCCGTAATGGAACAGACCAGGGTTTTTCTCCGCTCGCTTTGCCGGTCCGTACGTGATCACTCCGTGCAGATCGCCCCAGTTGGGACTGCTCTGAAAGTCGAGCACGTCCTGCGAGAACCTCATTCCCGACGAACTGAAACACAGTGCGTCGTGTTCGGCGGCAAGCTTCGCGATGGTCTCCGCATCGGCGACCGAACACGCGAACGGCTTGTCGACGAACGTTGGCAGTCCGGCTTCGAGGAACGGCCGGGCGCGTTCAAGATGCGCCGCTCCGCACAGCGAGAGGACGAGGGCAACGTCGACCTTTCCGATGAGATCGGATGGTTCGGCGACGAACGGAATCTCGAGCTGCTGCAGTTCCGCACGGAAACCGGGAATTCGTTCGGGAGCCATCATCGACTCGCCGCACCAGACGGCTTCAACGCGCGCACCATCAACGAACTGCTCGCGATCGACGCCCGCCTGATTGAGACGGCGCGCGAACTCGACGCAGTGCGACGAATCACAGTCGACAAGGCCGACGCGCAACATGAGGAGTGATCAAATTCAGACAGGCCGTGCGCAGCATTGGATTGCCGGCAGACCTGCCGGACGATTCAATCGCGAACGGTGTGAGGAGGGGAACGCGGCCTGAAGGGTCCGCAGCGGCAGAATCACCACTGGGTTAGGCTGAGAATCTGACGCGGCAGCAGGCGGAAGAAAGGACTCAATGTGAGGATTTGCGGCCAGAAAAACCGCGAAGGGAGTGGGACGATAGCTCGGAAGGCGACTTCGGAGCAATGCGGGTTCCGAGCGGCAAACGCAGCCATCTCGCTCCGCCGAAATGGCTGTATTGGCTGGGCACAAAACCGGGAGACCCGCACCGTGTGGCACTGGCTCTGCCAGTGGCAGTGTTCGGCGAAGCACTGGCAGAGCCAGTGGCACACGAAAGCGGATCGAACCATCGCTCGGCGCGGGATTGCAGCTTGCGAGGCTGCTTTGCGACCGGCAGACTTCCGCCTCAGAAACCGTGACTTGATCGTCAAACATCCAATCGACGCCGCGGGGCGAAACATCCCATGAGTGCCAACGTCCGCGAGGAAATCGAATCGCTGCGCCGCGAACTGGAGCGGCATAACCGGCTGTACTACGTCGAGGCGCGGCCCGAGATTTCAGACCTCGAATTCGATCAGTTAATGAAGCGGCTGGAAGCTCTGGAAGCCGAGCACCCCGAGCTGGCCTCGCCGGACAGCCCAACACAGAAGGTGGGCGGAGCACCGATCGCCGGCTTCAAAACGGTCGAACATCGCGTGCCGATGATTTCGATCGACAACGTGTACGACGAACCGGCACTGCGCGAATTCGACGTCCGCGTCCGCAAGCTGCTCGACTCGCAGCCGGAATACACGATCGAGTACAAAATCGACGGCGTCGCGCTCGCGCTGATTTACGAGCACGGTCACCTGGCTCAGGCGGTGACGCGGGGCGACGGACGCGTCGGCGACGACGTGACGCACAACGCGCGCACGATCGGCGGCGTGCCGCTGCGACTGAACTCGGACGATCCACCGGCCGTGCTGGAGATCCGCGGCGAGGCTTACATCGCGAATTCCGACTTCGCTCACATCCGCGCCGAGCAGGAACGCGAGGGCGAGCAGCCGTTTGCGAATCCACGCAACGCAACGGCCGGTGCGCTCAAAACGCTCGACCCGAAAGTTTGCGCGAAGCGGCGGCTGCGATTCTTCGCACACGGCATCGGCTACACCGAGGGCATCGCGTTCGAGCGACACACGGATTACCTCGACGTGCTGCACAAACTGGGTGTTCCGTCGAGCCCCGGTACGAAAGCGTTTCCCGATATCGACACGCTGCTCGAACATGCCCAGTTGATGATGGAGTCCCTGCACGAACTCGATTTCGAGGTCGACGGCCTGGTCATCAAGGTCAACAGCTTCGCCCAGCGCGACACGCTCGGCTTCACCAGCAAAGCACCGCGCTGGGTCATCGCTTACAAGTGGGAACGCTACGAAGGCACAACGCGGGTTGAGAGCATCGGCATTCAGGTCGGCAAGACGGGAACTCTAACGCCGGTCGCGCATCTGGAACCGGTCAAGATCGCCGGCACCACGGTGTCACGATCGAGCCTCCATAACCGGGACGAGATCAACCGCCTCGGCATCCGCATTGGTGACTGGGTCGTCGTCGAGAAGGCCGGCAAGATCATTCCACACGTCGTCCGTGTTGAGGAGCATCGTCGCGACGGTTCGGAAAAGCCGTTTCGGTTTCCGACGCGCTGCCCCGAGTGCCAGACGGATGTCGTCCAGGACGAAGGCGGCGTTTATATCCGCTGCCAGAATCCAAGCTGCCCGGCGCAGCTTCGCGAGACGTTGCGGTTCTTCGCGTCGCGATCGGCGATGGACGTTGACGGTCTCGGTATCAAGCTGATTGAGCAACTCATCGAAGCCGGCCTGCTCGCTAGCCTGGCTGACATTTACCGCTTGAAAGAACGACGCGACGAGATTCTCGAACTGCAGCGCGTCGGCGAAAAGTCCGTCGACAATCTGCTGGCAGCGATTGAAGCCACCAAAGAGCGACCGCTCTGGCGGTTGCTGGTCGGTTTGAACATTCGCCATGTCGGGACGCGGCTCGCGCAGGTTCTGGCGACAAAGTTCGGGACGGTCGACGTGATTATGGAGCAGTCGGTCGAGTCGCTGGCGGCCGTCGACGAGGTCGGCCCGATCATTGCCGAGTCCGTTCACGCGTTCTTCAGTTCCGAAGTGGGGCGTCGGACGATTGAAGAGCTGCGCGAACTCGGTCTGAACATGGGCGAGCCGGTTCCGCAGGACGAAGCGGCGACCGAACAGAAACTCGCCGGGTTGACGATCGTCGTGACCGGGACGCTCGAACGATTTACTCGCGACGAAATCAAAGAGTTGATCCAGCAACACGGTGGCCGGGCGTCGGGTAGTGTGTCGAAGAAGACGAGTTTCGTTGTCGCTGGGGCGGAAGCAGGCAGTAAACTGACGAAGGCGCAGGAACTCGGCATTGAAGTGATTTCTGAAGACGAGTTTCTGGCGAGAATCTCGTGACGTTTCGGCGCCGATGCGGATCCTGAAACAGCGATGTAGGGTGCGTAGAGCGCAGCGGAACGCACCAGAATTGAGCGGTGCGTTCCGCTGCGCTCTACGCACCCTACAGATCTGATGCGAATTCCGACGCGGGTTTTGAACAGGAGAAAACGGAGTTCACAGAGACTCTGTTCTCTCTGTTTCCTTCTGTTCAAGATATCCCTGCGGATCGCCATGCCGTTTCACAGTGAGCATGATTGAGCGGAACGAGCATGGTCCTCTGCCGGCATTTCTGATTGGTCTATCGAGGTCTGACAAGTCGGTGAAGCGATGATGTTTTCCTTTTCTGATCACGCAATTCGACGATCGCTTTTCGGCTTCGCAGCACTGGCTGTCTGTGTCTCGAATTCTGTGGTGACGTCTCGCGCGGCTGACGAGGCAGAGGTTGAGTCGTCGGATGCGGCTGCTGTGACATTCTTCGAAGCGAAGATTCGGCCGGTGCTCGTGCAGCATTGCTACAAGTGCCACTCGGCATCGGCGGGGATGTCGGAAGGCAGTCTCCTGGTGGATTCCCGCGACGGGCTACGGACGGGTGGTGATCGCGGACCGGCGGTGGTACCGGGGAAGCCGGACGAGAGTCTGCTGCTGCAGGCGATCAAACATGCGGATTCGGATCTGCGGATGCCGCCGAAGCGTGAACGGCTGCCGGATTCCGTTATCCGTGATTTTGAAACCTGGATCCGGCGCGGTGCCGTTGATCCTCGCACCGAGACGGCGAACGCGGGACCAAAGCCACCGGTTGATTACGAGACCGGGCGCCGGCACTGGGCGCTACAGAAACCAGTCCGGCATCCGGCTCCGAAAGTGAAACGCGGCGAATGGCCGCTCAGTGACGTGGATCGGTTTGTGCTGGCGAAGCTCGAAACCGAAAGGCTCACGCCGACGCCTGATGCCAAACCGGCCACGCTGCTGCGGCGGCTGTACTTTGATCTGGCTGGGCTGCCGCCGTCACCCGCGGAGCTGTCCGCGTTTCTGCAGAAGATCGAATCGGACGGAGTCGATGCCGCGCTATCAGCCGAAGTTGATCGACTGCTCGCCTCGCAAAAGTTTGGTGAGCGCTGGGGGCGGCACTGGCTCGACGTGGCCCGGTTTGCGGAATCGAGCGGCAAGGAAGCGAACATCTCGTTTCCGTACGCCTGGCGGTATCGCGATTACGTGATCGACTGCTTCAACGACGACGTGCCGTTTGATCGGTTCATCACCGAGCAGATTGCCGGCGACCTGCTGCCGTATGACAGTCCGCAGGAACGGGCTCGGCTACTGATCGCGACGGGGTTTCTGGCCGTCGGTGCGAAGAACCTCGACGAAGGGAATGGCTTTCAGTTTCTGGCCGACGTAATCGATGAACAGATCGACGCGGTGTCGCGGTCCGTCCTGGCAAACTCGATCGCCTGCGCCCGCTGCCACGATCACAAGTTCGACCCGTTCACGATGCGTGACTATTACGCGCTGGCGGGCGTCTTTGTCAGCACGCAGACGTTCTTCGGAACGGCGGTCTCACCGGCGAATCGAGTTGGTGGCGATCCATTGCCACTGCCAGCCGACGCTGGTCAGCCAGTTCTGCACCAGGGGATTTCCGCCGAGCAGGTCCAGAAGCTGAAGGACGAACTGGCGGCTCTTAAAAAAGAAGAAGCCGATGGACGCGCGGCCGTTTTCAAGGCGATCAAAGAAGGCCGCGATCCCGAGGGCATTTTCACGCTGCGGGATGCGTTGCGAATCTTCTGGCGGAGCGGCGCGATTGAAGGCCAGCTTGAGAAGGTCAGCGAGACTGGTGAGCCGTTGCAACTGACGATGGGCGTTCTCGACCGCGAAAAACCGATCGACGCCCCGCTGCTCGACCGTGGTGATATCCACAAAGCCGGGGACAAGGTGCCGCGCACGTTTCCCGGCGTGCTCGAACTCGACTGCGAATCTCCGCCGCCGGATCACAGCGGCCGGTTGCAGTTTGCTCGCTGGCTGACGCATCCCGATCAGCCGCTGACGGCCCGCGTCATGGCCAACCGAGTCTGGCATGACCTGTTCGGTGCCGGTCTCGTGAGCACGGTCGACAACTTCGGCATGACCGGCGAACCGCCGTCGCATCCGGAACTGCTCGACAACCTGGCCGTGCGGTTCGTCGAAGATGGATGGTCGGTCAAGTCGCTCGTTCGGTCGCTCGTGCTGACGCGGACGTACCGACAGGCATCAACGTTCAACAAGGCAGCCTTCGAGCACGATCCAGATAACCGGCTGTTGTGGCGGATGCCGAAACGGCGGCTCGATGCTGAACTGATCCGCGATGCCATGCTCGCTGTGGCCGGCGATCTGGATCTGTCCCGACCGGTCGGATCGCTCGTTGGTAATGTGATCGGCGACGGACCGATTTCACTGATCGGACTGAATCCGAAGGTTCCGGCTGACCTCGACGGTTCGCGGCATCGCTCGGTCTATCTGCCAGTGCTGCGTGACCGCCTGCCGGACGTGCTCGACCTGTTTGACTTTGCGGAACCGAGCCTCGTCACCGGAGCCCGTGAAACAACGAACGTCCCGGTGCAGGCGCTCTATCTGATGAACAGCCCGTTTGTGCGCGAGCGAGCCGAGTCGCTGGCGCGGCGTCTGCAGAGCGAAACCGACAACGCCGACGAACAGATTCGCCGCGCGTTCCTGCTGTGTTTCAGCCGCGAACCGGACACTGACGAGTTCACACTGGCCCGCGAATTTCTGGCGAGCGATTCTGATCCGACCAGTGAAGAGTCAACAAACCAACTCGCCAGCTTCTGCCAGAGCCTGATGGCAACGGCGGAGTTCCGGCACGCGGATTGAAACAGGATTGTCTCATGCACCGACGACAAGCTCTCAAATCTCTGGCCTCCGGGTTCGGCTACCTTGCGTTCGCGAGTCTGGCTCACGAAGCGGCGGCGCGGGATGCGTCGTCGGCAGGGCAGGCAGACGTGCTGGCTCAGCAGGCAACGCACTTTGCTCCGCGTGCAAAGCGGGTCGTGTTTCTCTGTATGAACGGAGGCCCTTCGCACGTTGACCTGCTGGATTACAAGCCGGAACTCAACAGCCGGACCGGCAAGCCACTCAACAGCGACAACAAGGTCGGTGGTCCCAAGCTGCTTGGGTCGCCGTTCCAGTTCGCTCAGCATGGAGAATCCGGCTTGTGGCTTTCGGAGGTGATGCCGGAACTCGCGAAGCACGCTGACGACCTGTGCGTAATCCGCAGCATGTACACCGACGTGCCGAATCACTCGCCGGCCTTCCTGCAGATGCACACCGGCAGTTTTCTGTTTGTTCGCCCGTCCGTGGGAGCGTGGGCACTCTACGGCCTGGGGACGGAGAACCAGAACCTGCCGGGGTTTATCACGCTGAATCCGCCGTCGGACAATGGCGGTGCGCGGAATTATGGCAGCGGATTTCTACCGGCCGTCTGCCAGGGCACGCGCATTGGAGGCAACCGGATTCCAGACTTCTACGCCGCGCTGCTGGGCAAGGACGAAGAGCCCGGTCCGCCGCTGAAGAACGTCGAAAACTCATTCCTGTCGCGTACCGAGCAGCGGCAGCAACTCGACCTGATCCGCAGCCTCAACGCGCACAAACTCGAACGCGACGTCTATCACCCGGAGATCGAAGGCGCGATCGAGTCGTTCGAGCTGGCCTTCCGGATGCAGACGGAAGTGCCCGACGTGCTCGATGTTTCGTCTGAAACTGAAGCGACGCGAACGCTGTACGGGATCGGCTCTGGCCTGCCGAGTGACCGCTTCGGTCGGCAGTGCCTGATGGCGCGGCGACTGATCGAAGCCGGTGTCCGCTTCGTTGAGCTGACGGCTCCGACAAGCTGGGATCACCACTTCCTGCTGCAGGATCAGATGACGAAGAGCTGCGCGATTGCCGATCAGCCGGTCGCCGGTCTGCTGGCGGATCTCAACCAGCGCGGGTTGCTCAACGATACTTTGGTGATCTGGGCGGGCGAGTTCGGCCGGACGCCGTACGGCCAGAGTGGCTCGGGCCGCGACCACAACAACAAGGGCTATTCGATCTGGATGGCTGGCGGCGGCGTCAAAGGCGGACTGGCGTACGGTTCGACGGACGAAATCGGCTATCAGGCCATCGAGAACCCGGTCCACATTCACGACTGGCACGCAACGATCCTGCACCTGCTGGGGCTCGATCACGAACGGCTGACGTTTAATTACGGCGGCCGCAACTTCCGGCTGACCGACGTGCATGGCCGCGTTGTCCAGGGAATCCTGGCGTAAGCGATTCAGGTCGCGCGTCTCCGCGAGGCTGCAACGTGACGTACGCATAAAAAACAGCGCTGCTTCGCTGGAAGCAGCGCTGGACAATGTCAGTTGGCGTCGAAGCAGGCGACTCAGCGCTTTTTCGCATCGCGGATCGTCAGCTCAGCAACCTTCCAGTCCTTGCCCTCTTTTTTCACGAGGATCGTGATCATGGTTTCGCCCGACTTGAGCACGATCTGCCGGCCACCGCGAGCATTGCGGGGTTGCCCGGCCAGTTGCGGCTGAGCGAACGACTGCTTCAACTCAGCCTTCTCCTCGTCAGTCAGCTTACCCGCGGCGATCTTCTGCAGCTCGCCGCGAGCGCGACTCGACACGTAACTGGCCATGTCCTCGTACTTACCCCGCATCAACCCCATGACCAGATGGTAAGCCGGAAACTCGGGAGCGTCGGCAGGTGGAGCAGCCGCGCCGCCTCCACCCGGTCCACCTCCCGAACCAGCAAGCTCGGCGCCCGTGCCAGGCTCGCCAGCAGGAGTCACTCCTGGCTGACCGAAGCTGGCCGGATTCGCCGCCGCTGCTGGGTCGCTACTGCCGCCTGGAACTCCCGGCGCGCCAGGGGCCTGACCGTAATTGGCGGCCAGTGTCGGATCGCTGGAGGTTCCGGGTGCGGCACTCGTGCCAGGGTAGCTCCCTGGTGCCTGACCGTAATTGGCGGCCAGTGTCGGATCACTGGAAGTTCCGGGTGTGGCACTCGTACCGGGGTAGCTCCCTGGCCCCTGACCGTAGTTCGCTGCCAGAGTCGGATCACTGGAGGTTCCAGTTGCGACACTCGAACCAGGATCGCTTCCGGGTGCCTGACCGTAATTCGCGGCCATTGTCGGGTCGGAGCCGCTCGTCGTTGCGTCAGCCGATGAATCAGATCCGGAGTTCCCGGTGCCCGCACCGTAGGCCGCCGCCATTGCTGCCGGGTCGGTGGTTGCGGAACTCGAACTGTCGGGTGCTGACCCGGAGTCTGGATCCACTTCCGGCATCGTGCCCATCATCGCCGGATCCATTCCACTGGCCGCGCCCGCAGAACTGGCTGGTGCTCCAGTGGCTGCCGTTCCCGACGCGGCAGTTTGAGCGCCGCTGGAATCCGCGGCGCTGTCGCTGCAGCCCGTGGCGGACAGGCTCAGCAGTAGAGCGGCGGCGATTGGACCGGCAGCCGAGTAAACGGCGACAGATCGAGCCAGGTGGCGGATGATAGTCAGCATGGACGCGGTCTCCTGATTCTGGACCGGAAGGGCGCTGAGTTGACCGGCAGGCAACCGGCCGAGCGGAATTTCGCCGCCTGTGTTCCCAGCCTGTGCAGCGAACGAATCCGGGCAGCCTACCCGCGAAATCTTCTGATGTCACCCGGAGTTGATGGTTTCCGCCCGAACGTCAATAGTTCCGCGCCAATTGCCTGCCCCACCGCCGTTGCCATCAAGCCGAATGATCGATGACTGCCTTCGACCGGATTTCCGCCAATCTCGACCGCGTCCGCTCCGGAATCGCCGCGGCGTGCGCACGCTCTGGACGCAGCGTCGACGAAGTCCGACTGGTCGCCGTGACGAAATACGCGCAGCTCGACTGGGTCCGCGATCTCATTTCGCTGGGGCAGACAACGCTGGGCGAAAGCCGTCCACACCAACTCGCCAGCCGGGCCGACGAACTCGCCGCGGAACCAGGCATCCCGGTCGAATGGCACATGATCGGACATCTGCAGCGCAACAAGGTGGATCTGGTCCTGCCGATCGCCGCGCTGATTCACTCGGTCGACAGCCTGCGTCTGGCGCAACGGATCAGCACCGTTGCCGTGACACGTGAGAAGCCAGCGGCGGTGCTGATTGAAGTGAATGTTTCCGGCGAGGATTCAAAAGACGGATTCGCTCCCGACGAGTTACGCACGGCCTGGGGCGAACTTGCTGGCCTGAGCGGTCTCGACATCCGCGGACTGATGACGATGGCGCCGCGCGTCGACGAGCCAGCCCAGGCACGACCGTACTTTGCCCGGCTGAGAGCACTCCGTGACGAACTGACAGCTTGCTCAGATAGACGCATTGACCTGGCAGAACTGTCGATGGGCATGAGCGGCGATTACGAAGCAGCGATCGAAGAAGGCGCGACGCTCGTCCGCGTCGGCAGTTCGCTGTTCGAGGGACTGTCCTGAGTAATCAGTCGCCAGCCGACTCTTCTTACCATTTGGCGACTCAACTCGATTAACGCCCGGCCGCAGGCGTTAATCGAACGAGCGACTGAAACTGGAACGAGCTGATCCGTTTTCTGAATCGAGTATCCCCTGATGGCCCTGTTGAGTCTGCGAAATTTGTCGTTTACCTGGAGCGGCCCGCCGCTGCTCGATCACGCCACGATCGAAATCGAACGCGGCGAGCGGATCGGTCTGCTGGGCCGCAACGGAGCCGGCAAGTCGACGCTGATGAAGATCATTGTCGGCGAGGTCAAGCCGGACGACGGCACGGTGCAGCTTGCCGCTGACGCAAAAATCGCGCGGCTGATCCAGGAAGTTCCTGATGACGAAACTCGCAGCCGATCCGTCGCGGAGATCGTTCGCGAAGGTTACGTCCAGGAAGAGGCGACGGCGGACGAGGGGCACTCACACGACAACTGGAAAGCCGAGCACGCGGTCGAACGCACCCTCTCCCGAATGAAGCTCGACGGTGACGCCGTGTTTTCGACGCTCTCCTCCGGGATGAAACGTCGCGCGCTGCTGGCGCAGGCTCTGGTGATGGAACCAGACATTCTGCTGCTCGATGAACCGACCAACCATCTCGACATCGACTCGATCCTGTGGCTGGAAGGCTTTCTCCGCAAGTTCGATGGCACACTGATTTTCGTCACGCACGACCGAACGTTTCTGCAGGCGCTGGCGACGCGGATCATCGAGATCGATCGCGGCCGGCTGTTCGACTGGACCTGCAATTACGAGACGTTTCTGCAACGTAAGCAGGACTTGCTCGACGCCGAAGAAAAGGCGAATGCCCATTTCGATCGCAAGCTAGCCGAAGAAGAAGTCTGGATTCGGCAGGGAATCAAGGCGCGACGGACGCGCAATGAAGGCCGCGTCCGAGCCCTCAAGAGGATGCGCGAAGAGCGCCGCCAGCGGCGCGAGAAGATCGGCAACGTCCGGATGCAGGCGGTCGAAGCAGAACGTTCCGGGCAACTGGTCCTCGAAGCGAAGGACGTCGGCTTTTCGTACGGCGGCCGGCCGATTATCTCCGGCCTGTCGCTGCTGCTGACGCGCGGCGACCGGGTCGGAATCATCGGCCCGAACGGAGCTGGCAAGTCGACCCTGCTCAAACTGCTGCTCGGCGAACTGCAGCCGACTTCGGGCACGCTGCGGCGCGGCACGAATCTGGAAGTCATCTATTTCGACCAGCTTCGCGAGCAGATCGAAGAAGAAAAGACCGTCGCCGAGAACGTTGGCGAAGGTCAGGATCATCTGCTGATCAACGGCCAGCGCAAGCACATTTACGGCTACCTGCAGGACTTCCTGTTTACACCCGAACGAGCCCGCCGGCCGGCGCGGTATCTCTCCGGCGGAGAGCGCAACCGCCTGCTGCTGGCGCGGATTTTCAAGCGGCCGTCGAACCTGATGGTCCTCGACGAACCGACGAATGATCTCGACGCGGAAACGCTTGAACTGCTCGAAGAACTTGTCGTCGGCTACTCGGGGACGCTGCTGCTGGTCAGCCACGACCGCGCATTCCTGAACAACGTCGTGACGAGTACGCTGGCCGTCGAAGGCGATGGCAGCGTCAAAGAATACGACGGCGGCTACGACGACTATGTCCGACAGAAGTCGCAGGCCGACGCCGCCGAACTGCAGGCGGCTGAAGCTGCGGCGGTTGCGCAACGCTCAGCAGACTCGTCCGCCGCGCCGCTCGACCAGCAGTCCCTGTCGACTCCCGCAATGTCTGCTGCGAAAAAGCTGAGCTGGAAGGAAGAACGCGAACTCGAAACGCTGCCGGAGAAGATCGAGCAGCTCGAACAGGAACAGTCCGACCTGCACGCCGCGATGGCCGACCCCTCCTTTTTCAGACAGGACAGCGACACGATCGCCACAACAACGGCCCGTCTGGAAGCCCTCGCCACGGAACTCGAGACTGCCCTCGCCCGCTGGGAAGAACTCGAATCCCGCGCGTAGCCTGACTGCGATCGTCGTTTCTCGTGCAGGCGCAGCCGAGCTTGATCCGGGCAGGTTGTCGTGACCATGATGACGAACATGAATTCCCGTCTGTCCTGTTTTCGCCGATCTCTATGCTGGCTGCTGCTCCTGAGTGTGGGGCATTTGCCGGTGCCGTGTTTTGATGCGGACTGGGAAGTGCGCGGCGAGCCGATTGACAGCGTGTTTGACGCCTCCGCGTGGTGTCCGTTGCTGCTGGGTCTGGCACCGGCTGATGACATCGACCGCGGGCCGTTTCGGGAACAGTCCGACAGCGACGTCGACTCACCGTTTGGCGCTCCGTTTGTCAGCGCGTCTGGCATCCGCGTTCCGGTGGCGACTGGTGCGACAACTGCGCCAGCCGACGCGGCTGTGCCCGTGACTCTGTCAATGGGATCGTACCCTTGGCGCACGGCGATCAATGGACTGTCCAGCTCTACTCGCGTAAATCATGGGCGTTCCCGTTGCGTGATGCTCTGCGTGCTGCGCGTCTAAACGCACAGGCCCCGTGTCGAGAGTCCTTCGCCGACTGGTCTAACGGCCTGTGTCGAGCGTTCGTGGCAGCCGACTCTCCGCCAGGGCTCGTGTCTGCTTCTGATTCCGCGGCGCTGCCTCTGTACTCCGAGCGTCCGGCTTTGAGCATTCAGGTGACCGATCATGCGCGACCTTCGAATTCTCCTGCTGCTGATTGCGATGATTCCTCTGGCTATCCTCGGTTGCGATCGGTTTGAGCGTGAGGAAGCTCCAGAGTCAGACGCAACCAACGAGCGATCCTTTGTCGAAGAAGGTGGACTACGACTCGATGCAGAGACGCAGGCGGCGATCGGATTGCGCATCGAGCCCGTCGAGCGGCGGCAACTTCGGGAGACAATGACTCTGCCTGGCTGGCTGCTCGCAATCCCTGGCAGCGAAGTCGCCGTTCGATCTCCAGCGACAGGTTTCTTTTTCCCCGCTGAACCGAAGCCTGCTCCGGCGATCGGTCAGCGACTGGAAGTTGAGGAGCGACTGGGATCGATTCGATTTGTCTTTTCGCCCCAGGAACGAGCGCAATTGGTCGCCGCCAAAGAAGAGGCCGACACGCTGATGCAGCAGTCACGAGTCTCGATGGAAATCGCGGCGGCGCAGCTCGATGCCATTCGATCAGGAAGTCGTGGCGTTGTCGCGAAAACCCGGATCCAGGAGCTGGAAGAGATCGCCCAGAAGGCTCGCGTGGCGTTGAACGAAGCCCAGGAGAAGCTGCCGTTTCTGCCGAAAGAGCCCTATGACGAAACGCTGGGGATCGAACCAGTCGGTGTGACGAGTGCTGTCGCCGGGCACGTGACGGACCTTTATGTTCGACCGCGGCAGTTCGTCCTGCAGGGCGATCCGCTCTGGACGGTCGCCGACTGGTCAACGCTCTGGCTGCGGGTGCCCGTCTTTACTGGTGACCTCTCGCGAATCGACCGCGAGCGGCCGTGCCGAATCCGCGCCGACCGGTTGGAACTCAGCGGACGGCCGATTGACGTTCCACGTGCTTCCGAGCCGGGCCGGCGGACGGTCGACCTGTACTTTGAAGTCGAGTACGCGATGGGAGCGTTACGACCCGGCGCGCCCGTCGAAGTCGAGCTTTCCTGTCGAGAGTCCAGCGTCCCAGGTGAGCAGGCAGCGGACCAGAACCGAGGGACGATTGTCGTGCCGCAGTCCGCCGTTCTGTGGGACGGATTCGGCTCTGCCTGGGTTTATGTCGCAACGAATGACGAGACGTTTCGGAGGCAACGCGTCGAAACCGAAGCCGCGATCGGCGATCTGGTCGCCGTCCGCCGGGGACTCGACGACAAAGACCGCATCGTGATTCAGGGAGCCGCTGCACTTCGTACCGAGCAATTCAAAGACGGCATCCCACTCGACGACGACTGAGCAGGGAGTCGAGGGTCCAGAGTCCAGAGACGGCCTGGATAATCGGTTCCCGACTGCCAACGGCCTATTCCCTGCTTCCGGTTCCCGGCCACCAACTCTCAACTCTCGTCTCTGGACTCTCGACTCTCCCGTGACTCGCCTCATCACATTCTCGCTCCGATATCGACCGGTCGTGCTGCTACTGGCGGTGCTGCTGCTGGGAGGCGGTGTGGCCGCCGTGCGGTCGGCTCCCTGGGACATCTTCCCGGAGTTTGCACCACCGCAACTGGTCGTGCAGACCGAAGCTGCCGGATTGTCGACGGAGGAAGTCGAACGTCTCGTCACAATCCCGGTCGAATCGGCCGTGAATGGAGTCAGTCGTCTGATCACGCTGAGGTCGTCGTCGGCTCCGGGACTGTCGGTTGTGACGGCGATCTTCGAAGACAACACCGACATCCTTGACGCCCGCCAGTTGGTGGCCGAGCGGCTCGGAGAACTCGGGCCGCAACTTCCTCTCGGCGTCGACACCCCACGGCTGACTCCGCTGGCCGCATCAACCAGTCGGCTGCTCATGATCGGCTTGACGTCTGAGTCCGTCAGTCTCGAAGAGTTGCGGACACTCGCCGACTGGACGCTGCAACGGAGGCTGCGCGCGGTTCGCGGAGTCGCTCATGTCGAAGTCTTTGGCGGCGACGTGCGGCAGTATCAGATTCTCGTACGCCCGGAACGGTTGCAGCAGGCGCAGGTCACACTGGAAGAGGTTGTCGCTGCCGCGCGACAGGCGACGGCTTTTGGCGGTGCCGGCTTTGTGGAAACTCCGGCGCAGCGTCTGCCAATTCAGCAGCGGACTCGGATCGAATCCCCGGACGATCTGGCCGCCGTGCCGGTTGTGATCACAGATGGCGTACCCGTGACACTCGGGCAGGTCGCCGAAGTGACGACCGGTGCGCGCGACAAAGTGGGAGACGCCCTCATCAACGGGCAGCGTGGCGTGCTGCTGATCATCCACAAGCAGCCGTCGTTCAACACGCTGGCGGTGACGGAGGACGCACAGCAGGCTGTCGTGTCGCTGCGTCAGTCGCTGCCGGACGACGTCGAGCTGCACGTCGAACTGTTCCGGCAGGCGACGTTTATCGAGCGAGCGATTTCCAATCTGAATGCGGCGATTGTGATCGGAGCCGGGCTCGTTGCGGTGATCCTGATCGCCTTTCTGTTTCAGTGGCGGACCGTCGTGATCAGCCTTACCGCGATCCCGCTGTCGCTGCTGGGAGCAGTTCTGGTGCTGCGAGCCTGCGGAGCCTCACTGAACGCCATGACGCTCGGCGGCCTCGCGATCGCGCTGGGAGAACTCGTCGACGACGCGATCGTCGATGTCGAAAATGTGCTGCGCCGCCTGCGCGAAAACCGTCTGTCGCAGGAGCCGAAACCGGCGTTTGAGGTTGTCCTGTCGGCGAGTCTCGAAGTGCGCAGCGCGGTCGTTTACGCCAGCTTTATCGTGATTCTGGTTTTCGTACCGGTCTTCTTTATGGGCGGTCTCGGCGGGACATTCTTCCGGCCACTCGGACTGGCTTATATCGCCGCGATTCTGGTCTCACTGCTCGTCGCCCTGACCGTGACGCCAGCCATGTGCCTGTGGCTGCTTCCGAGTCCAGAGTCGAGGGTCCAGAGTTCAGAAAAGAAAGTCGGCAGTCCTGCTCTGGACTCTCCCCCTCTGGTCCGACTGCTGACGTCTCTCTATCTGAAGACGCTCGGGCCGGTTTTGAATTATCCGAAGCTGACAATCGCGCTGGCAGTGCTGCTGCTGGCTGCTGCCGGCACAGCGGTGCCGTATCTTGGCGGTGAGTTCCTGCCGGAATTCCGAGAGTCGAACTTTGTCGTCTTTGCAGCGGGCAGTCCGGATAGTTCGCTCGCCGAATCGCGACGTATGGGGAAGCTTGTCAGTGAACGGCTGCAGCGGATTCCGGGAGTGCGTTCGGTCGCTCAGCAGATCGGCCGGGCGGATCTGTCCGAGGATACCTGGGGACCGAACATCAGCGAGATCTGGGTGACGCTCGACCCGGGTGTCGAAATCGGCCCGCTGCTGCGCGACATCAACACGTCGCTGGCGGAAGTTCCGGGCGCCGTCTTTCAGACGAAGCAGTTTCTGCGGGAACGGATCGACGAAGTGCTGACCGGATCGACATCCGACATCGTGATCCGCGTTGTCGGCCCGGATCTCGCCGCGTTGCGCGAGCAGGCCGCAGCGATTGCCAACGCCATTCGCGACGTCAGCGGCGTTGATGAACTGCGTGTCGAGCAACAGGTTGATGTGCCACAGATCGAAGTGCTGCTGCGACCACGTCACGCAGCCCGGTTCGGCTTCGCGGTCGGCGCGTTGAACGACGGGATTCAGACACTGCTTCGCGGCACAATCGTCGGGCAGGTGTATGAGCAGGACCGGGTCTTCGATGTCGTCGTGCGGGCTCATCCCGATCTGCGAAACGATCCGCAATTGCTCGGAGCACTGCGTCTTGATGCTCCGACTGGAGAGGTCATCCCGCTCAGCGCCGTCGCCGACCTCTGCATCACGCAGTCGCCGAACATGATTAATCGTGAGCAGGCCAGTCGGCGGATTCACGTGACCTGTAACGCCGCCGGCCGCGACGTGACGAGCGTCATCGCCGACATTCAAAGCCACATCGCTGCACAGGCTCCGCCACGTCCCGGCTACCGACTCGAATTTGCTGGCGAGCACGCGGCGCGGGCGGCGGCACAGGAACGACTGCTGCTGTTGAGCGTCGCCGCGCTGCTGGGCATCTTCATACTGTTGTACCTGGACCTGCAGTCGCTGAGTCTATCGCTGCTGGTCATGCTAAGTGTTCCGCTGGCGTGTGTTGGCGGCGTCGCGGCGATTCTGTTGAGCGGCGGCGACGTATCACTCGGTTCGCTGGTCGGCTTTGTGACGGTGTTCGGCATCGCTGTCCGCAACGGGATTCTGCTGATCACAAGTTTTCGTCATGTCGCCCAAACCGAGCCATCGCTGTCGCCGCATGAGATCATCCTGCGTGGCGCAGGAGAACGACTGGCACCAATTCTGATGACGGCCGGCAGCACCACGCTGGCTCTGTTGCCGCTTATCCTGAACGGCAACCTGCCAGGCCACGAGATCGAACATCCGATGGCGATTGTGATCACCGGCGGGCTGGTGTCCTCAACGTTCCTGACGCTGTACCTGCTGCCGGTGCTGTGTACGCCACGAGTGTCGAACGATCGGCTTGAGTAATCCTGAGTTTCGTGCAGAAGACCGCCGTAACAGTGACGGAGCGTTTCGATCGCCGATCGATTTACGACTATCCGTCTCGGTCCCGAAGTAGTTGGGAGTCTTTTTCGGAAGTCAGCTTTTCGTCCCGGCAATGCCCGTCGACCGAAAACGACTCCCGACTCCCTGCTGGTCTCCGAAGCACGATGCCCGGCACAGACATTCAGAATCGGGAACGTGTTTCGGAAACATGCCTTACTCATTTGCCACCGCGGCCTGTTTCACGTCCTCATTCTGCTCCGTCCAGAAGCCGGGTAGATCCGACTTTGTTTCGTGGATGATCTGCAGGATGGCGCGGCGGTCAGCGAGCGACAGGTGCGCGAATCGGTCGGACTGATCGGCACCGGAGAGGACCTCCCAGAGACGCTGCCAGACGTACGACTTCATCTGGGCCGGCAGACCATCGAACGCGGCAGAGTGAATCAGGTAGCTGCACGGGTAGCGGAACAGACGCGTCTGCAGATCGAAGTCGCGCAGCGAACGGCCGAGACTGTCGCGTGGACCGGCTTCAACGAAAGCCCGCGTGAAACCAGACGTCCCGGCTACCGGCGCGGTGAGCTGCGCCTCCCCCACCAGCAGCAGGGCATCGACCAGTTCCTCACCGACATTGGCGATTCGTCGCGTCGTACTGTCGAGCGACGTACCGGCCGGATTTCCCAGCATCTCGTTCAGCGTCTGCTCGTGAGCCAGTGCCTGACGCGTCGCGAAGTTCGCTTTCGTCAGGTGGTTGTGCGTCAGCGTCTGATGTTCGAGCACCATCAGGGCGACCAGGTCACTGTGCGGAGAGAGGTAGCGATCGTCGTCGAATCGACCATCGAGCCGAAGCACGTTCTGCCCGGCGGAGTTGTCAATCGGCTCAGAAGCGTTGCGGTCGGCAACAACCAGATTCCCCAGATGCTGCTGCGAACCGTGCGTCCCGGTCACGTACCAGCCACCCCAGCGATGTTCCAGCGGCGTCGTGTGATCCACCGTTCGACTGCCGAGCCCCAGCATCGGCGTCCCGTCCGTGCCGACATACAGCGATCGCACCAGATGACCAGGGACGCCCTCGGTTCGCGACGAACTGTGACACACCAGGCAGGCGTCGGTGTGCCGGCGGAATTCCGGCCGATCGCTCGGTTTCTGTGCCATCGAATAAAACACGGTGCCGAGCTGCGGGTCAACGGCGGAGACCTCAAGCACGTCGCCGGACTGGCAGAAGCCGATATAGACATCATCGTTGAAGTAAACCGCGCGCGGCGTCTTCGGTGAAATGCGCCGCAACTGCAGGCTGGTCTTCGAGAACACCAGCATCTGCGACTCGACCGGAACCCGCAGCGCACGCAGCACAGCCGGCAGATATCCAAACTCGTCGTCGTAGCTCAGTGCAACCTGCCCGCCATCAAGTTGCGACTGCAGAGTCGAGACACAGTTCGCAGGCGTCGCCTGACTGTAACCGATCGGCGGACGCTCGAATTCGTCCTCGGCGTGCAGAGAATTCGCGACAGGAAACAACAGACAGGTGCAAATCAGACTGGCGGCAAAACGGTGGTGCATTGACATGGCAGGCTCACTTCGAGCAGAGGACTTTGAGGCGGGACCAGTCGGTGTTGAGAGAAACGACTGCAGCGGAAGGCGGGAGGGACGCCTGATGGCAGGTATCCCGATCAGTGGTGGGTGGTGAAACGTTCCAGGGCTCATCCAACGGCGTCAGGCCGCGGGAATTCCGTTGAAAAAGACTGCTTCCCGGCTCTGTACTCCGGGAAGCAGTCTGCTCGTCGATCGGAAATCGGCGCCGGGCAGGCACGGCAGCCGACGGCGCTCCGGACTTATTCGACCGCAATCGTGTAGCTCAGCAGGCCGATGGCGGCGCCCTTCTTCGCGTCTTTGTAATGGGGATGGCACATCGTGCATTTCTCCATGACCACTGGAATCGGTGTCGCCGCGCGCAGGATCCGCTTGCCATCTTTTTCCTGGACCTCGTCATACCATGCCTCGCCAGCCTTCATCTTGCTGACGGCTTCCTTTTCAAAAGCGTCTTTGGCGACGTTGTCTTCGTTGTAAGGCTCACCGGTCACGTCGATCAGACGCACTTCGTGCCAGCCCTTCTTCTTCATCGCGTCGAACAGAGCCACCGCCGCCGAACCGGCCGCCAGATCGTCCGTCTCGTTGACGTAGTGCTCGGTGATCAGCACGACAACGGTCTTGTAGAGATCGTCGAGCATCCGCACGGTCTTGCGAGTGCGTTCGACGGCCGGGTCTTTCTTTTCCTTCTTCTCGGCAGCCACAACCGGAGAAAAACTGGCCCACGCTACGGCAGCGGAAGCCAGCAGCGCCATGGTGATGGCAAGTGGTCGAGACGGTGTTCTCATCGAGTTTCCTTTCACGGAAATCAGGAAAGTGGAATGACTCCAGCCAACTGCCGTTTCGTCGGCACTACGTCAGCCAGAGTGACGGAATTGAGATACTCAAGCTGAACCCGTTCAGCCTGAGCGAGCACGTTTTTGAGCTTGCAGAACTTCTCAACGGCACAGACATCGCCCATACCTACGCAATCCAGCAGGTGCATCTGGCCCTCGAACGCGACGACGACTTCGCCAATCGAAATCTGCTCGGCAGAGCGGCTTAGCTCGATGCCGCCGCCAATGCCGCGGATGCTGCGGAGATACCCAAAGCGGGCGAGCTGATTGACCACTTTCGCGACATGCGCCCGCGAGATGCCAAACAGCTCGGCGACATCGTCGATGCGGCAGCGTTCCCCACGTGTCGCAAGAAACATCAGCGTCCGCAGGGCGTAATCCGTTTGCAGAGCAAGCCTCACTGAACCACCTCAGCACAAAAGAGGTATAACAAATACATGTTTTGCGTGCAGAGTAAACCCGCTGAGCATCAAGAAGTCAAGCCCAATGGCCTCACAGAAACTCTGCTGGCTCGCCAAGCCCGTGACCGGCCCGGACTCTGCCTGCGGTCGCAGCCGCGCGGACCGGCACGTTCTCCTGAGCCAGCCGAGCCAGGGCGTCCCCGCGAATTCCGTTCCGGCGACGAGCATCAGGCGCGGTCCGGGGTCGTGAGCAAGTGCGAAGCCAGCAACGCACCCGGACACCATGCTGGCTGATGCTGAATGTGCCGGAATCGGGAATCTCCTGCGATCACGATCCTGACGACTGTCTGATCAGTTCGAGCATCAGTTCGACAGCCTTTGCAGCGAATGCCGGATCGTTGATGCTGGCATCGACTTCGACAACCGGGATGTCGCTGCGGACGCTGGCTTTGACGGCGTCGAAAAAGGCCCGATCGGCCTCGCGGTCGCAGAAACGGTCACCATCGGCGTCGAGCATTGAGACGCCTTTCAATGGGAAGAGGAATGCGACTGGGCCGGTCGCGGCGTTGGCTTTCGCTGCAAAGATCCCGCCGAGCTGACGGTTCTCTTCGACGGTCGTTCGCATCAGTGTGATCTCCGGCGTCCATTCGTAGAAGTTGCGGTTGCCGTCGCGGAATTTCGGCGGCACCGTGCTCAACGGACCGAAGTTGCACATGTCGATACAGCCAGGCACGATCAGGTGTGGCAGGCCGCGGCGACCAGGTGCCGAGAGGCGATCAGGGCCGGCGGTCAGGACGCCACCACACAGTTCATCGGCCCATTCGGTCGTTGTGATATCGAGCACCGCGTCCACAAGTTGTTCATCCGCCAGCGATTCGAGGACTCGTCCGCCGGTGCCCGTCGCATGAAAAACGAGCACTTCGTAACCGGCGGCATCGAGTGCCGCACGGCAGGCGTCGACGCACCTGGTCGTGTTGCCAAACATGCTCGCAGCAATCAGCCGCCGTTCGCTCGCGGCGGCCGGGATCGCAGCACCAGCCATCCCGCAAATCGCGCCGGCCGCCCGTGAGAGGATGGTCCGCGAGATGCGATTGATGCCGGCCACGTCGACGATCGACGGCATGATCACGATGTCTTTTGTGCCGACGAACGGGGAAACGTCCCCGGCCGCGAGCGTCGAGACACAGAGCTTCGGGACTCCGATCGGCAGACTGCGCATGGCCGCCGTCACGATGCCCGTCCCGCCCGAGCCGCCCATGCCGATGATGCCGTCGAACCGGCCGGCCTCAAACAAACGCCGTACCGCGACGGCCGCACCGGCACTCATCACCGCGATTGCCCGACCGCGGTCCCGGTCGCGCCGCAGCGTTGCCAGCGAGTCGCCACCAGCCTGAGCGATCCCGTCGGCTTCGACGTCGATGGGAAACAGATCGGTTGAACCATCGATACCCACGTTGACCGTCATGACGTCGCAGCCAGCGTCGACAATTCGCTCGCGCAGAAACGCGTACTCAGCGCCTTTGGTATCGAACGTTCCAAGCAGCAGGATGCGACTGGGCATGGAGCTTCTCCGAGGCAGCAGATCAAACGTCAGGCGAGACAAGGCGTGTTTCTGCCCGATTTGTCGCAGGGCCTACGCCGTTTGCAAAGCGTTCGGTGGCCGGCGTTCCAGGCGGCGATTGCCTCCGTGTCTGAGGTTTTCCACCGGCCAAGTCTGCGGCAATGAGAAGACAGGGTGGCGTGACAATCGGTGCGGGCTGAAGGGCTCGTGCGGCGTTCGTCGGAATCAGAGTCGTGCCAACTGCGGTTTGCAGCAGCCATCTTTTCCTGACCGATACTTTCTGCACGGACCGTCTGCGCGCTGCTGCGCAACGGTGACTGCCAGTGTCGCCATTTGCAGGGCAATCGTGTGACGGGAATTCGGACAGGCATCGGGCTCTTCAGTGGGATCGATATCGCTGGTCTGACCGACCAGTTGATCGCCGCCGAGCGTGCGCCTGCCAATCGAATCGAAAGCCGCATTGCGAACTTTCAGGCTGTTGATGCCGGACTGCAGGCCCTGGAGGCAAATGTCCTGACACTCGGAACGTCGATCGCGACGCTCGGACAGAAAAACACATTCGACTCATTTCAGGTGGGTAACTCGTCGCCAGGGCAGCTTACCGTGTCGACGGATGGATCGGCGGCGCTGGGTAATTACGCTTTTCAGACGCTGCGACTGGCCTCGACTGAGCAGCGGCTGTCGAAAGGCTTTGCGAATTCCGACACACAGAAAATCGGTGCCGGATCGATTGCCATTTCGCAGGGCGGCGAACTGACGACGGCGACACGGCTCGACACGTTTAATGGCGGCGACGGCATCCAGCGCGGCTCCATCCGGATCACCGACCGTTCGGGTTCGACGGCAACGGTCGATCTGTCAGCGGCATTCACGATCGACGACGTTCTGAATGCGATCAACGACGCCAGTGGGATCAACGTGACCGCGTCTGCTTCCGGGGGCAGTCTCGTGCTGACGGACACGTCCGGCAGCACGTCGTCCAATCTGAAGGTTGAAGAGGTCGGCAATGGCACGACCGCCTCTGACCTCGGAATCCTGCAGTCTGCTGGAGCAAACACACTGACCGGTTCCGAAGTCTATTACGTGACCCAGGATTTCACGTTCGACCAGCTCAACGATAGCAACGGCATCTTCAAAACACAGGGATCAGCCGACCTGAAAATCACGGCGCAGGACGGCACCGCGATCGAAGTCAATCTCGACAGCGTCTTCAGTCTCAGCGAACTGCTCGACGCGATTAATACGCAGTCCAGTAATGGCGGCAAGGTGACTGCGAGCCTGTCCAACGGGCGGCTCAGCCTGACTGACAATACTGGCGGAGCTGGAACTCTGACGGTCGAAGACGTCAACGGTGCCAAAGTGGTAAATTCGCTGGGGCTCGATAACGCCGCTACCGGCAACACACTGACGGGCGACCGGCTGCTGGCGGGGATCGGCTCCCGACTGCTCAGAAACCTGAACGGCGGCCAGGGCATTTCAACGCCGGGCCAGATCACCGTGACGGATCGCACCGGAAAGACGGCGACACTGGATCTCAGCGGGGCCGAGTCGCTCGATGAAGTCCTGACGGCGATCAATTCAGCGGTCGACGATTCGACCCTGCAGGCGCTCAGTCTTAAGGCTCGCATCGACGCGAACGGGACGGGGATTCAGATCGTCGATACGTCGGGAGCGACAGCCAGTAATCTGACGATTGCTGATGTCGGAGGCGGAACAACTGCCGCCGATCTCGGCATCACCGTCGACGACGCTGTGTCGAGTATCGAGTCCGGTTCGCTGTCGCTGCGGCACGTCAATGCAACGACGTCGCTGTCGACTTATGCGCCGGACGGCGGACCCGTTCAGACGGGCTCGTTTCTGATCATCGATTCGGCCGGCAATCAGGCCTCGATTTCGATCAGCACAAACGCAAAGACGATTGGAGACGTCCTGCAGCGCATCAATGCGGCAACGGGAGTGCAGGTTACAGCCAGTCTGAATGATACGGGCGATGGTTTCGTCATTACCGACGATGCCGGCGGCGCTGGAACTCTGCAGATCAAGGAAGTCACAGGCAACGTCGCCGCCGAGCTGCGGATTCTGGGGCAGGGAGTTGTCGGCGGTGGTGGCAGCCAGGAAATCTCCAGCCGGCAGCGAACGGTGATCGATGTCAGCGCGGACGACACACTCGATTCGCTCGTCAGCAAAATCAACAGTACGTCGAATGACCTGAGTGCCAGCGTCGTCAACGACGGTTCGTCATTCAACGCATTTCGACTGACGCTGACCTCCAGAACTTCGGGATCAGCCGGCCGGTTCGTCATCGATACGGGAAGTCTCGATCTCGGTCTGACGACTTCGACAACCGCTCAGGACGCTCTGCTGCAGATCGGATCAAATCCCGCAACGTCGTTCCTGCGTTCATCAACCAGCAACCAGTTCGACAAAGTCGGGACCGGCATCAACGTGACGGTACAAGCCGTCAGCACGACACCCGCGCAGGTTTCGATCACTCGGGATTCCAGCCGAGTCACGTCGGCATTGCAGAATTTCGTCTCGGCATATAACTCGTTCATCACAACGAAAGACACGCTCACAAAATTCGATGCGACGGATCCGACTCAGAGCGGACCATTGCAGGGACAGGGCATTGTTCTAAGGGTCGAGACTCGGCTGAACGCGCTGATCAATCATCAGTTTGGGTCATCTGGCTCGATCCGTTCGCTCAGTGATCTGGGAATCCAGGTGACCACTGGCGGGCAACTGCAGTTCGATCAGTCCGTCTTTAACGATGCCGTCGCTTCTGACTCTGAATCCGTCCGGTCATTTTTCCTGATCAGCGGCGCGGGGGCTGCCGACGGCCTGAGCAAGACTCTGGATTCACTGACGAATACCGTCGATGGCGTCTTCACACTCCAGCGGAACTCAATTGGAGCGACGATCGATTCCATGACGAATCGCGTCGCGGAAATTGACGCGTTGCTGGCCATCCGCAAGGAGCGGCTGCTGCAGAATTTCATAAATATGGAATCCGCCATCGGTGCGGTGCAGTCACAACAGAGTGCCCTGTCAGCGCTGCTCGGAAATGGCATCGCCAGTTCCAGTGGATCATCAAAGTAGACAACCCGACAGGCTGATCGCGGAACAGCGTTTCTTCGCCATCAAATACGCACCGGGCCGAAACCAGACAATCCGCAGGTATCGGCATTCGCCCGCGTCGTCATTGCGTTGCCCTGCCACAATCCGGCAATGTTCCCTCCAACGGCAGCCGCGTCGTCGAGAATTCCGAACTCCGCACTCTGATTCTGCACATGCCTGTTTTCGCCGTCGTTCCCGCTGCCGGACTCAGTCGTCGTATGGGGCGGCCGAAACTCACACTGCCTCTCGCCGGCCAACCGGTCATCAAGCATCTGCTGGCAGCGCTTGATCAGCCGGAAATCGATGCCGTCGTGCTTGTGTTTCGACACGGCGACTCGGAACTGTCTGCAGCGCTGCAGACCGCAGCCTCAGCGCGACATTCTCAGTTGATCGTCGTGCAGCCGGAGATCGACCCGCCAGATATGCGGACGAGTGTCGAGATCGGACTGGCTGAAATTCGCCGACGATTCTCACCGGGCGACGACGCGGCGTGGCTGCTCATTCCGGCCGATCATCCGGTACTTGACGGCGACGTCGTTCGTCAACTGCTCGCAGCCATGTCTCAGAGCGATGCTGACATTCTGATTCCAACGCACGACGGTCAACGTGGTCATCCGACGTTGTTTCGCTGGCCGCTGGCAGAACGCGTCACTGAGATTCCTGCAGGCCGGGGACTCAACTGGCTGGTGCGGCACGAGTCTGTATCTGTCATTGAAGTGGCGGTCGCGACCGACAGCGTGCTGCTCGATCTGGACACGCCGGACGACTTCCGGAAGCTCGAACAGCGACGCATCGGACATCGTCGATCCTGACAGGCGGCGCCGAGTCGATTGGCGAAATCGATCCATGCCCGTGCTATGCTCCGCGCTCCTGAGCCGTGTCTGCTGCACGCCTCACGACGGACTGCTCAACCGTCGGCTGGAATCGGAACATGCCACCTTTGAGCGTACGCGCCGACGCTGAAATGACAGGACCAATGCAGTCATGAGTCAGCCTGTGAGATCAATTGGCTTTGTTGTTGAGAATCCTCTGTCAGACCGAAACGCCGCACGCGAACGAGTCATCCGTTACGTCGTGCTGAAACTGATTGCGAACGGTCTGCCTCATCCGCCGACACCGGACTCTGCAACAACGTCTCTCGACGCCGAAAGTCTGCTCGACAGTTATCACCAGCGGTTGCGGCTGTTGCAGGATATTCGCTGCCCGGCCGATCGCCGCATCGAGACATTTCTGAACGCGCATCTCGCAGCACATGCTGGCGACGAACCGCTCAGCCTGCCGGAGTGGACGATTATTCTTGATCGACATGGCCTGGCCCGCGAGATGTCTCTGCCGGTCGATGGTGACAGTTACGAAAACGGACTCGTCTCGTCCTATCGTGTTCGTAATGGCGTGCTGCACAACCCGTTACACGACCGGCGGACGACCAGCGGCACGTTTCACGTGGCCGAAGGCGGCCTGCCAATTCCGCGCGACAAGCGGGCGGTTCCGCAGCAGACCTTTGCGGCGCTGTTTCGAGCGGCCTTCAACGCGCCGGACGAATCGCTTGAGCTGCCGTTTACTGCCGACTGCGGCGAATCGGCAAAGACGTTCGTTTCGCTGCTGCTGCGGCCACTCGTGTGTCCGGCAGTGCCCGGCGTCTGTTCGGAAAAGCGGATGGAAATCCGCTTTTTTGCTCCCGGCTCGCTGGTCAGTAATCTCGATTTTGTCGAGTCGATCTTCGGCAATGCCGGTGACCCGTTCGTGCCGGATAACGATGCGGCGCTCGACGTCGAACACTGGACCGGGCAGACCGGCTGCGTGATTCTCGCTCCGCATCTGACCCGCCTGCGCAAGTGCGACGTCGGACTGCCGAACGATGCGGATGCGACCGAACGGCAGCGTGAAGACGGCATGTGCTGGAAGTCCGAGGACGAGCTGTACAACGACGGCCAGCCGTTCAAGCTGACCTGCCGTGACGCCGAAGGCGTCATCGTCACGCTGATTGCCGACAACTATTACGGCTACTGCAAAAAGGAGGTGAAAACGCAGATCAGCTTCGCGGCCAATCTGTATGGCAACGTCGAAGAAGAACATGCTGGCGGGGCAATCGCGTTTGCGAGTTTCAATCTCGGCGACGAGTTCAACGCAGACAGCCGCCGGTACAACAACCGTACGTTCGACGATGTCGCACGGGATTACGGCGGTTCGCTGATCGAAATCCAGCCGGAGGGCTACGGCATCGACCGAGTCTGTCCGAACCTGATCGTTATCCCTGAAGACGCACGTGCGTCGGTTCATGGTCAGAAGATTTCCTGGCAGCGGGACGGTGCCGATTACTCAATTCCGTTGCTGCCAGAGCAGGTCTACATGACGCCGGCAGGTTACCGCTTTCAGCTCCGCAAACACCCGTCAGCTCCGACCTGGCGTCTGGTCGGGACACTGTTTGAAGGTGTCTTCTGTCACAAGCCGTGTACCGTCAGCGGCGGAGGAAAAAGTGAGATCAGCAAGTCGCTGATTGATTACGTGCTGTACGGGCCGATTTTTGTCGCCGATGTCGAACGCGATCTCGAACTCGTCGATCAGATTTTCAAACGTGATTACACCGACCGCTGGGATCCCGAAGGCAGCGTGCAGCCGGACTATGCAAAATTTCCAAGCCGTCCAGTGCTCGCGCCGAACCGATCGCTCGGCAGTGTGATCAAGTTGCTGACTCCTTCCGTCGACTACACCGGCGAGTACAACGAGTGGCTGCGGTCAATCCCCGGTTACATCTATGCGCTGGTCTTCATCATCAAGCGGTTTCATCGCGGCAATGCGGACACCGACTGGCGGCAGAACTTTTCGGTCGACATCGTCAATGGCGAGTCCGGTCACGAGCTGAAATACGGCGAGCGAAAACTGGTCGGTGATTACCTGCGCGTCGGGCTGCTCAACAGCAACACCTGGCGAACGTACAAACTGCGGCAGGACTTCGCAGCGGCGGAGAAAATCCAGACGGAAGACGACATCAGCGCGTCAGTCGTTGTTCCACACAGCCAATTGAACTCGGTTGGCGAAGTGACGCCGCCAGCGTTCAGTTACAAGTTTGTTGCAAACTGCGAATTTCGACTGTTCCAGCGTCCGGATGATGCCGTGCATCGCGGACTCGATAAGCAGTGCGAAGCAGACCTCGCGCGAACCGACAACTTCATCGTCAACTTCGAGCCGCTGTCGCGCGACCAGGTCACTGAACTCCGCAACCACGCTGTTGATCTCAGCAAATTCACTCAGCCGATGCAGCGCCTGCTCGAAGAAGCGGCTGCGTCGAGTGACCCGTACGTTGTCTGTTCCGCGACGCCGCGACTGATCGACGGTGTGCCGAGCAAGAACCCGCGATATCTGCAGAACCGACCGGACCTGATGGATCCCGACAGAGGTCACATCGCGCGGATGGGCGTGCGTCTCTTCCGGGCGATTCCTGCTGATGAGCCGGTGCATATTCCGGTGAATGCGGTTCTGTTCGGTCGCCGCAACAACCCACCGGATTACGAGCGTGGTATCCGACCACTGGCGGTCTACAACCCGCTGCACTATCAGGAACTGCCGGAACTCTTCATGGACTTTGTCTGTTCGCTGACAGGCAAAAGTCCGTCAACGACAGGAGCTGGCAGCGAAGGTGCTCTGACGAAAGGTCCGTTCAACGCACTGCTGCCGATCACCGATCTGAACAACGCGCTGGTCAGTTATCTGCTGACCGAACTGGCGGGCTTCTCGACGCCAGCGGGACATATCGGTCCCAACGTGCAGGTCGATCACGACATCAGTCTGCTGATCCCCGAAATCTGGTGTCGGCTCTCTCCAGAAGAACGCACACCGGAATACATGATCCGCGAAAAGCTGCTCGAAAAACTGAGCGACTTTGAACACGACGGCAGGCAGGTCCCGGCAAGTCGGCTTGGCTATCGCATCACGTCTCGGTTTATCCGCAGCTTTGTCGGTCGAATTTTTGACAACCCGCGCAAAGTGTTCGACGAGTCCATTCTGAAACCCGAAACGCAGGATCCGGCTGCATTCGCTGACGGCGTGCAGTACATCACCGAAGCTCACGAGCGTGTCGCGAAGCTGTACTTTGACGATGGTTCGGTTGAGCAGGCGTGTCCGCCGCTGAAAGCGCTGCTGCACATCATGGTGCATGGCCAGTATGAAGGTTGCGGCCTGAACGATCCCGCAATCCGCGCGCTGTTCACGCAGAAATCGATGCTGGTGTCCGACTGGTACCGCGAACGACTACTGACGAAGCAGAAGCGGGACGTCGCTCTCTGGCAGCGGCACGTCAGGGCGCTTGAAGAGTTCGCGGCCTCACCTTCATCCAACGGCGCCGTCAAACGGCTTGAGATCGCGTCAAAGCTCGAAGCTGCGCGCAGGGAACTCGCCCGGGTCGATTCGCCCGAGTACCTGTCTGAACTCAATGGAATGCTCGGCGCCGACCCGATGGGTCTGTGACGCGTCCACCAGCCCGAGACGCGGCAGTAATCGCAACACCCCGTTTGCGTGTCGTCGCAGTGTGTGTGTCGTCGCCCTTTTCACCAGCACACGCGTCGTCGTTACAGAGGCGGGTCACTCAGCGGCGCGGTTCAGTTCGACGATCTTTTTCGTGATGTGGTTCAGGACAAACGGCAGGTAGATGATGCCGGAGTAGTGATCGGCGGTCATGCGGATGTGATGCGTCGTTGTCAGGCCGGCAGCTTTTGCGAGTGACTCGGAGCTGCGCGGCGGGACCACGGTATCCCGCGTTCCCGAGTATAACCAGGTACGGTTGGCGTTGTACCGGTGAGCCAGCCGGTTCGGCTCGATGTGATAAACGAGTTCCTTCAGCCGCTCACCTGTCAGCCCGGCGGCTTCCAGTCGTTCGCGGACTTTTGCCGAGTCGCGTTTGCCGTGCTGGATAACATCGAACAGGTCGCCGCCAGCGAGCATCAGAAACACGCCGTGATATCCGCGATCAAGACCTGCGGTTGTGGCGGAAACAAATCCGCCGAGGCTCGTTCCCTGGAGAGAAATGTTCGACGCGTCGACATCCGGCAGAACGGAGATGGCATCGCGGGCGCGGCGGACATCGGCAACCGCCTGTCGAATCGAAGCAACAAGATTGTCCGCGTCGCGCGGACGCTCTCCTGCGCGACGTTCTCCATAATGCGGCAGATGCAGCAGGAAGGCGTGCAGACCGCGCTGCTGGAACCCGCGAGCAAACAGCCGGCCGACCGTCATGCCGCTGCCGGATTCGTGAACGACGACAACCGCGGGCGCGACGATCACTTTGTCGGACTCGTCGCGCGCCGCATACCACTCCAGCGCGACCCGGTCGTTCTGCGCGTTGCCGGTGTCGATCGGTGACGGAAAACGAACCAGTGCATCGCCGCGGTTCTCCTTTGCCGGCTGGATACTTACGTCAAATTCCTGGACCGGCCACGACAGTCCGGTCAGGCATGCCTGCGCGTCAGCGTTTGAGTCCGCCCGACAGTTCAACGAGTCGCGTGCGGTCAACGTCCGTTCGGCAAACGATGATTGTGCAGCCGATTCAACGGCAAGCGCTGACGACAATGAGAAGCTCAAAACGGCGAGTCCGCTCACCAGGCGCCAGACAATGCCGGACAGCGAGCCGTCCCAACGTCGCTGCGACCGTCGCGAATTTCCCGCAGGAATCTTTGGCTGTCCCTGTTCGATGACGCGGTTCCTCGAAACAATGCCGGACCTGCAGGATCCCGTCGACGCACGACAAAACGACATCCTTTGCAGCAGCTTCTGCGTCAGGCTGCTCTGTTGAACAAGGCACAACGCTGTCATGGCAGAAGAGTCCCTGATTGCCGTCTTCGTCGACTTCGAAAATCTGGCTCTCGGCGTGCGAGACATGAAGTCTGGCCGGTTTGACATCTCGCTGATCCTCAAGAGGCTGCTGGAAAAGGGCCGTCTGGTTTACAAGCGGGCGTACTGTGACTGGAAGAATTACCGCGACGAAGTCCGCGAGTTTCACGGTCAGGGCATCGAACTGATCGATATCCCGCAAAGCCGGATGAGCGGCAAGAACAGTGCGGACATTCGTATGGTCGTCGACGCGCTCGACCTCTGCTACTCGAAAGACCATATCGACACGTTCGCCCTGATCTCCGGTGACAGCGACTTTTCACCGCTGGTCTCGAAGCTCAAAGAGAACAACAAGCGAGTGATCGGCTGCGGTGTGAAAAGTTCGACGTCCGAACTGCTGATCGGCAACTGCGACGAGTTCATCTATTACGACGACCTGGCAAAGGTTGCTCAACGAGCGAAGCCAAAAGCACCGGTCGACAGTAAAAAGCCGACGAACGTCAAGGACGAAGCCCGGCAGCGCGTTGTTGAAGTGCTGGAGTCGATTGAGAAGGACTACGACACGGTCTGGGGCTCGCTGCTCAAGCAGGTCATCCGCCGCGTGTTTCCGGGCTTCAGCGAGGGGTATTACGGTTACGGCAGTTTCTCAGAACTTCTGGAAGACGTCGCCGATGCGGGCATGATCGAACTGGAATTTGATCACGATCGCCGTAATTACCAGGTCAGCCTGCCACAGAAGAAAGTCCCGCGCCGCCGCAAAATTGCGTCTCGTTCGCGCGAGGATTAAGCAACGCGTTCGAAACCGGTTCCCGTTCGCGTGATCAATCGCTGGCTGCCAGCCCGTTATTCGCGTATCCCGGAACAGTTCGAGAGTGATGACTGTCAGCCGTGGTTTGTGAAATCTGAAATCTCAGGTTCGGTGATCCTCTGAAATGTCAGGTCCAGCGATCTCTGAGGTTCCTTGTTTTTGAGTTCGCTCTCGTGAGGCCCCGCCATGACTCGCCTGCTGATGATTCTGGGAGTTGTGCTGACTGCTTCGGTCTGCCTGGCTGAAAACGCAGATGGCAAGTCTGAGCGGCTCTCGCTCTGGAACGGCAAAGCGCCAAACGGCGACGGCACGATGGAAGACGGCGATGCCTGGCTGACGCTGCATCGTCCGGAAAAACCTAACGGAACAGCCATCGTGATTTGTCCGGGCGGAGGCTACGGCGGACTGGTGACTGGTGCCGAAGGTCACGGGATTGCCGCCTGGCTCAACCAGCACGGAATCACCGGACTCGTCCTGGAATACCGACTGCCGAAAGGTCGTCCATACGTCCCGCTGCTGGACGCTCAGCGAGCGATTCAAACGACGCGAGCGAACGCGCAGAAGTGGGACATCGACGCGAAGAAAATCGGGATCATGGGTTTCTCGGCTGGCGGCCATCTGGCCTCGACGGCGGCGACGCACTTCGACGCGGGTGTCGCACAGTCGGCTGATCCCGTGAGGCAACAGTCGTCGCGACCCGACTTTGCGATCCTGATCTATCCGGTCGTGACGATGGACTCGACAACGCACGGCGGCTCGCGCCGCAACCTGCTGGGCGACAAACCGTCCGACGAGCTGATCGACCTGTTCTCGAACGAAAAGCGCGTGACTGCCGAGACACCTCCGACATTCCTCGCGCACGCGCAGGACGACAAAGTCGTCGTGCCCGCCAACAGCCAGGCGTTTTATGACGCACTGAAGGCGCACAACGTCCCGACCGAGTACCTCAAACTCCCCTCCGGCGGCCACGGCCTGAACGGCTACAAAGGCCCAATGTGGGACGCCTGGCAGAAACAGTCGCTTGAATGGCTGACGACGCTGAAACTGACTTCCGCGCCGTAGAGAAACTCAAGCAGAGTTTCGACAGCCTGAATCAGCACCGCGACTCACCAGGGGCGTCTGCGACTTTCGCGGCGGTCACCGATCGCTTGTCTCGTAAGGGATCTGTCGCGCTTCGCATGGCCTCACCGAGCGGGCCGTTGACAACTCCGTCAGTGCGGCGGACGTCGAGACTCTGAAGCCTGACCCACGCCTTGCGATATGAAATGTCCCTGGCCTCTGACGTGACCGTCCGGTTGCCCACGTCTGTGTCCGGATTCCAATGTGTGATTTGCCTGCCAGGGGTGACGTTCTGTACGGATGAAAGTACAACCGTCGTGAGTCAGCACGATCATATTCCGCCACAGGAGCAACTTCATGGACCGCGATGAACTGAGACAGGTCAAATTCTATCTGGGGATCAGCCTGATCTTTCTGCTGTCGATGTGGCAGTCCTGGCGCGAACTCAAGTACGCCGTGTGGGGAGAAACGACAACGGGCAAAGTAACGCAAGTACGAGAAGTCAGCGGGAGCCGCACAGGAACAAAGCAGTTGCAGGTTGACTTCAGATTTTCGGGCGTGGACGGAGGAACGCGTTCCGAATATGAGCACCTTCCACTCGATGCAGTCATTACTGAAGGCGATCAGGTCGATGTCGAGTACCTGCCTGGCGAAGAGGATTCCGCACGCATCGAAGGCCAGTCGAACATGAGTATGGTTTACCTGTTTCTGGGCAGTCTACTGGCGATGGGATTTGTTGCGTTTCGAGTCTGGAAGATGGCGCACAACGCCGTCCACGGCACACGCAGCCGCCGCTGGTGACGGTCAGTCATCGAGATCGAACAAACCAGCAACTCCGTTGTCTCTGTCTTCTCCTGTTCAACTTCTGCCTGTCTGAGTCTCGCTCAGATCGACCAGGGCGATCGGTACGGCATCGCATTGAGCAGTTGGTTGGCTTCGTCGTCGTTGATGATCTGTTCGGTCGTGGCGTTCCAGGTCAGGGAGCGACCCAACTGCTGCGAGACGTAGGCCAGGTGGCCGGGGGTAATGGAGCGGTGAGCTGTCTCTGCCGGGCAGATGCACTCGTTGCGGCTGCGAATGCTGTCGAGGAAATTTCTGGTGTGGCCTGTTGAGTGGTAGACGGTCTTTGGACCCGGTTTGAAGTTGCGGTCGGCGAGGCGGGTGTCGGAGGCGGTCAGGCGGCCGCGGGTGACATGGATCCAGCCGGACTCGCCGATGAACTTTGTGCCGAGTTGGTTGGCGTCGCCGATCGACGTCGTGACGCCGCCGGGGTACTCGCAGCGGATCTCGTAATGGTGCGGCGTGTTGTAGACATCGGTTTCCGGGAACGACCAGTCGACTGCTTCGACCTTCGTCGGGCCGGACTTGTCCATGCCCAGAGCCCAGTGGGCGATGTCGTTGTGATGGCCGATCCAGTCCATCAGGACGCCGCCGCCGAACGCTCGATGCCCGCGCCACCAGCGGTGATGCCGCGCTCGCATGTAAGGCAGCTTCGAAGCCGGACCGCACCAGAAGTCGTAATCGAGTGATTCGGGCGGAGCGGTGACGTTTGTGTCGCCCTGGGCTTTGTCGTAGCCGGGCGGCAGGCCGACCTCGACGCGCTGAATCGCTCCGAGGTGGCCATTGATGACCAGTTCGACGGCCTGCCGGAACTCGAAGTCTGATCGTTGCTGCGAGCCCGTCTGGAAGATCGCGTTCTGCTTCGCGACCTCGCGGTAAACGAACTGCCCTTCGCGAAAGAAGTGTGTGACCGGCTTCTCGCAGTAGACGTCCTTGCCGGCGCGGAGAGCCGTCAGCGCACACAGCGCGTGCCAGTGGTCGGGCGTCGCGACGACGACGGCATCGATGTCCTCGCGGCTGCAGACTTCGCGGAAGTCGGCAACCACGATCAGGCCCGTGTGGGCACGACCGGACTTTGTCGCGACTCCGTACTTCTTCTCGACGCGCTGCCGACCGGGCGTCCGACCGTACGTTGGCCCCTTGCTGCCCCAGGGTCGGTCGCGATAGTGAAACTCGTCGACGTCGCAGATCGCGGTCACGCGCGCGTCGGTGTGATCGAGGAACTCGTCGAGCAGGTTGAAGGCTCGCGAGCCGAGACCGACGACGCCGATATTGATCCGTTCGCTGGGCGGCGTTGACCCTTCAAGCCCGAGGGCCGAGGCGGGAACGATCGTCGGAGCGACGGCGGCAGTTGCAGTTGTGGCAAGAAATCGGCGACGACTGATGCGAGGTGTGAAATTCGACATGGCGGGTTCGTTTCCAGAGATTCAACGAGGAGCTGACTTTGAACAGGAGAAAACAGAGGGAACGGAGGATCGTTCGATCGCGTTACTCAGTGGCCGCTGTTAACTCTGTTTTCCTGTTCAAACTGAGTCTGCTAATTGCACTCCGACGCCATCAGCAATGCTCAAATCGGCCGCAACTGATCTGTTTGTGCGACGGAAATCCCCACAGTAAATCAATCGTGTCCGATGCGACAGGGTGGCAACGGCGGGCGACACAGTCGGTACAGTTCTCCCAGATACCGGGAGGTGGTTTTGGGCGGCTTTTGCGAGGTGTTTCTGTGCGGAGGCTTGCTTGAATCACGCATCGGGCACGGGTAGAGTGGCCGACTTTCCATCCCACCGAGAAACTGCCGCCGACGGGTACTCATCAGCCTGCACCAGTCGGCGTTCCCATCGAACTCGGCGAAGCCAGCCTGCTGGCGCCTCCCTCCACAGGATGTCACCGGACTCTCCCTGTCCGGGTCTTTCAGGATGACTGATCGAGGCACTCGTCCGCGCTTCACACCGCAGTTCCCGGTTCCCCGTGTCTTCGAGTTTGTCTGCGGCTGTCCGTTTGAAGGTTCAGATGGCGAGACAGCGGCAGAGAATTACGGTTAGCATTCCGCAGTCTGGTCAGGCAGCTCGACGAAGGAAACATTCATGCGGTTTTCGCTGGTCGACAGAATCGTCGCGCTCGACAAAGGACAGTCAATCTCGACAGTCAAGAACCTCTCCCTGGCGGAAGAGTATCTGCAGGACCACTTTCCCGGTTTTGCGGTCATGCCGGGCGTGATGATGGTCGAGTCGCTGGTGCAGTCCGGTGCCTGGCTGATGCGCGTGACGAATGATTTTTCACACTCGACGATCCTGCTGAAGGAAACGCGGGCGGTGAAGTTCAATAACTTTGTGACGCCAGGCAAGCAGCTTCGCGTGACCGTGAAGACTCACAAGTGGGGTGACGACGAGTGGACATTCAAATGTGAAGGGTCCGTCGACGGAAACTCCGCCGTATCAGCCCGCATCACGCTGCAGCAGTTCAATCTGAAAGATCGAAACGCTTCGCTCGTGAAAACAGACGAAGAACTGATCGCGAAAATGCAGGAGCTGTACGGTCAGCTCTGGCAGCCCGAGTAACCGCGGCCTGGCCGCTTTGAAGTGTCTCACACTTCTGGACCGCGAACGCACTCGTTCGCTGAGGAGAATCAGATGAAACTTGCCGGCAAGACCGCACTCGTAACGGGCGGAAGCCGCGGAATCGGACGAGCCTGCGTCTGGGCTCTGGCAAAGGAGGGTGCGAAGGTCGCCTTCACTTACAACTCGAATGTCGAAGCGGCCGAAAGCCTGGTCAAGGAACTGGAACTCGATCAGCACGAAGCGGTCGCCATTCAGGCCAACGCCGCCGACGGCGCCAAAGCGGTCGAACTCGTCGACTCGCTGATCGAGAAGTGGGAGAAGCTCGACATTCTCGTCAACAATGCTGGCATCATTCGCGACGGTCTGCTGATGCAGATGTCCGAAGAAAACTGGCTCGACGTCATCAATACGAACCTCAACAGCATTTACTACTACTGCCACGCAGCAATCCGTTCGATGATCTCGGCCCGGTCCGGCCGGATCATCAATATCTCCAGTGTCGCTGGCCGATACGGCAATCCGGGGCAGACGAACTATGCCGCAACGAAGGGCGGCATCGACGGCTTTACCCGCTGTCTGGCGTACGAAGTCGGCCGTCGGGGCATCACCGTCAACTCGATCGCTCCGGGATTTATCGCGACGGATATGACCGAAGCGATCCGGAACGCGGCGGAAAAGGAAATCACAAAGCAGATCGCAGTGCGACGGCTTGGTCAGCCCGAAGATATTGCGAATGCAGTGGCGTTTCTGGCAAGCGACGACGCGGCGTACATCACCGGTCAGGTGCTGACGATCGACGGCGGGCTGACGCTGGGCAGTGGAATGTAATGTGTGAACTCCGCATTGCTGCCAATTGGGTCTGGTGGCGACGCGGTTGAATCTGGGTTGAGTCAGTAGTCGTTTCGCCGGGCTGCTGGCCTCATAGCTGGGTCTCCGGCGAAACCGCAGGGCAGAACAACGCCCTTTGCAACAGGAGAAAGCCTGATGGCTTCACGCGATGAAATTCTGGAAACAGTCACGGAAACGCTGGTCGACGCGCTGGGTGTTGACGACGACGAAGTGACGGAAGACGCGACGCTGCAGGACGACCTGGGAGCCGAATCGATCGACTTCCTGGACATCGTCTTCCGCCTCGAAAAGAACTTCAACATCAAGATTCCTCGGGGCGAACTGTTCCCGGAAGGCCTGGCGTCGGATTCGTCACTGGTCGCTGACGGAGTCGTCACCGAAGAAGGGATCGCGAAACTTCGCGAGAAAATGCCACACGCTGATGTCGATTCATTCGCGGACGATCCGAAGGTCGAAAACATCCAGAGCCTGTTCACAGTGAAGATGATCGTCAACTTCATTGAAAAGAAACTGGCTGACTGACTGCTGCTGACGTAAACGACCCGTTTCGAGCTGGCGCAACGACGTTAAGCCGCAGGATTGCGCAAAGAACTGCTTTGCGATTCTTCGCGGCTTTGCGTCAGGCTTGCCTGTTGCAGGGCGTTTGAGCGTCGGGCTCCGCAACTCCGGTTCTGAGAGAACTTCACATGCGCTGGTTCTGGATTGACCGCTTTGTTGAATTTGAAAGCGGAAAATGTGCCAAGGCGGTCAAGAACGTGACGCTGGCCGAAGAGCATCTGCATGATCATTTTCCCGGCTTCGCAGTGATGCCCGGTTCGCTGATGATCGAGGGAATGGCTCAGACCGGTGGCATCCTGCTCGGCGAAATGAACCAGTTCGAGCACATCGTCATCCTCGCGAAGGTTCCGAAATGCACCTTCCATTCATGGGCGGTGCCCGGCGATTCGATCATCTACGACGCGAAGCTGCTGGAAGCACGGGACGAAGGCGGATCGGTTGAAGTCACGGCAACGGTCGGCGACCGGCTGATTGCCGAAGCGGAAATCATGTTCGTCCATCTTGATCAGCGTGATTCGCAGTTCGGCTCGATCGATCAGAAGAACTTCGTGTTCTCGATGAACCTGCTGGGAATTCTGGAAGTCGGCAAGGCTGGTGATGGTTCGTCACCGGCTGAGGGCAGATAATCCACGTTACAGACACATTCACACCTTGCGGCGGATCGGAATTTTACCGGCCTCCGTATTTCTGCCTTCCGCGGGAGGGTGACATTATGAGACGTCGCGTCGTCGTTACCGGCATGGGCTGCATCACGCCGGTCGGTCATACCGTTGATGAGATCTGGGAGTCGATGATGGCCGCCAGGAGTGGCATCGACTGGATCACTTACTTTGACGCTTCGAAGTTTCCGACGAAGTTCGCCGCGCAGGTCAAGAACTACGACCTCGCGAAATACGTCACCAATCCGGAACGCTTCGAGCACGCCGGCCGGAACATCAAATTCGCGATCGGTGCCGCCAGACAGGCCGTTGACGATTCCGGCATCCTGAGCTGCAGCAGCCTCGATCCGACACGCTTCGGCGTTTACCTCGGAGCCGGTGAAGGCGCTCAGGACTTCAACATCTTCATGAGCATCATCGCTCAGTCGCGGACGGAAAACGACGAGTGCGACGTCGCCGAGTTTGCCCGACTGGGGCTCGAACACCTGAATCCGCAGATGGAACTGGAGCAGGAACCGAACATGACGGCCGCTCACCTGGCCAGTCTGTTCAATGCTCAGGGCCCGAACCTCAACTGCCTGACTGCCTGCGCGGCGTCCAGCCAGGCGATCGGTGAAGCGACGGAACTGATTCGTCGCGGCGACTGTGATGTCATGCTCTCCGGCGGTGCGCACAGCATGATCCATCCGTTCGGAGTCACGGGCTTTAATCTGCTGACCGCCCTGTCGACTTACGAAGGCGATCCGAAAGAAGCCTCGCGACCGTTCGATATCAGCCGCGACGGTTTCGTGCTCGGTGAAGGCGCCGGCATTCTGGTGCTCGAAGAGCTGGAACACGCCAAGAAACGCGGCGCTCGGATTTACGGCGAGGTCGCCGGCTACGGATCGACGGCCGACGCTTACCGCGTCACCGATATTCACCCGGAAGGCCGCGGTGCAACAGCCTGCATCAAGCTGGCACTGAAAGACGCCGGGCTTAACACCGACAGCATTCAGTACATCAACGCGCACGGTACCAGCACGAAGGTCAACGATCAGGTCGAAACGCTGGCCTGCAAGCAGGCACTTGGACAGGACGCCTACTCGTCGCCGGTGTCCAGCATCAAGAGCATGATGGGGCACTTGATCGCCGCCGCGGGGGCCGTCGAGGCGATCACCTGTCTGCTCGCGATTAACCGCAACGCCCTGCCACCGACGATCAATTACCACACGCCGGATCCAGACTGCGACCTCGACTACATCCCGAATCAGGCCCGTGAGACAAAGGTGACAACCTGCCTGTCGAACAGCTTCGGCTTCGGCGGCCAGAACGTGTCGCTGATCCTCAAAGAGTTCGCCGCTTAGGCGCCGCATCCGCCGGAACTGTGATCTGCCCTGCCTGAGCGTCTGGAGTCGCCAGTGCCTGTGTTGTTCGGACTTTTGATTGTTGCCGTCATCGTCGCCATCGCGTTGCTCGCGATGCAGGTCGGAATCAATCGGTCCGTCATGCAGATGATGGAACAGTCGCCGCCGCTGCACGCGATCGAAAATGACCCGGCTCCTGAAGCCGAGCCCTTTTCGTTTCAGACTGCCGATGGCCTGACGCTGCAGGGAGCGGTGTATCCGCCGACAGATCAATCGCCGCGTGGACTGGTGTTGTTTTTTCACGAACTCGGTGGCGACCAGTGGTCGGCCAGTTCGTACTGCGACGGGCTGCTCAATGCTGGATTCGCCGTCGTGACGTTTGCGTTTCGGAATCATGGCAATAGTGACCGGCTGCCGAATTACGACGCGCTGCACTGGCTCTCCGAGCACGAACTGGCGGACATCCGCGCGTTTCTAACGCACCTCAATTCCCGTGCCGATCTGAGCAGCCTTCCCTGGACGGCCTTCGGAGTCAGCCGCGGCGGCGGAGCAGCTTTGATCGCTGCGGCCGAGTGCCCGCGGATTCGCGGCGTGCTTTGCGAGAGCGCCTATTCGACGCTCTGTCTGATGTCGACGTTCTCACGCCGCTGGGTCGAGTTGTTTGTGCCGCGCTGGGCTTTACGATTGATCCCGGGCTGGCATGTTGAACTCACTCTGGCCAGCGGCCGGCTCTTCAGTGAATTCCGACGCGGTGTCCGGTATCTGCATCTCGAACGCTTTCTTCCAAAGCTCTGTAAGCGGCCGGTGCTGCTGATTTCCGGGCAGCGAGACAGCTACGTAACGCCGCAGATTGCCACATCGCTGCAGCAGTCGGTCGGCGACCACAGCCGCCTGTGGATGGTGTCCGGAGCACGCCACAATCGCTCGCGCGAAGTCGACGCATCCGCGTACGACGCTCGCCTCGTCGCGTTTGTCGAGCAGCTTTGCGGAAACGTCGACGAGCCGGCCGCAATCGAGCCTGCTCATCACGACCGAACAGTTTCTCAAAACTGACCAATGATCGCCGCCCAGAGAAAGTCGTTGATTGCTTCACGATCGAAACTCATCATCAGGGACCGATCCCGCATGTCTTCCAAATCGCCAGTGGGAACAGACACTCGCGAAAATGAGCCATCCGCTGTGAGCGGTCATGGTCGTTCTGACTGTCGGCCATCTTGAGAGCAGTTTGACTTCAATGTCGGCAGCACTCCCTGAATGGCGACTCGGCGCTGCCATGTTCGTTTCGATCGCAAAGCGATCAATGACTTTCTGCAGCGAGAATCCGCGGCAGTTCGTTCAGATCGAGATTGCCGCCGGAGAGCACGCCGACGACCTTCTTTTCAACGAAGCGCGATCGTTCGCGCAGAGCAGCCGCCAGCGTCGCCGCACCAGCGCCTTCGGCCAGATTATGAGTGTGTTGCAGCAGCAGTCGCGCGGCGCGACGCAGTTCGTCATCGCTGACCAGAATCACGTCGTCCATTAAAGCCTGCATGATCTGCAGAGTCATCTCGGCCGGTCGGCGAGTGGCCATGCCTTCCGCCCAGGTATGGATCTCGGCCGTCGTCTCCAGCCGACCGGACCGCCATGAGTTCGCAACGGCAGGCGCCCCTTCCGCCTGAACTCCGATGATCTGCGTTTCCGGCCGAACGGCTTTCGCAACCAGACTCGCCCCGCACGCGCCGCTGCCCAGACCGATCGGCACCAGAATGACGTCCGGATTCGGGAGATCGTCAAAGATCTCGCAGGCCATCGAACCGACACCGGCAATCAGCTTCGGCTCGTTCGCCGAGTGGACATACCTCATGCCGCTACTGACGAGTTCTGTTTCGACGTAATCGCGAGCGGCGTCGAAATCGCGGCCGTGTTCAATCAACGTTGCACCGAGTCGTCGGATGGCGGCTCCCTTGTCCGGGTTATTCGCTTCCGGCACGACGATTGTGCAGCTCACGCCGAAGTGTCGCGCCGACCAGGCGAGCGACTGCCCGTGATTTCCCGTCGAACATCCCAGAATGCCGGCCCGGCGCTCGACTTCGCTCAACGTCGCGACCAGATTCACACCGCCGCGAATCTTGAACGCACCGACCGGCTGATGATTCTCATGTTTAACGAAATACTCACAGCCAGTCAGTTCGCAGAGCCCCGGATACGAATACAGCGGAGTCGGCTTCAACACAGAGCGCACGCGCGGCAGGGCTTCAAGCACATCGCTATAGCTGACCGGCAGTTCGGACACGGCACGCGTTCCGTTTGAGGAGCAACTACTTGCAGGGGTTCTCGTACCAGGTCACGTTCTTACTCTGCTGCCCGGCAATCAGCAGGTCGATGTCGCCGTCGCGGTCCATATCGAGCGCCCGGATGTCGTACGCCCTTTGCCCGGTTGCGACAACGTGCGTCGTGAACGTCCCGTGGCCGTCGTTCTCAAACCAGGCAGCGACTTCACTCCCGTAGGCACACGTCGCGGCGTCGATGTCGCCATCGCCGTCCATATCGAGCACCTGCAGGCAGTGCGGGAACTGCAGTAGCGGGTTGATGTCGTGAGTCCTCCAGACACCGTCGGCCTTGCCTGGGTTCTCGAACCAGAGGACTCCGTGGCCGTGACCGCGTGTGGCGATGAAATCGGTATCGCCGTCGCCGTCGACATCGGCCTGCTGGATGTTCGTCGCTCCGGGATGCGGACCAGGCAGTTCGTGTTTCGTAAACGGCTGCGCTGGATCGGGACCAGCTTCCCACCAGGTGAACCATTCGCCCATGCCCGACGTGTCCTGCGGCCCGCCCTTCGCGCCCATCGCGATATCAACGCGGCCATCGCCGTTCACGTCGCCGACGCCCAGATAATGGCTCAGCCCCGGTGCGTCCTTGTTCGCGAAGATGTGCCGAATCCAGCTCTTTGCGGAATGCGGATCCTTCGGCACTTCCAGCCACGCTCCCGAGTTCGGAAACGGTCCGACCGGCTGCGCACTGTTCGCCAGCAGATCGATCTTCCCGTCGCCGTTGATGTCACCTTTCAGCAGCCCGTGGATCCCGTTGATCTCCTGATCGACGACGCGCGGCGTCCACGGACCAGCGGTCGGATCGGCCGGGCATTCGAGCCACACCACCAGACCCGGCTGATACCGGGCTCCGATGAAGTCCAGATCGCCGTCGCCGTCGACATCGAACGACTCAGCATGAATGAAGCTGTGTCCGGGAGTTTCGTCGATGACATACTCCGTCCAGCTCGGACCAACAAACAGCCGCGTCTTCCCGCCACTGTTGCTGATCACGTCCACCTTGCCATCGCCGGTAAAGTCCCCACCGACCACCGCGTTGCAATGCTCACCCTCATGCACAACGTGCTTCTTCCAGTCACCCGCGAGGGAACTCGTCGAACACAACAGCAACACGAAGACAGCAACAACGAGAGAGCGCATAGCGGGAATCCTCAGAGAATGATCGCAGCGTTTCGCCACGGAAGCAGACCGAGTCCGGATGATGCTCGGCACGGGCGCGAATGACAACGCAGCGAATTCGTCTCGCGGGCCGGACCGCACGATCTCACCGCGATCAGAGAGAGTCGCCGCGCGGTCGGAGCGCAACGGAGACCCCGCCTACTTTCTGCTAACGCTTCGCGATGAGAGTGTGACTCATCCGAGTAGGGCCAGTCCCCACCGGCCGCTTAACTACGGCTTGGCACTCAATCCTCTGCATGAAATCCATTCTTTGGAGCCCAACTCTCAACGGCGCATCGAAGGCGATCTACCTCTTCCGGATTGTCTTTCCGTGCTTGCACTCGGAACTCTATTGGAAGGTCTGCGAATGACATGCTTGTGTTTACGAAAACAACACTACAGCTTGTGTCAACACTGTGACCTTCCTCAAGCTCGATGAAGTCTCGACCATTGGTCCAACGAGGCATTGTACTCAAGCTTACACTTCTCACTGGCTGGCGTGACATAGTGGGATTCGGCCTCGAATGCGTGATCTCTTCCGATGCGTGCATCGCACTGCCCACACACCCGTACGAACACTGGAGATGTGGGAATTCAGAGGCCCTTCGGGACGCGTTTGCAAGTCTCTGGATACCTGACTTGTTGTATTCAATTAAAAATCAGATGCGCACCAGAACGTAGATTTATGCTGGTGAGCGAACTGGATGTCAACTGCCGAGTAGGGCCGGTTCCTACCGACCGCCTGATCAAGCCTTACCGCACAATCCGGCCGGTCGGAACCGGCCCTACGGATGCGATCGCTACATCCACTCGCGGATCGGGTGGCCTTCGATCAGGCGGACGGGGCGGCCGTCGGGGGCGTGGACGGTCAGGTCGGTCGGGATGCCCAGCTTCGAATAGACCGTCGCGGCGATGTCAGCGCTGTGGTATTCGTTGTTGATCACCATTCCACCTTCGTCATCAGTCGCACCCAGCACGCTGCCGCCGGGGATGCCGGCTCCGGCCATGATCGCGAAGCCTGAGCTGGCCCAGTGGTCGCGACCGCTGGCGCTGTTGATCTTCGGCGTGCGGCCGAAGTCGGTCAGCCACAGGACCAGCGTTGATTCAAGCATTCCACGGTCCTGCAGGTCGGCGATCAGTTGTGGCAGCGCCTGATCGACCGGCGGGATGCGGCTGTCTTTCAGCGATTTAAAGTTGTTCTGATGTGTGTCCCAGCCGCCATCGGTGACCGTGACGAAGCGGACGCCGGATTCGATCAGGCGGCGAGCCAGCAGGCAGCTCTGTCCGAAGCGGTGCTTGCCGTACTTCTCACGCAGTTCCGGAGTCTCGTCCTCAATCGCGAAGGCCTGCTTCGTTTCCGGTGACGTGATCATGTTGAAGGCGGCGCTGAAGCTTTCGTCGAGTGCTTCGAACTTCGCCGGTTCCAGGTCGGCTTTCTTCTGCAGTTCGCCGAGCTTTGCAAGCATCTGCTGCCGACGACTGACCCGGTCCATGACGATGCCCTTCGGCGGGCTGATGTCGCGGACTTTGAAGTTTTCGGCGTTGGGGTCTTCGAGCATCTCGAACGGCGCGTGTTCGAGGCCCAGCACACCGGGCGTACCGCCACCAAAGCGACGATCGACCTGATCGCCAAGCTGCACGAACGGCGGCAGTGCTGACTTGAAGCCCTTCAAGTAACTGACAACCGAACCGTATGTCGGGTAGGCGACAGCCGGGTTGAACTTGCGGCCGGACATGACGAACTGGTCGGCGGATCCGTGGCTGCCGTTTTCGGGGTTCCAGCCGCGGAGCACGGCAAAGCGATTCAGCTCGCGCGCCATGTTCGGGCAGATTTCGGTGAACTGAACGCCGGGAACGGCTGTGTCGATGACGCCAAATTCGCCGCGAATACTGACCGGCGCCTGCGGTTTCGGATCGACTGTGTCATGATGGCTGGTGCCTCCGCGCGTCCAGATCAGGATACAGTTCGTGTCGGCCGAGCCCGCTGCACTGGTCGTAGCGGCGGCTTTTGCGGCCAGAAGCTGTGGCAGTGAAAGACCAAGTCCTGTCAGAGTGCCGATTTGAAGAAAGCTGCGGCGGGTCACGCCTTCACACGTGCGGTCAATTCCAGTCGAGAAACTCAGCATGGTCAGGTCTCCGGGGCAGGTGTCAGATCGTCTCTGACGAGTGGGGAGATTCCGGGGCGAGCAGCCGTCCGCAGGGTGCGGGGAAGGAGCGAAGATTCTACCCGTCGGCGATCGACGGATAAAAGCACGTTTAACTTATCGGCGGGGAGAATCGCCCGGCTTCGGCTCCTTGACGCTCTCCCGATGCAGTCCTACAACCGCGCCAGAGTTAATCGTGCATGATCTGACGCAAAGGCGCAGAGTCGCAAAGAGATGTGCCAGGTCGGGTAACTTACCGTTTCTCTGCGTCATCACGGCTTTGCGTCAGACGGGCAGGTTCACTGTGGAAATCATCGTCAACGACGAAACACGCGAGATCCCGGACGGGAGCACCGTCGCGGACCTGCTTGCGCTGCTTGAGATGGAGTCACGGTACCTGGCCGTCGAACGCAACCTCGAACTCATCCCGCGAGCCCGTCACGCCGAATGCCTGCTCAAACCCGGTGATCGGCTCGAAATCGTGACGCTTGTTGGTGGCGGTTAGCCAAATCTCTCGTTTAACACTCAGCCGCATGTGCCGGCTGAGCTGCGACAAAACACATTACTGGTGGCCGGCAGACCGATCTTGCGGTCGGTGCCCGGCAGAGTGTTAAACAACCTGAAACTCACACTGCGAAACAATGTCTGATCAACCGCTTGTCCTCGGATCGCACACACTGCAGTCGCGACTGATTGTCGGCACGGGGAAGTACTCGACGTACGAAATGATGCAACAGTGCCTCGAAGCCAGCGGGGCTGAGGTGATCACGGTCGCTGTGCGGCGCGAGCGGCTGATCGACAAGGACGGCCGGAACATCCTCGATTTCATCAACCTGTCGCGCTACACGATTCTGCCTAACACCGCCGGGTGTTTTACGGCCGACGATGCTGTGCGCGTGGCGCGGCTCGGGCGGGAGATCCTCGAAGGGCTGGAGAATCCCGGAGCGGACTGGGTCAAGCTGGAGGTGCTCGGCGACACGAAGACGCTGCTGCCCGACCCCGTCGCGACGCTGCAGGCTACCGAGACACTCGTCAAAGAAGGCTTTCAGGTACTCTGCTACACGACCGACGATCCGATCACGGCGCGGCGGTTGAAAGACGCGGGAGCGACGTCAGTCATGCCGGCTGGCAGCCCGATCGGCAGCGGCCAGGGCGTACTCAATCCGAACAACATCCGCATCTGTCTGGAGTACCTGAAGGACGGCGATCCGGATTATCCCATGATCATTGATGCCGGCGTCGGGACCGCCAGCGACGTTGCCTTCGCGATGGAACTCGGCTGCGACGGTGTGCTGCTCAATACGGCCATCGCCTCGGCTACCGATCCGCTGACGATGGCTCACGCGATGAAGCACGCCTGCCTGGCCGGCCGCATGGCGTCGCAGGCCGGTCGCATCCCGCGAAAGCTCTACGCGACGGCGTCGAGTCCCGAAACCGGAGTGATCACACCGTCTCGTTGAGCGTGTTGACTGTGGCAGGTTCTCACGTGAAGACGCGAAGCCACTGAGATTCGAGACGAACAGGCTTTTGCTGCAACGCCTTCGCGGCTTAGCGCCTTCGCGTGAGACCATTCCAGCTTGATCTCAGTCAACGTATAGAAACTCATTGCTGTTAAGCACGACGCGGCAGAATTCGGGCAGGCCGTAACTCGCAATGAACGGCGCAATGGCGATTCGTTCGTCTTTCCGTACGGTGCGTCCGTAAGCAAGACGAAAGAGCGCTTCGATCTGCGCATCAACGTTGGCGCCGGCTTCGTGTTGAACCCGTTCGGCAAGCCGGTCGGCCATGCGCAGGACGAACGAATTATTGAGCAGCGCGAGTGCCTGCAACGGCGTGACGGTGACGGCTCGTCTGGGAGCCTTGGCTGACGGATCGGGGCAGTCGAACGCGTCGAGGAACGGGTTACGGCCCGAACGGACCCAGGTGCGATAGACGCTGCGGCGATTGAACTCAGCGCCGACCTTATCCCGCATCTCGTAAAACTGCGTGTTGCTGGTAAACGTGTCGAAGTCGCGGAAGCCGGGACCGCCGAGCCGCTCATTCAGCACGCCGGCGATGGCCAGCGTCGTGTCGCGGATCGCTTCTGCTTCGAGCCGTTGCGGGCTCATGCGCCACAGCAGTCGGTTACCCGCGTCGACCTGTGCCGGTTCATCGCGGTAACGGCTCGCCTGCCGATATGTCGCCGATGTCAGAATCAGCCGGTGCAGCGTCGTGAGCTGATAGCCACTGCGAATGAACTCGTCCGCCAGCCAGTCAATCAACTCCGGATGCGACGGTCGGCCGCCGTTAAAACCGAAATCGTTCGGCGTATCGACGAGGCCGGTTCCAAAGTGGTAATGCCAGACGCGGTTGACGATGACGCGGGCAAAAATCGCGTTGTCGGGCGAGGTGATCCAGTCCGCAAGTTTACGGCGGCGGTCGGCGTCCGACGCGTCAGCCGGCAGTCCGAAATCCGCAGACTCGCCGGTGAGCGCGGCGATGCCACCTGGCGTGACGACATCACCCAGCGCAGCGGGATTACCGCGCAGCCGGACGTGCTCGACGGTCGCCGGACGCGGAGTTGCCGCATAAACAGACAGCGGTTGCACGGCCGCTCGTGCCGCGCTGAGCTGGTTGACATCGCGGCGTAACGTCGTCAGTTGCTCGCGTTCAGCCGGCATCAGTGCCGCGACGATCTGGTCGGCGGTCACACCGTGCGCGGAGAATTCAGCCGACGCCGCGACTTCGGCATCGGTCAGTGCGCGGTCGTAAAGCTGAGCCGCTTCGATTGCGCCGTTCAGCATCCGATTGCCGCCGGCCGCGGTGCCGTGCCGCAGTCCGAAGACAATCTGTGCCTTGCCGGACTCGAATGTCGCCGGACCGTTCGACCGATACGCCGAGCCATACGGCTTGCCGTCGCGATAACCGACGATCGTTCCATCGGTGCGGTAAACAATCGCGACATGCACAACGCGGCTTGCTGCTTCGGTTTCTTCCGGGCCGTTGAAACTCTGCGTCCGGACAAAGCCGTTGCTGCCGGCCATCCAGCGCCGCGGTTCCCGCTCACCAAAGACAATGGCGTCGAACTGGCCGCCGTCGAGGTTCTGCAGCGAGGCGACTCCGCCGCCGCGCTGATCCAGATCGGCAAGCTGCACCCAGGCTTCGAGCGTCTTCTCGCGCAGCGGTCGTTGGATCGGCGTCGTTGTGACGAACGCGTTCTGACCGTCGACGATCAGCCGACCGTCCTGCAGCTTCGCTCCGCCATGAGCCTCGCCGTGCAGCGATCCGACTTCGTCATTGAGATTGCCCTCGAAGTCCCAGCGGGCGATCGGCACTGGCAGCGAGTCAGGAACAGGTCGGTCCGTCTCCAGTTGCTTGAGTGCCCGTCCCCGACCGACAGCTTCAAGGTCGGCAATCTGCTTCCGCGCGGCGGCGATCTGCTGATCGAGTTGCTCGCCGCGTTGCCGGTCGCTCGGCGAGATCACATTGCGGCTGCCGTGCCAGACGCCGTTGAGCGCTGCGGCCAGCCGATAATACTCGTCCTGGCGGATCGGGTCGAACTTGTGCTCGTGACAGCGCGCGCAATTCGTTGTCAGACCGAGGAACGTCTGCCCGACGACGCCGACCAGGTCCTCCAGTTCGTCCTGCCGAACGACCGCCTTCATCGCGGCGCTCTGCTGACTCATGCCGACTTCATCCCACGGCGCAGCGACGAGAAAGCCAGTCGCAATCACAGCCTGCGGATCGTCCGGTCGCAGCACGTCGCCGGCAATCTGCAGCCGGACGAACTCGTCATACGGCATGTCCGCGTTGAACGCGTTGATGACCCAGTCGCGGTACGGCCACGAGTTCTCGCGCAGCTTGTCCCGCTCGAAGCCCTGACTCTCGCCGAAGCGCACAACGTCGAGCCAGTGCCGTCCCCAGCGGACTCCGAAGTCCGGCGACGCCAGCAACCGAACGACAAGCTGCTCATACGCGTCCGGCCGATCGTCCGCGACGAACATGTCGACTTCGTCCGGAGTCGGCGGCAGGCCGAGCAGATCGAAATAGAGACGCCGGATCAGCGTGCGTCGCCCGGCTTGCGGCGACGGCGTCAGATGTTCGGCTGCGAGTCTCGCGAGGATGAACTCGTCGATTGGATTGTTCGCCCAATCGGCGAGCGCTTCGGGATCGACAGCGCGCGCGTCGAGACTCGGCGGCGGTGAGTCGCTAAGAGGGCGCAGCGACCACCAGTCGTAACCGGCGCGTTTGCCGGTCGTTGTCTTGAACAGATCGATCGGACCACTCCCCCAGGCGGCGCCGCTCGAAATCCAGTCGCGCAGGATCCGCTTCTCTGCGTCGGACAGAGGATGTTTCGGCGGCATCTCGTCATCCGCAACGCGCATCCACAGCGGGCTGTCGTTGAGCTTGCCCGGCACGACCGCTGGCCCGCTGTCACCGCCGCCCAGCACACGCTGCTGCTGCGTCAGATCGAGACTGCCTTTCGGATCGGACCCGCTGTGACACTCCAGACATTTCGACGCGAGCAGCGGTGCGACGTCTCGCTCGAAGCCGACTTTGCCTGGCGGTGCTGGCTTTGCAGAGTTGACGTCAGCAGACGTCGATCCGGAAGCTGGCGGCGCTTCGGCGTGCGCCGGATTCTGCAAAGATCGATTCGTCGGCGGATCAATCAGCAGAACAACTACCGTGATCAGCAGCGTCAGATAAAACGTTGCGCGGGAGAATCTCGCCATGGCTCGCGCTTTCCGCAGGAAATCCGTTCTTAATTGGACAGCGTCACTTTCGGTTGCCGTACAAGCACGAAGCGCAAGCGAGTGAGTCATTTACGTCAAACACACTCGCTTGCGCTTCGTGCTTGTATCCTCGCACATTTCGCCAAAGTGGCGCTGTCCAATGAAACCGCAGGTCGAATGTCTCTGAGCATGTTGAACAGACTGCTGTCTGAAATCGAGCGAGGCTGCGTTCGGCTGGTGCTGAGCGACGAGCCGGCTCGCGTTCTTGATGAGCCGGACGGCTCTTCGTCGCAGCAGATCGCCGACGAAGGCCCGTCGCCGCAGTTCGTTGGCTGCGTCTGGGAATCGCTGCCGGTGCTCGCCGAACTGATTCCCGACGTGCTCGATGCGCTGGCAGAAACCGCGCTGGCCTGCTGGCCGAACTGGTACACCGACGCACCGCAGAGTCGCTTCTCATATCGCGCGGAGCAAACCCCGGAACTGTCAGAGTTACTCGCAGTCAGCGCGTTGCGGCAGGCACGCGTGCCGGTTCTGGAACCGTGGCTCCGCGCGGCGATCGACTGCTGCCGAGCCGGGCGGGTTCCGCGGCCGGCCGGGTTTGCTGACGCGATTCAGGCAGCGCAGCTCGCGCTGGCGATCGATCCGGCGCGGCTGATCCTGCTGCTTGCGGTGACAAGGGCCGACCAGTCGCCCGACCGGCTCGATGGCCTGGCGCGCGCCGCCGAATGGTTCGCTCGCGCGACGGGAGCACCGGTGGCCGTCGTCGTTCCGAACGCGCTGGCCGATAACGCGGCGCTCGACAGCATCAGCTTTGACGCGCTGCGTACCGACGGCGCCGCCGCATGGAATCCTCGACGAGCGATTGACACTGCGAACGTCGACGGACCTTCTTCTTCAGGGACTACGCCGCCGCAACCGTCGCCGCCACCCGAGCGTTCACGGCTGTTGGTCTGGCCGCTGCAGGGCGTGCCACATCCGCGCAGCGAAGGTGAGCAACGGCTCGCGGAACGATTGCGGCAGGACGACGAACTGGCGGCGCTGTTCGAGTTCAATCAGTCGGTGACAACAAACCGCGACTCGCAGCACACCGTCGACCTGCTGTGGCGTGCCGGCCGCATCGTCGTCGAGATCGACGGCTACCGCTGGCACTCCAGCCGCGAGATGTTCGCCCGCGACCGGCAGCGCGATTACGAGCTGACGATCAGCGGCTTTCTGGTGTTGCGATTGACGCACGAAGAAGTGGTGCGCGACGTCGGACTGGCCGTCGAGAAGATCCGCGACCTGGTCCGGTTCCGCGGCACTCGACAGTGGCCAGTCGACCGCTCCAACGAAAAGTGCCAATGAGTTTAATCCTGGACCACGGACTGTCAGTCCGTCGGCTCCGGAAGTGATTCACAGTATCCGTTACGGCGAAGCCGTTAAATCCATCAGCCAGGGGTCAGCGGAGCGGCGCAGCCGCGAAGCGCCGCCCCTGGAAAGTGAAGCCACAATTCGAATTCCCGCTCACGTCAGCCGAAGTGCCCCTCCCGACGCTGGAGGCAATTTACCAAAGGCCGAACGGTCCGGGCGGCGGGAGGGGCACCTCGGCTGACCACACGGGAACGTCCAGCGCGAACCCCGAACCAGGTGTGCGCCGCTGCGCGGCGACACCTGGCTGTTGAATAAAACGGCTTCGCCGTACGGTGGAGGCGAAGAACCGGAAGTCCGTTCCGCGGCGTTGACGGTGACGAGGTTTGTATCGCTCGTCCGAACTCTGACGTCAGACGCGGGCGTTCGGTCTGTGTTCTACCATGTCTGCCTGGACAGGTTCAGGATCGCGTCACAGACTCCGGGAAGCATCGATTGTTTCTGACCGGTCCCGGTCCGCCCCTTCGAGGAGCACGCGATGGAGTTCTCTCCCGACCCGCTGCAGACACTGTTGCTGTGGCGACTGCTGGCCGACGACGGCGGCGCGTTTCAACAGGGTCTGAAACCCGATCTACCGAAGCCAAGACGCGACCCGCTGGTCAAAGCGGGGCTGCTGGAAGTCGTCAAGCGACGAAAGGCGGACGGCGGAAGACCGGTCAACTATCTGCAGCTAACCGATGCCGGCTGGGAGTGGGCCGCCGCGCATCTTGATGCGGAAGTTTCGCCGCGTTCGACGGCCGCTGGCCCGATTCTTCGCTCGCTACTCACAAAGCTGAAAACGCATCTCTCGCACCAGAATTTGTCGCTGGCCGATTTCGTTCGACCACCGGGCGAGGAAAAAGGCGCGGGCCGAGAGTCGCGGATCGAGGACGTCGCAACGGGAGCGGTGTCGGCGACCGATCGCGTGCGCCGCGTTTGTGAACGGCTCGCGCAAAGTCACCGGGGCGTGCGGATTTATCTCGCCGATGTCCGACGGGAACTCGGTGACCTCAGCTGCGACGCCGTTGACTCCGCGCTGCGCGAGCTGGAACGCGACCGGACGCTCGTGCTTTATCCGCTGGATAACCCGCAGGAGATCAGACCGCAGGACGCCGACGCCGCACTCAACAACAGCGCCGGACGGCCACGGCACATCGCCTATCTTCCGTGACCTTGTCCGCATTGAGAGAGAATCGAGATGACGACTCTATTTGCAAAGCCGGCGACCACGCTCGACCGCTCACGCCGCGACGGAGACTTCGCCATGAATGAACTGGACGTCCTGCGTGCCGTCAGCTTTGACTGGACGATGCACCTCACCAGTGTGTGGAGCGACCCGCCGTTTGACGTTCCGGATCTCCACGCTGAGCTGCGCAGCGAACTCGAATGGAAACTCGATCAACTCGCCCGGTCGAACGCGCCGGAATCACCGCTTGGCTGGGTGATCATGGGCAGCGGCGGGACGGGCAAGACGCACCTGCTGTCGATCCTGCGGCGCGAAGCCCGGCAGCGCGGCGTCGCGTTCGTTCTGGTCGACATGACCGACGTCCACGATTTCTGGGAAACGGTTCTGCAGGGCTACACAACGTCGCTGCAGCAGCGGATCGACGGCGTCCAGTTTCAGTACGAACTGCTGCTCGAACGCTTCTTTGATTCTTTGCACGTGAAGGATTCGCCGGCTCAGGTGCGGATGCTGGCCACTACGAACGCGGATCAACTGCGCCAGGCCGCCGGCCGGCTCCTCACCGTGCTGCGCGGTCGGGCTCCGGCGGAAACACTGCAGTATCAGGACGTCGTCCGCGTGCTGCTCGCGCTGAACTCGCAGGACTTTGACCTGTCGAGCGTCGCGCTGACCTGGCTGCAGGGCTTCGAGATCGATGACGCCGATCGCCGGCTGCTGGGGCTCAACCGGCCGCAGGAAAAACCGATGGAGATCGTGCGGGCGCTGTCCTGGCTGATGAGTCTCTGCGGGCCGACGGTGCTGGCACTCGATCAGCTCGACCCGATCGTCACGCAGCTCAACGTCGCGTCGCGCGATCTGGAGTCCGAACCCGACGCCGAAGAACTCCGCGTCGCTCGAACGATTATTGAAAGGCTGGCGGGTGGACTGAGTGCTCTCCGCGACGTGACGCGGCGCACGCTGTCGGTCGTGTCGTGTGTTGAGGCAACGTATGCAGTGCTCACCGAACTGACGCTGCACACGAACAAGGATCGCTTCGAGCCGCCGCGAATCCTGGGCGCCGTCTCGCGGGGCCGGGTCGCGCGCGACGTCGTGCTTTCGCGACTGGAACCGGTGTTCGAACTGACGGGTTTCGAGCCGCCAGTGCCTACGTGGCCGTTCGCTGTCGAAGCGTTCGATTCGATCAACTCGGACCTGTCGCCGCGCCAGTTGTTGAAACTCTGCTATGACCATCAGCTCGATTGCCTGCGCCGCGGCGCGGTCTCGCTGCTGTCTTCGTTCCATGCGGATGCGCAGCCCGAGGCACCTCAACCGGAAGCGGAGTCGCATCGGCTGGACGAAGTGTTCGAGAAGCTGCGCGCCGATGCGCCGCTCGATCAGTTGCTCGAAGAGAAGCGCGACGACGAACTGCTCGGCCCGCTGCTCGAAGCGGCCTGCCGCTGTGTCCTGCGCGAAACGCGGCTGCCGGCGGGAGTCGACGGCGCGGTCGATGTCGACTTTGGACCGGCGGGAAAGAAGACGCTGCACGCGCGCCTGCGGCTGATTCATCACAGCGAAAACAGCCGCGAAGATCACTTCTGCGTTCGCGCGCTGCAGCGGACTCACGCGACGGCGTTCCAGTCGCGGCTGAAAAACGCGATGACGACGTCCGGAATTGACCGGCGGCTCAGTTTCCGTCGCCTGGTTCTGGTGCGCACGACGCCGCTGCCTGGCGGTGCAAAGACAACGGCGATGTTTGAGAAGTTTGCGGCAGCGGGTGGCATCCTCGTCGATCTTTCGATCGAGGATCTGAGAACGCTGTTCGCGCTCGTTCGCCTGGAACAGAAGAACGATGCCGAGTTTTCCGAGTGGCTGCGTCTGCGACGTCCTGCGACGCAACTCGACCTGATGCGAACCGTCGTGCCGCCACTGTGTGAGCCGACACCCGAGGTCGCGGAGCGGCGCGAGCCGTCAGGTGCTCCATCGACGGACGAACCTCAACCAGGCAGCCTGCGTCAGTCCGCAGCATCAAACCGGAAACTTCAAACGCCTGTCGAGTCGGACATTCCGCTGTCAGCGCCTGCAGTTCCCGATACCGCATCGCCTGAAACTCCTGCAACTTCCGAGACGCTCAACCGTAACGTGCTGCCGTTCGGCCGCCGCGTTGTCGGGACTCAAACCGGCGAGCCGCTGACGCTCAATGCGGGGCTGCTCGAAAAGCACGCCGTCGTATTTGCCGGAGCCGGTTCAGGAAAGACCGTGCTGCTGAAGCGGCTGATCGAAGAAGCAGCGTTGCGTGGCATTCCTTCGATCGTGATTGACGGAGCAAACGATCTCGCCTGCCTGGGAGAACGCTGGCCGGAACCTCCGGCTGGCTGGCTCGACGGCGATGCGGCTCTGGCCGAGCAGTACTTCTCCACCGTCGAAAACGTCATCTGGACGCCGGGTTCGGAAAGCGGCAATCCGCTGAACCTCGAACCGCTGCCGGACCTCGCGGCCGTCGCTGATCAACCGGAGGAACTCGAAGCCGCCGTCGATATGGCCGTCGCGACGCTGAGTGAACTCGTTGCAGAAGGCCGTTCCAAGAGCGCGCAGAACAAACGCGGCATCCTGACGTCTGCGCTGAAGTTCTTCGCGAAGCAGGGAGGCGGGACGCTGAGGCAGTTTGCAGAGTTGCTCGCCGATCTGCCGGCCGAGGCCGGACTGGGCATCAGCAAAGAGGACAGACTGGCGGCCGAGATCTCCGACAGTCTGAAAGTCGCGATGGAGACGTCTGCGATGCTGCGCGGCAGCGGCACGGGGCTCGATCCGGCGATTCTGTTCGGCGACCTGCCGGGCGCTGAGCGCACCCGGATTTCGGTCATCAGTCTGGCATGGTTGGCGAGTGTCGAGAGTCGGCGACACTTTCTGAATCAACTGGCGATGACTCTGTTTGCCTGGATCAAACAGCACCCGAGCCCGCCCGGCCGGCGGCTGCGCGGTCTGCTGATCATCGACGAGGCGAAGGACTCCGTCCCCGCGACCGGGTCGAGTGCCTGCACGGAAAGCATGGAACGGCTGGTCGCTCAGGCGCGGAAGTACCACCTGGGCGTGGTCTTCGCGACGCAGAATCCAAAGGACATCCGGCACACGATCGTCAGCAACTGCGCGACGCACTGTTACGGCAAAGTGAACTCGCCCGCGGCCCGCGACACGCTGACTGAGATGCTGCAGTCCAAAGGCGGTTCCGGCCGCGACATCTCGAACCTGCCCCGCGGCCAGTTCTACCTCCACAACGCCGACGCCACGCCCACTCCGGTCAAGGTCCAGATGCCCCTGTGCCTGAGCCACCACCGCAGCGACCCACTGACGAGCGAAGAAGTCCGCCAGCGCGCCGCCGAGTGCGCAGGACGCGGATGATGCCCTCATACGGCGTTGCGAGCTTCGTCATACGAGACGTTTTTTGACAGGCGGTTCTTCCACGACCTCTCCGAAGCTGTGCAGTTCCAGTGCTCACAGGCTGCTGGAGTGGACGGCTGGCGCACCGGGGGTCAAAGTGGTTTGATTGATTTCCGCTCCCGTGCTGACGTTTTTCAGGCTGGTCAATGTCTGCTTTGTCTCCCCTCGCTGTTGCCGATTCTCTCGCTGGGGACCAAACGCCGATGACATCCGTTTCTCCGCTCGACGCGCTGCGGGCGGTCGACTTTGACGGGACGCTGCATCTGGCGAGTGTGTGGGCGACGCCGCGGTTTGACGTTAACGGGCTGCATGCAGAAGTGCGGCGCGAACTGCTCACCGTTCTCGATGAGCTGGCTTCACAGAATGAGCCGCGGTCGCCGCTCGGGCGCGTGATTGTTGGCAGCGGCGGGACAGGAAAGACGCATCTGCTGTCGGTGCTGCGGCGGGAAGCCAGCCAGCGCGGTTGCAGCTTCGTGCTGATTGATATGACGGCCGTCCGTGATTTTCCGGCAACGGTGCTGCAGGGTCTGGTGGATTCGCTCGGTCGGACCATTGATGGACCGGGTGAAGCGAACGGACCGGAGGCGTCAAGTGAGCAGCAGCCGCAGTATCGAACGCTGCTGGCGCGGCTGCTGAGCACGTTCGAGCTGGCTGAACCGGTGTCGCGCAGCATCGAGAAGCTCGAACATTTCAGCCCCGACCGGCTGTTGAGAAACATCGCTCTGCTGCTGACAGAAATGAGCCGTCGGCATCCGCCCGAGACGATGCAGTTTCAGGATGCGCTGCGGGCACTGATCGCTCTGAACTCGCGCGACCTGCAGGTTTCAACTCTCGGGCTGCGCTGGTTACAGGCTTCGGAACTCGACACCGACGAGCGACGAATGCTCGGCTTCACGCGGTCGCAGTCTGAACCATTCGAGATCGTGCGCGCCATGTCCTGGCTGATGAGTCTCTGCGGGCCGACGGTCATTGCGTTCGACCAGCTCGACCCGATCGTCCATCAACTGCAGTTGGCGAATGCTCATGCCGAAGCGGGTGAGTCACTGCCGCAATCGGTGCTCGCGGCACGGTCGATCGTCGAGCAGATTGCCGGAGGTCTGAGCGCGTTGCGCGACGTAACGCGGCGTACGCTGCTGGTCGTTTCGTGCGTCGAAGCAACGCTCGACGTTCTGCGACGACACGCCTTGCGGCAGGATCTGGAACGTTTCGAGTCACCGCTGATGCTCGGTTCGCTCCCGGACGACGCAGTCGCCCGTTCGGTCGTCGTCCAGCGACTCGGTGACGCGTTCGATCGAACAGGGTTCTCACCGCCCTGGCCGACATGGCCGTTTCGTCCCGAGCTGTTCGACAATCTGCTGGGGCTCTCGCCTCGCGAGATCCTGCGGCTGTGTGCCGAGCATCGGCGCCGCTGTCTGATACGCGGCCAAGTGGTCGAGCTGTCGTCGTTCGCTGTCGACGAAGATGCTCATCAGCACGGGAGTTCGCCCGGCGAAGGCGCGAGCGAGTCCGGCGAGCGCGAAGTTTCGATTCCCTTCCGCAAGCAGGCTCATGAACTGGTTCATGAGTCAATCAGTAAACCTGATGGCGGAAAGTCCGACGGCTCGCCCGTGCCGACTGAACAGCAGATGCTCGATGCTGAGTTTGACCGCCTGAAGAGCGAGGCCGATCCAGCGAGCCTGCTCGCAAAACTGCACGACGACGAGCGACTCGCCCCGCTGCTGCAGACGGCCTGCCGCTGCCTGATTCGCGAATGCCGACTGCCGGAAGGCGTCGATGCTTCAGTCGAAACGGACTTCGGCAATCCGAAGCTGCCGCCGCTGCACGCGCGACTGCGTCTGGTGCAGTCGGGCGACGAAACCGAGCGGCACCTCTGCCTGAGGGCTCTGCAGCGCGACAACGCGACTGCGTTTCAAACGCGACTGAAGTCCGCGCTGACGGCGTCGGGTATCGCGGCTGATCTCCCGTTTCGCCGACTCGCCATCTTTCGGCGCGGCAGCGTTCCGTCCGGCCCGGCAACGGAACAACTGCTGAACGAATTCCGCGAAGCAGGCGGCTGGCTGATCTCGTTGAGCGACGACGACCTGCGAACTCTGCAGGCATTGAACCAGCTCGAAACAACCCAATCGCCAGCGTTCGTCGACTGGCTGAAACGTCGCGGCCCGGTTTCGTCCCTCGAAGGTTTCCGTGCTCTCACGGCCGACTGGTTCCCGTAAATCGTGGCGGCCGGATCGCGTCACGGTGCCCGGCAGCCCGGACGGCCCGGCAAACTTGAAGGCCGGAAGTCACTCGATATACTGCTCCGCTTCTCTCTGGTCCATTTTCCGGCTGGGCTCAGCCGATGTTGAGGAAAGTCAGTCATGTCAAGAGTTTGCGACGTTTGCGGTAAGGGCGCTGGCCGCGGAAATAAAAAGGTCGAACGCGGTAAGGCCAAGTATCTGGGCGGCAACGGCCGCAAGACAACGGGCATTACGAAGCGGTATTTCTACCCGAATCTGCAGCACGTCCGCGTGCAGACTCCGGAAGGCGCCCGGCAGCAGAAGGTCTGCACCAACTGCATCCGGTCCGGTCGAATTCAGAAGGCCGTCGTTCGCGAAGCCTTTACGATCGACGCCAACTGATCTGTTCAGTGGCTCTGAGCGAGTCGCTTTTCGCGAGCCGCCGACAGCGAATCCAAATCAGAGGGTGAAGTTCTGATCGAGCCGGGTTGCTCGATGGGAGCTTCACCCTCTGGTCGTTTTCAGACAGAAGTCCGACGAGGTTGTCGCGATGGTCGAACTCAGTAACGAAGACGTTCGCAAGGTTGCCAGTCTGGCCCGGCTGAAGCTCAGCGACGCGGAGATCGAGCACTTCGCTCAGCAGCTTGGCGGCGTCCTGCAGTATGTGCATGTGCTCGACGAGCTGGATGTGTCGGACATCGAACCGATGGCGCACGCAGTCGACATATCCAACGTGCTGCGCGACGACGAGACGACTCCGAGCCTGCCACGGGAGGATGCTCTGGCCAACGCTCCGAAAACCGACGGCCGCTACTTCCTGGTACCGCAGATTCTGGAAAACGCGTAACGAGCGAGCAGAGAGCAGCCAGCAGGGAACCGCGACTACCCAGACGGGGAAATCAGAATGCAACTTTCCGGAGCGACCGCTTCTCAGCTTCTGGAAGCAATGGACAGCGGCGAGATGACCGCCGCCGACATCGTGCGGGCGCATCTTGATGCGATCGCCTCGCTGGACGAATCCGTTGGAACGTTTCTGTCAGTCGATGCCGAAGCCGCTCTGACGCAGGCTGCTGAGGTTGATCGAAAGCGTGCCGCCGGTGAGCCGCTGGGGCCGCTCGCCGGACTGCCGGTCGCCGTTAAAGACAACATCTGCACTCGGGGCCGGGCGACGACCTGCGCCAGTCGGATGCTGGAAAACTTCGTTCCGCCATACGACGCGCACATCGTCGAACGATTGAACTCAGCCGACGCAGTCATCATCGGCAAGACGAACCTCGACGAATTTGCGATGGGTTCGTCGACCGAGAACTCGGCACTCAAAGTCACTCGCAATCCGTGGAACGTTGACTGCACGCCCGGCGGGTCGAGTGGCGGGTCGGCGGCAGCGGTTGCGGCGGCGCTGGCACCGCTGGCCATCGGCAGCGACACCGGCGGTTCGATCCGACAACCGGCGTCGTTCTGCGGGGTGGTTGGAATGAAGCCGACTTATGGTCGCGTGTCGCGTTACGGGCTGGTGGCGTTTGCAAGTTCGCTCGACCAGATCGGCCCGTTTGCAAACGACGTCGCCGGCGCCGCGCTGCTGCTCGAAAGGCTGGCCGGACACGACGCCCGCGATTCAACGAGCGTCGACTGCCCCGTGCCGGCTTACTCGCAAAGCGTCGATCAACCGCTCGAAGGTCTGCGCGTCGGTGTGGTGCAGGAATATCTTGGCGAGGGAACTGACGACGATGTTCGGTCCGCGATTGAAACGGCGATCGCGGTTTATCGATCGCAGGGAGCCGAGATCGTCGACATCTCGCTGCCGCACACGAAGTACGCGGTTGCCACTTACTACCTCATTGCGTGCTCGGAGGCGTCAAGCAATCTCGCGCGGTACGACGGCATCCATTACGGACATCGGGCCGAGCAGTTCGAGAGTCTTGTCGACCTGTACGCGGCCAGTCGCGAGGAAGGCTTCGGCGACGAAGTCAAACGGCGGATCATGCTCGGCGTCTATGCGCTCTCGGAAGGCTACAGCGATCAGTACTACGTGAAGGCGCTGAAGGTTCGCCGTCTGATCCGCAACGACTTCGACGCCGCGTTTCAGAACGTCGACGTGATCGTCGGCCCGACGTTTCCGACGCCCGCGTTCAGAATCGGGGAACTGGTCGACGACCCGCTGCAGATGTACCTGTCAGATATCTGCACGATTGGAGCCAATCTGGCCGGCATTCCGGGAATCTCGATTCCCTGTGGGATCAGCGCGTCGGGCCTGCCGATCGGGTTGCAGCTTCTGGCCGGTCCGTTTGAAGAAGAGAAGCTGCTGCGAGCGGCCCGGATGTTCGAGCGGGAAACCGACTGGCACACACGCCGCCCGTCGCTGAGCCAGTAACTTCGTTTAACGCCCAGCCGCAGGCGCCGGCCACCAGAACAGGTGCAAGTCGAGGGTCGCCGGCGCTTGGTCGTTAAACAGGCACTGCCGATCTGGATAACCAGGAAACATCGAACTCCGATTTCGGAGACCAGCGAGTCATGGAATACACAACGGTTATCGGCCTCGAAGTCCACGTGCAGCTTCTGACGAAGTCGAAGCTGTTCTGCGGTTGTGAAAATCTTTTCAACCCGGACAATCCGAATGTTCAGACGTGTCCGGTGTGCCTCGGTCTGCCCGGCGCACTGCCGGTGATGAACCGCGAGGCGTTTCGCCTCTCGCTGAAAACGTCGCTGGCGCTAAACCTGCAGATCGCTCAGTCGTCGAAGTGGGACCGCAAGCAGTATTACTACCCGGACCTGCCGAAGGCTTATCAGATCAGCCAGTACGACCTGCCTTACAGTTCGGAAGGCTGCGTCGAGATCACCGTGCCGTCGACCGGCAAAACGCGACGCGTCGGCCTGTTCCGGGCTCACCTGGAAGAAGACGCTGGCAAGAACATTCACGATGAGTCAGGCCGAGGCGGAGACAGCCAGGTCGACCTGAACCGTTGCGGGACGCCACTGCTGGAGATCGTCAGTAAGCCGGATATCCGCTCGGCCGAGGAAGCCCGCGTGTTCCTCGAAGAGCTGCGTCTGCTGCTGTGGTACATCGAAGTGTCTGACTGCAACATGCAGGAGGGGTCGCTGCGCTGCGACGCCAACGTCAACCTGCATGTGCAGCACAACGGCGAAACCGTCGCGACGCCGATCGTCGAGATCAAGAACCTGAACAGCTTCCGCGGCGTCGAAGCGGCTCTCGAATACGAGATCAGACAACAGGCAAAGAAGTTTGAAGCTGACCCCGAGGGCTACCGCATCGGCAAGGTCCCGAAGGCGACACACGGCTGGAACGCGGACCGTGGCGTGACGTTCGAGCAGCGAGGCAAGGAAGAGGCCGCTGACTATCGCTACTTCCCCGATCCGGACCTCTGCCCGGTCACGGTCTCCGACGACGAGATCGCCGAAATCCGTGCAACCCTGTGCGAGTTCCCCGCATCGCGTCGGCATCGCTACGTCAGCAAACTTGGCCTGTCCGACGACGTCGCCGGAGTCATCATCGACCAGGGCCGCCGATACGCCGACTACTTTGAGGCCGTCGCCAGTGAGTGCGGCGACGGCAAACAGGCGGCCAACTGGATGACACAGGACGTGCAGCGCGAACTCAACGAGCGTAAGGTCGAGATCACCGAGTTCTCAATCCCGGCCGCGGTACTCGGCACGCTGCTCAAGCAGATCGTCGCTGGCGAAATCACGGTCAAGAGCGGACGTGAGGTCTTCATCGTTCTTCTGACGGAAGGCGACGACGGCAGCGAACTCGAAACATCACGCGTCAACGAGATCATTGCTGAAAAAGGACTGAAGGTTGAGCAGGACACGGGTAAGATCGAATCGATCATCGATACCGTCGTCACCCGCAACGAGAAAGCTGCCGAGGACGTCCGCGCCGGCAAGCTGCAGGCGGTCGGGCCGCTGATCGGTCAGGTCATGCGCGAACTCAAAGGCGCCGACGCGTCAGCCGTCCGCCAGATGATTATCGACCGGCTGACGAAGTAGCGACACGCAGCAGTCGAAGTATCGGCGTTCCAATCGTTCTGATGGTACTTCCTACGAGTTGACGACTTCCGCACTTTCCACAACGGCGGCAGCCTGCTGGACGTCGTGTTCGAACTGATGACCAGGTCGCGGAAAGGTGTGCTGGCTGAACGGTGTGAAGCCACGTTCCTCGTCGAAGTAGACGTAGTGCGTGATCCGGTGCGACGTGGCCGTGATTTCGACCAGGTTAAACGAATTCTTTTCGCGCTCGCGACCGCGGCCCCGCCGTGAAGTGGATGTTCCACACTGCACAATGATAATGCCGCGTTCACGGTCCGTGCCGGGAAAGAAGTCCAGCGAGTTGCCGATGTAGGCTCGGTGCAGGTGACCTCCGAGGATCATTTCAACACCGAGCTCCACGAACCGGTCAATTGCCCGCCGAGCCTTAGGCATCGTCCAGTCGTGCAGATAGTCTGGTGCCGGGGCGAAGTGGTGATGTGCGACAACGATGCGCGCGGCATCGGGTGGTGCGCTCCGCAGAGCCTCGCTGCACAGGTCGAGCTGCCAGCGGTGGATGCGACCGTTCGTGATATTGCGATAGGGCGAGGACGTATCGAGCCCGACGATCACCGCCCCGTCCACGCGCAGCACCGGGTTCAGTTCCTCGCTGATGTGACGGCGGTATAGCTCATGCGGTTTGAGCATCCGCTCCGCCACGCGGTACAGCGGCACGTCGTGATTGCCCGGTACGACGAGTTGCGGAACCGGCGGTAGTTGTTTCAGAAACTGAGCCGCGTCGATGAACTGCTGCGGTTTCGCTCGCTGCGTAAAGTCGCCGCTGACAACGACGACATCCGGTGAAAGCTGATCGGCCATTTCCTGTAGAGCGCGGCCAACTTTTGGCAGGAAAGGAGGGCCGAAGTGGAGGTCTGAAAGATGCAGAATTCGCAGTGACTGATTTCCGGTCATGATTCTGTCCGCCTGAAGAGACTCAGAGCTACCGGCGGAAGGACATGCCAACTCCACCGGGAACACACCGTAGTGTGCAGCGGCTGTGCCATTTGGCGTGGAAGCAGAAAAATCGAGCGGACCGACGATCCCGCGTGGGCAAGTCCAGCTTTCGTGATCTGACGCAACAGACAGAACCACGCACAGTCGCGGAAGCCTTACGAAGCCGTATCAAAGAAGCATCACTTCAGCAGACCAGCCACCAGTGTAGCCATTGCGGACTGGCTTTACGTATTGAATTCGCCCAGTGCGACTGCCGGCTCGCCCGGCAGTGCAGTGGACGCTGAACATTGCTGAGCGAGCCAGCAGTGGCACGCTGGAGATCCTGTGTTATCCCAGCAGGTCTGCGTCCTGCAGAAGATGCCTGGTCGACTCGTAGGCTTCGGCGACCCACTGTTCGATTTTGTCAGGCTCGGGGGAGTATTCGAGTTCGATGGAGATGGCTCCGTCGATAGCGAGGTCTTTGATTTCGCGGAGGTAGGGAGCGAAGTTGACGACGCCTCGGCCGGGGGGGAGGTCGCCGTGGACTTTGCCGTCGCAGTCGGAAATGTGGACGTGGATTGCTTTGTTCTTCAGGCGGCGGAGTTCCTCGGGAGCGACATCGGCCAGCAGCAGGTGCGAGACGTCAATGTTCGCCTGCAGCGCCGGATGATCAACGTCATCAATGAACTGCACCATGCGCGAGACATTGTTCAGCAGGGAGAGTGGGAACGGTTCCAGTTCGAGGGCGATCTGCACGCCCAGCTTCTCGGCGTACTCGGCGAGTTTGCGGCAGTTGGCGACGCCCGTCTGCCACTGCTCGGCAGGCGGGATGACTTCCTGGTTCCAGATGTACTCGCCCAGCACCAGAAGCAGGTTCTGCGCTTCGTACTCGTAGACCAGATCGAGAAACGCCTTGCAGCGGTCCATGTGAAACCTCTGGACGCTGGGGTTGAAGTCGATCAGCCCGACGGCGACGCAGCAGATCGAGACGATGGGCAGGCCGTGCCGATCGCACTCACGCTTGATCAGACGCCGCTCGCGCACGTCGATGTCCAGCGGGTCAGTGAAGATATCGATCGAATCAAAGCCCAGTTCCTTCGTCTTCTGAATACCCCAGGCGGTGTCGCGGCCGGCCTGAGCCCATGCGGAATTGATCAACCCGAGTTTCATGGCAGCTCCTTTGGTAACAGAATCGTCAACAGGCCAGGATAATCGCTGATCGCTCTGGGAGCGAAGCGGCAGACGGACATTTCACGGTCCGGTGTTCAGTTTTCAGAGAAGCAGAAATCTCTGCGGCGACCGCGGGAATCACTCGGGCTGGCTGGCGCTGCGGGGTGTGGTTTGCCGAAAAACTGATGAGCGATTCGTGAAGAAGCCGGCGAGCGGGCGGGCTGTGTCTCGACCTGGTCGACGAGTTGCTTCACGGCTGGTACAACGGCAGCAGGGACGCGGCTGGATGATTATTCGTATGAGCGCATTAAAAGTTCGACAGAAGGTCGGCAAGTATCGCATCGAACGTCGCCTCGGACAGGGCGGCTTCGCCGACGTTTACGCAGCGATGGACACGATCGAGGGGATCCGTGTGGCGCTCAAGGTGCCGCACGCGAAGATCGTCGATGACCACGTGTTAAAAGATTTCCGGAACGAAGTCCGCGTCGCCGCGCGGCTCGAACATCCGAACATCCTGCCGCTGCGGTTTGCCGGCTTTATGGATGAGAAGTTCGTCATCGCCTTTCAGCTCGGCGAAAACACGCTGTCGGACCGGATCACGAAGCGGCTGTCACTGCATTCGATTCTGGACTACGGACAGCAGATGCTCGAAGCGACCGCCTACGCGCACCGGTCGAAGATCATCCACTGCGATATCAAACCGGAAAACTTCATTCTGTTCTCAGGAAACCGACTCAAGCTGACCGACTTCGGGATCGCCAAAGTGGCCCAGAAGACGGTTCGCGGTGCCGGGACGGGAACGATCGGCTACATGGCTCCCGAGCAGGCGATGGGCAAGCCGTCGTTCCGTTCGGACGTATTCTCGCTCGGCCTGATTCTGTGCCGGATGCTGACCGGTTACTGGCCCGAATATCCGTACGAATGGCCGCCAAAGGGGCTCAGCCGGATGCGGGCGCGCGTTCATGCAGAGATGGTGGCGGTGATTCGCCGGGCGATGGAGCCGAACCCGCGGAAACGGTTCCGCGATGCCGACCAGATGCTGGAAGCCTTTCTCAAAGCCCGCCGCAAAACTGAGCGGCTGCTGGCCAGTCGTCGCAAAAAAAAGACGACTCGGCGGGCCGCCTGACCCGACGCCCCGCCCATGAGCCTCATCAGCCCCGACAGCCCGACCCTGCTGCTGGCACACGACTCTGATCACGTCGTGACGGGCTGCTTCGCCGGGCTGGAAATCGCCGCGTGGTCGCGTCCGAAACCTGATCGCGAGTCTCCGAACGAAGATTCGGCAGCGATCATTCCGGTGGATGATCAATCGGCGGTCCTGGTCGTCGCCGACGGACTTGGCGGCCTGCGAGGCGGCCACCAGGCGTCGAATCTGGCTGTGCGGTTGATTGCCGATTCCATTTTCGCGAGTCGCGACTCAAATCTGCCGCTTCGAGCGCTGATCCTTGACGGGCTGGAACGAGCGAATCAGGCGATCAAAGATCTGGGCATTGGCGCAGCAACAACAATCGCCGCCGTCGAGTGGCGGAACGGCGAAATCCGACCGTACCACGTGGGCGATTCGATGATTCTCACCACCGGCCAGCGCGGCCGGTTGAGAATGCAGACCGTGTCGCACTCGCCGGTCGGCTTTGCGATGGAGTATGGATTGCTCGACGAATCCGAAGCGATGCACCACGAGGAGCGACACCTGGTGTCAAACGTCGTCGGCAGTGACGATATGCGGATTGAACTCGGCCCGCCGCTGCGACTGGCCCGCTACGATACCGTGCTGCTGGCATCTGACGGCCTGTTCGACAATCTCTACACAGACGAAATCGTCGAATTTATCCGTAAGGGGCCACTGGCGCGATCACTGCACCGGCTGGTCACAGCAGCTCGACAGAGAATGACCGAACGAACCGACGGCGTTCCGAGTAAGCCCGACGATTTAACAGTCATCACGCTGCGGCAGAGCCGCCGCTGTCGAGTTTCTTCCTGACGTCGTGAAACTACTCCGTTTGTGTGGATCGCAGCAGGTGCCCGCTTTTGCCGCCGGACTTTTCCAGGAGTTCGATCGAGCCGATTGAGATCCAGCGGTCAACAGCTTTGCACATGTCATAGACCGTCAGAGCGGTCACGCTGACGGCGGTCATCGCTTCCATTTCGACGCCCGTACGACCGTGGTTGCTGACAGCGGCTTCGATGCGCAGACGGCGGTCGTCGAGAATCTCGAAGTTGATCTCAGCACTGTCGAGCCCCAGCGAGTGACAGAGCGGGATCAGATTCTGCGTCTGCTTCGTGGCCATGATGCCAGCCAGGCGGGCGACTTCCAGCACGTCGCCTTTCGCCAGCTTGCGATCCTGAATCAGCGCCAGCGTTTCCGGCAGCATCGTGACGATGGCCTGAGCCCGGGCGGTGCGGCGCGTGATTTCCTTATCGCCGACGTCGACCATCCGGCTGGCGCCGTCGGCGTCGAAATGGGTCAACTGGTCACTGCTCATCGCCAGGCTCCTTTCAGTCAACACTGGCTGATTTCCGCCTGCTTGGTGCCACTGCTGGCAAGCCAGCAGCGGCACCAAGCAGGACTCAACCTCGGCGGACGACCCGGTGGAAGTGCAATTCGACGATGCGGTCAACGGCACGACGGAGGCCTTCGACCAGACAGGCAGGCTCGTTGTCTTCCTCGCCCATCCGTTTGATTTCTTCCAGCGGCGTACCAGGGAAGACGGAGAAGCTGCTCTGATTGATGATCTGATTGCCGGCGTCGAGTTCCGGGACGATGAAATGGACCGTCGCACCGAACGTCAGCATGTGATGGCTGAACGCGTCTTCGTAAGGTCGCGGACCGGGGAACGACGGCAGCAAGCCGTGATGCAGGTTGATGATCCGGCCGCCAGCGTAGCGCCAGCAGGTGCTCGCCGGAATCATTCGCATATAGCGGGCGAGGACGACGTAATCGACGTCGTACTCGTCAAACAGTGCGACCATGCGTTCGTTGTCGGGAGCGCCCTTCTCGTCGCCGATCAGGTGCCAGTCGACATCGAACTGTTCGGCCACGCCGCGGCAGTTGGGGCGGTTGCCGATCATGACGGCCGGTTCGGCTCGTAGCCGATTGTCGCGGATGGCTCGCAGAACAGCGAGCGCTGGTTCCGGCCGGTAGGTCGTACAGATGGCGATTCGCGGCAAACGCTGACTGGCGTGCGGAGCCCAGACGCGGATCTCCAGCTTCGTCTGCCGTCCGATGTTGTCCATCGTTTGCCGGAGGTCGTCGAGCGTCCCGGCTTCGTCCGGCCATTCGATGCGCAGCAGCATCGCGAAGACGTGTTCGGTGTCCCGGTCGTACATCTGAATTTCGTGGATATTCGCCCCGTGGGACGTCACGAAATGGACGATCGGGTCGGCAAGTCCCCGGTTATCGGGACCGACGGCGGTAATGGTGACCTGCATAGTGCGAATGCTGTGTGAGAAAACGAGCGGGGAACTGACTCGGACCGTTGCCGCCATCAACTGCGGAGTCGGTCCGATTGTCAGACTCTAGCTCGTTCCGCCCGGTCTGTCAGGAAAGCGACGTGGCGAATCAACTCGGCGTCCTGACAATCGGGCATCAGCCATAGCGAATCAGTTGCAGGACGTGACCTGGGCGTCGCCGATCATCTGGCGGATATCGGTGATATCGATCACGGCTCCGAGCAGCCGGCTCGAGCGACCTTCGTCGCTGGGCGTGATCTGCGCCCGGAAGAGGATCCAGCCGGACGAGCCGTCACGACGCGTGACGCGATGGACCCGCTGCCAGCTTCGGTCGCCACGTTCGACGGCCGCCTGCATCTCCTCGGTGACGAGCTGCCGGTCGTCCTCATGGATGTGCTTCAGCCAGGCCTGCATGGCGTTCGGCATTTCGTGATCGTCGTAACCGAGCATGGACTTCAGGCAGGGCGACATGTAAACGCGGCTGCCTTCGACCGGCCAGTCAATCACGCCGACGCGGGCCTGATTCAGGACCATTGCGTGCCAGTCATACAGCGCTTCGAGGTCAGCGATGGTTTCTTCAAGAACGGCTTCGCGGTCATAGGGGGCAATCATGGTGAGCCAACTTTTGCACGGGGGAGTCGATGCAGACGTCACTGCTGAGCAGATTCAGAAGCCAGCGACAGGTCGGTCTCGATCTCCAGGTGATAAAAGAATCCCGGCACGACCGCCTGAAGACACAGGCGATCGACAGGGCGGCCACTTTACTGGCGATACCCCGCTCGAGCTTGTGTTGAAATCCTGCAACATCCCCTTTTTACCTGACGGGGTGAGGCGTGTGCCTGTTGACAAAGAGAGACATGACACACAATCCAGACCGATCGTGCCGGTCTGAGAGGATGGCGAATTACGAATGAGTCAAACGAATTCGAGCGTCTGGGACGAGTTGAAGGCGTCCGTGGCGAGTGCTCTGCCACTCAGCGTTCCAACTGCGACGATTTGACAGACTTCGCACTGCGTTGATCTGCGTCAGCGCTTCCTTGCGGATACGCAGGCTGTCTCCAGTGCCGACACCGGTTCACAAAAAAAGCCCGCCGGGACCAGGCGGTCGCCAGCGGGCCTTGCGTCGCGAGCGGGTTTCGCGAACGACCTGTTCCGTGCTGATTACTTCCTGTCTGCCGGCTGCAGCGCTTCGACTGGAACGATCTCATCCAGTGAGAACCCGGTTGCTTCGAGATCGAGTTCCGGGACGAATCCGGCCGCGTCGGCAGCACTTTCCGCTGCGTCAAACGGAGACTCAATGAGAGGATCGTCCGGCAGCAGCGACGTCTGCTTCACAGAACCACCGCGACGAGGATTGTCTGCCGGCGCCGGCACAACGAACGGGGGCTCCTCAAGCGGAGCGGCAGCCTTCGTCTCTGGAGTTCCAACCGGCCGGTCGGTCTGCGGCAGCTTCTTCGGCTCGACACGCAACGGCGCGTCGGCGGACAATGACACATCGACCGGCAGCGTCAGACTGCCGGACTCCGTAGCGGCAGCCGACTGAGTTTCGCCGACCGTCTGCTGCTCGGCTGATGACTGCAGCGTCTCTTCCGTCTGCGGCGTCTTTGCAGGCTGCTCGATGCTGGCAGGTGGTGCTTCGTCATACGGCGTGCCACCTTCCGGCGGTGCCGGGGCCGGAGTGACGGGCGATCCGCCTTCGCCTTCCGTCTGAATTGCGGTCGAAGCTCCGTCGACCGGGGCCGGTTCGGCATCAACCGGCATCCCTTCCGACCAGTTCATTTCCGCTTCTTCCGTGACGTTCTGGTAGTACGGTCCAGCGCTGACCGGCTGCGGGCTGTTGATCAGCGTGTGCATCCACTCGGCCGGCAGCGTGTTCTGACGTCGGTTCATTGCGTCGGTGTAGGCCTTCATCGGCCAGAGGTCTTCGGTCAGATAGATTTCGTTGTAGTCGAGCAGCGAACCCTTTTCGTAATGGACGTTGCGGATTGCCAGCGAGTAGTCAACAAGCGCCTGGTAATGGTCGATTTCGGCTGTGAAGAAACGTCGCTGGGATTCGAGCAGAACGTCGAACCCGATTTTGTCCGCATCAAAGGCCGCCTGCACGGATTCGAGTTCCGCCGCCGAGGCGAGCCGCCGGTCTTCGGTCGTCTCAATCACTTTCCAGGCGCGACCGAGTTCCGACACAGCGTTGCTGAGTGCGTGAACGATTTCGCGTTCCTGTTCGCCGAGTACGACGCGTTCGCGGGTCATCTTGAGTTCGGCGAATTCGACGGCGGCGTGAGCGCGACGGAAGCCGATCGGCATCGAGACTTCGACCCCCAGTTGCCATTCCTGATAATTGCCCGTCATCAGGTTGTCGAAGGCGTTGTTGAACGGGTCGCCATTTGCGTTGTAACCCAGCAGGCCCTGGCCGAGACCCCGGAATCGATAGCGTCCCACAGCGTCGAACTGAGGCAGCAGAAAGTTATGCGCAGCGATCAGTTCCTGTTCACGCTGCTTGACGAGCCATTTCTGACGGCGGATTTCGGGCCGTCGAGTCAGCGCTTCCACCAGAATCGAATCCCAGTCAAACGATACCTGCGCGAGGATTGGTTCGTCCGATGGTCGCAACAGTTTACCCGTGTTGATGTGCTGGCCCAGCAGCAGTCGCAGACGACGCTCGGCAGTCATCACGCCGTTTTGCGTACCACGGAACGACCCGCCCGCCGATCCACTGTTTGTTCGGGTCCAGTCACTGAGCCGGCCGGCGAGCGCATTCTGGACCTCCTGCTGGAAGCGGAAGTACTGCTCACGAGCCTGTGCCTCTTTTTCCGCTTCGCCGCCAACCCGGCCGGCCTGATACAGCGCATTGATGCGGTTCCAGGTCTGCAGCGTTGTATCCCGGGCAACGATCCGCGTATCCAGATTCCGGTACGCGAAATAGAGATCCCAGTAAGCATTTTCGACATTGCTGACGAAATCGCGGACAGACGCTTCGAATTCGCTGAGCGTAATATCTGCTCGAATGCGGGCGACAACGACGCCGGTCAGGTTGCCGTTGACGCTGGCCGCGGTCGAAGATGGGCCGGCACTGCGCAGAAACTTCGAACCATTGCCCTGCAGCAGCGGCTGACGGACTTCCATGTCCATCAGCGTCTCAAAGACCTGCGAGCCTTTATCACCGTCCGTAAAGAAACGGTTGGACGGCGTGTTGTTGTAGTCGTACTGCGTCAGATTGCGGAATGTGAGCTGCGTGCCGGAGGCAGCCCGCTTCGTAATCTGCGACTGCACAACGCCGTAGTCCTGGTTGAGAAATGTCGCCAGAGCACCGATCTGGCGGTTGTTGAGTGCCCGGTCATTCTTCTCGTAGGACGCCGAGGCCGCGAACTGGGCGTCGAATTCACTGAGTGCGGCCGCGACGCCGAATCGCGGGTCGAGTTCCCGCAGTGCAACATCGTACGATGTGCCGATGTCGTCCGGGCTGCGCAGTACTGTTCCGCCCAGATCGCGAAGCACGCGCGAATTCATTAACGCCGTATGCACGGCGTCCTGCAGCGACAGGAATTCGTACTCGATCTCGTGGTCGTCGATGATCGACAGCGGCGGCGCTGTGTCCAGGACATCGGAACGAACTGGCGTCTCGACGTCGGGATATTCGATCTGCGTCGACGCGGTCTCGTAATACGCCGCGTTGGACTGGCTCAGCGAATCGTCGGTCTGGCGCGAAAATCCGCACCCGGTCGTCATGCCGGCTGCCGCGACACTGGCCACGCAGCACAGCGACGAAAACAGCCGACGACCTCGCACTCGCGGACAAACCGCCCGCACGGTGCGACGACGCAGCCACTCCCCCCAGACTCTCACTCCATTCATTGCGCTCTGTCCTGATCCACGGAAGAGGATCGCGCGACCGACTCCCCTCCCAGAGAGGCGGTCGACTCTCTCCACCAGCGGCTGTCGGTGCGAAGTCTGCACGACGGCACGCCGGAGGCATGTCTCACTCTTCATCGACCGTCCGGCACAGGCAGCACAATCGTTTTGCTGGTCAAAACCCGGAAAACTGGCACACTTTGACATCTGACTGGCAATCTGGGACGTTCGCGCAACGTCTTCCACCCACGTCAGATCCACTCAAGCTTCTATCCGCAGCAGAACCGATGGCAGGAACCCGATGAGCGATTCGGATTCGAAACCTGGTGAACAAATCGACGAGGGCCGCGGCCGGAAGTTTCCCTGCGAAGGCTGTGGAGCCGACCTTGAGTTCAGCATCGGGCAGCAGGATCTCAAGTGCCCGTACTGCGGATTCGAGAAGCAGCTTGAATTCGCTGAGGACGCAACCGTCGCCGAGCAGGACTTCCATGCGATGCTCGGCCGTATCTGTGATCTGCGGTCACGCGACCGCGAAACTGCGGGTGATCAGAGCGAACTCCGCTGCGACGCCTGCGGCGGAACGGTCGTCTTTCAGGGATCGCTGACAAGTTCCGAGTGCCCGTACTGTGCCTCGCCGGTCCAGCTTGAGAACGTCCACGACGCCACAGACCGGATTCCTGTCGACGGCGTCCTGCCGTTTCTGGTCGAAAAACAGTCAGCGCAGACGAATCTCGCCCGCTGGGTTCAGTCCCGCTGGTTCGCTCCCAACGACTTCAAACAGCGCGGGGTGACCGGGAAGTTCAACGGGATTTACACGCCGTTCTGGACGTACGACTCCATGACTTTTACGCGCTACCGCGGTCAGCGTGGCGAGCATTACTGGGAAACCGTCAGACAGGGAGACAAGGAACACCGCGTGATGAAAACCCGCTGGTATCCGGCCTCGGGTGCGTTTGACCGGTTCTTCGACGACGTGCTGGTACTGGCGTCGCGCGGTCTGCCACGAACGCTGATGGACCGTCTGGAACCCTGGCCGCTCCACAGGTGCGTCCCGTTTACTCAGCAGGCGCTGGCCGGCTTCTTCGCGCGGACTTACGAGACCGAACTCGACGAAGGCTTCAACGAAGCGCGACAACACATCGAAACGGCCCTCGACAGAGAAGTCCGACAACGGATCGGCGGCGACACGCAACGGGTTCACTCCGTCGATACTCAGTACAGCGCGATCACTTTCAAACACCTGCTGCTGCCCGTCTGGCTGCTCGCGTACCGCTACAACGGCAAAACGTTCCAGATCGTCGTGAATGCCGCAACGGGCGAAGTGCAGGGCGAACGACCGTGGAGCTGGGTCAAAATTCTGTTTGCCGTTCTGGGAGGCCTCGCCATTGCCGGAACGGTCTTCGCCCTCAGTCAGCGATAGCGAACGTCATTACCTCAGCAGATGCAGGTTCGCGATCGTGATTCCAGAGAGCATCGAGCCGATGATGCCCAGGAAGCCCTGATCGGTGCCGCACAGATACAGATTTTCGAGATGTGTGCGGCCGTCGCGGAGTTTGTTCGGGGCTCCGTAAACTGCCCCGTTCAGGTGCCCCGTAAACTTTGTAATGGTCCGCGGTGTAAACATGTCGGTATCGACGACGTGCGATCGGAAGTCCGGCATGAAGCGGATCGCCGATTCGACGATTTTCCCGCACCATTCTTCTTTTGCCGGGTAGTACGCGTCGTCGGACAGGTTCAGCCAGTAATCCGGCGAGGCCAGAGCAGTGATCCGGACGCGGCCTTCGTCGAGCTTCTCGTCGCCGTAATCAAAATTGTTCGGCGAGCAGATAATGCCGCTGTGAACGTCGCACGGTTCGCTCGGCGGTTCGTAACGGAAGACGTCCGAGTCGTTGTAGAAGACGATCGTCTGGCGGTGATCGATGTCCGCCGGTTCGCAATCGAGCGAGAAAATCGTCTCGGCGTAGGAGATCTCGCCCGGCGGATTGTCGGTAGCAAACTGCTCGGGAACATGACCACACAGACGAAAGGTTTCGGCGGAACCCGCTGACGAAAGAACCTTCTTTCCTTCGAGGATCTCGCCGGACTCCAGTTCGACGCCGACCGCCCGGCCGTTGTCTTCAATGATCCGTTTCACGCCGCAGCGCAGCTTCAGTTCGCCGCCGTTCTGCCGGAAGTGGTTGACCAGATTCTTGAGGATCAGCCGGACACCGCGCTGCGGACGCCCGAACCCCTGCTCGAACAGTGCCTTGAACATGATCACGAACTGGCTGAAGTCCATGTCCCCGACCGTCGGGCTGCCGTAAAACATCAGCGGGCAGAACAGCATGTCGATCAGCACGGGATCGGAGATGGTCTCGCCGAGCACTTTGCGGGCCGACGCGGTTTCGTTCGACAGATGCAGCTCGTCGTGTTCACCGATCATCGCCAGCAATCGTTCGAAGTTGTCGCATTGCGCGGGAAACTGCTCGTGAACCTGGCTGCGGAAGAAGTCGAAGTCGTTGGTAAACCGCAGCAGCCGATCTGGAAACGCGATCGACGATTCAATCTGCGGGCACAGCGAGAAGTCTTCCCACTTCAGCCGCAACTGGCGGAGCAGCTTGGACAGCGGGCCAGTCTTCGTGCCCGGCTCGGCGTAATTCGTGACCGCGTGCAGCCCGACGTCGTGATCGCGGCCCCGCAACCGGTAAAACGAGTTCAGCCCACCGATTGTGTAGTGCTTCTCGACGATGCAGACTTTCCGGTCGTAGTAGGCCAGTCGAATCCCGGCCGCGAGCCCGGACAGCCCGGCTCCAATAATGATCGTGTCGTAACTCACGCGTCTGAACTCGGCTGGGCAGTGAAGCACTGAGGCAGGAAGACCGCGTGCCGCAATCCGCGGAGAAGACTCGCACGGAGGCCGGCCGGCGGGGCGGAACTATCTTAGCGGCAGCGGACCGGGTCAACGATTGGACGCCAGCAACGCGCAGCAGAAAACCTCTGGCAACACCGCTGCTGTGCGAGTCGCCAGAGGCTGATTCTGCAAACGGGTTTGTCCGCTGAACCGGAAAAGACCGGCCCGGCTCCAATTTCAGAACGCGGAAATCAGAGCGTCAAAATCGACCGTAAACGCATCGTCGATCACTTCGATACTGACCAGTGAGTCAGACGCCGAGGCACCCGAACCGTTGCCGCCGCCCGTGCCAGTGTCGCGGTTGCGTTCGCCATCAATGCTGTCGATGCCGGCTTCGCCGAGCAGAGTGTCATCGCCTTTGCCCCCGGCCAGCGTATCGTTGCCACTGCCTCCGAGCAGCAGGTCGGCCTGCGAGTTGCCTTCCAGCAGATCGTTTCCAGCGCCGCCGCGCAGCGAGTCGTCGCCGCTGTTGCCGCGCAGCCGGTCGTCGCCCGCCCCGCCATCGAGAAGGTCGTTCCCGTCTCCGCCGACCAGGAAGTCGTTGCCGTCGCCACCGATCAGAAGATCGTCGCCGCCCTGACCGGCGAGCACGTCGTCACCCCCCAGACCTTCCAGGCGATCGCGACCATCCTCACCGTACAGCACATCGTTGCCCTGCCCACCGATGATGGTGTCGTCTCCGGCACCGGCAAACACATTCAGCAATCCCGTGTACCCGGTCGCGTTGACGTAGTCCGGTCCGGCCGAACCGAACAGCGCAACCTGCTCGATTGAAGCAAATTCGTCAGAACCCACTGAGGCACCATTCAAGCCGACGGCGGTCACTTCCATCGGCCCGCTGATGTCTTCACTGATGACATCAAAGCCGCCATTGCCGGTCAGCGAGTCATCGCCCGCGTTGCCGGAAATCGTGTCGCGACCGCCTCCGCCGAAGATCCGGTCAACTCCGAGTCCGCCGATCAGACGATCGTTCCCCTGTTCACCGATCAGGAAGTCATTGCCGGCCCCGCCATCGATCGAGTCGCCATCATTGCCGCCGTGGATTTCGTCATCGCCGTTTTCACCCAGTGCCGTGTCCTGGCCATTGCCGCCATAAATCAGGTCGTCGCCTGACTGGCCTCGCAGAGAGTCGTCGCCGTCCTGACCGTCGAGAATATCGTTGAATGGACCAGCAGTCAGAACGTCATCGCCAGCGCCGCCAGTCAGACGGACCCAGCCATTGAAAAGCGACGCATCGATCACGTCATCGCCCGCTTCACCGTACAGAAACGCTGACATGATGCCGTGCAGCACGTCTGCTTCGCCGTTGATGCTTAACGTTGTCGGCGTCAGCACAATTGTGCCGCTGGCGATTTCGAGCAACCGGTCGGCTCCGCCCTGACCGTCGATCTCGTCAACGCCCTCGTTCCCCGAGAGCGTGTCGGCGTGCAGGCCACCCAGCAGACTGTCGTTCCCCGGCCCTCCGATCAGCATGTCGCGATCGTCGCCACCATCGAGCAGATCGTTACCGAGTCCGCCGATCAGAACGTCATCGCCGGCAAGGCCAGTCAGAGAGACGTTGCCGGTAAAGCCTGTCGCGTCCAGCCGGTCAGGCCCATCAGTTCCGGTCGCGTCGACAAAATCAACGCTCGACATCACGGCGAGACTCCGCAATACGTCTGCATTCAGTTCGGCGATCAGCCCATCGCGGATCAGCAGATTGCTGCCCCGAACCTCGTACAGAGAATCGTTGCCGGCCCCGCCGTCGAGCGTGACCGTGTCTCCGTTCAGGCCACCGATGAAGAACGAATCGTCACCGTCGCCGCCGAGGACTGTCAGACGGCCTCGCAGACCAATCTCAAACGAACTGACCGTCAGTGAGTCCGTTCCATCACCAAGATCGAGCGTCATGCCCGCAACGGGCGTCCCGAAAACAACCATCGGCGTTGTTCCGGCAGATCGCAGTTCAGCCAGGAAGTCACCCGCGCTAGGCCCGGCTTCCAGCGTGATCTGATCGTCGGCTCCCGTCAGGTTAATGCCGCGGTTCGACGCCCGAAGCTTATCGGTTACCTGTTCCACGCCGTTCAGCGTGATGACGTTATCGTTGGCGCGAATCGTCGCAGAGTCAGGCCCGGTCAGCAGGTGAACAACGTCGGTAAAGACGTCTGACAGTCGCGCTTTCACTTCCAGCGAATCATCGACGTCACCAGTTCCGCCGTTAAACGTCAGACCGAGCGGAGGGACGGTGTCCCCATTACCGAACGCACTGGCAACCGAGAAATCAACGAGGACAGATTCTGCCACGTCGTTGTTGCCGTTGATAATGATCGAGTCAACCTCGACCGCCGGCGCCGTCGCGATCACCATGCCGCCGCCATCGAGGATTTCGATATTTTCAAACATTGCGCCGGAACGACGAACGATCAGCGAATCGGACAGCCAGTCGGATGGGTTGATAATCAGTGCTCCCTCGGGAGCGACGTCTGTCAGATCAACAGTCACCTGAATGGTCACGGACTCAGGCGGGGTCCCGAGATCGGTGATCGCGACCATCAGGTCATACGTCGGCTGCGTTTCAAGATTCAACGCGCCCTGGTCGTTCACATACAGCGCACCGGAGTTTGTATCGATCTTGAAAGCGTTGTTCGTATTACCGGACAGGATTTCGTACCGCAGCCGGTCGCTGTCGATATCGGTCGCGGTGATCATGCCAACAAGCGTGTCCGCGGGACTCGCTTCGGGCAGCATAAAGGTCTGGCTGGTGCTCTGTGGCGCGTCGTTGACGGGACGAACAGAGACCGAAAACGTCACGACGCGCGTTGCATTGTCGGCCATCGTCCCAAAGCTGTCGTCCGGACCGAAGTCGGTCAGCGTCAGTTCAATGACGGCATTGCCGAACGCATTCGCGTTCGGTGCCAGTTGCAGCACGGCGCTGGTATCGCCGGGTGTAAAGGACAGAATCGTCGGATCTGGAATCACTGACTGATCGGGATTCCCGTTTGTATCAAGAGTCCGAACCGACAGATCAACGCGTTCCGGTTCACCGGGGCCTCCGGTGATTCCCGTCAGGTCGATCTGCAGCATTCCCGAGTCTTCATCAATGACGACGGCCGGCAGCAGATCGATGGTCGGCGGGTCATTGATCGGATCGACGGTGACATCAAACGTCTGCGTGACAGTCCGGTTGTCACTCTCGGTCGTCAGCGTGCCGTCGGCACCTGCGTCGGTGATTGAAACGGTGATCGTGGCCATGCCGCTCAAATTGGCACCCGTCCGGTAACGCAAAGTGCCCGTCGGTGACTGCGGATCGTGGTCAATTGTAATAAACGGAATCAGCGTCGGATCACTGCTGACGGCAGTAACGCGGAACGGCTCGAACTCCTTCGGTCCGGGGCTCATCCCGGTCAGTGGGGCGCTGTGCTCACCCGAATCCTCATTCACCATTTGACTGGAGATGGGGGCGAGTGTCGGATCGTCATTCACCGGCTGAATCACGACCTCAACGTCTCGTGAGAACGTCAGGTTGTCTCCCGTCGTCAATAGATCGTTGTCGAGACCACCATCTTCGACCGTAATGGTCAGGATCAGAGAACCGTACGCATCCGGCTCCGGCGTATACAGCACCTGCCCGGTCGTCAGCGGAGACGTGTAGACCACGCTTTGATTCATCACGAGATCCGGTCGGCTGCTGACTGCAGTCACTCGCAGATTCTGTTGATCGCTGAAACCCGCCGTGATGCCGCTCAGATTGATCGTCTGCTGCGGATCGTCTTCGGTCACCGTCTGCCGACCGATTGGATTTAACGTCGGAACCGCGTTGTCCTCACTGGTGATCAGGCCGGTTTGCGCAGATGGCAGAGCCGGATCTGCCGGGTCATACCCGGCACCTGGCTGCACCGAAATCGTGACGGTCTCTGGTATTTCAAACAGGGGATCGTCGATCGGCGTGACTGTCAGATCGAACGTCGTCTGACCGTCCGCGAAGACTGCTGTTCCCAGATTGCCGGCGAGCGTCGTCGCCCCGGTCAGCAGGTAGTCTGTCCCAAGCTGAGCCGTATTCATGTTCGAGAGAGCGAAATTGACTGTCAGCGATCCGGTCGTACTGGCGTGTCGAGTGAACGTGTAGACGAGCGTGCCTGGCCCCGCCTCCGGGACGGACGCCTGGTTGATCGCCAGAGAGATGCCGACATCGTCGTTCAGAATCAGTGCCGAGTCCGATATCGTCGCGCCCGGTTCGTAATCAATGCCGGGCAGGACGGTGACGGTGACATCTTCGTCAACTTCGAAGGCGGTGTCCGTGTTGGGAGTCACCTGAATGTCGACCGTCGTCATCCCGGACCCCAGATCGATCGACCCCTGACCCGTCATCGCGTCGTAACTGGACGCTCCTGTCAGAACGTAATCCGTCGCGTCAGCCAGTCCGCTGGTCGAAAAGTTAATCAACAGCGGATTCGACAGATCTCCGAATCGCTGGAACTGAAACGTCAGCGTCCCGCCGCTGTCTTCTGTCACTGAGGGCTGCAGCGCGACAACGCGAACGGCCGCCGGAATCGCGGTCAGAACAACATCGTTCCCGTCCGTGCCGTCCGAGTAACTGATGGTGAAGGCGTAACCATCGATCTCGACGGCCGCACCTTCCGGAAGATTCCGGAATGTGCCGACAATTGTCGAAGCCGGGTCCACAAGATCAATCAGTGTGATCTTGTCGCCCGGTGTCGGTGCGTAACCGATGACCGATGCTGCCAGAACCGGGCTGTTCAGCGTCAGCACGGAGGCCGTTCCACTCAGCACCAGTTGATCGTGTTCCGTTCCCGGCGTCAGACCGTTGATCTCGACATCAAAAAACTGCGAGCTTTCGAGCGTCACGTTATTGCTGACGGTCAGTTGCCCCGGTGAACTTCCGGGAGCGATACCGCCACCGGAGATTGACCCGGAAACGTCTGCCATCACCGTTCCGGACCCACCAAGAAATCCACCCGCCAGCGACACGGAACTCGCCAGCGTGCCGTCAATCAGCAGCGAACCGCCAGTCAGCAGCGACGTCCCCGAGTAGGTATTCATCCCCGACAGAGTCTGTGCTCCGCTGCCGGCTTTAATTACATTGCCGAGACCGGAAATCACGCCGCCAAACGTGGCGTCGAGCGACGAGTTAATGGTCAGCGTCTGGCTGCCAAGCGAAACGACACCGCCATCGCCGGTCAGGTACGCGACGGACAGATCGTGCCCGGACAGATTGAATCGAGCATTCGCCAACGTTCCGAGTCCGATGGAACTGGTCACTGCCGTCGAAGTTCCGGCATTAAATGTTCCAGCGCCAATCGTGATTGACCCGCCACTGGCTGACGTCAGTGTCGCGCTGGGGTCCTCTGTGGCGACGAACTGATCACCACTGGAGGCCGACGAATCCGTCGTCAGGTCATTTGTTGAGACATAAATCGGAGCGATCGCCGAGCCGATGTCACCGACGGCGTTATCCAGTGTCCGCAGGGTGATTGAACTGCCGAAGGCATCGTACGCAAACACAGGATTCAGACTGGCGCGAAGCGACGAGATGTTTCCTGACCGGGCCGTCAGTTCGAGCGGATTGCGTCCGGAATCGAGACCAGTGACGAAGATTTCGGAGCCCGTAATCTGAACCGGCACGCGGAACGACCCGGACGTGATTTCGACCGGACCATCAGCCGCTGAGGGATCGCCAATCTGAATCGCCTGAAACTTCTTGCCCAGCAGTGCCATCTCGGCGTCCATCAGATGCAGCGTTCCAGCGGCACTGTCACCCAGGGCGACTGAGGTTCCCGCCGTCAGAGGCTGAATGCGCAGAGTCCCGATCGACTGAATCGCGGCATTGATGCTGAGCATGTCGGCATTGAGCTGAATATCCGCCGAACTGGCGCCACTGCCGACTGGAGCGTCAATCGACACCGTGCCGGCTGTCAGCGTCAGATTATTCGTCGCCGTATTGAGCGATCCTGGCCCGACCATAATCTGGTCGTCCGCATCGCCGGCAATCACGAGTTCCGAGTCAAGTTCGCTGCCGAAGCCCGACAACGTCACCGCGCTGCTCACACCTGCGGACGTTGTTGAAATCGAAAGAGTGTTCGTGGGCGATGGGAATTCGACACTCGTCCCGCCGACTGAGGCAACGGCGATCAGACCGTCTGTCAAATCCGGTCCGGCATCGGCGTCAATCGCCGAAGCTCCGCCACTGAACGTGATCTGCCGGTTGGCAGCATCCGCCGTGTCGACGAACCGTTCGAGTCCGGTATAGGAATACTGAGGCGTCGGCCCCGACGTCACAAAGTTGACCTGCCCGTCCAGGAGCGCTGTCCGGGAATAGTTGACTGAAGAAATAACCGACTGCACTCCGCTGCCGTCAATCATGAATGAGTCAACTCCGAGGCCGGAATTGATCACGAACGACAGATTCGGCAGGCCGGTATTCGTTGTCAGAGTGACGTTGTCGTCACCGCCCGCCAGATTCAGAATCGCCGAGCCCGAAATACTGCCCAGAGGAACCGAGACCTGCATCGGCGAAATCTGAGTCACACCAGTCAACGCCTTGAGCACTATCGACTGACTGCTGATGATCACATTTCCGAACTGCACAGCGAATGTCAGATCCGAGTCCTTATCAAACGTGTCCGTGACAACCAGATTGCCACCAATCACTTCGACATCGAGCGTTGCTGGACTGGTGATCGTACCGGTGACCGTGAACTGACCGATGCTGCCATAATCGCTGTATCCGGTCACCGCCGGATCGCCTTCTCCAACACCCGAAATGGCCAGGTAGTAGTCACCCTCCGTCAAAGTCGCGGAGATCTGCGCATCAAGCAGGCCGACCGGATTCGCCGACACCAGGACATTTCCGCTGGCATCACGCAGTTCCGCGAGAATGTCCAGATTCGGGCTGCGGTGCCACGGTTGAATGTCGAAAGAGACGGGACCATCTCCCGTCTTGAAGTGATACACATCGACATCCGCCGTTGTCTCGATGACGCCCTCTTCCTGGACATCGATCCCGTTGAGCGTCAACTGGGCCGCCATCTGCTCGGTATCGCCGGCAAGGTCGGGGCGATATCCAAAGCCGTTCTGCGTCGAGATGATTGCCAGGTCATCCTGCTGATTATTGGCCTGCGCGTATTCGCCTCGACTCCACTGCACCAGCGGCTGGTAATAACCAACGCCCATGATCGGAGCCCAGCCGGTTGGCCCGTTCCCCTGGCCAGGATAGTACGGGTCGAGCGGGTAACCATCGTGCGACAGTCCCAGCGTGTGTCCGACTTCGTGGCTCGCAGCTTCTGCAGTGGCTTTCTCCTGGCCATTCCCAAGTTGAGCCGGGAAGACATAACACGGCGTGTCAATCGAATCGTTGAACGATCCAAGAAACGCAACGCCGCCGGCACCAGCCCCAAGCCAGTCAAAAGAACTGCCCCCGAACGCGACGCGAACACCCCAGCGCTGGTCATTGGGGCCCGTCCGCATCAGATCCCCGAGGTCGGTTGGCTCTTCCGTTGTTATGTCGACATCAAACGGGCTGTAATCCTCGACGATTCGCTCCCAGATGCCTTGAATCGTTTCGAGTTCGATGTTGCTGAAACTGGAAGGGTCACCGTCTGTGTCGTACGCGGGTGTGACGACTGTGCCGTAGGCCACGTTCCACGACGTACCGGTTGTTACGTGGCCGTCGAAGTCGAGATAAATCGTCTTGGTCGCGCCCGGTCGGCTGTGCAGCGTAAAAGTCTCGTTCAGCGGATAAGGGGCCACAGCACCGGGAGCCGTATCGACCGGAGGAGTGAAGCCGATATCGGGCAGCGTCGGTATGGCGTGCGCTTCGCGACCATCAATCACCAGTTCATGCTCGACCGTCGGGTCATCAACACTGGGAAGCGTCAACAGGAGTCGCGACTCCAGCGACTCAAACCTTCCAACCGCCCGCTGCAGGCGAGTGGTTGCCGTTCTGTGGAGAAGTCGCAATTCGCTCACGCGGCGGGTTGGTTGAGCCAGACGGTTTTTCAGCGAGGAAAGCCAATCCCAGCGCATGGCTGCTCCTTGTGGATAATTTCGGTACGAACGGGTGTTGAAGAAATGACCGTGCCGACGTTTTCTGCTGACGGCACCAGGCATTGGCGGCGAATGCGCCAGTTCATCTTTCGCAATCCGTGCGCAGCCTCCAGCGGGAGACATCCTGCGGTGAACGCCACGCGCTCGAAATAAAGGCATCACTGGAACGCGCGCCGACACCGGATTCGCAACTGAGACCAGAACGGCCCAGAACGGAATCCGACACGCTAACCCGAAGCGATCGCCGAATCAAAGCCGCCGATGCTGATCCGGACAGATACAGGAAAAAGCGCTCCCTGCGGTTTACAGTTCACGCTGGTTTGACGCGTGAAACCGTCCCAGCGGTGCTGTTCGCTGAGTCCGCGGCAGTCTTCTCTCCAGAGATCGAAGGGTGTCTCGCGAAGGCGCAGAGACTCGACGCTGTGCCCCATACCGCTTATCGTCGCCGATCCGGAACTGTTGACGGACATGGACGTCGATTATCGATCGCCACTGCTGAACTCGACAGGTCTGCTGATGTCTCGCCGGTTTGAGATCGAATCGTCACTGCTCGTTAGTCACGGAACCTTACTCATTGCCGTGCTCGTTCTGCTTTTGACAACGGATCTCCGCAGTGCGAACGCGTGCAACATTCCCGTCTTCCGCTACGCGCTGGAACGCTGGTCGAGTGACAATCTGCAACTGCACCTTGTCATCCGCGATTCGCAGCTTCGCGACAGCGACCGACAGGCCATCGAACAACTGACGCAGACGACGGACTCGCCGACCAACCTGACCACGACCGTCTGGGATCTCGACACCAGCATCGAATTGCCCGAGTTTCTTACGAACTTGAAGCTGTCTGACAAAGCCGAACCCTGGTGCCTGATCCGCAGCTCGGGCGACGCCGAACCGCCGCGCGTTGTCTGGTCGAGCCCGCTGCGCGACACCACGCCGCAACAATTGAAAACATCGCCTGCGAGAGAGGCGCTCGTAAAAATGCTGCTGCAGGGCGACTCGGCCGTCTGGATTGTCATCCGCGGAGACGACGACAGGCAGGCCGACGCGATGATCAGGTCGCTGAAGACAACGCTGCGGCAGCTTGAAGACGAAACACCGCTGCCGGACGGGATCGGTCTGCCGGGGTCCGAGCTGTACTCACAGATCCCGCTGATGGTCAGCTTTCCGATTCTGGAAGTCGATGCAGCCGACACGGCCGAGCGCGTCTTCCTGGAGCATCTCCGCGCCTTTCTGCCGGGACGGCCAACGACGTCAAGTGAGGCACCAGCAACGCCCGCCGCACCGCGGTCGACACTCGTCGTCCCGGTCTTCGGGCGCGGCCGGGCACTCGTCGCCATGACGGCCGACGATGCCAATCCCGAAACTATTCGCGACCTGACCACGTTTCTCAGTGGAGCCTGCTCGTGTCAGGTCAAGCGGATGAACCCTGGTTTCGATCTGCTGCTCAGCGTCGACTGGAAGCGGCAGCTTTTCGGCGAGAGCGCGGCCGACGTTCCCGCGGACTCACTCCTGAACGGCAGCGACTCCGGCATCCCGACTCTCGTGGCAATCGCTCCAGGCAACGCGGCAGCGGAGTCCATTCCGCCACTGGTGGTCGTCCCAAGCGATGTCGACACGGCAACTGGCATCGACCAGCAGGTCGGCGCAGCGACAGACACAAAAGCGGCCAGTGACCGCAGATCCGCTCAGCAAACTCAGCAATTCGTCTGGCTGACCGGCGGCTTCGCTGTGCTGGTCGGCCTCGGCACGCTTCTCTCGACGCTATGGCGATCGGCTTAGTGATCAGTTTGAACTGAAAGGCGACTTCGATGAACCGCATGGTCCCGCTGATGGTCCTCTCACTGGCCGTACTCATCGGCCTGGTGTTTCTAATCAGCCCAGGCAAGCCGCCGTCACCTTCCGTCACAACAACCACTGAGTCCGGCGACACAGCGGCACCAGAAGCCGTTGAACCGATTTCGATCTTCTGTGCAGCGAGTAACCGCGCGGTGATGGAAGCCGTCCGGGCGGACTACGAAGCCGAATTCGGCGTGCCCGTGCATGTTCAATACGGGCCGTCGAATACGCTGCTCTCTTCTGCCGAAGTCTCGCAGACCGGCGACCTGTACCTGCCGGCCGACGACAGCTACCTGGCGATCGCGCGCGAACGGAATCTCGTTGACGAGGTCGTTTCGATCGCTGCGATGCAGGGCGTTGTGGCCGTCAAAAAAGACAACCCGGCCGCGATTAAAGCATTCGACGATCTGCTCGACAAACCAGTGCGGCTCGTTCAGGCCAATCCAGACGCGGCCGCCATCGGCAAACAGACACGCGAGGCTCTGAAAGCTCAGAATCTGTGGGACAGGCTCGACGCAGCGACGACCGCCTATCGAACGACCGTGAACGACGTCGCCAACGATGTCAAAGTCGGTGCCGCCGATGCCGGCATTGTTTACGACGCCGTCCTGCACACGTACCCGGACCTGGAGTTTGTTGAACTCCCCGAGCTGAAGGCCATCCGGGCGGACATCGCCGTCGGCGTTCTGCGTTCAACAAGCAGTCCTCAAAGGGCTCTGCACTTTGCCCGGTATCTCTCGGCCGAAGATCGCGGTCTGCAACGGTATCGCGAATTCGGTTTCCGTGCCGATAAGGGTGACGAATGGGCCGACCGGCCGGAGATTAAACTGTTCGCCGGTTCGATGCTGCGTCCGGCGATTGAGGAAACGATCAAACGGTTCGAGCAGCGGGAAGGGGTCATCGTGGACCGCGTTTATAACGGCTGTGGCATTCTCGTCGCGCAGATGAAAGCCGGACAGCACCCAGACGCCTACTTCGCCTGCGACAGCGAGTTCATGGCTCAGGTGACGGATCTGTTTCCGAAGTCGGAAGCCGTCTCGAAAAACGAACTCGTCATCATGGTTCATAAGGGCAACCCGAAGGGCATCAAGTCACTGAAGGATCTCGGCAAGCCGGGCCTGCGTGTCGGCATCGGGCACGAGAAGCAGTGCGCGATGGGCTGGCTCACGCAGCGAACGCTCAAGGAAGGCGGCGTTCAGACGCAAGTCATGGAAAACGTCACCACGCAGACACCGACCGGCGACATGCTCGTCAATCAGCTCCGTGCCGGCTCGCTTGACGCCGCCGTCGCCTACTTGAGCAACGCTGCCGGTTCGGCCGAATTCCTGGACGCCATTCGCATCGAAGGGATCCCGTGTTCACAGGCGACGCAGCCGTTCGCGGTCGCCAGAGAGTCGAAGTACCCGCAGACCGTCGGACGCCTTTATGCCGCCCTTCTGACCGCCGACTCAAAGCAGCGCTTTCTGCTGGAGGGCTTCCGCTGGGAACCCGAGTCACCGACGGTCAGGATCGAACAGCACAACTGACTGCCGACGCGACACTTCAGAACAGCGTCGGCTGCTGAGACGAGTGGTCTGCTTCCGACGAGTCCTCAACGATCAGTCTCACTTCGTCACCAACGCGCAGCTCGCCCGGTTCGAGTACTCGCGCGCAGATGCCACCGTGACCGCGCATGGCGTTGTAGCCTCCCGTGCCGAGCACTTCTTCCATGCGTGAACAGGGCACACAAGGGCCGGTGCCTTCGAGCAGTGCCGTTCCGATGCGAAACTTCTGGTCCTTCAACGCCAGCAGGTTGATCCCCGACACCAGCACGTTGCGTCGCAACAGGTCCGGCGTGAGGAATTCACGGCCGGTCAACGACGCAACGACCGGCAGATGTTCGGCCTGAATCAGCGTGACCTGTCGCTTCGGGCTGCCATTCGCCGCGTGATGGTCGCCTTCGAGCCCTGTCCGCTCACGCGCCGTCGCAGACTCGACCGACCTCACAGCGCCGCGACGTTCGGTACACAGACCGATCCACTCAACCCGCCCCGGCTGAGCGGTTCGCTGCTTCAACTCGTTAAACGACTCGTCCACCATCGACGCCTGCTCCGATCTTCCGCTGCTCGCCAGAACGGCCGGCGAACCAAATCACTCGACGCCAGCCATCAGTAACGGAGTCAACTTCCTGCGAGCTTAAGAACGCATCTTCGCGATCAAAAAGTAACCAGCAATGGCACTCGGCTGCTGGGCGGCCGTCGTCAGCCACAACCGCCGGTTCCTCGATCGCATCGCCACGCACATCCTGGCCATTGAAGGCGACAGCCAGGTCTACTGGTTCGAGGGCAACTACAAGATGTACGAAATCAACCGTCGCGAACGCCTCGGAGCCGACGCCGACCAGCCCCACCGCATCAAGTACCGCCGAATCAACGGCTGATCTCCGCCAGGCAAGGTCAACTACTGAGTAGGCCGGATCAAGGAGCGCAGCGACGCCGCTCCGGCAGCACATTCACATCTCACGCCATTGCCGGAGCATCGTCGCTGCGCTCCTCGATCCGGCCTACATTTCTGCGACCGCTGTGCGCTGGTCGTCAGCCACGACCGCTGGTTCCTGGACCGCATCGCGACGCACATCCTGGCCTTTGAAGGCGACAGTCAGGTCTACTGGTTCGAGGGCAACTACAAGATGTACGAAATCAACCGTCGCGAACGCCTCGGAGCCGACGCCGACCAGCCCCACCGCATCAAGTACCGACGGCTTGGCGGCTGACATCCAATAATGGACTCGATTAGCCAGTTGTTGACGGCTCACCTGATTGATTTGCCAGAGCATCACACGCGATCGCCATATTTCTGTTATCGCGTTTGCGATCGATTTCGGATTATGCCCATACTGAATGCGTACGGTTCTGTGCATCAGTACGAGGCATCGGAATGACAGTCGAAAAAAACAAAAGTGTGAGTGATGCTGACGGTCGGCGGAAACGTCCACGGCGAAAGAAGGCTGCAGCGAGTAAGCAAGTAACGCGGCCAGTCTGTGGTCTCGTAATGCCGATCTCAGAGATCGATGGTTGTCACGCGTCACATTGGGATGAAGTGCGAAACATCCTCACGGAGGCTCTCTCAGACGTTGGCTTCGATGCTCGTCTGGTCAGCGAGAGTGAGTCTGCAAACATTATTCAAGGTGAGATTGTCAAGAATCTCTTTTCGAACGAACTGGTTGTCGTTGACGTGAGCGCAAAGAATCCGAACGTAATGTTTGAGCTTGGTCTGCGTCTCGCATTTGATAAACCAGCAGTGATCGTGAAGGATGACGAAACGTCGTACTCGTTCGACACATCTCCAATCCGGCACTTGGAGTATCCAAGGAGTTTGCGGTACTCGGACATTGTGAGATTCAAACAGGCGCTCGGCGCGTATGCGAAACGAACTCACGAGGATGCTGCCCAAGCCGGAGGAACAGCTTCGTATCTGGAAAGCTTTGGCCCAATCAAGATTGCAACGATTGAATCGGAACAGGTTTCACCGCTTGATCTGCTTGTTGAAGAGGTCAAGGTCGTCGGCAGCAGAGTTAGAAGATTGGAGGAGCGAATTGCAGGAAAGGAAACGGCAAGTAAGTTGAGCGATCCTGCGCGTCCCCGCGCTGGCGAGGCCATGTTCCTTCGTATGTTGGTCGCCACCGCAGCCGATCGCGCTATCGGAACTCGCCCTCCATCGGGCCTGAACCCCGAAGAACTTGCAGATCTCGTAATGCCTTGGGTTGAAGAAAGAGTGGCCGCCGAAGGAAGAGCCGTTGACCTCGATCGAGTTCATAAACTCATTGCTGACAGAATTGAATCAACGCTGACTGGCTCTCCTCTCGACAGATTCTTGCGTCCCTATAGCTCTATGGATTGAAACATCAGCCCAGACTTCAGTGCGACCATGCTACGCGCCCTAACTTCGAGTTACTCGTCAATGGCCAACCGATCGGAACGTCTACTTCAAGCGTTTCTGCCAGCTATGTAGGGCCGGTTCCCACCGGCCAATGTGCGGACATCAATCCAATCGGCCGGTAGGAACCGGCGCTACTTCAGGCGGTCCTGCCAGTAGGCGATCTGTTCTTCGACGGCGGCTCGGCCGCCGGAGCCGAAGCTTTGGAGGGCTTTGTTGGCGTTGACGGTGCCCAGCACTTCGTAGACGTCGGATTCGATCAGATCGCAGGCGGACTGCAGGGCTTCGAGAGACAGGTCTGCGAGGCGGCAACCGTTCGCTTCGCACTGGCCGACGAGTGTGCCGACGGTTTCGTGGCCGGTGCGCATCGGGACGCCCTTCTTGATGAGGTATTCCATCAGGGCGGTGGCGTCGAGGAAGCCGTCTTCGAGCTGGCTGTTGATGCGGTCGACGTTGAGTTCCGCTCCGCTGACCATCGCTGGCGTCAGTTCCAGACAGGCGACGACCGTGTCCAGGGCGTCGAACATAGCGAGCTTGTCTTCCTGCAGGTCGCGGTTGTAGGCCATCGGCAGGCCCTTCAGCAGGATCAGGATCTGCGAGACATCCGCCATCACGCGAGCCGTCTTGCCGCGGATCAGCTCCAGCACGTCCGGGTTCTTCTTCTGCGGCATGATCGACGAGCCAGTCGTGAACGAGTCGGGCAGCTTCAGGAAACCAAACTCGGTCGTAAACCAGATGATCCACTCTTCCGCCCACGAACCCAGATGCGCGGCGATCAGCGAAAGGCTGAAGATGAACTCGGCCATGTAGTCACGGTCGCTGGAGATATCGAGGCTGTTCCGCGCGACATCGTCAAAGCCCAGCAGTTTCGCGGTTTCGTGGCGATCAATCGGCAGCGACGTTCCGGCGAGCGCGGCAGCTCCGAGCGGTGAAACATTGACGCGGCGGCGGCAGTCGGTGAGACGCTGGCGGTCACGGTCGAACTTCTCGGCATAGGCCAGCCAGTAGTGCGACGCGAGCACCGGCATCGCTCGCTGCAGATGCGTGTAGGCCGGCATGACGATGTCCTTATCACGCTCGGCGCGTTCGACGAAGGCCCGCTGCACGTCGAGCAGCAGTTCGTCGACGTGATCGATCGCCGCTCGCGTGTAGAGCTTCAAATCGGTCGAGACCTGATCGTTGCGGCTGCGGCCAGTGTGCAGCTTGCGGCCGACATCTCCCAGCCGCTCGGTCAGGCGGCTCTCGATGTGCATGTGGATGTCTTCGAGTTCCTGGCGATACTCCATCTCACCACGCTGGATTTCGCCGCGGATGTTCTCCAGTTCGGTGACGATCTGATCGCGTTCGTCGTCACTGATCAGGCCGACTTTCGCAAGCATCGTCGCGTGCGCCTGCGAGCCGGTGATGTCGACATCGGCGAGGCGGCTGTCGAAGCTGATCGATTCCGTGAATCGCTCAACCCGCTGATCCGTCGCTTCTTGAAACCGCCCGCCCCACGCTTTGCCTGCCACAATTGAGTCCTCGAAGTCAGAATCTGAGTGTGAATTCCGGGCGGGGAGTATATCACTCCCGACCACAGGCCGTACTCTCAGTGGGCAGGGGAGGCGGTCTTTGAACAGAAGAGAAGAAGGCAACGAAGAGAGCTGCTGGCTTCGTTACCTTCTTTCCTTCTGTTCGTCAGATAATCCCTCGTTGTGGTCTCTGTCTTCTTCTGTTCCATTTGCTTTGACTGATGCACGACTTTGGTTTTCACCCTCTGGTGGAGCGCTGGTTCCGCAGCCGGTTTGAGGCGCCGACGGAGCCTCAGCGGCTGGGGTGGCCGCCTATTGCGGCGGGTGAGCACACGCTGATTGCGGCTCCGACGGGCAGCGGAAAAACGCTGACGGCGTTTCTGGCGGTGATTGACCGGCTGCTGAAGGATGCGATTGCCGGGCGGCTCGAAGACGGGATGCGTGTTGTCTATGTCTCGCCACTGCGGGCACTGTCCAACGACATGCACCGCAACCTGACCGAACCGCTGGCCGAGCTGAACGCACTGGCCGCCGCTGAGTTTCCGGATGCTCCGATTGCTGCCATCCGCGCCGGGCTGAGAACCGGCGACACAACATCGTCGCAGCGGGCCGCGCTCGTCCGCAAGCCACCGCACATTCTCGTCACGACGCCCGAGTCGCTGTTTCTGTTGCTGACTGCCGAGAAAGGCCGCGACGCACTCAAGACGACCGACACGATCATCATCGACGAAATCCACGCGCTCATTCGCGACAAACGCGGGTCGCATCTGGCACTCTCCGTTGAACGGCTCGAAACGCTGTGCGAACGCCGCCTGCAGCGCATCGGCCTGTCCGCGACTCAGAAGCCGATCGAGCGAGTGGGGCGGTTTCTGGTCGGCGGACGCGGTGAGGACGTTGGTGAGATTTCTGGTGAATCGAATGCGGAATTCGGAGTGCGGAGTGCGGAATCGGATGCTGACGATTCCGCATTCCGCACTTCGCGCTCCGCACTCCCGACCATCGTCAACGTCGGACACAGCCGCACACTCGACCTGGCGATCGAAGTGCCGCCGAGTGACCTCTCCGCGGTCTGCTCGTCAGAGCAGTGGGGCGAAGTCAATGCGCGGATTGTTGAGCTGATCAACTCGCACCGTTCGACGCTGATCTTTGTCAACACGCGGCGGATGGCCGAGCGGGTCACGCATCAGCTCACGGAACTGCTCGGCGAGGATCAGGTCGGCAGCCATCACGGGTCGCTGTCGACGGACATCCGGTTGCGGACCGAGCAGCGGCTGAAGGAGGGGCAGCTCAAGGCGGTCGTTGCGACGGCGTCGCTCGAACTGGGTCTCGACGTCGGCTACATCGACCTCGTCATTCAGATCGGTTCGCCGCGGGCAATCGCGACGTTTCTGCAGCGGATCGGTCGCTCGGGCCACTCGCTGGGTAAGACGCCGAAAGGTCGGCTGTTCGCGCTGACGCGGGACGAACTGATCGAGTGCATGGCGCTGGTGCGAGCGATCCGCGCCGGGCGGCTTGATGTCGTGCCGATCCCGGAGAATGCGATCGACGTGCTGGCGCAGCAGATCGTCGGCGAAGTTGCCTGCCGTGAATGGGACACGGACGAACTGTTCGCGTTGTACCGCCGCGCGTGGCCGTACCGCCATTTGTCGCGTGCGGACTTCGACGAGACGCTGCGGTTTCTCAGCGAGGGGCTCAGCGACCGATCGGACCGCAGCCGCGTGTACCTGCACCACGACCGCGTTCAGAAACGAGTTCGCGCCCGGCCCGGAGCCCGGATCGCGGCAACGTCGAACGCCGGCGCGATTCCCGAAGTCGCCGAGTTCCGCGTGCTCGCACAGCCGGACAACGTCGTCGTCGGAACGCTCGACGAGGACTTCGCGGTTGAGAGCCACGTTGGTCAGATTTGCCTGCTGGGCAATACGTCGTGGCGAATGGAAGGTGTACGCGGCACCGACGTCATGGTCAGCGACGCAGGTGGTGCGCCGCCGACAATCCCCTTCTGGCGCGGCGAAGCTCCAGGGCGGACGGTCGAATTGAGCGAGGAAGTTGCTCGGCTGCGCGAGGAAGTGGAAGCAGCGATCAAGGCAGCGCCGGAAGCGGTGGTGGCGGAAACGTGGAACGAAATTGGAAGTCGGAACGCGGAAGTCGGAGACGACAATGCGAATGCGATTTCCGACTTCCGCGTTCCGACTTCCGAGTTCGATCACCTTGTGAAGAAACTCTGCCGGGAAACTTCTGCGTCCCATCACGCGGCGCGGCAGGTCGTCGAGTACGTTGCCGCTCAGATCGCGGCGGTCGGCGTCGTGCCGACACAGAAGCGGGTCATCTTCGAGCGGTTCTTTGACGAGACCGGCGGGATGCAGATGGTGGTTCACGCGCCGTTCGGGTCGCGGATCACGCACGCATGGGGGCTCGCGATGCGGAAGCGGTTCTGCGTGTCGTTCGACTTCGAACTTCAGGCGACGGCCGACGACGAAGGCTTCATTCTGTCGCTCGGGCCGCAGCACAGCTTTCCGCTGGAATCGATGTTTCCAATGCTTAACCGCGACAACGTGCGCGAGCTGTTGAAGCAGGCGATCCTTTACATCCCGATGTTTCAGATTCGCTGGCGCTGGAACATGAACCGGGCACTGCTCGTGCCGCGGCGCGACAAGGGCAAACGCATCCCGCCGGCGCTGCAGCGGTTTCGGGCGGACGATCTGCTGACGTCGGTCTTTCCGATGCTGACCGGCTGCCAGGAAAACATCTCCGGGCCGCTGGAACTGCCAGATCACATTCTCTTGCGGCAGACGATGGAGGACTGCCTGACCGAAGCGCTCGATATCGAGGGCCTGGAAGACGTACTCGGCCGCGTCGGTTCCGGTGAGATCGAATTCATCGCCCGTGACACGCGCGAGCCGTCGCCGTTTTCGTACGAGCTGCTGAACTCGAATCCGTACGCGTTTCTTGACGGCGGTGAGATTGCCGAACGCCGGGCACGAGCGGTCGCAACGCGGCGGTCGCTGAGCGTGGAATCGGCCAGCGATCTGGGACGACTGGATCCGCTGGCGATCGAACAGGTTGTGAACGAAGCGCAGCCGCTGATCCGCAGTGCGGATGAGCTGCATGATCTGCTGCTGACTCGGTTGATCGTGCGCGAGGATGAGTTGCTTGAAACCGTCGAAAACGCACATCGCTGGCTGGGTGAGCTTGCTGGTCAGCGTCGAACGACGCGAGTGTACGTTTCGCCTGAAAGTGGCACGTCGCTCCGCGACGTAAGCCTGGCTGACTCCGCGGAGCGGAGTGCCACTTTGGAAGAACGTCTGCTTGCAGACGACGGCCGTGTCTTCTGGGCGCCAGCTGAACGACTGCCGGCGGTGCTCGCGATGTTTCCGGATGCGAAGCTCGATCCGCCGATTGAAGCTCCCGAAGGCGTGCGACTCGACTGGAACAACGTGGAGGCGCGTGTTGCGGCCGTTCGAGGACTGATCGAAACCTGCGGACCGATCACGCATATCGAAGCGGCCGAGCGCGTCGGCCTCTCGCCCGAGCAGACGTTTGCCTGTCTGGAAGCGCTCGAGGGCGAAGGGCTTGTTCTGCGCGGACGTTTCCGCCCAAAGGGACAGATTGCGGGTGCCACTGCCGGCTTGTCCGGCAGTGTTTCCTTTGAGTGGCAATCGATTGGTCATCAGGTTTCGGGAACTGAGCAGGCACTGCTGGGCAAGCCAGCAGTGGCACCCGCGAATGATCAGGCCGCGAGGCAGGGCGGTCCGGACGACACTGTCGAGTGGTGTCATCGACGGCTGCTTTCGCGGATTCACCGGCTGACGCTCGACGGTCTGCGGAAGCAGATTCAGCCGGTGACGATCGAGACGTTCTTCCGCTTTCTGATCCGGCATCACGGTCTGACGAGCGACTCGCGGCGGGCTGGCGTCAACGGGTTGTTCGAGACAATCTCGATTCTGCAGGGACTCGATATTCCCGCCGCGTGCTGGGAGCGCGACATCCTGCCGGCACGGTTGAGCGGCTATCGCAGTGAGTGGCTCGACGAACTGTGCCTCGGTGGCGAGGTCGCGTGGGGGCGGCTCTTCCCACCGAAGCGCGAGAGTGAGTCGCGGTCCGGTGTGACGCGAGTCGTGCCCGTTTCCATTTTCCTGCGCAGCGATCAGGACTGGCTGACGGCGGCGAGTCCACTCAGCGACGACGTCGCGTTGACGGCGACCGCGCAGGCGACCGTCGAACTGCTGGCCTCGTCAGGAGCGACCTTCGCCAGCGACCTGCAGCAGCGGCTCGGTCTGACCGGCGGAACGTTTCAGGACGTGCTGGGCGAACTGCTCACCGCTGGCGTGCTGACTGCCGACGGCTTCGGCGGGCTGCGGAGCCTGCTGGCCGAAAAGGGCAACACGACATCGTCACTGAGCCGTCGCCGCGGATTGGTGCGTCGTCGAGCCGCCAGTGGTACAGTCGGCCGCTGGTCACTGTGGCGCTATCCGTCAGTCAGCAGGCTGGATCAAGCGCAGCGCCGCTCCTGCGATTCAGAACTGACCAACACATCGAATGCCGGACCGGCGCCGCATTCGCGGCCTGATGCTGACGAACCACTCACTTGCGGCGACGTCGTCGAACAGTGGGCCTGGCAACTGCTGCGGCGCTGGGGCGTTGTCTTTCGCGAACTGCTCGATCGAGAAGCCGGCGCTCCGCGGTGGTGGGAACTGCTGCAGATCTACCGACGGCTGGAAGCTCGCGGCGAGTTGCGCGGCGGACGTTTTATCTCCGGTGTTGCGGGTGAGCAGTTCGCGCTGCCAGACACGGTCAAACGCCTGCGCGATCTTCGCGACGAGTCGCCACCGAATCGCGCGAAGCTGGAATCTCCGAAGAGTTCGAGCGCGCGAATCCGGGATGACTTTCTGGCAACGCTGGATACGAATGGTGCAAAGGATTCAGCAGAGCCGCCGAACTCATCAGTAAATAACGCGGCGACATCCGACTGGGTCGTGCTGAGCGCCGCGGATCCACTCAACCTGATCGGCGTGATCACTGAGCACGCTCGCGTGCCGGCGTTCGCGCATAACCGGATCGCGTTCCATTGTGGCCGGCCCGTCGCGGCGCTCGTCAACCAGGACGTTGTTCTACTGGAGCGGCTGTCGCTCGCGATGCGCGACCGTGTTGCAGCATTGCTTGCGACCGCTGGAACGGGTGAGGTTACGGAGATGTCGCTGATCGGGGCATTGGATCATGCCCGTTCTGATGAGCCGACGGGTAACTCGAACGAGACGAATCAAAGTGACCGACGGAAGTTCGTTCGTCCGGTGATTTCGTGAGGCGGGATTCGTCTGCAGCCGAACGTCATCGGCACTCGTTGTCGGGAGGAGCCGTTGTGAAATCGACGTCGGATCACCTTCGGCTCATCTCGGCGGAGTGAGATAACTGCGAAGATGCCGGTGAATCCAGAGCCTCGGGGCACTGGCAGAGCCAGTGGCACACGCTGGTGGCGACGCAGAACCAGTGGCACACGTCGGTTGTGATGTGCTGACTTCATCGAACCGAAAGCGAGTCACTGCTGGCCGAGTTCGCGTTTCAGTGCAGCGAGTTCGTCTTCGATCGAATCGTCGACTTGAGAGGATGCGGCGGTCGCTCTTTCTCCGGACGATGCTGAGTCGCCGGTGTCGAGGCCGCCCTCGCGGCGGCGGGCTTCGGCGAGTCGTGCTTCGAGGGCGCGGAAGGTTCGCGTCAGGTGCTCGCGAGTTTCCTGAGCCGCGGCCAGTTCTTCTTTGAGGCTCGCCACCAGATCCTCGGCTTCGCGTTTGCGGACGAGTGCCAGTCGTGCCCGGTCTTCGTGGCCGGCGGCAACCTCACTGCGAGCCTGGTCAGCCCAGTGCGAAATCTGCTCCGCGTGCTCGTCGACCTCACTTTGAATGCGGGTTTCGTTGGCCTCGGCCGTTGTCATGCTCCGTCGTGCGCCGGCGAGTCCCGTTTCCATCTCGTGGATGATTTCCTGCAGCGCCGCTTGAGGATCGTCGGCTTCCTCCAGCAGTCTGGTCAGGTTACAGGTGACGATATCGGTCAGTCGGCTGAAGTAAGCCATGTCTGAACTCCACGGTCCGGATGGTCGGGTCTGATGATTGAACGAGTGAGTTGCGGCGCCGTCAGAGTTGCTCGCGGGGTCGATTTGAGAGAGGCTCGCCTAACGGGCCGACTGACTCACGGACTGGCTGATTCTGATGAAAAGTGGTCGACGGTTCTCATTGGATGCACGGCAGCAGAGCGGCTTTCGGAACGTGTTCGTAATCGCATACATGCACGAACTCAGTCATCCAGGCAGTCCTTGCAGCGTAAAGGCGCTGAGAACCGCAAAGTCCTGGCGCATCCTGGAACCTCTGCGTCTTCGAGCTGCAGTCGGTCTGAAGAGTGAGCATCATTTGAAACTCATTTCTCAATCGTCGGGCTGGTGTGGATTGACGAAGCCGCGTTCGAGCAGCTCGGCACTCATCTTTTCGCGAGCCAGTCGGAGCCGGCTTTTGGTCGTGGGGACAGAAGTGTCGAGCGCTTCGGCAACTTCCGGCAGCGACAGCCCGCCAAAGTGGTACAGCGTAAACGTCAGACGCTGCTCTTCGGGAAGCTCGTCGAGCAACTCATCGACGACGGCTTTGAGTTCCGAATGATCGGCGCCGTGTTCAGGTGAGAGGAACTCGCCAGCGACCGTCGAGACGATGTCCGTACCGTCCTCAAACTCGCCTTTGATTGCCTTGACCAGGCAGTCGTGCGAACGGCGGCGGACGTTATCGATCAGCAGGTTCCGGGCGATGCGGTACATCCAGCCCTTGAAGCGGCCAATCGGAATGTAATTCCAGAACTGACGGTACACACGGAGAAAGGTTTCCTGCGTGAGGTCCTCGGCGAGCGACCGGTCGCGCGTATTCTTCAGAAAGAAGCCGAACAGTGGCCCGCTGTGCCGTTCGACAATCTCGCCGAACGCGCGCTGATCGCCGCCCTGCAGCCGCAGCATGGCTTCGTCGTCTTCGTTTGTTTCGGGCAATTCCTGCGACACGCGGTTTTCCTGGAGAGGCAGAGTCGTTGTGTGAATTGCGGGAGTGTCTGAAACAGTCAACCGGCAGGGGCGGGATTGTACAGCCGGTTGCTTCCAGAATCTTCCGCCGCGAGAGCTGTAACGCGTCGAACGGGATCACCAGAGCAAGTCGTCCTGTTTTGTGGCGAGGTCATTTGGCGGTGAGTCGCCGGTCGGTAACATGCCGCGAGCACGCTCGCAGTTGGCAGGCGGCACTTCACCTCAAGCAGACAATTAAGGCCGCAGCGTGGCACTCCAGCAGTCAATTCCAGTCCGGCTCAGTTTCGGTTCGAGCGGCGAGTTCGCTGCGGAAGTCGATGCCGCGCGCGTGGCTTTGTTTCGGCCCGGTCCACGAGCGAAAGCCGATTCTGCCGACGCCGTCCAGCGGGCGCTGGCTTCGCCGATCGATCTTCCGACGCTGGACCAGGCACTCGTGCCAGACGATCGAGTCGTCATCGCACTCGATCGAGGTGTACCTGGCGCGGCGGAACTGATTGCCGGGATCTGGCCGTACCTCGAACGCCGCGGCATTCAGGCTGAGAACCTGACGATCCTGCAGCCGGCAGCGATTCATGCCGGTCGCGGCGCTGATCCGCGCGATCTGCTGCCGGCTGAAGTTCGCGGCGCCGTGGCGCTGAAGATTCACGATCCGACGGCCGAAATCAGTTGCCGCTACCTGGCGACGACTTCGGGCGGCGAGCGGATTCATCTCGCAACGGAACTGGTCGATGCCGACTTCGTGCTGACTGTCGGCGTCACGGAGTTCGACACGCTGCTCGGTTACCGCGGCACCAGCAGCGTGCTGTTTCCCGGCCTTTCAACCGTCGATTCGATTAAGCGAACGATCGGGCAAGGGCATCAGGAACTGTCGCCGCGCGAGCAACGACCGTTGCGGCAGCTTGTCGATGAAATCGCCTGGCTGATGGGCATTCAGTTCTCGGTGCAGGTTGTTCCGGCGGAAGCGGGTGGCTTCTGCAGCGTTCTGGCCGGGAGCACCGACGCCGTGTTCGCTCGCAGCTGCGAGATTGTGACCGACGAATGGCTGATCTCGATGCCCGAACGCGTGCAGACCGTCATCGTCGCGATTTCCGCGGACGCGTCCGGACACGGCTGGCAGCAACTCGGGCGAACGCTCGCGATGGCACGGCAGCTTGTCGAACAGGGTGGACGCATCGTTGTTCTGTCGGAAATCAGCGACGCTCCCGGTGAGGGCATCGAACTGCTGCGGCATGTCGAGGATCCCGAAAACGCGCTGCGGCCGCTGCGAAAATCAACGCCGCCGGATATGGAGTCAGCGTCGCAGATCGCCTCCACCGCTGCCTGGGCTCGATTGTTCCTCTTCAGCCGACTCGACGAAAACCTGGTCGAAGATCTCTTCATGTACCCGCTGGCTGAACTGTCGGAAGTTGAGCGGATCATCGAAACGTCGACGTCGTGCGCTTTGATCGGCTCGGCGCAGCACGCCTTCGGAATCGTCGAGTAACTCGCTGACAACCGACGGGACACGGCGTCTCAGAACCGCAGCTCGACGCCGTTGATCCAGGCGTGAATGCCGACGTCACCGACGCTGAAGTAGTCGTAGCCAGTGAAGACACCCCAGCCGTCGCGAGTGACACCGATCGTCGTGCGACCGTGAAACAGTGCCGCCGCGCCGACTCGGCCCCAGTCGATATCCGCGGTGATGACGAACGGATCCGCCGGGTAGATTTCTCCGCCATAAGTGAAGTTGAAGCCGCTGTCTGACTGGCCCGCAGCGGCCAGCCAGTTGACGCCAATACCGACGCGGAACTGTCCGAGTTCCCCTTTCGCAAACGTGTAGACGACGTTTGCGTCGCCTGTCCACAGTTGGTCGCTGCCGCCAGGCAGTCGTTCGTGCCGGTAAAAGAATTCACTGTCGAGACCCAGTCGGTACGTCGAATCCCACAGCACGCGACCGGATGCGTGGCTCAGACCGCTGAAGTCGTCGCCATACTGTCCGCGCAGAGTCAGGTGCCAGGGCGGAGGTTCGCTGCCGCCCAGCAGTTCGCCGAGTGAACGCCGCTGGCTGTCCGAGTACGGGAAGTCGGGGAACGTGACCGGCTGCAGATCTGTGTCGCTGACGTACGCTCGCGGAAGGACAAACGGCGTCGAGAGAGCCGCCATCAGAAGCTGTCCGGAGAACTCGCTGAACCCGATCGACAGAGCGTCGTCATTGTCGTCGCAGGACGAGTAATGATGTCGCAACTGCCTTTTATCTTTATTCGAGGATTTCCGGCTGGATGCGGAACTGCCACTCGATGTCGAACTCGATCCGCTGTTCGACGACGAACTGTCGCCAGACGCGGCGGCTTTGATCGCTCCGAGCTTCTGCGCACTGGCGATCGCAGGTGCTGACAGCAGCCAGAGCAGAGCGAAGACGACCAACAGAGATTGGCGGCAATTGGTTGCCCGCATCGTTCTCCTCGGTGCTGGCGTGGACGGCTTTCGATCGGTGATTTTGTGAGATGAGGGCGGGATCGTCCGAAAATCTGTACATACGAGTCAAGACGGGCTTTGTCTGCGGCTGACAATTCGATCAACGCCGCCTGACAGGCCGTTTCAGCCAGCAACGCATCGATGATCCCTGTTTCTACGGTACGGCGAAGGGTGAAGTCGAACGCTCAATTGGGTATATCTGGGATTCAACCCACGGCTTTGTTGCAGTCGGGGTGCGCCGTTGGCTCAACTGGGAACTCACGCACGCTATGTCGACTCTGACTACTGATCTCGTCGTTCTCGGGGGCGGTCCCGGAGGCTACCCCGCCGCGTTTCACGCCGCCGATCACGGCATGGACGTCACGCTTGTCAATGAGGAAGCCACGCCCGGCGGCGTGTGTCTGCATCGTGGCTGCATTCCGTCGAAGGCCCTGCTGCATGTTGCGAAGTTGATCAACGAGACGCGCGAAGCCGAGCAGTGGGGCCTGACATTCGCGAAGCCGAAACTCGATCTCGACAAGCTGCGCGATTTCAAGAACTCGGTCATCGGCGGTCTGACCGGCGGAATCGGGCAGCTCGCGAAGGCACGCGGCGTCAAGCTGGTGCAGGCGCGCGGCAGCTTTCTTGACTCGAACACACTCGAGCTGAAGCACGCCGACGGTTCGACCGGCACGCTGAAGTTCAACAAGGCGATCGTGGCGACGGGTTCGTCGCCAGCGATGCCCGGCTTTTTCAACATCGGCGACGAACGCGTGATGGACTCGACCGGCGCCCTCGCGCTGGCCGACGTGCCGAAGAAGCTGCTGGTTGTCGGCGGTGGTTATATCGGTCTCGAAATGGGTTCGGTCTACGCGGCGCTGGGTTCGGAAGTCACCGTCGTTGAGATGCTGTCCGGCCTGCTGCCCGGTGCTGATCGCGATCTCGTCCGGCCGCTGCAGAAGCGGCTGGCCGAACACTTCCAGGCGATTCATCTCAACACAAAAGTCGCGAAGCTGACGGCGTCGAAGAAAGGCATCGTCGCGGACCTCGAAGGCGAAGGCGTCGAGTCACCGCAGACGTTCGACCGCGTGCTGATCTCGATCGGCCGCCGTCCCAACAGCCGCGGCTGCGGGCTTGAAAACACAAAGGTCCAGATCGACGAGAAAGGCTTTGTGGTCATCGATAAAAATCAGCGGACCGCCGACCCGAATCTGCTGGCGATCGGTGACGTCGCGGGCGAACCGATGCTCGCGCACAAGGCGACGCGCGAAGCGAAAGTTGCTGTTGAGACTTTGCTCGGCGAGCCGGCCGAGTTCGACAACGTCGCAATCCCTGCTGTCGTTTTCACCGACCCGGAACTCGCCTGGTGCGGGATCACGGAAAACGAAGCGAAGGCGGAACGTCGCGAGGTTAACGTCGTCCGTTTTCCGTGGGCCGCCTCCGGTCGCGCTCAGACGTTGTCAAGAACCGAAGGTCTGACGAAGCTGATTACCGAACCCAAAACCGAGCGTGTCCTGGGGGTTGGCATCGTCGGTCCCGGCGCCGGCGAGATGATCGCGGAAGCTGTCATCGCTGTCGAAATGGGCCTCGTCGCGCGAGACCTCGCCGACAGCATCCACGCGCACCCGACGCTGTCAGAAACCCTGATGGAAGCCGCCGAAGCCGTCTTCGGCCAGGCGACGCACAGCTACCGGCCGAAGAAGTAGCGGAGGCTGACTTACTCGCCTGGTTTGACCCGAAGCCGCAGGCGACGGCGTATTGGGGAATTCCAGTAATGCAGAACGCCGTCGCCTGCGGCTTCGGGTCAAACAATCCGCTCCATCAGGTCGGCGATCTGCTGCGATGCAGTATCGGGACGCGTTCGCAGGCCGGCAATGACGCGCTGCTGCCGCTCGACCGAGTGGTTCTGGTTGAGCTTCCATTTGCCTTCGAGCTGCTCGATGTCGATCGTGAAGCCGACGATCGCGTTGAGCAGGTTGTCGATGAAAGCAGGCTCGACGGAGTCAAGCTGCCAGGGAGTCGGCTGCGGCGTTTCGTAGACCTCGACACTCTGCCGCACGATGTCGAGCAGTCGTCCGTGGTCCTGCTCCAGCCGCAAAATTCCGCGAGCGTGAACGGCAACGTAGTTCCAGGTGGGCACGACGTTCTGCTCGCCGTACCATGCCGGCGAGACGTAAGCGTGGGGGCCGTGAAAGATCGCGAGCACGCTGCTGCCGTCGAGGATTTTCCAGTGCGGGTTGGCTTTTGCAAAGTGGCCGACAAGCTGACCGTGTTTGCCGACGTTCCGGTTGAGCAACAGAGGCAGGTGACTCGCGCCGACGCTGTCACCGTCGCTGGAGACGAGCGTTGCGAAACTGTGAGCCTCGATAAAATCGTGCAGCTTGTTTCGGTCAGAGACAGCAAACGCGGACGGCGTGTACATGGCGGAGTGAGATTGAGAGGAAATCTTTCGAGTCGGTTTCGATCTTTGAGTGGCCGGGGCTGGAGCGAGGCACGAGCGAAGCCCTGGAGATGCTTACTTCGTGGCGTTGTCAGAAGGAAGCGGCTTGAGTTCCGGGGCTTCCTTCGCAGGCTCAGTCCAGCCCCGGCCACCCTGTTTCGGATGACAGCAACACAACGCGTCAGATCGTGATCCAGCGGTCGCGGGAGGCGATCTGCCACGTGTCAACGATTTCACCGTTCGAGACGACCCACGCGGACTTGTGCAGCGCCGATGTCGGGCAGATGTGCCGCGGGATGGCGAGCAGCTCGTCGCCCGGCTGAAATTCGCCGGCGCGGGACGACTCGATGACCAGGTGCTCTTCGTTCTGCAGAACGATTTTCGCGTCGGGAAGTTCGGGGAACTCGGCGCGTTTTTCGACGGGCGGATCCGAGGCGACGGCTTTGTAACCGAGGTCGAGTGTGATGCGGTTTTCGGTCGGGCGGCTGATCACGCGTGTCAGCAGCAACGCGGCTGGCGGGAAGACCATGTCAGGGAACTTCTGGCCGTAGCCGCAATCGTTATAGACGCACGTGCCGGGCGACATCTCGATGCCGGGCTCGTCTTTCTCGGCATAGATCGGGAACGACGCCGTGCCGCCGCAGACGAGCTTCGGGACGGCAAGGCCCGCAGCTTCGAGTTCGCGGCGGAAGGCATCGACCTTGTTCCACTCGACGTTGACCGCCTCGCGGCGTTCGTCGCGACAGGTCTGATGCTGGTGTCCGTCGTAAACGTGGAAGCCGGCCAGGGTCAGGCCATTGGAATCCGCGATCTGCTGATAGAGCTGCCGGGCGGTGTCTCCGACAGGGATGCCGGTACGGTGCTGGCCGGTATCGATGTCGAGCAGTACGCCGATCTGCCGGCCGGCCTGCTGCATCGCTGCGGCCAGCTTCGTCACATGCAGCGGGTGATCGGCGGTCACGGCGAACGTGACATCAGGGAACTTCTCGACGAACTTCACGGCGCGCTGAATGTTGGGCCCGACGAGACTGTAGGCGAGCACGATGTCCCGCGCGCCGGCAGTCGCGCACATCTCGGCTTCGGCAAACGTCGCGCACTTGTGCCGCGTGATGCCGCGGTCGAGCTGCAGTCTGATGATTTCGGCCGTTTTGTGCGTCTTGCAGTGCGGCCGCAGACGCTCCGGGCTGCCTGCGATCTTCACCATCTGATCGAGATTCTGCTCGACCAAATCGCGGAAGATGACCAGGCCCGGCGAGATGATCGAAGAGGTATCGGCGATCTGATAGCAGGCATCCATTGAGCAGCTCCGAAGCAGGCAGGTGAGTCGTCAGGGCAGGCGATGGCCGGAGTTTCGGAGTCAGGTTTCAGAATTGCAACGTCGTGCGAATGCGGTCTGATGTGACCTGCCAGCTGTAGTCGAGTTTCTCCGAAACTCGAAATTCAGCAGTGCATAGGTCTGGAGCGTTATCCCAGCGGCGGTCCCAGAGTGACGACCGGGAATGAGACCGGTCATTCGGTTTGCCCCGGGTGGATACCGACAGGGCCTGGGATGTCCTGCTCAGTATTGGTGCGGGTTTCGGAGAAACTCGCCTACAACTGTCGAACCGTTATTCCACACCGAAAGTGACCCGGAAGTCGGTGATCGTGTCATGCCCGCCCGACAGAAACTCGTCTTCTGTCGTATCAGTTAAGCGTGTTAACGTCCGGTTCGGTCGTGACCAGCGGCGGCAGCGGCCAGCAGACGGGACTCCGGTCGAAAAGGAACGCGACATGACCGACAACCAGACTCAGCAGCCTGAAAGCGACAACTTTGTAGAAACGGCTCTCAAGCTGAGCGGCAAGAGCGAGGAAGAGGCCCGCAAGACTGGAGCCATCGACCGGGCCGACGAGCAGGTCGAGGAACTCTTCGCCGAGAAGTACCGCACCGAAGGCAGCCCCGCTCATAAAGCTGTGTGGGGCGATGCGTTTCCGCTGGAACAGTTCATCGCCAGTGAGTCGCCGACGCCGCCCGAATGCGATCAGGTCATGGAGAAGTGCATTGGACTGATCAAGTCGATGCACACTTCCGGAACGGCCTACGATGAACACGGCAAGATGTCGAAGGCCCTGCTGGCCGCACTGGGCGAAGCCGGCTACTGGGGAATGCTCGTCCCGAAGGAGTACGGCGGCAGTGGCGCTCCGTTCTCGACGTTCGCGAAGTTCCTGACGCGCGTTGCAACGATCGATCCAACCGTCGCCGGGACTGCCTCCGTGCATGGCTGCATCGGCGCCGTTGACCCGCTGCTGGCGTTCGGCACAAACGAGCAGAAGCAGCGGTTCCTGCCGAAGCTGGCGAGCGGCGAACGCATCTCCGCCTTCGCACTGACCGAACCCGGCGCCGGATCCGACCTGACGGCACTGCGCACATCCGCGACGCTCGACGGTGATGATTACGTCGTCAATGGCGAGAAGCTGTTCATCACAAACGCGATCCCCGGCCGCACGATCGCGATTGTCTGTCTGATCGAGGGCAAGCCGTCAGTGCTGATCGCTGATCTGCCGGACGAAGAGAACGATCAGTTTCAGGTCGTGCCGTATGGCATCTACGCGCTGCAGCATTCGTGGAACAACGGCCTGAAGTTCAACAACTTCCGCGTGTCGGCGAAGAACCGTCTGGTCCCCGCGAAGGGCGATGGCCTGACGATCGCCTATCACGGTCTGAATCGCGGTCGCGTCGCGCTGTGTGCCGGAGCGGCTGGAACGATGCGCGTCATGCTGAAAAATATCCTGCCGTGGGCGAGCTACCGCAAAACGTATGGCGCTGCGATCGATACTCGCGAACTCGTGCGACGCCGCATCGGACACATGGCCGGACTGATCGTGGCCTGCGACGCACTCACTGACTGGTGCGCGTGGCTGCTCGACGAAGGCTACCGCGGCGAGATGGAGTGTATCATCGCGAAGATCTTTGGCAGCGAAGTGCAGAAGGAAGCGGCGATCGAGCTGTTCATGAAAACGCACGGCGGCCGGTCGTTCCTCAAAGGGCACCTGTTCGGCGACAACGTCCACGACTTTCTCGCCCCGTGCATTTACGAGGGTGAAGGTGAGATGCTGGGGATGGCGTTCTTCAAATCGCTGGTCAAAGTGCATGGCACGAAGTACTTCGAGCCCATCGGCAAGGCACTCGCCGCCAAGGGCATCAAGGTGCCGAATCCTCTGAATCCGGCACACGCGATGGCATTGATGGGTCCGTCGATGCCGTACTTCAAGTGGAAGCTCAGCCAGATGATCGGCGGCGCGACGCGAGCCTCGATCCGCATCTCCAATCCGAAACTCGCCGAGCACGCTCAGTGGGCGGCAGACTTCCTGCAGAAGAGCCGCCTGACGGTCGACAGTCTGATGTTCAAATACAAGCTGGCTCTCGCCGATCGCCAGTGCGCAATGGCCGACCTGTCTGAGCGAATTCAGTTCGGCATCGTCGCCCTGGTCACCTGCCTGTACGCGTCGCGCCAGGAAGATCCGCTGATCCGCGAAGCCGCTGACGTTCTGTGTCATCACCTCCGCAACAGAATCAGCGGCCGTCGCCCGTCAACCGGCTACTTCCGATCCGTCACGAAGCTCGGCCAGAAGATCGCCGAAAACGGCATCTCGCTGCTCGACGGCGTCGCCGAGACGGAAATCATGCAGAAGTACGACAACGCCGAGTGAGCCTGGTCACGGTGTATAGGGTCGTCGCTCGTTCGTGGCTTCGACCCATTCATCATTGCTTAGCCAGCGCAGCCGCTGCTCGTGTTCGTCGGTCACGATCTCGCACATGAGTGCGCCGTCGTCTCGAATATACCGCTGTGTTCCAACGCCGTTTTGATCGACCGTGCTGATGACCTTGCTGTTCTCATCGAAGTACGTCGCCGAACGAACGTCGTCTGTGTCTGGCAGCGGAATTCTCTCGTACTGCATCTCATATGTGACCCAGCACAGGCCCTTCGCCATCAGGCGTCCGGACAGCGATCGCGTTTCAAACGGGCAGTATTTCGCATCCGACCCCAGAAAGACGGTTTCCGCCCTGGGGACTCCACCACCGACAGCCCCAACGTCCTGCAGGTAGACAGCCCGTCGCCAATGCCGCCCCAGAATGGGGTGATTGGACTGAACCAGGCCAAGACCGGTGTAGGTGACCGTCAGATGAAACCCGTGGTCGTCGTCGACGATCTCTTTCTCGATCCCGGCTGCCGCAAGAACCACGACAACAATTGCTGCGAGAATTCCCAGCGACTTCATCAGATCGCGTCGTTGAAACCTTGCCATCAGCGAAACTCCAGCCGGGAGATCAGAGTCGAAAGATCTCCGAAACCGGCATGGCGAATCCTGGCAGCACGTCCGAGGCCAACTGGTCGTCCAGGTTCTCGTGTCGAATCTCATTATCGACGAGCGTCAGTTTCGAGACGCGTTGCAGTCGCGGGTCGACCAGCCAGACTTCCTGGCAGCCTGCGCGCAACCAGTCTTCCGCCTTCTCATGAACCTCAGACGCGGGATCGCCTGGCGAAAGAACCTCCACAGCGAGGTCTGGCGGACCAGGGAAGAACTTTCTGGTGAGGCCGCCCTGAATCCGGTCACCCCGCACAAAGCCGACATCAGGAGCGCGAACCGTGTCCGGGTTGCATTGAATCAGAAAGCCGGTTTCCGCACAGAACACCGTTCCGAGATTCTGAGCACGGACAGCAGACGTCACGGCGAATGCGACATTGTTGACAATAAAACCGTGCTCGCTGCCGGCTGGAGACATCAGGCGTAACTCTCCCCGGACCAGCTCACAACGCTGGTTCGCGTAGTTCTGCAGCAGCTCGTCGGCTGTGACGGGACTCGTTGCTACGGACATCGAGATCAGCTCCGGTGACGGGCGGGACATCCCAGCATATCAGTCGACTTCAGATGTCGCGAGATTTCGTTATCGCAACTGTGCGCCGAGATTTGATTCGCAGGCAGCGATGACGGACTGCTGTGACGCGTCGACTTCTTCGCTGGTCAGCGTGCGTTCGGGCGATCGGTAGCTGATGGTCAGCAGGTACGACTTCTTCCCGGCCGGAAGCTGTTTGCCGCGATACTCGCCGCTGAACGCGATGCTTTCGTAGAAGTCGCCGGCCGCTGTGGTGACCGCGTCTTCGAGCTGACTCCAGGTGACGGCTTCGTCCAGCACGAAATTCAGGTCGCGCGTCACCGGCTGGAATCGTGGCAGTTCGGTGAACTGGGGTCGCAGATTGGCGGAGGCTTCGAGCACCGTCTGGCTGACCTCGGCGACAACAACCGCGTCCCGCAGGTCGAGCTGATCGGCAACGGAACGGTCCAGCTCCCCGAACCAGCCCCAGAATTCGCCGTTGAGCAGCACTTCCGCGCCGCGTCCAGGTGAAAACTGAGCGACGCCGCTCGGGCGGACGCTGATCGTCGAGTCGGGATTCACTCGCTGAGCAACCGCCTGCAGCAGACCCTTGACTTCGCCGAACGACTGACCGGTGACCAGACCGATCATCTTCGGCTCGGCGTCTGTGTTGCCGGGATCGGCTGCGCGGAAGACCGACGAAAACTCGAACAGCCTCGCGTCAAAGTTACCGTGCCGTTCGTTGGCGCGGCGGGATTCGAGCAGACTCGGCACGATGCTCAGCCGCAGGCCGCACAGCTTTGAGAATTCGGAATGATCGATCGTCAGCGGACCGTCGGCGCCCAGCGGGTTGAACAGCTTCTGCGATTCCGGGTCAACCATCGTCAGCGTGATCGCTTCGTAAAATCCGCTGGCCGTCAGTACGTCGCAGACGCGCTCCGTGACGCGGTCACGCAGTGTCCTGCTCGACAGGCTCAGCGGCACGACTGCGTCTTCGGGAATCCGGTCGTAACCGTGCATTCGGGCGACTTCTTCAATCAGGTCGGCTTCGCGAGTGATGTCGCGGCGCCGCCAGCCGGGAACGGCAAATGTTGCCGACTCGTCAGTCGCCTCGCCCTGCAGTTTCAGTCCGAGTTCCCGCAGGATGCGCAGCGTTTCGTCGCGCGGAACGTCGATGCCCAGAATGCGCGGAATCTGAGCGAACCGCAGCGTCACTGGTTCTGGCGGATCAGGTACTGGCTGACCGGCCCAGATCGAACCATCGAGCAGTTCGCCGCCGGCGACTTCGAGGATCAGTTCACAGCAGCGACGGCTGGCCCAGTCGAGCTGCTGCTGATCGATCCCGCGTTCGAACCGGTACGACGAATCGCTGAACAGCTTTAGCGCCCGAGCGGTACCGCGAATTGACATCGGCGCGAAGTCGGCCACTTCGATCAGCACGTTCGTCGTCGCGTCGCCGATCTCGGTTTCCGCCCCGCCCATGACGCCCCCGATCGCGACCGGCTGTTGAGCGTCCGCGATGACGCACATGTCGGAGGTCAGCTTGTATTCCTTGTGATCGATCGCCTGGATCGTTTCGCCGTCTTTCGCCCGGCGAACAACGATGCGACCATCTCGCAGTTTGTCGTGATCGAACGCGTGCAGCGGCTGCCCGCATTCCATCAGCACATAGTTTGTCACGTCGACGATGTTGTTGATCGACGCGATCCCGATCGTCTCCAGCCGGTTCTTCAGCCAGTCGGGACTCGGTCCGACTTTGACGCCGCGGATGACTCGCGCGATGTACCGCGGGCAGAGGTCTTCGCATTCGATCTCGACCGACGTTGCCTCGGTCACCGATGTCCCATTCGTTGCGGGCTGGGCGGCAGGGATTGTCAACGGCGAGTCGAAGCAGACGCCGGCTTCGCGAGCGATCCCGATGTGCCCGAGGCAATCGGACCGGTTGCTGGTGACTTCGAGATCGATCGCCAGGTCGCTGCCGACCTCTTCGATGCCTTCCAGATTGAGTCCTGTCATCATCAGCTTTTCGGCGACTTCACGAGCCGGTTTGCCGGTGTTGACATAGTCCTGAAGCCAGTCCCAACTGACGATCATGATGTGTTCCGAGTGTGCGAAAAACGTAACGAGGTTGTCGGCCAGGCGGATACTTTAAAGCCGGCCGAAACTCACCGAAACCGAGCTGAAATCCCAGCGTTTTCCCTTTGATTCACGAGCCGGCAGGCGCTACCCGTTGAGGAATGGTCGGCAGTTGACGGTCATGGTCGCAAAAGTAGCGCATCGCTTTGAGAGGCCCGACGAGCTACCGTCGCGCCGCAGTGATCCGCTTTCTCACCTCAACGTCTGGCTCAGCATGTCTTCGTACCGGGTTCGTTATCAGACTCTCGAGTTCGGGGACGTCGACGTGCATTTGCGAACTCTGCGGAATCGGCAGGAGTTTTCCGACGATCAACAGGTGGCCGAGAGCCTCGGAATCTCATCGGCGGCCTGGCCGATTTTCGGTGTCGTGTGGGAATCTGGCGAGGTGCTCGCGCGGCTGATGTTCGTTCATAAAATCGACGGGCTGCGGATTCTGGAAGTTGGCTGCGGAATCGGGCTGGCGAGTCTCGTGTTGAGCCATCGCCTGGCGAATATCTCAGCGACCGACCATCACCCGGAAGCCGCCGTGTTTCTGGCCGAGAACGTTGAACTCAACAAGCTCAACGCCATTCCGTTCGTGCGGGCCGGCTGGCACGAAGAGCCGCCGCTGCTCGGACAGTTTGACCTCATCATCGGCAGCGACCTGCTGTATGAGCGGTCGCACGTGAACCTGCTGGCGAATTTCATCGACTGGCACGCCAGCGCGTCCTGCGAGGTGATTCTCGTTGACCCTGGCCGCGGACATCAGGCACCGTTCACTCGTCGAATGCAAACACTGGGTTACGAACAAAGCGAGACCATGGCAGCTCTGCAGAAGCCGTCCGAAGCGTTTCGCGGTCGAGTTCTCTGCTACTGCCGCCCCTGATCGGCAGAGACTCCCGCAACGTTCGGATAAACTCGACCATCCGCCAATACCGCGTCGAGGGAGACCGAATATGCCCGATCCGATTGCCACGATTGATGATGTACGCCGCGCTCAGCGCGTCATCCACGAACACATCTCGCCCGCACCTTTGATCCGGTCGTACGCGCTCGAAAAAGAACTCGGTCTGGCGCCGAGTCGCCGTGTCTGGATCAAAGACTACGGCTGGACGCCGGTTGGCTCGTTCAAGCTGCTGGGAGCGCTCAACTGGATGAGCCGCAATGCGGAGCGGATTGGCGACCGCCCTGTGGCGGCCCACTCGTCCGGTAACTTCGCGTCGGGCATCTCGTTCGCCGGGATGCGGCTGAACAAGCGAGTCATCATCGTGATGCCCGACTCGGCCCCGAAGGTGAAGTTCCGACTGACCGAGTCCTTCGGAGCGGAAATCCGCACGTACGACATCTCGCGCGACCACGAGACCGGAGAACGCGACCGGCTGACCGAGCAGATCGCGACCGAGGAAGGCGGTATTCAAGCCTCGCCGTACGACGACAACGATGTCATCGCCGGCAACGGAGTCGGCGGTCTGGAAATCGCCGAGGAGCTGCAGCGTCAGGGTCGAACGATCTCGCAGTTTGTCTGCCAGGTCAGCGGTGGTGGCCTGATGGCCGGCCACGCTCTGGCGATCGCCGACGCCTTTCCCGACGCCACGATCACCGGCGTCGAACCAGACACCGCCGACGATTTCCGCCAGTCACTGGAAGCCGGCCAGCGAGTCCGCGTCGACCGTCCCTCCGGCATCTGCGACGGCCTGCTGTCCTACGACGTCGGCGAGCACAACTGGCCGATCCTGCAGAAACTCGTCGCCTCGTCCGTCACCGTCCCGGACCTCCAGACCCGCCAGGCAATGGCGTGGCTCTACGACAAACACGGCCTGCGCACCGAACCCTCCGGAGCCATCACCACCGCCGCCCTGCTGACCGGCCGAGTCCCTCTCGACGGAGACGGAGACATCGTCCTGGTCCTCAGCGGCCGCAACGCCGACGAGGACCGCTTTCGAGAGTGGATTTCGACCGATGTTACGTGTTCATGACGAAATCATGATCAGCAGATTTATTCAAGCTTGGAATTGACCACGGCAGAGATCCTGCTGATCCCACAAGGCAGTTCCCATGAACTGTTACGCTGAAGGGATCCATTGTGAGAACGCGACGTACACTGACGTTCTGAGTCGACCACTGCTGTCGTCGCAGTGGCTAGAAGTTCTCGCATACGACGTAACACGGAGGTCCGAAATTAATCATGGGTCTAACCGTTCTGATCTTTTTGCCCCCGGTGATCGCGTTGCTCTACGCCGTTGGCGAGCACTTTGGCTTCTGGGATCGGCTTACCGGGCTTAACCTTGCACGTGAAGGGCTAATTCGAATCAGAAGCGCGGAGGGGTATCCCACGAGTTGGATTTACAGCGACTCGCAAGATGAGGGCTGCTTCAAGGCACTGGAATCGCGGATTTCGAGAAGAACAAAGTCGCAGGCAATTAAGAACGTTCTCGCCGACGGTTACCGCCCGAGTCTCATCACTGCAGCAGGTACTCCAATCCAGATTCATGGTGTACCGGATATTTGGCCACAAGAACTCCGCTGGATGTATCTCAACTCTCACCCGGTCCTTTACTACTTTGGTATGAGTCGGCAAGACACTGATGCAGCTGAGGGTAACGTTCAAAAAGGCAAAGCTGAATTCGTATGCACGATTGGAGAACTCGAAAGCTGGCTCGACGAAGAAAGGAACCAAAGGAAGTTCTGGGTGGGCACGCTTGCGATCAGCCTGTTCTCGATTGCACTCTTGGCTCTTCGTCTATCGTTAACGTGAGTCGTAGTCGGGAAGGATCGAGGTAGCGTGATTTGGCGCAGGCGAGATCGAGCGTCGTGAATTGCGGATGCCCGAGTCGCTGGTCACAATGCTGGACTCTTCTGAAACCATTCGGTTGCCGGCCGACGCGTTTTCCGGGATTCACATCTATTGTCTGCCGTGCCGTGGCGTCGCTGTCTGAGGCGGTTGTCCGGTGCAGCGTCCTTTCCGCCGTTGCCGGGCCTTCTCCATGGAGCTGACGTCTTCGAAGCCGCGACTGACGGGGCTGCTCAGCAATGAGACGCTGGCTCGGGTTGAGCGGATGCGGCTGGTGCCAAATCGCCGCCGGACGAACCGGGCTCAGGGCGAGCATCTTTCCGGCAAGGGCGGGACGAGTATCGAGTTCTCGGACTACCGCGATTATGTGGCCGGCGACGATATCCGCCGCGTCGACTGGAACATTTTCGCTCGACTGCAGCGGCCGTATCTGAAGCTGTACAGCCACGAAGAAGAGATGCACGTCACGGTGCTCGTCGACGCGTCGTCGTCGATGCGGTCGGAAGAGAAGTTTGACCGGGCTCGGCAGCTTGCTGCGGCGTTTTCCGTCATGGGACTGATGGGCGGCGAGCGGGTCAGCGTGTTTGCCTGCAACCATTCCGGAGCCGGTCCGGAAATGGAAACCCGCATGGCCGGACGAGTCTCAACGCGGCGCGTGTTCCGGTTTCTCGAAAACCTGGAACCCGGCGGCGATGTCCCGGTCGAGCACGCCATTGAGTCCATGCTGCGGCTGCATCACGGACGCGGCATCGCGATTGTCCTCTCCGACTTCCTGACGTTTGGCGACGTCTCGCGATCGTTCAACCTGCTCTACAGCGCCGGGCTGGAACTGTTCGCTCTGCAGTTGCTGGGACCAAGCGAGATCGATCCCGAGATCACTGGCGACGTCCGCTTTGTCGATTCGGAAACCGGCGACGCGCTCGATATTTCATCAGCCGGCGAGCTGCTCGGGCTTTATCACGAGCATCGGCTGGGACTCGAACAGTTTCTCGGCGAGCAGAGCCGGAAACGCAACGGGCGGTTTGTCTCGCTGAGTTCGGGTAAGTCCGTCGAGCGGATTCTGTTCGAGACGCTGCTCCGGCAGGGGTGGGTCCAATGAACGGCGTACGGCGATTGATGAACCTGTCGGAAGCAGGTTTCCGATACCAGCACGACGCGCCAGCGAGTGAGTCAGGTTCTGCGGCTACCAGGACACACTCGCTTGCGCTTCGTGCTTGTATAGCAGTCCGGAGGGCCGAGCGATGAACTGGCCCGGCTTCTCGGCGATCGCCAATGCGTGGTGGCTGCTGCTGCTGATCCCGCTGATCATCTTCTACTTCCTGAAGCTGAGACGACCGCGCGTCGAGATTGCGTCGCTGGCTCTGTGGCAGTCGGTCGTCAACGACCAGCGGGTGAACTCGCCGTTTCAGAAGTTCCGCCGCAACATTCTGCTGTGGCTCCAGATGGCCCTGCTGATCCTGCTGGTGCTGGCGGCAATGCAGCCGTTCTTTGTCGGTGGCTCGGCACGGTCGCGTTACCTGCCGGTGCTGATTGACTGTTCGGCGAGTATGGCGGCGACAGATGCCGAGACCGGGAAATCGCGGCTCGACCTGGCAAAGCAGCGCGTCCGCGAAGTTGTCGAGAATCTGCTGCCCGACCAGCGCGTCTCGCTGATCGCGATGCACTCGACGGCCCAGCGGCTGACCGAGTTCACAGACAACAAACGGATCCTGCTCGACGCTCTCGATCAGTTGAAGATTCGTGACCTGCCGAGCCGGCTCGAAGATGCGCTGCGCATGACACAGGTTCTGGCCCGGACCGTGCCGGTCGAGTCGGTCCTCGTTTATTCGGACGGCAATTTCCCGCAGCGGGTCAGTTTCGATCTGCCGTTTGAGATCAACTATCAGCAGCTACCGCCTGCCGGACCGAACGCCGGCATCACGGCGTTCAATGCGCGGCAGACCGAGCCGCCGAAGTGGGATGTCTTCCTGCGAGTGGAATCGTCGGCCGCCCTGGCGGGAACGGTCAGTCTCTGGCAGGACGGGCAGAAGCTCGGCAACGCGACGTTCGTGCTCGACGCCGGCCAGTCACAGCGGATCACGTTTGATGTCGAGTCCGACGTCTCGTCGCGGCTTGAAGCGAAACTTGAAGTCGACGACGGCGGTTATGATTCACTGACTGCGGACAACGTCGCGTTTCTCGATCTTCCGACGGCACGGCCGTTGCGAGCGTATGTCGATCCGGAACTGACCAGTTACCAACACGCGCTGCAGGGAGCGCAGAACGTCGAGATGTTTCCCTCGAACGGCAGCGCTGGTAACGGTGACGTTCGCACGGCGGCGTACGATCTTGTGATCTCGTCGAAACTCGACGGCCGCAGTATCGATGCAGTGACTCGACTGTTTATCGGTGTCATTCCGGAAGACGTGGCGCCGCTGATCGTCATGCCGGTTCTGACGGGACTGACCGAGTTCATCGACTGGGACCGTTCGTCGGCGTTGCTGCAGCACATGCAGCTTCGCGATGTGCAGATTTCGGAAGACGTGACGAAGCAGCCCGGCGTCGAGGACGCGAACTTTGAAGCAGCGGGGTACTCGATCCTCGCGCACGGAAACAACGGACCGCTGCTGCTCGAACGCCGCACCGGGGCGACCGTCGAATACTTCCTGCTGTTTCAAACGGAGAACTCGACGCTGCCCTACCGCGTCGCGTTTCCAATCTTCGTCTCGAACGCCGTGCAGATCGCACGGCAGGAAGCCGGCATCTCCGAGGTGCGAGCGTCAAAGACCAGCGTGCTGCCGCCGCGCGAAGTTGCGGCCGACACCGAATACCGCATTGTGACTCCGTCGGGCGAAAGTGAAGCGGTCCGTTCCGGTAAGGACGGCATTCTCAACGGCGTGGCGGCGTTCGAGTCCGGCCGCTACCGGATTATGGACGGCGGCAGCGAAGTGGTGTCGATCGCGGTCAGCCTGCTTGATCCGCTGGAAACGTCGCTCGCGTCCGTCGAACAGATTCAGTTTGACGAGCTGTCCGTCAAAGCCGCCGACGAACTGCTCGACACCGACCGGCCGCTGTGGTCCACTCTGGCGGCCATCGCGTTCGCCGTGCTGCTCGTCGAGTGGTGGTTCTTTCAACGTCCGGCCGTCGGTTAACCGCGAGTGGAGTTCGGTATGCGGAAACGTCTGACGCTCGCAATCGCCTGCGTGGCTGGTGCTCTGGCGGCCATGTCAATCGCCTGCGCGCAGGATGACGCCACACAGCTCAAACCGACACTCAAGTTTGAACTGCGGAACCAGCAGACTGCCCGGACCGGTGGCCCGATTCCGCTGACGTACGATCTGGTCTGGGACGGCGCCGGGGCAACACTGCTCGAAGGCCGGCTCGAACTGTCACTGACAGACGGCATTGAAAACTACGGTCACTATGTGTCCGCCGATCTGGCGATCAATCCTGGACGGACGACGTATCGCGTCCTGCTGCCGTCGATCGAGGGGCGTTCGGCGTTTCCGACCTTTGATCTGATTGCTCGATTTGTGACGTCCGACAACGAGATCATCGACCTTGAAGCGCGACCGCTCCGCGTCACGCCCGACGCCAGCCGCTTTTTCCGCGTCGTCTTCTGCGATCCGGTGGCCGCGTCCGACGACCGCCGGGTCAGTGCCTTTCTGAAGTCGCTGAAGTTTGAGCAGTTCTGGCAGTCGGCGCCGCGCTCCGGAGATCAGGAACTCCGCCTCGACGATACTCCGGTGAGCGTGTTTGACAGCGTTCGCCCGCCCGAGATGCCACTCGATCCGCACTGGTACTGTGCGTCGTCAATGGTCGTCCTGAGCCGCAACGGATTCTCGGAACTGCGATCAAAGAAACTCGACGTGCTGCTGCAGTGGGTCCGTGCCGGAGGCAGTCTATGTGTCGAACCATTGAGCGGACTCGATGACGAACATCTCACGTTTCTCAACGCACTGGCGGCCGAGGCATCGGACATTGAGTTCGTCGTCGACGAGCGCGGTCTGCTGACTCTGCCGAAACAGAAAGCGTTCGAGCATTTCCCGTCCGGCTTCGGGCAGGTGGCCGTGCTGTATGCCGGGCTGCAGGATTCACTCGACACGACGGCCAGTGAGTGGAAGTCTGTCGTGACGGCGTTGTGGAACTTTCGAGCCGATCAGCAGCAGTCAATTACGTCAAAGGGGAAGTTTCGATGGCTGGCAAGCAGTGAGCTGTATCCTGAGAACTCCGGCGGTCCGAACCGTAACGGATACAACCCCTATTACGGTTATCCCTATCAGCAGAATCTGTATCGCAACCAGCCGGGTCGACTGAGTGTGCAGCCGATTCAAAGTGTGCAGGGACTGCTCGAACGTCTGATGCCGCAGGATGTCGAAGTCGTTCCGCTGCCGTATATCGGAGCGATCCTGCTGCTCTATCTGCTGACAATCGGCCCGGTGGATTACTTTGTGCTGGGAGCATTCAAGGCGCGGCGGTTTACCTGGATCACGTTTCCGCTGGCGACGGTCGGTTTCACACTGTTCACCGTCTGGCTGTCGAACAGTTTCCTCAGCAGTTCAGCGGAACGGACGTTCGTTGAAGTGCTTGACGTAATGCCAAACGGCGAAGTTGCCCGCTCGAACCGGCTCGAACTGCTTTTCACGATGTCGTCGACGGACGTGACGACGGATGTCAGAAGTGGCGTGTTCACTGCACTCGATCATTCCCGCTTTGGCGGCACGGTTCACGATCAGTACCGCCGACAGGTGCATCGTCGCACGGTTCCCGCTCCAACGATTGTTGGACGTCCGCCTGGCTATTTCGCTGCCGTACAGGCTGTGCCGAAGTGGACGCCGCAGATCAATCGCATCTTCCAGATTGCTCCTGATCCGGAAACGCTGCCAAGCGAACTCGTCGAGTTTGACTGGCGGAGTCCACGCGATTTTCGCAGCAATGCGGGACAGCAGCAGCTTCGCCAGGCCGTTCAGACAACGTTCGGTAACGATGCGATCGCTGTGCTGTTCAACGGTCGCAAGGCCGTCGATCTGCTGCGTAATCGGACGGCGGTCTTCCAGGAAGCTGTGCTGCAGATGCTTGATCAGGACGTTGCACGCAATAACCAGCAATGGCTCTACACGGACTTCCTGTGGGACGTGAGTGTGCGGCTGCAGGGGCAGGGACTGTTCGGCGCGGTCAACCGCGTCTCACCGCATGGCGGAGCCAACTTCGAGGACATGACACTGCTCGATCCGTCTGACCCGAACCAGTGGCTGCTCGTCATCGTGCGTCCCGACGGCGAGAATATGACGATTTACCGCCGGCTGTATCAGCTCTCGCCCGATCCGCCCACTGCGGACAGAATTGAGGCTTCAGCCAACGGGGCATCCGGCAAAGCGGCAACAGAGAACACCAGCGATCAGAACCCGTTCGAGGCTCGCAATGATTGACCAGGTACCGCACTCCGACGATTCCTCGGGCGACGTTCGACATGACGAACCGCCTGGCTCGACCGCGGCAGCTCAGCCATCGCAGCCCTCCGAACGGCCACTCGTCGTCGATGTTCGGAATCTGTGGGTCCGCTATGGCCGAATGGTCGCCGTAAAGGGCATCGAACTGCAGATTCCGCAGGGCGAAGTCTTCGGCTTTATCGGGCCGAACGGAGCCGGCAAGTCGTCGACGATCAAAGTCCTTGCCACGCTGCAGCGCAGCTTCGAGGGTACCGCCCGTGTCAATGGTGTTGATGTCCGTGTCGACCCGACTGCTGTGCGCGAGCAGATGGGTTACGTGCCCGACTTTTTCGGCGTCTACGAAGACCTGACGGCGCGCGAGTACCTGCACTTCTTCGCGGCAGCGTACCGGATCGAACGCGGCAGGCGAGAGTCGATCGTCAACGACGTGCTCGAACTGACCGACCTGACGAACAAGATCGACGCTCAGGTCGACACGCTGTCACGCGGCATGAAGCAGCGGCTGTCGCTGGCTCGTGTCCTGTTGCACGATCCCGAACTGCTGCTGCTCGACGAACCAACCAGCGGCCTCGACCCGCGCGCCCGGATTGAAGTCCGCGAACTGCTCAAGGCGCTGACCGAAATGGGCAAGACGATCCTCATCTCCAGTCACATCCTGCACGAACTGTCGCATCTCTGCACACGGATCGGCATCATCGAAGCGGGCGAGATGGTCGCACAGGGTTCGATGAACGATATCTACCGGCAACTGTCACTGCTCCGCGTCGTTCACGTACAACTGGCCAATCGCTCGCCCGAACTGCTCGACCGGCTCCGCGAGGTTGACGGTGTCGCGTCCGTCGAGGAACAGGTCGACCGCATCGCCATTCAGCTCCACGAAGAGCAGACGTCCGTCGAAGACCTGCACGACGCGCTGATGGAACAGGGCGCCCGCATCCGCATGTTCCAGCCCGAGGCGATGGATATGGAAACGGCCTTCATGAAGCTGACGCAGGGCAAAACGGCGTAGCTCTCGGCCAGAAGTAGGGTGGGCCTCGCGTTGCTCGACTCACCCTGCAAGCGATCTGGCGATCACCCGGGGATCGACAGCGACTCAATCGGCAGTAGCGCATTCAGGCTGCCTGAACGAAATCCGGCGAGATCGATCGTCACACAGCGGAAGCCGAGCCGTTCGAGTTCCGCGACGGTGCGCTGGCGGAGTTCCGGGTCCAGCAGTCGTGGCAGCAGATCGACTGGGACTTCAATTCGAGCCAGTTCGCCCGCTTCCAGCCGAACCCGCAGTTCGCGCGTGCCAAGTTCTGCGGCGAGGAACTGCTCCGCCGCGTCAATCCGACGGACTCGTTCGGGCGTAACAGACACTCCGTAAGCAATCCGGCTCGACAGACATGGCATCGCTGGTTTGTCCCAGACGGGCAGTTCCCAGAGGTGGGCCAGTTCGCGGACGTCGGCCTTCGTCAGGCCAGCTTCAATCAACGGGCTGCGAACCGCCTGCTCGTCCGCCGCCCGCATTCCCGGCCGGTGATCACCTCGGTCGTCAAGATTCGCCCCGTTGACGATGACGTCGACGCCCAACTCCGGCAGCAACCGGGTCAGCAGCGAATAGAGTTCCGTCTTGCAGAAGTAACAGCGGTTGGCGGGATTGGCGAGATAGTCGTCATCGAGAAACTCACTGGTCTGCACGACACGATGTCGGATGCCGATCTGCCGCGCCAGATCGATCGCCTGATCGAGTTCTCCAGCCGCAAGACTCGGGCTTTCCGCCGTCACGGCAACCGCCCGATCCCTGCAGGCCAGCTGCGCCGCTTTGGCAACGACCGTACTGTCGACACCGGCTGAAAACGCGACCGCGACCGAGCCGTAACCGCCGAGCACGCTCAGCAGATGATCGCGTTTCTGATTCAGGTCGGTGTCGGACATCAGATTCGTTCTCAGATCGAGTGACTCATCGCGACTGTCTCTGGATGTCGCGGTTCGGTTCAACGCTTTCCCGGAAAGAGTTGACCGTCGTTAAGACACACTGCCCGGCTAACGCCGCTTCAGATAGAGGTATCCATCTTCTGCTCCAACCAGTAGATCGCGCTTGTCCGTACCGAAGAAGTTCGCCGTGCAGGGACTGCTGGTGTGTCCGGCGAGACGGCGTTCGGCGAGCGGGCCGCGAGGCATCAGCAGAGTTTCGCCCTCTTCGGTCCCGAGGTTTTCGAGCAGGTCGGCACTGGCGCTGTTTTCGAGCAGATCGAGGTCGCCGTCGCCGTCCCAGTCGATCGCGTGCAGCTTGCGACGTCCACTACCGCCAGCCCGCTTGCCGTTCAGTCGGACTGACTCGCCGCGAGCATCCACAAACGACCGCTTGCCGGGCAGCAGCTTCACAGAACCGTCGTCCGCTTTCTGCCGCTCGAACAGCGCAAGGTAGCCTTCCTGATCGAGCACCACCAGGTCGTTCAGTCCGTCGCCGGTCCAGTCAGCGACAATCGGCGTCGTCCGCCACTGCGTGATCAGCTCTTTGCCCTGCGGGTTCCACCAGGTCCATGCGGGCTTCGGTGTCGGACCCGGCCACTCGACATCAACGGACTGCGCGGCAGCGAGCTTTGGTGCCGTCTTCGTACCGACATTCCGATACCACTGAATGCGGCCCCAGATGGAATTGAGCATGACGTCGGCGAGTCCGTCGTGATCCCAGTCAGCGACTGTAAACGTTGTGTAGCCCCACTTGGCTTCGCACGGTCCCTGAATCGAACCGTTCGGCCCGGCCTGAATCCGCAACACTTGATCTCCGGCCGACAATCGGACCGGCGCGGCCCAGCGCGGCGTTTCCGTGCCTTCTGGAATGCCGAGGTTTTCGAAGAACTCGACGTACCCAGCCGTATTCCCGGACAGAATGTCTTCGTCGCCGTCACCGTCCCAGTCGATGCAGTACGGCGTTGCGAGTGCTCCGCACTTCAGTCGGTCGGCAATCTGTTGAAAGTAACGCGGTGCGAGAAACACCGGCGTGCCGTCAACAACCTTACCGGTGTGCTCGATGAACGCCACGCGGCCGTCTTCGTCACCGCAGATCAGGTCGACATCTCCGTCGCGGTCCCAGTCGATCGCCGACGGCACAATCATTTCCAGATCCATCCGGAGCAGCCCCTCGCCGTCTTTCAGAAACCGGCCGGCCGCATATTCGGGCTCGGTTCGCGAGCCAACGTTTTCAAAGTAGGTGAAGCGGTCGAGAAACTCGCCGCACAGCAGATCGAGATCGCCATCACCGTCGAAGTCCGCAAAGTTCGGCGACGGCCAGCCGTAGACGTCGAGCGGTTCGCCACCCGCATCAACCCGGAACGGGCTCTTGCCCGAGCGACCATCGGCAGCGTCCGGGAAGACATACACCTCGCCGCGCAACGGACCATTCTTCCAGACGCCCTTTTCGTCCCAGGCATCGTCCCAGCCGTAGTCCTTCCAGTCGCCGATTCCGACAATGACGTCCCGCTTGCCGTTGCCGTCGTAATCAACAATGTGCCACTGATTCGCTCGCAGCTTGCGCTGATGTGCCAGCACGTTGGCGGGCATCGCAAAGTTCTGCGGCTGCTCGTACTGCGACGCCAGAAAGTCCGGGTACTGCTTGCCCGGCAGCAGCACGACAGGCCGCCCATCGACGTACGACACTCGGGCGTTATGAAACCCGTCGCCGATTTTCCGGCCCGGTTTGAACGTCGGGAATGGAACGTTTCCCTCGGGATTCTCAAAGAAGTACGTTCCGTTCGACGGCTTGTCCGGGCACGATATGACGAGGTCCAGATCGCCGTCGCCGTCGTAATCCATCGGCAGCGGCCAGGCCCAGAGTCCGACGCCAAGATCGACGGTCAGCCCCGGATTGTTGTACTCAAGAGCTTCGAGATCCGCCGCCGTAAGACTCCTCGAACCCGCGAGCAACACGGCGAGAGCAACCGCGATGAGACCTGTCGAACACCTGGCCATGGCTTTCTCCAACGGAAACAGAACGAACGTCAGTCGGTCACTGTAGGGAATTGATCGTGCGAAATCATGAGACCGCGATGCTGGCGTACGCCCGGCTGGCCCGAGTGTCACACGAACGGCGACAGTCAGCCGGCCGTGACCGCTTCATCATTCTCTGTGGCCGCGAAGCGTGCTTCGCTGGCTGGCTCGATGTGGCCACCGCCTGTCGCGATCTGGTGCTGGTCAATAACCCGCGACACCTGCTCGCGCATTCGGCGTCGTTTCCTGATGCACTTCGAGATCCAGAAAACACTCGCTTCTTCGCGCAGCTCGACGCCTTCTGCCCGTTCGAGCAGGCCGAGCATCTGCTGCGGGAAAATCATCAGACGCTCGCATCAACGGTCGAGGTCTCCGCTGGCGAAGTCGCGCTGGCTGACCTTGAACACTGCAGTCAGTAAGAGACGGAACTGGCTCCGTCTTTCGCAGAGAATCAAGATGCTTGAAATCCGATCCTGCCTCGCATTTCATTGACTCGTTCATCTTTCCCGCCGTGGATCAGAGCCGCCGGACGTTTCCAGGAATTGCCATGTCGACACCGCAGATCATTGTCCTGGGATCCGTCAACGTGGACCTCGTCATCCGCTCGCCGCTGCTGCCTCGTGCCGGAGAAACGGTGATCGGAGGCGCGTTTTACGAAGCGGCCGGCGGCAAAGGGGCGAATCAGGCTGTCGCAGCAGCGCGGGCCTCTGCAGCACCGATTGGGTTTATCGCCGCCGTCGGCAGTGACGATTTCGGACGCCGCTCACTCAAGCAGCTTCGCGGCGAGAATATCCTCACTCAGCATGTCCGCATGGTTGAGGGAGCCGCAACTGGCGTTGCGCTGATCATGGTCGACGAGCACGGAGAGAATCAGATCAGCGTCGCCTCGGGCGCGAACGCGCTGCTGACTCCGGACGACGTCGCCGCAGTGGCTGACGAGTGGTTCGAATCGGCAAAAGTCTTCGTCGCCAGTCTCGAATCACCGATCGAAACCGTGATCAGCGGACTGCGACGCGCGAAAGAGCACGGCCTGACGACCGTCCTGAATCCGGCTCCCGCGTGCGAAGAAATCCGCAATCCCGAAATCCTGAAACTCGTCGACGTGCTGACGCCGAATGAAACCGAGGCAACGTTCCTCAGCGGCTGGGACGTGCTGGAAGATCTCGAAGACGTCTGTATCTGGTGCGAGCAACTGCGGCAGAAAGGCAGTCGCAGTGTCGTGATCACGCGCGGCGAACGCGGCTGTGTCGTCCGCGAAGAGGTCGGCGACCCGAGTCTCATCGCTCCTTACGTTGTCAGCGCCGTCGACGCGACCGCCGCTGGCGACTGTTTCAACGGAGCCCTGGCTGCGGCCCTGGCCGAGGGCCGCACGCTGATTGAAGCGGCCCGCTTCGCCAACGCCGCCGCCGCTCTCTCTGTCCAGAACACCGGCGCGGTCCCCTCGCTGCCGACCAGAACAGCCATCGACAATTTCGCCGCCTCCGACGCTCCACAACGCGACGCCCTGCTTTAAACAAGCTTCAGCAGCTTCTCGGCGTTACCGCGGTAGATTTTGCGCTGGGCGTCGGCAGGGAGGTTCAGGCTGTCGAAGACTTCGAACTGAGGGACGGGCTGGCCAGGTTGCAGGTAATCCGTGCCGAACAGCAAACGGTCCTGGCGGCGGAGCATGAACTCGCGACCGAAGTCCTTGTCGCGGCTGATTGAGTTGGAGCCGGAGCCGGCAGACAGGTCGCCGTAGATGTTCGGGTACTGCTCCATCAGGCGGTCGATGGCTCCGCCGGGGTTGACCTTGCCCGTCGGGTAACTCATCAGATCCTTCTGCGTCAGACCACCCGAAATCGACGCCCACCAGCCGGGGCCGTGGCCGATGAAGTTGAGCTTCGGGAACGTGACAAGTGCATGTTCGAGCCGCGGCAGGCCGGGCTGATCCATGCCGCGCTGATTGTCCATGTGAAACAGCAGCGGGATGCCGACTTCCTGGCAGACGTCGTAGATCTGCATCATCAGCGGATCGTCGAAGTCGAGTCCGACCTTATGTTCGCCGAAGCCGCGGGCGCCTTGGTCGACGTAACGCTGAATGACGTCTCGAAAACCGTTGCGGCCACCGCGCACCGACGTGCGGGGATCGATCGAGCAGAAGGCGACGAAACGGTCCGGATGATCCTTCGCGGCCTGCAGAGCGGGTTCGGTCAGCAGCAGGAAGCTGGATGATTCGGGCGAGGTCAGCGGCAGGAGCACCGACATCTCGACGTCATGCTCATCCATCCAATGCAGCAGACCGTCGGCGGTCAGTTCCTTGTTGCCGTTCCACGTCGTGCCGATGTGCGTGTGGACGTCGATGTATTTCGAGGCTCGCTTCTGCGGAGAGTCAGCCGCAAACAGGCCTGGCAGCGATACGGTCGACAATCCGGCCAGTGTGGAAGCGGCGGACAGCGCTGTCGTGCGCAGAAAGTGGCGTCGGGAAACAGTCATTAAAATCAGCCTTAAACCAGAACGAATCTGAATACAGAAGAGGAATCCAGCTAAGGAACATGTCTGAAAGAACTGCCCGTTTTTCAGGCTGACTGCAGCGCAAAGACGCAAAGGCCCGAAGGAACGCAAAGCCTTTGCGAATCTCTGTGACTTTGCGTCTTTGCGCTGCAACGACAGGCTGGTTGCCCTGAGAACTCCTGGACGTTGTTTTTAACACATCCCCAAACGATCAAGCGAATAAGCCCTCGATGACCTGGCCGTCAGCGATTGGCGTTGGTCGAGTCAATCGCGGGAAGTGCGTGCTGTGAGCTTCGATGCCCAGCGCGTGGTAGATCGACGTCGCGAAATCTTCCGGCGTCCAGGGCCGCGTGATGGGAGCGACGCCGCTGCGGTCGGTCGCTCCGATGACGGCGCCGCGAGCGACGCCGGCACCGGCCATCAGCACGCTGCCGGCACTCGGATAATGATCGCGGCCGGCGTCCTTGTTGATTCGCGGAGTCCGGCCGAACTCGCCCATGACAACGATCAGCGTCGAATCCAGCATCCCACGGTCATCGAGATCATCGAGCAGCGCTGACAGCGACAGATCGAGCTGCGGCAGATTGCCCGGCCCCGGTGTCGAATGCCATTTGTAGCTGCCGGGAATGTGAGCAGGTTCGTGCTCGAAACTCAGCATCGAATCAAACAGCAGATGATGGTTGTCCCAGGTACCGTTGGTCGCGCCGGCGCCGAACAGGCCGCCCTGCACCGCATGGTTGATCGTGACGAAACGAGCTCCGGCTTCAATCAGCCGCCGTGCCAGCAGCACGCGGTTACCGTTGATCGAGTTGCCGTAGCGGGCACGCGTTTCAGGTGATTCCTCGTCGAGGTTCATGGCCCGCTGCATCGCACCGCTGGTCAGCAGTTCGATCGCCTCGCCAGAGAACTTCTCATGCGCCGCGAGGGAATCGCCTGCCAGGTCGCCAATGCGACACAGATCGTCAAGCTGTGTGAGCATCGACCGGCGATCCTCGAACCGCAGCGACGCTTCGTTCGCGCTGCCGAAGTCGATTTCCGGTGACGAGGGATCGCCTTTCACATTGAACGCGTCGTACGCCGGCCCGAGATAGCCCTGCGGCTTCGTGTAGCGGGCGGCGACCGGCAGGCCGAAGTGAGCGGGCATTCCGGGAACACGATTGCCTTCAAGCGCCGCGATCAGACAGCCGAAGTTCGGGAAATGCTGGCCAGCCGGCGGTGGATAAAAGCCACTGGCGACATGCTGAGACCCGGTCGAGTGCGAACCGCTTTTGCCTCGCCACGAACGAATGATCGAGACCTTGTCCATCCGCTGCGCCATCAGCGGCATCTTCTCGCAGATAAACGTGCCGGGAACGTTCGTCGCGGTCGGGTTCCAGATGCCGCGTATTTCCGGCGGCGCCTCCGGTTTTGGATCGAACGTCTCAAAGTGCGAAGCTCCTCCGGCCAGAAAGATGAAGACGCAGGAGATGTCCGAGCGAGTGCCGCCACCGGCAGCCTGAGCTTCAAGCAGTCGGAACAGATCCAGACCGAACATCCCGACGCCGATCTGCAGCGCGGCTCGGCGAGTGAATCCGTCAGGCACGATGGGGGTTGTCTCAGCAGAGGCCGGCATTGCGTTCTCCGAGTGGCTGGGTCGATTGCGGAGAACCGAACGGCCGCCGCCACTCGCCGCACCGGATCATTGCCCCGTCAGGTCGACACTTCAGAAGAACTATCGGAACCAGACGGAGCCCCTTCTGCAACACTTACCGGCGTTGTACTGTCCTCCGCAGGCTCGAAACCGGCGATCACGGCGCAGCCACACGAGTCGCTCCAGACGTTGACCATCGTGCGGCACATGTCGAGCACGCGGTCCACGGCGATGATCACTCCCTGTGCTTCGAGTGGCAGATTCACCGCCTGCAGCACGATGGCCATCATCACCAGGCCGGCATGTGGAATGCCAGCCGCCCCGACGCTCGCCAGTAAAGCCGTAATCGCGACGACGATCTGCTGCGCGAGCGACACGTCGCCGTGATACGCCTGCGCGATGAACAGGACAGCGACGGCCTCGTACAGCGCGGTGCCGTCCATATTGATCGTCGCTCCAAGCGGCAGGACGAACGAACTGACCCGGTTGGTGACTCCGGCCCGCTCTTCGACACAGGTCATCGTCAGCGGCAGCGTGCCGTTCGACGACGCGGTCGAAAATGCCGTCATCAGCGCGGGGCTCATTGCACGTGCGAAGGCGATCGGCGAGCGTTTCGCGACAAAGCGAACCAGCAACGGCAGCGTGACGGCGGCATGAACAAGCAGTCCGAAAAACACCGCGAGCATGTACCAGGCGAGCGTGCCGAAGATCGCCAGGCCCTGTGAGGCGGTCGCGTAGACCATGAAGCAGAACACACCAATCGGCGCAAGCGCGATGACCGCCATCGTCAGCCGCATCATCACGGCGAACGCCGCCTCGAAGAATTCCCGTAATGTGTCAGCCGCACGGCCACCCGTGCGAATGATGAACACGCCGAACAGAATGCTGAACGTGATGATCGACAGAAAACTGCTGTCGACGAGCGCTCGCAGCGGGTTGGTCGGAATCATGTTGTCGATCAGCCCGAGCAGAATGCCGAACAGCGACTGGTCGCCGCCGACAAGCACCGCTTCCGTTCCGCCGGGCAGGTCGGCTCCGATCCCCGGACGCACCAGATTGACGATGACGATGCCGGTCGTAATCGCCAGCAGACTCGTCACGAGATAATAGAGCAGCGTGCGGCTGAACATCGCTCCGAAACGGCTGGTGTTGTTGAGCCCCGCGACGCCGGTGACCAGCGACGTCACGATCAGCGGAACAGTGATCATCTTGAGTAGCCGCAGAAACAGATCGCCGCCGTACTTCGCCGCCGCAGTCAGTTGCCGGCGGACCCCGCCACCATGTTCGGCATAAATCGCCTGCCAGTGGCCGGGCAGTTTGTCCGCCGTCGCGACTTCGACGGAACTCGTCACCGGCCGGTTGTTGTGTCGGCGTGAATAGTCGATCGAGATACGGTCCATTGTCTCGGTGATGACGACCGATCGCTGAGTGACGCTGATGTCGACTGTCTGTTCGGCATTCAGCAGATCGCCGGTCAGACCAGGAAACGCATCGTGCAGCGCGGCTTCGGAATGGAATCGCCTCCGCACCGTTTCGAGGCCGGCGGGATCGCGCACGTCGACGTAAATCGTCGGCGACCGTTCGTCAGAACCTGCATCGCGTGACACTGCAATAGCGACGCTGACTGCTTCGTCGGGAAGTTCGACGGCTCCGGGATTGATCAGCACACCGGCGATTGTCCCGGCAACCAGAGCGATCAGAATCTGCCAGTGCAGCGCGAGTCCCGAGTGTTTCTGCTCAGACATGATCGATCAGCCTTGCCAGTGTTTCCGCGGAGTTGACGCTACCGTTTCGCCAGAGCGGTCCCACCTTGCGGTGACCGCCAGCCCTCGTCGCGGGCAGCGTAACGGCTGAAATCAGGAAGCGGGATGCCGCTCGTTCCTGCGCGAAAACACGGCCGACTGTTTTCCATAGTCGTCAGCGCAATCGAAACGCCGCGAGCCCGAACGATCATCAGGCACACGGCGTTTACTGAATCTCGACGCCGACATCTGTTGGCGCGATGTTGGAAATCATCTGTCGAAACGGTCGTACGTTGACGGTGTCGCCGGCTGCGTTACGTGCGGCTGTCGCTCGAAACTCCAGGCGTGCGGAGCTGGAGCTGGCTGAGACACGGGAGTTTCCAGGCCAGTCTGCTGGGCTGAAGACGGAACCTGAGAAGCAGCCGTCGCCGCAGGTTGTGGAATGCGTTGCGGAGGCTGATACGTCGGCAGCAGGTGCGGACGCGGCATCGCCGCAGGGGTCTGAATATGAGCTGGATGCGGATCGATCGGCGTGGCGTAGGCCGGTCGCGCCGGCGGAGCAAAGGCCGGAGCCATTTGCGGCGGAACCGAGACCGGTTGCTGCAATGTCTGACTCGGCAGGTCGCGATAGATCCATTCCTGGATGCAGACCCAGTCATTGCTGCACGACGGGCAATGGCAGCTCGTACCGTGACGTGCTGCCTGCAGCTTCGCCGCCAGAGGTAGTGAGATCCTCGTCTCGCAGGACGGGCACAGTGTGTAAAAATCCTGTCGTTGTCTCATCAGACTCATTCCCTGGTTCCGCTGCTCAATTGCTCGATGACGCAGCGCGGCGACGCCGAAAACCGGCTGACTGACGGCTGTGGGTTACGGACAGACCAGACCTTCACGGATCGCGTAGCGGGCGAGATCGACGCGGTCGTGAATCCCCAGTGCCTGCATGATGCGGTACTTATGACTGTCGACGGATTTGACAGAGATGTGCATCCGTCGGGCGACGTCTTTGACGCTGAGCCCGAATGCCAGATTCCGCAACACCTCAAGCTGCCGATCCGAGAGCTGCATTAAGCGGCTTTCAAACTGTGCTTTCATCTGACCAGTTCCCGGATCAACGCTCACGCGTTCGCGAATCGCTTCCGAGAAATACGAACCACCGCTCGCCACTTTCTGGACGGCAGTCAGCAGGCTCGACAGCGGATCGGTCTTCAGCACGTAGCCGGCCGTTTTGGATCGCAGCGCCTGTTCGATATAGATGTCCGGCATCGCCGCCGAGTAGAAGATGACTCGCGTCTCACGCTGCCGCATGGCAAGGTCGCCGGCAATCTCGAAACCACTGCGCCCTTCGAGATCGATTTCCATGATCGCGATCCGCGGGCGGGTCTCCATGAGCATTCGAATGCCATCTTCGCCATTTGATGCGACGCCGCAGACATCGCAGTCCGGCTGACTCTTCATCAGCATACTGATGGCGTACTGAGTGACTTCCTGAGGCTCGATCACCCCGACAGTCAAATTCCGACGCTGCGTGTCCGTAAGCATGATTTCCTTTCTCCTCAGAATCTGACGCGATTCTCAACTGATCGGTCTGCCCGAAAAGATTCTGACGAACCCGACACAGGTGTCTTTGAAGAATGCCGGCAGTCCTGTCCGGCGAGTCCAGTCGCCCGCTTCTGCAGAATCAGATCGGTGATTTCTTTACCGGACGATTAGAGAGGAAAGCCTCCATTAGGAAATTTGCGGTTAAGCGTCAGAAACCTCAGTCTGAAACGTATTCATCAGAACACTTCTTGAGTGGTTCCCCGCTCTGCAATGACGTCAAGAACTCAATCTGCGACGCTGCTGGCGTAAGAACGCCTCTCATTCAGCACGCATTTGCCTCAACGTACATGAAATTGTCCCGAACAATACGGACAGATTCCTGCCTCACATTCGGCAGCAAGTGCCACATCACGCCTGCGGGGGAGTGATTTCGCGATGGGCAGAACGGACGCGACGGACAATGACTCCGCGCGGTACCGCCACTATCGCTTGAAACCGGATTTCCTGAGGGAGCGATCCCGACCGGCCTTGCTGGCGTCAAGCGAGGCTCCCTACGATCCGCTTCGCGACCAGCCTGCCTGGCTTTCTCAGCTTGCCGGCGGCTCCACAGTGATTTCCGGGCAAGGGAGTTCCCGAATGAGCGCATTGGCGACCCGCATCGACGGGCCTGTCGCCGTGATTGGCGACGTTCACGGCCAGACAAACGAGCTGGAAGAAGTGCTCTCGCAACTGCAGCGGCTGCCGGATTTCGAGCGGCGCTGGCTGGTGTTTATCGGCGACCTGGTCGATCGAGGCCCGGACCCGCGCGGTGCGCTCGACATCGTCTGCGACCTGATCGAGCAGCACCCGCGAACTACCATCGTCGCCGGCAACCACGAACTGGCCATGGCGGGCGCCCTGGGACTCGTCCCAACGCCCGACTACGCCGAATGGCCGACGCGCTGGGTCAATGACTACCTGTCGGAAAGCACGTTCGAGTCGTTTGGCGTTGAGCACGGCGATCTGGACGCCCTGCGGAACCGGCTCAGCGAGCGGCACGTTGAGTTGCTCGCCCGGATGCCCTGGTGCGTCGAGCATCCGGAGTTTCTATTCGTCCATGCGGGGCTGGATCCGAATACGCCGTTTGAGATGCAGCTTCGGATCCTGCGGCAGAAAGACTACTCGCTGAACCGGCCGCCGTGGCTGTGCTCGAAGAGTCTGGTGACGGCTCCCGTTCCCCAGGACTGTCGAGTCACCGTTGTCAGCGGCCACGTCCGCGTGCCGGAAGTCTCGATCCAGCCGAAACGGATTCTGATCGACACCACCGGCGGCGAATCCGGCGACCTGAGCTGCGTCCTGCTGCCGGAAAAGAAAGTCGTCACGTCTGGTCACAACAGCCGCCGAGAACCTCAGACCGTCGGAGCCGACTCGTCCTCCGGCAGCAAGAGCTGGTGGAAGTTCTGGTAGGTTTCAGTCCAGCGCGTGCGGACGGCCGGCTGAAGGCTACATGCGACGAAACTCGCTTTGAGTTCTCGCCGTACGACTACTCCGATGCCTGATAAGTGATCGATTCGTCGGGGAACGCCTCAATCAACTGATCAATGGCTTCAATGCAGCGGTTTCCCCACTGATTGGTAAAGGAGTAGGTCTTGCCGTCGGCACAGAACAACTCGCCCTCGTCACAATAAAACCGCCGCTCATCAAAACTGCGACCACCGTTCGCTGCATCTGTTTTCTGGCGCGCGATGAATTCATCAGAGGTCAGTTCACCCTCTGCGACACGAAACAATGAACTCTGTCGCCACGGAACTGCGGCGGCGATGTTCTCAATGGGATGGCCTGCCCCGACCAGATAGCGAACGATCGTGTAGATCGCGGTTCGTTTGGGAAGGCGTACATATTTCTGCCCGCCGACCGTCACGTCATACTTTGTAAAATCGGGATTGAACTTTCTCGCAGCTCGTTCTCGCTGCTGCTTTTCCTTAAGGCGCACCCGGTAGTCTTCCGCTTCCGGGAGTGGAATGATCTGCTGAATGTCGGCAAGGATGCGACCGTCATCGCTGTATGGTTTGATACGAATACACCGGATATCGAGTCCCCTCTCATTGAGCCAGATCACCGATGTCGTCAGTTCTTTCGAGAACTCGGCTGACACGAGGACGATCCGGACGTCCTGCGCGAACTGGTCTTCGTCGGCTTCGTCCCATTCCAGAAAGTGCAGTAGTGAAGTACGTGCATCCTCAGTGCTGCCGATTCGTTTCAGAAATGCAGAGTAAACGTCGACAGCCCGCTCAAATGTCATTGAAGAAATCATGGCTGCATAGCGGATCGACTGGAGTTCCATATGACCGCCATCTTCAGTTCTCTTCAGCTCGATGACGACGAGGTTGGCTTCCTTGTCGATTCCCAGCAGATCGATCCGACGGTTACTGTCCTGCCACTGGCTGAACTCCTCAGAAATCACCAGTGTGTCTGTGTCTCGGCACACAATCTCAATTTGATCACGCAACAGTCGCTGCAAGTCCTGGCGTTCTCGAAGCCCGGCATCACTGAATGACGTTTCATTGATCTTCCGGAACCGGTCAGACGCAATTTCGTAGATAGCCATTGGTTCCAAAGTCTCTCGCGAAGTCAGTTTAGTGAGACATCAGAGCTTATGGATTCATCGCCACGAGTTCAGTAACTGGCCGCTGGTGAAGAGTCACGCACAAAAAAACGCAGCCCGAACGGGCTGCGTTTTCTGGGTTTGGACAAGCTTATGAATCTCACTATGTCTTGATGTGCTTGCGTTTGGCTTTGCGAGCCTTCGCGCTGGCGGGGCGTTTGCCGTGGTTGGCTTTCTTAAGCTTCTTTCCGGATTTGGCCATTTGTGTCTCGCTGAAATCTGAGCGACGAAACGTCGCGTGATAGTTGGCAGACGATTAAGAGCACTGTCAGGAATATGGTCCCGATTTCAAAGCATCCAGAATCAGCCGGCACGCGCTCGCGTCCGGTTCTGCTCGGAGCTGAAAGAACCGGACGCGAGCGCGTGCCGGCTGATTTCGGGAACCTGTTTCGGACGAGGGGCGAGGAGTTTAGCCGGGACGACTTGTCAGCGGCAAGGACGCCGACGGGAACAAAATCGCAGAGAATTCAATGAATGCCCGCGGCAGACAGGTTTGAAAGGCAAATCGACACGGCCATCGTCAGCTCTGCAGCACACCGACCGGCGGTGCAACGGCCTGCTCGGACTTCGCTTTCTGTGGAGTCTGGCTCGCAGCGGTTTGACGTTTCCGCTCGACGCGATGCACGGCGCGCCAGGCGAGCGGGATGGCCAGCAGCGTGATCAGCGTGCCCGACGTCAGGCCGCCGATCACAACGCGGGCCATCGGTGCCTGCAGTTCGCCTCCGTCACCCAGACCCAGCGAAATCGGCAGCATGGCGAGCACCGTTGTCAGCGTTGTCATCAGAATCGGACGGAAGCGGCGGGCGGCAGCGCGGCGGACGATCTCGTCAATCGGCTCGGATGGATCGCGCCGCTTGAGCTGGTTCATATAGTCGACCAGAACAATCGCGTTGTTGACGACGATCCCGGCCAGCATGACCAGCCCGATAAACGACTGCACGTTGAGCGTCGTGCCGGTCCACAGCAGAACGGCAATGACGCCGATCGCCGCCAGCGGCAGCGTCAGCAGGATCAGCAGCGGGTCGCGGAGCGATTCAAACTGCGAGGCCATGACCATATACATCAGCAGAACGGCCAGCACGAAGCCGATCGACAGTGCGTGGAAGCTGCGCTGCTGATCTTCCCAGTCACCGGCGATCGTCAGCGTGAAGCCTTCGACACGCGGAATCTTCTGCAGTTCGGCCTGCAGGTCCTGCACGATGTGCCCGAGATCGCGGTCTTCGACACTGCCCGTCACCCAGGCAACGCGCTGCCGATCGAGCCGGTTGATTGCGACGGAAGATTCGCCCGGCAGAAACGAAACCAGATTCTTCAACGGAATGATCCGACCGGCGACTGACGCGACGCCGACCTGTTCGAGATCGTCGAGTCCACTGCGGTCAGCTTCGCGCAGCCGGACAACGACGTCGTACTCGTTACCGTTCTCACGAAACACGGTCGTACGCGAACCCTGCACGGCGGTCTCCAGCGTCTGCGTGATATCGCTGACGCTGATCCCCAGTGAGCTGGCTTTGGCCCGGTCAATCCGCATCGACAGCTCGGGTCGACGGTCAGCTTCGGCGGCTTCGACATTGATCAGTCCCGGCACGCGTTCCATGGCTTCAATGACGTGCTGAGCGAGTTCGTCCGCGGTGCGCTGATCGTGTCCGCGAATCTCGACGGCCAGGTTGTCTTCGCCGCTGCTGAACATTCTGCTGCCGAACAGGTCATTGCGGACGCGAACGTTGATCTTCATGCCGGGAATGCGGCCGATCGTGTCGGCCAGGAACTTGCGGACTTCTTCAACCGTCCGCGTTCGCTGGTCGCGTGGTTTGAGATGCAGACTGAACCAGGCTTCGTTCCATTCGTCCGCGTCTTCGGCATCGTCGCCGATGAACGCCGCGGTCGTTTCCGCTTCCGGAACTTTTTCAAGCAGGATCGATTCGACCCGCTGCGCCTGCGCATTGAGCTGCTCAAGCTGAATGCCCGGAGCCATCTCCGTATTCACCTGCAGGCGCCCTTCGTCGGTCTTCGGCAGGAACTCGGTCCCGACCCGCGGCCACAGCCCGATGCTGACACTGAAGAGCAGCAGCAGAACAGCGGTCGTCGCCAGCGGAAACTGCAGTGCCGTGTTCAGCACGCCGGAATACAGTCGCTCAATCGCACTCAGCAGTCGCCGGTTGATTCGGTGAAAGACGTTGACGATCGAATACAGAATCCCGGTCTCGCCACCTTCGGGCAGCCAGTGAGCGGTAAGCATCGGCGTCAGCGTCAGGCTCGCAGCCAGCGAGCAGACCAGCGAGAACGAGACGACATAGGCCAGCTCGCGAAACATGATCCCGGTCTGCTCGCCGATAAACAGCAGCGGCAGAAACACAACCAGCGTCGTCAGTGTGCTGGCGACAATGGCCGACGCAACTTCCGCGGAGCCTTCGATGGCTGCCTGCTCGCGATCGAGCCCCTCTTCGCGTTTCCGGAAGATGCTTTCGAGCACGACGATCGAGTTGTCAACCAGCAGTCCGATGCCGAGTGCCAGGCCTCCGAACGAAACCATGTTCAGCGTGAAGCCGTTGAAGTAAATGAGGATAAACGTCGCCAGCACAGACAGCGGCATCGTCACGGCGATGACCAGCGTGCTGCGGAAACTGCGCAGAAAAATGATCAGCACTATGATCGCCAGCACGCTGCCGTAGACGCCGGCCTCGCGGACGTTCGCGATCGCCTGTCGGATGTAGTCCGACTTGTCCATCCGGATCGACAGCGTGGCTTCCGGCGTCGCCGTGTTGATGCGATCGACGGCGTCGCGAATCGCTTCACTGACGTCGATCGTGTTCGCTCCTGACTGCTTGTAGACATACATCAGCAGCCCCGGCTCGCCATTCAGCCGAGTCATCTCGGTTCGTTCCTCTTCGCCATCGACGACCCTGCCAATATCGCGAATCCGAACGACCGCACCCGTCTGCTGCCTCACGACGGTGTCGGCGATCTGGTCGAGACTGGTGAACTCGCCGCGGCTGCGCACCAGCAGCTTCAGATATCCCTGATCGAAGTCTCCGGCCGGCTGATTAATGTTGTCGCGGCTGAGTGCGTCGAGCACTTCCGACACGCTCATGTTGAGCGCCTGCAGCTTGCGGCGGTCGAGATCGACCTGAATCTCGCGCCGCGTGGTGCCGCGAATCCGGATATGAGCAACCCCATCGACGCGCTCCAACTGCGGCGAGATCACCTGCTCGGCAAACTGAGTCGCTTCGACGGGCGGGAGTTCCGAGGCCATGCCCAGATAGATGACGGGCATGTCGGACGAGTCGTAGCGTCGAATGGTGGCCGGCTCGACGCCGGGCGGCATGTTGCGTCGCATTCGTTCGAGCCGCGCACGGATGTCGCCAATCGCCGGATCGAGATTCGTGCCCCAGGCAAACTGCACGCGGATATTGCAGGCGCCTTCGACGCTCTGACTCGACAGCCGTTCGACACCCTGCACCGCCCCGATCGCCTGCTCCATCGGCCGCGTGATCAGCGTCTCAATTTCCTCGGGGCCGGCCCCTGGATACAGCGAACTGACACTGACGACCGGCCAGGTCATATCCGGCATCAGATCGACGCGCAGCTTTGCCAGCGACGTACAGCCGAGGATGACAACAATCAGGCAGCCCATGATCGTCGTGATCGGACGATGCACGGCAAAGCGGGTAAGAAACATGGCGGGACAGCGTTATCGAGAGCAGAGTTTCAGGCAGGATCGTCAGCCAGCCGAAGCAGACCGACTCCGATCATCGGTCGCCCTCGGCAGCGAGACAACCCAGACCGTCAATCCATGCCGCGACGCCGCTGAACAGTGCATCCGCGCGAGACCCCTGCGTCGAACGCGCCGCACCCGCTGAGGCAGCCACGAGAGACGGGACGCCGGGCACTGGCCCCGCGCGGCGATTGAAGCGCCCGTCACGACTGGTAACACTCCCGCGCGTTAGCCAGCTCTCGACGCAGTGACTGGACGCTTCCGCTGCGGGGCGTGCTGCGTCGCGGAGTGCTGCTGCTCTCTTTTGAAAGTGACATCCTGATGAGCGAACGAATTGTGATGCGGACGGGCGAGGCACTCGTCGAGGACGAAGCGGTGTGGTCGGCCGCCGAGCCGGAAGTTGTCATTGGCGAACTCGACGGCCCGGTCGGACAGGCCATTGCCAGCATGATCGGCGACCAGAGTCGAGGTCACTCAAAGGTCTTCGCGATCCTCAACTGCGACGTTCAGGTGCGGCCAACGACGGTCATGGTCAGCAAGGTCACGGTCACCAGCACGAAGTACACCAACATCCTGATGGGCACCGTGCAGGCCGCGATCGCCAACGGCGTGCTCGATGCCGTCCGCGCGGGCGATATCCCGAAAGAGAAGGCCAACGACCTGGGCATCATCGCCTCCGTCTGGCTGGATCCGAGCGTCGTGACGGAAGAGATCGACCACGAAATCCTGTTCCGCACGCACCGAGCGGCAATCTCAAAGGCCATCCACAAAGCGATGCACAACGAACCGTCGATCGACTGGCTGCTGGAAAACCAGGACTCCATCACCCACTGCTTCCACCAGATGGCCCTCGACGGCGAACTATGATTGGACAGCTCCACTTCGGCGAAATCTGCGAGGAGACAAGCACGAAGCGCGAGCGAGTGTGTTCGACGTCAATGACTCACTCGCTGGCGCTTCGTGCTTGTACGGCAATCGAAAGTGGCGCTGTCCAACTAATCGAGCGGATTCAGTTCCAGCCAGCCGTAGTCGAGTTTCTCCGAAACTCGAAAGCCGTCAGGATCGGCGTGCAGTCCACACAAAAGTGTGGTGCGACGTGTTGTGCTCAGTGGAAGTGACTGGCAACGTCGCTCGCCGCGTGAGGGCTGCCGAATAGATCAGCTCAACCCTCACGGCGATCGGGTTTCGGAGAAACCCGACTACAGCTTATGTATCCGGCTTCGATCGCCTCTTCACCGACCAATGGCTGCTGACAGGTTCCCTGCTGGCAGCGGTAGAGGGTTGCCTGACCGTCGATAGCGAAGCGGTTTTCAAACAGCGCAAGGGTGCTCGGTTCTGCCGCGGCGGCGCGGACAGCGAGTAACTGATTCGGCTCAAATCGCTGATTCAGGAACTCGCGGACGCGGGCGTTTTCTGACGCGGCGTCGCCTTCGATCAGGACGGCTTCCCAGGTCGGGCCGAGCACGAAGTCGAGGGCCATCAGGGACTGGCCGCTGGCCATCGCCATTTGTTCGATCTGGCCGGAGAGGACTTCGAGCGTCGCGACGGCGCGGGATTCGATGTCCGCTCGTGACGTCAGCCGGCCAAGACGCAGCAGCGAGTAAGCCGCCATGCCGTTACCGGACGGCGTCGCGTTGTCCATGCCATCCTTGGACCGCGTGATGAGCTGTTCGTGATCGGTCGACGTGTAAAAGAAACCTCCCTCGTCGGGATCGACAAACTGTTCGAAGACGCGTTCGGCCAGTTCGACGGCGACGGTCAGCCACTCGGACGAACCGGTCGTCTGGAACAGCTCGACCAGACCGTCGATCAGGCAGACGTAGTCGTCCAGATACGCGTTGAAGCGGGCTCGCCCGTCTTTGAACGAATGCAGCAGCCGGCCGCTGTCGTCGCGCATCGTCGAGAGGATAAACCGCGCCGCGTTGCTGGACGCGTCGGCGTACGCCGGTTCGTTGAGCACCCGCGCCGCTTGCGCCATTGCGGCGATCATCAGGCCGTTCCATGACACCAGCACCTTGTTGTCCCGACCGGGAGCCACGCGCTTTGACCGAGCCTCAAGCAGCGTTGTCCGGCAGCGAGACAGTACCTCTTCGAGCGCGTCCTCGGAAAGCTGCAGTTGTTCGGCCATCTGAGCGTGTGATCGCGGCCGGTTCAGGATGTTCTTCCCTTCCCAGTTGCCGGACGGAGTGACGTCGTAGCAGGCGCAGAAGACATCCGCGTCGTCGCCGAGCAGCTCGCGCACTTCGGCGTCGCTCCAGACAAAGAACTTCCCTTCCTCGCCTTCGCTGTCGGCGTCCTGCGTCGAGTAGAAGCCGCCGTCCGGTTGCGTCATCTCGCGCAGGACGTAATCGAGCGTCTCACTGACGACTCGCGCATAATCGGCGTTGCCCGTCGCCTGAAAGGCTTCCAGATACGCGGGCACCAGCAGTGCGTTGTCGTAGAGCATCTTCTCGAAGTGCGGGACCAGCCAGCGGGCGTCGGTCGAGTACCGGGCGAAGCCGCCGCCCAGATGATCGTAAATCCCGCCTGCCGCCATCTTGTCGAGCGACTGCGTGGCCACGTTGAGTGCATCGTCATTGCTGGACCGCTTCCAGCTTCGCAGCAGAACGCGCAGTGCCATCGGATGTGGAAACTTCGGAGCACCTCCAAAACCACCGTTCGTCCAGTCGGCTGCGGCGGTCAGGTCCTTCTGCGCTGCGGCCAACAGCTCTTCGGTCAGCGAGGTTGGCTCTGCGCGCACACCACTGACGCGTGCGACGGCCTCGGTGATCTCCTCGGACTGCGACTCGACACGTTCGCGACGTTCACGCCACGCTTCGTTGACGCCCAGCAGAACTTCACGAAAGCCCGGTCGTCCCCAGCGAGCGGTCGGCGGCCAGTAGGTGCCTCCATAAAACGGCTTCAGCTCCGGCGTCAGAAAGACGGACATCGGCCAACCGCCCTGCCCGGTCAGCAACTGCACGGCGTTCATGTAAATCTGGTCGAGGTCCGGCCGCTCTTCGCGATCGACTTTGATGCACACAAAATGCTCGTTCATGATCGCGGCGATGGCGTCGTTCTCGAAGCTTTCATGCTCCATCACATGGCACCAGTGGCAGGCCGAGTAACCGATCGATAGAAAGATCGGCCGGTCGATTTCCCTTGCCCGCGAGATCGCTTCATCGCCCCACGGATACCAGTCCACAGGGTTGTACGCGTGCTGCTGCAGGTATGGACTGGTTTCAGCGATCAGGCGGTTGGCATGGCGGTCGGAGGTCATTGCGGAATCCATGTTTGAATTCAGACGGGTGGTGTCTCGGACGCAAAACCGCAGAGACGCGAAGGCTCGCAAAGAAATGAACTGAGAAGGTAATCAGCAGCTCATCTTTCAACTTTGCGTTCCTTGGCGCCTTTGCGACAGAGTCTGCCTGGCCGAGAGGCCCGTCGCATCGTAGAGGCAGGCGGCCCGCAATTGGTGTTCGTCGGGGGGCTGTCTCGCTATTCTCACGGAAAAGTCGTATCCACTTGCAATTTCCCGGAAAATGCCCCGCAGGAGGAGTGCTGTGAGACCTTCCGTTCTCGTTCTGTGGACTTCCTTTCTGTTGATCCGCGTGCTGGGAGAAAGTCCAATCGAAGTGGCCGCTGCTGAGTCCGCTCTGAAATACCCGACGACGAAGAAGGTCGATCAGGTCGACAATTATCATGGAACAAAAGTCGCTGATCCGTACCGCTGGCTTGAGGACGACGTCCGCGAATCGAAGGACGTGGCGGCGTGGGTCGAGGCCGAGAACAAGGTCACCTTCGGTTACCTCGAACAGATCCCCGAGCGGGACTACATCAACAAACGCATCACCGAGCTGTGGAACTTCGAGAAGTTCGACGCTCCGTTCAAAGCCGGCGGGCGGTACTTCTACTACCACAATTCCGGGCTGCAGAATCAGTACGTGCTCTACGTGCAGGATTCGCTCGACGGCGAAGCCCGCGTGCTCATGGACCCGAACACCTGGTCCGCCGACGGTACGGTCGCGCTTTCGGGGACGGCGTTCAGCGACGACGGCAATTACGTCGCGTACGGCGTGCAGGATGCCGGCTCGGACTGGCGGACCTGGAAGATCATGGAGATCGACACGGGCCGCACACTGACCGACGAACTGCACTGGGTGAAGTTCAACGAACCCGTCTGGTCGAAAGACAGCCTGGGCATTTTCTACGCCCGCTATCCCGAACCGAGCGGCGATGCCGAGTTCCAGGCACTGAACCTGAACATGCAGGTTTACTACCACCGCCTGGGGACGTCGCAGTCGCAGGACGTGCTGGTTTACGAGCATCCCGACGAGCCGGAGTGGGGTTACGGCTGCGACGTGACCGAAGACGGCCGCTATCTTGTGCTCACCATCTGGAAAGGCACGGACGATCGTTACCGAATCGTCTATCGCGACCTCGAAGAACCGTACGGCCTGCCGACTGAACTGATCACGACGTTCGACAACGAGTACACGTTCATCGGCAACGACGGCCCGACGTTCTTCTTCAAGACCGACCTGGAAGCTCCGCGCCGCCGCGTCGTCGCCATCGATATCCGCAAGCCAGCCAGAGAGAACTGGCGCGAGATCATTCCGCAGCGCGAGGAAACGCTGCGCGGTGTCTCGCTGGTCGGCAACCTGTTCGTGGCGAGCTACCTCAAGGACGCGCAGACGCAGGTCAACATCCACTCGATGAACGGAGACTTTGTCCGCGAGGTCGAGTTCCCCGGCATCGGGTCGGCTTCAGGTTTCGGCGGCAAGCGGGGCGATACCGAGACGTTCTACTCGTTCGCCAGCTTCGCGACGCCGCCCACGATTTACCGCTACGATCTGATCACCGGGAAGAGCGAGTTGTTCCGGCAGGCGGACGTCAAATTCAACCCGGACGACTACGAAACGAAGCAGGTCTTCTACCCGAGCAAGGACGGCACGAAGGTTCCGATGTTTATTGTGCATCGCAAGGGGCTGAAGCTCGACGGCTCGAACCCGACGTTGCTGTACGGCTACGGCGGCTTCAACATCCCGCTGACGCCTCGGTTCTCCGTCAGTCGTCTCGCGTGGATGGATCTCGGTGGTGTGTTTGCCTCGGCGAACCTGCGCGGCGGTGGCGAGTACGGTGAGAAGTGGCACAAGGCCGGGACGAAGCTGCAGAAACAGAATGTCTTTGATGACTTCGTCGCCGCGGCCGAATGGCTGATTGACAACGGCTACACCTCGAAGAAGAAGCTGGCTATTCAGGGAGGCAGCAACGGCGGACTGCTCGTTGGAGCCTGCATGACGCAGCGGCCGGATCTTTACGGAGCGTGTCTGCCGGCCGTCGGTGTGATGGACATGCTGCGGTTCCACAAGTTCACGGCGGGCCGTTTCTGGGTCGACGATTACGGTTCGGCCGACAACGCGGACGAGTTCAATGCTCTGTACGCGTACTCGCCGTATCACAACCTGAAAGACGGAACGAGCTACCCGCCGACGATGGTGACGACCGCCGACACCGACGACCGCGTCGTTCCCGGCCACAGCTTCAAGTTTGTCGCCCGTCTGCAGGAAGCTCAGGCCGGAGACGCTCCTGTCCTGATCCGCATCGAAACCAAAGCCGGGCACGGTTCTGGCAAACCGACAAAGAAGATCATCGAAGAACTCACCGACGAGTGGGCCTTTCTGGTGAAGAATCTCGACATGACGATCCGTCGGGACGAATGAGACTTTCTGTAGGGTGCGTGAAACGCACCATCGTTTTGAGGACCGGTGCGTTGCACGCACCCTACAATCCAGATGTCTGAAACTGAACAACCGAGATACGACTCGATCGACGACGCCCTCGCGGCTCTCAAAGAAGGCCGGATGGTGATCGTTGTTGACGACGCCGACCGTGAGAACGAAGGCGACCTGATCTGCGCCGCGCAGTCGATCACGCCTGAGCAGGTCACGTTCATGCTGCGGCACGGAGCCGGAGTGCTCTGCGTACCCGTCACAGAAGAGGCCGCTGATCGGCTGCGTCTGGCGCCGCTGGTCGACAGTTCGTCGAACGATTCCCCGTTCCGCACACCGTTCCTCACGCCGGTCGATCACGTCGACGCCGGGACCGGAGTCAGCGCGGCCAACCGGGCGAAGACGATTCGGGCGCTCGCCAACCCGGAAGCCTCACATCGCGAGTTTGTCAAACCGGGACACGTCAACATGCTCGTCGCCAAAGAAGGTGGAGTCCTGCGGCGCGCCGGGCATACCGAAGCGACGATCGATCTGATGCGCATGGCCGGACTGGAACCGGTGGGGGCTCTGATTGAAATCCTCAGCCCAAGCAGTTCCGGTATGGCCAATCAGGCCGAACTGCGGCAGCTCGCCGATGAGCACGGAATGCCGGTGATCACGATCGAGTCGATCATCCGCGACCGGCGGTTGCGCGAGCGACTTGTCCGCCGCGAAGTCGAGGTCGACATTCCGACCGAAGCATACGGCACCGCTCACTTCATCGCATACAAGGTCGAGCATGAAGAGCAGGAACCGCTGGCCATTGTCTGGGGCGATCTGAGTTCCGTTGACGCGCCGCTGATCCGGATGCACTCGTCCTGCTTCACTGGCGACATCCTCGGTTCGCTGCGCTGCGACTGCGGCGAACAGCTCCATATGGCCATCCGGCAGATCTGCGACGAAGGCGCAGGGGCCGTCGTCTACCTGCCACAGGAAGGCCGCGGCATTGGACTGACGGCGAAACTGAAAGCGTACGCTCTGCAGGACCAGGGTTACGACACCGTCGAAGCGAACCACAAGCTGGGCTTTAAGGCCGATCAGCGCGACTACATGATTGGACTGCAGGTCCTGAAAGATTTGGGCCTCTCGCGGATCCGGCTGCTGACCAACAACCCGAAGAAGACGGAATCGTTCGAGCAGACCTGGAATCTGAAAGTCGTCGAACAGGTCCCGATCATCGCCCCGCCCCATCAGCACCGCGACGCCTACATGGCCACGAAACGCGACAAGATGGGCCATCTCCTGCCGAAAGAAGAACCCCCGAAATGACTCACCTGCTGACAACACGCCGTGCAGTTTGTGTTGCACTGATGTTCGCGCTCTCCGCTGCCGCTTTGACGACTGTCCGCGCGGCCGAACCGGCCAGCTTCGCGGAAGCCACTCGTGCGCCGTACCGGCCTGCCGAAGCAAAGTCGATCAACGGCAAGTCGATCGCCGAGATGAAGAAGAAGGTCGAGGAACTCTGGCCGACATTCGTCTTTGAGAAAGACGGCAAGCCAGTGCCGCAGGTCGTGACGCTGACGACCGACGCGGGCGACATCACGATTGAACTGTGGACTGACGTCGCACCGAACCATGCGCGCAGCTTCCTGGCTCTGACCCAGACCGGATTCTTCGACGGTCTGATCTTCCACCGGGTCATTCCCGGCTTCGTCATTCAGGGAGGCTGCCCGGTCGGCAACGGGACCGGCGGCCCTGGCTACTGTCTGAAGCCCGAATTCAACGACCGCCCGCATGTCCGCGGAGTCCTTTCGATGGCCCGCGCCCAGCCGGAAGATTCCGCCGGCAGCCAGTTCTTCATCTGCGTCGACGAAGCCAGCTTCCTGGATAAGAAGTACACAGCCTTCGGCAAGGTGCTCGACGGCATGGACGTCGTGGACAAAATCGTCAACGCCCCCCGAGGCTTCAACGACCGCCCCAACAAGCCGGTGACGATCAAGTCGGCGAAGGTGCGCGTCCGGAAAGACTGAACAATGCCAGGCACGTGGCCGGTTCCGACCGGCCAGTCGCACTCCGAATATCCGGCCGGTGGGATCCGGCCCTGCTTGACTGGCTCTGCTGGGACACGCGGTCACTGAACAACGAACGCAAACAGGCCGCGTTGCCTTTCAGCGACGCGGCCTGTTCGGGTCTCAGGTTCTCAGAGTACGCAACACTTCGGAAAGCCCGCCCGGATTGACCGGCGCGGCAGGGACACTCGCGGAGATTGCCGCAATGTCAGAGTCCGGGACTGGTGTCTCAGACCGACGCCGGCACCCACTTTTCGAGTTTGGCGTTCAGTGCGTCGGCGGTGTATGGCTTGACAAGGTAGTCGGAAACGCCCGCCTCGATCGCTGCCACAACGCGGGCGCGTTCAGATTCGGTCGTGATCATGATGATCGGAATATCCTTGTTGCGCGAGCGGATTTCCTTGAGCATCGTCAGTCCGTCCATGACCGGCATGTTCCAGTCGGTCAGGACGATGTCGAAGTTGCCCTTCTCGAACTCAGCCAGACCGGTCTGACCATTGTCTGCTTCGACGACCTGATCTTCGGCAACACCCAGCTTGAACAGGCAGCGTTTCTGAATGGCACGCATGGTTCCGGAATCATCGACGAGAAGAATTTTCATCTCCGCATTCTCCTGTGACAGACACACTCAAAGCAGTCCGACGGTCCCTGATGTGCCGTCAGGACAAGGCATTAAAAAATCGACAACTACACCGTGACGGCTTCCTGAGCCGCAATGTCTTCCAGATTGCCTTCCAGGACGTCGTTAAAGCCAACGTCAATCGCCACTTCACCCCACGGCGTGTCGAAGCCGACGGAAATCGGTTTGACGTTACCTGGGAAGAAAATCCTGTGATCCCGACCGCAGACGACATTGGGCAGCCCGAGAGACAGCTCCATGTGATCCATCGCGGCTTTGGCTCCACCGGCGATCATGTTGGTCAGTTCGCCCACCGCGTCGACGACTTCCGCGTTCACGTCGTCAAACTCCATCAGCAGCATCTCGCCCGCGCCTTTCAGAGCCACGTTGCTCGAAAAGCTGACGACGACGCTGCCCACCACCTTCCCGGACAGGCCGATAATCGCCGACACTTCGTGCGTTGGAGCCGGCGAGTCCTTAAGCGACAGCGACTTGCGCGTGATCTGTACGCCGAGCATCGTGTCGAAGACGTTCGTCGCCGACTCGATGAAATGGTTGATAAACGCGACATTCATCTGATCCGACTCCGGCTGTTTCGGGAGGCAATCGAGCCTGGCGGCAACCGATTCAGTTGCCGGACAGAAGTGACCATAGCTCGGCGATTTCGACCGGTGACGTAGCGATCAGGAATTCCCGTACGACAAACTGGCGATACAGGTAACCGCCTCCCGAGCCGTGGCGCTTTCTGACGCTGAATTCGGTCTGACGCGAATCTGCGACTGGCTCAGGCTACGCTGCTGAGGTGAAACCTCACCTTCCAGCGAGAGATGACGACGATGTGGCCCGACTCGGAACAGACTGCCGAACTGCTCCAGAACGCCCGAAAGGGAGAAGCCTCCGCCGTCAACGAGCTGCTCGAACGGCATCGGCACGCGGTGCGGCAGATGATTCAGATGCGGCTGGACCGGGCAGTCGCGGCCCGCGTCGACGCCAGCGACGTCGTGCAGGACGTCCTGCTGGAAGCCAGTCAGCGGTTGAATGACTTCATCGAAAACGGTTCGATGCCGTTCCATCTCTGGCTGCGGCAGCTCGCGAAGGACCGGCTGATTGATATGCACCGTCGCCATCGCGGCGCGCAGCGGCGGAGCGTCGATCGTGAGCAGCGCGTCGGCGCAGGCGACTCGGAGCGGTCATCGCTGAATCTCGACGGCGTGCTCGCTGACGGCCAGCTCACTCCAGCCGCCGCATCAATCCGCCGGGAACTCGAACAGCGGTTCCTGACCGCGCTGCAGGAACTGGGCGACGACGACCGCGAAATCATCCTGATGCGGCATCAGGAGCACCTGACGAATTCCGAAGTTGCCGAGGCTCTCGGTCTGTCGCAGCCCGCCGCCGGAATGCGCTACCTGAGGGCGCTGCGGAAACTCCGCGAAGTGCTGGGGGAGACCTCGTCGTCCTGACTGGAAAGCACGCTGTCACGCCCCTCCGTATAACATGCCGGACGCGTTTTCCTCTCGCAGACGAGGCGAGTCGGCATGGCCGGTTGTGACGAAACGCCGCTCGGACGGCGATTGCTCGACGGTGACGAAGCAGTCCTTGAAATTCTGTTGCGGGAGCACGGAGCGACAGTCCGCGCAGTCCTGAAACAGAAGTTTCCCGGCCGGCTCGATCATGGCGACTTTGAGGACGTTCTGGCGATCGCCCTCTTCCGCGTCTGGTCTCGGCGGGAGCAGTTCGATCCGGACCGCGGCTCACTGCGAGCCTGGTTTTACCGCATCGCGGTCAACGTGACGAAAGACGTCCTGCGTTACGGCTGGCAGAAGGCCCGGCAGCTTGAGGTTCGCTACGAACCGCGGGCGCTGTCGGACGTCGCTGTGGAACGATCTCAGCAGCGCGGTGTCGGCGAGTCACTGATGGCCACCGTTGCAGAACCAGTTCTCAGCTCGACGGACGTGTCTGACGACGAGTCGCTCGACGAACGAGTGCGGCGCGTGCTGCGGGCGATCGTCGACGAACTTCCCGAAGCGCAACGACGAATCATTCTGGCCGACGCCGCGTCGCGCGACGGCAAGGTCTCCAGCGAACATCTCTCGCAGGAACTCGGTATCCCACCCGGCACAGTTCGAGTTTACCGACGCCGGGCGCTCGCTCGATTGCGCAGCGAACTCGACCTTCGCGGCCTGACGCCGCAGCTCAATGCGTCACCGGACGACTTCTGACTTCCCACACCTGTCCGCTGGACGCGACCTCCACCCGCGTCGCGTCGAGCAATTTCCGTCAATCATCGCGGCCTGTTCGACAGGGTTGACCAATGACCAATGCCCCTTTCAACGACGATCTGTTCCAGAACCGCCTGGCCGAAATGCTGCGTGGTCTGAACGGCGAGACATACGAAACCGACGACGCCATCGAAGCGCTGCTCGACGCGGTGACCGCTTCGTCCAACGGACTCGCGCCGAGCGGCGTTTCACCGGATGCTCACGCGCCGGTGGCCGAGCCGCTGACCGAGGACGAGGTCTCGCGAGTTCTGCAGAAGACGCGCGAGTTGATCCGACAGTCGCCGACGGAACCCGGGATGACGTCGCTGCCCGGCAGGCCGCCGGTGCCGCGGGCAGCGCCACATTCGACAGCCGAACCGCCGCTCGTCGAGATGACAACTCCGCGGGCGGGCGATGAGCATGTCCGCAAGACCTCGGACGCTCCGTCGCCGCACGGCCACGCCGCCGCGCGCGTGTCACTGGCAGGGGCCGTCCTCGCACTGCTGCTGACGTTCGGCTCGCTGCTGCGGCAGGACACCTCGACAACTCCACAACGAGCAGTTGCTGGTGGCCCGGCACTGAAACTCTCGGCGCTGTTTCGGAACGGCCAGGTGATGGCGACGCAGTATCAGATCGCCGCTCCAAAACGGCCGGACGTGACGCTGCAGATTGGCGAGTCGATTTCGACCGGGCCGCTCGAACGGCTGCGCGTCGGACTGCCGGACGGCTCAGTCGCGTTTCTTAATGCCGACTCATCACTGACCGCTGACTCGGCACGCCGTTTCACACTGTCGCAGGGCGAAGCGTACTTCGAGGTGCAACCGGTCGAAGAGGCAGGGCTGCGCAGTGAGCCGTTCGTTGTGCAGACGCTCGACCGAACGCTCACCGCCGTCGGCACGAAGTTCGACGTCAAAGCCGGATCGGGCGAAGCTGACAACAGCGAGCCCTCAAAGCTCGTCGTCACACAGGGCAGGGTTCGACTGCCGAACGTCGAGCCAGTGATCGCCGCCGGGCAGGAAGTCGCCCTCTCCACCACAAAACCGGACAGCACTGCGGACGCGGCGCTGCCCGCGATTCAGCCATCAAAGCGTGCCTCAGAAGTACTCGCCTGGACGCGCGACCTGATCGCGGACGCGGCACCGGAGATCGTCCCGGCGTCCGAACATCGCGGCGGGTCCATCACGGTCGTCGATCCGAATGGTCAGGAGATGAGACTCTCGCTGCGGAAGTTTCACATCGACGTGCATGTCGAAGGCGGCTTCGCGCGGACAGCGATCGATCAGACCTACTTCAATCACACCTTCAGCCGACAGGAAGGGACGTTTCACTTCCCGCTGCCGCCGGACGCGTCGCTCTCGCGGCTGGCGATGTACGTCAACGGGAAACTGATGGAAGGCGGCATGGTCGAGCGCGATCACGGCCGCAATGTGTACGAGCAGATTCGACATACTCGTCGCGATCCAGCACTGCTCGAATGGGTCGACGGTTCGACGTTCAAGATGCGCGTCTTCCCGCTCGAAGCCCGCCAGGAAAAACGAATCGTCCTCAGCTATACGCAGCGGTTGCCGAAGAACTATGACCGCACAACGTACCGCTTCCCGGCCGGCCACACGCTGGAAGGCGTGCGAGACTGGTCAGCGCACCTGCGGATTGTCGATGGCAAGTCGAACGGTCTCCGCTGGTTCAGTCCCTCGCACCTGCTGCGCGTCGTTGAGCCGTCAGCCGGGAATGTCCCGGAAGCTGGCGAGACGGCTGCCCGCGAAGATGCAACGGACGACCTCGTCCTCGCAGGCACGCTGCTCAACGCCGCGTTCGACCGCGACCTCGTCGTCGAACTGGAAACACATTCATCCAACAGAAACTCGCTCCAACGCTCTGCGTTGGAACGCAGCCAGGGACGCTCCGCGTCGCCCCACTGGACTGCTGCCCGCGCCAATGGTGCCAGGTACCTGCTGCTGCGTTACCAGCCGGACCTGCCGTCCGAGATGACTCGTCCGAAACGCAACTGGGTCTTCGTCGTCGAAACTTCGGCCGACCGCGACAACGTCCTGCGGAATGCTCAGCGGGAAATTCTGCGCACGATCCTCGACAACGCTGAGCACGATGACTCGTTCGCCCTCGTTCTCGCGGCGAGCCGCAGCAGTTCGTTCCGTGCCAGGCCCGTCTTCTGCACGGTGGAGAACGTTGAATCGGCGTTGCACTTTCTCGACGAAACGCCGTCGCTCGGCGCGCTTGATCTGGCGGAAGCATTGAAATTGTCCGAGCGGTTCTGCCGCAGCGAAGCTGTCGAAAACTGGATGGTTCACATCGGCTCGAGCGTTGGCGTCATTGGCCGACGCGACGAGCAGACGCTGCGCAATGCTTTACCGCGGAATACGCGCTATGCGGGCATCGGCGTCGGACATCGCTGGAATCGATCGTTCATGCGCGACGCGGCCAGCCGGACTGGCGGACACTTCACGCAGATCAATCCGGACGAAGAAGTCTCGTGGCGGGCGTTCGAGTTTCTCTCGGCCATCAACGCTCCGCGCCTGCTCGATCTGAAAGTGAACTCCGATCGCAAAGACGTGACGTTCCTGACGTTTGCCGAAACGATCGCGCACGGTCAGGAAATCGCCGCGGTGACTCGCTTGAAAGCCGGCGACAAGTTACCGCAGACCGTCACGCTGAGCGGAGCGGTCGACGGCAAACCCTGGAAACAGACGCTGTCGGTTTCCGTGGCTGCGAAGCCGGAATCGCCAAAGCCGGCCGAAGGCTCCTCACACTACCTGCCGCGGATCTGGGCGAAACTGGAGATCGATCGGCTTGTCGCGGCCGGCGCTGAGCAGCACCGGACGGCCATCACGGAACTCAGCAAGTCGATGTATGTGATGTCGCCGTTCACGTCGCTGCTGGTTCTCGAAGACGAAGCCATGTATCAGCAGTTCAATGTCGATCGCGGTCGCAAGGATCACTGGGCTCTGTATCCGGCTCCGGAGAAGATCGACGTTGTGTACGAGTCCGGCCGCAGCGGTCCGCAACCTGTCGACTCGCTGGAAACGATCACCGAGCAACTACAGACAGCAACTGACGAACGCGACGCCGCGCAGTCGAACCTGCAGACCGCCGAAGGCAACGCGGCCTCGTCAAAACAGCTCACGTCGCTGAAATCCCAACTGGCGGTCGCTCAGTCGAAAGTCGACCGACTGGCGACATACCGCGACACGCTGCAGAAGCTTCGCGACGACGAACTACTGAACGCAGCAAAGCCGATCGTCCAGCGTCAGCCAACCTGGCGAACTTATCGCTGGGTCACCTCGAACCATCAAGGCCTGAATCCCTCATTCTGGGGGCGTCAGCCGGTCACTTTCACTGACGACTTTGGCCTGCGAGTGCTGAGGGAAACCAATGGCCGCCCGAACCTGCTGGGCTTCACTGACCGCTGGGGCATTCCTGAGACGTGGGAATTCCGTGGCGACGTTCCGCTGGGATGGAGACAGGCGAGGATGAACTGGGACGACAGTACCTGGTTCGACAATAACCACTTCGGAACTCGGCCCCTCAACACCTGGGTCTTCGATCCGGAGTCAAGTCGCCGAATTGCATTAACTGACCAGGGCCGTGTCGCGTTGCGGACTCGTTTCGATACGACCGTTTTTGAGAGCCGACGCGGCGGGGTGTCTCGGTTTGCTTTACCGTCGCAACTGTTCGACCAATCGGACTTTGAAGTCGACTTCACGGTGCCGGTCGACGTGATCGATGTTCCAGGTTCGCAGGGCTCCTTCATTTCCAGTGACCTGACACTGACGGCACCGAAGTACGTCCCCATGTTCACGCGGACGATTTCCGACCTCGATGGATGGCAGACGGAATTCGAATCTCTCGAACAGGAACTGCGGGAAGGCGTTGAGTATGACCTCCCGAATGTTGGGCTCGTTGACCTCGGGGCTGACATGAATTTTGTCCGGCCACTCAGACTGGACCTGGCCGGGACGATTCCCACTCTTGCCGAATACCGAAGGCTGTCGGGTGGTGAGGAGCCCATTCGGTACTACTTCCGCGACGGCGATTTCGATTCGGCTCGCGACGAGATCTTTCAGTTTCAGTTGCTCGCCGAGCAGGACCGTGAAGTTCTCTCGCGACGCAGGCGGTACGCGACGTCGTCCCCGCACCGCTTCCGGCTCGGTGCTCAAGCGGCTGCTCCGCCTGCTGACTTTGCATGGGGCAACCTTACGTTCTCCGTACCCTCAGATCTGCCAGTCGACGCGAACGGTGACGGCGTTGAGTTTCTGCTTCCGCAACTGGTGGAATCATTCGAGTACGAACCACCGCTGGCTTACGCGGTGATCGACACTGGTAGGCCTCGCGCTGGAATGATCAGCGACCCGATTGAACGCTGTCCGGGAATGGCGACCTGGCCGGCGGACCGCCGGGTGGCGATCCAGGCCGCTGCAGAAAAAGAGAAGCTGATCGTTCGCGGTGAGGTTTCGCCGGAAGCCGCAAATCTGATCGAGCGTGCTCGGGCACGTGGCTGGGAGAGCGTGACAATTTCGCCGCCTGAACAGGATGGGAAGCTGTCGGTTCCATGCCCGCAGGTATTCGTCAACGGAGCTGGGCAGTTCCGCATCGAGCGGTCACTGCTCGACGGTCTGCAGGAAACGGTGATCTGCGACGGCGAATCACTGTGGCACCTGTATCCTGACTTCGCCGTTGGCGCCCGCCGCGATGCGCGGCTGATCGCCGACGCGATTCTGCAGTCACTGGTTCCGTGGTACGTCACTGACGCCGTCTCACTGAGTCGTGGCGCGAATGTGGACCTGGTGGGTGAAAACACGCTGCGAATCACGCCGCTCGCCAATGCCGGGCTGAAGCAGAACGCCGAGAAAGGCGGCAAGTCTGGGCCGCGACTGCCGGCCATCGAACTGGTCTTCGACGCCGAAGCACGTCTGATCGAACGCCGGCTGGTCGAGACGCAGTCCGGCGATGTCCTCTCACGACAGGAGTACCGCAGCGACGGCAGCGTTGTCTCGTTCGTCGACGACAAGCAGCTCGAATCTGACGAGACGTTTGAGCGTGTCGCGTGCGACGCTCCAGCATTGACACCGGACAGCGAATTCGTCGCGGTGCTTCCGCTGCCGTACCGCACGGTCGACCGGCTGGACATTCCGTCGCTCACGGAGAAGGAAGACGGCACGAGGGACTTCTCGAAGCTGAGTCAGGACGACGCTCTGAAGCTGATCGCCGCGTACTTTGCGACTGGCAAAGACACGGACATGTATCAGGTGATGGAGCAGTGCTTCTTTGCGAAGGGCGATTACCCGCTGGGCTTTGCCACGCTGCTGCACAGCAAGAATCCGCGCGAGGTTACGGCGATTCAGACGGCGACGTCGCGCCATCCGAATCATCCGCTTTCGCAGTACCTGCGGCAGGCGGCTGAGTGGAACCTGCACGGCAACCCGGCTGTCGAATTCACGCTGCCGGATTCGGCGACCCGTTACCTGAAGACGATTCAGGCGACGCAGAACATCTTTGGTCGCTGGTCGAGCGGAGCCGCATACAGGGACCGCACCGGCACTCAGACGGCGACTGAACTGTCACGCGATCTCAAGACGATTTTGGAAGTCGAAAACACGAGGGCTGTCTGGTTCCTGCTGCAGACAATCGCTGAACAACTCCCCAATGTCGGCGACGCTCAAGCCTTCCTGTATCGCAAACTGGCGTCGACCGCGGCGACTCTCGAAGACCGACCTGGCCAGTACGTCAGTGCCCGGGTGCAGCGCGTCAAATGGCTGCTCAAAGCCGACGCCGGTGACGAAGCGGCGCGACTGTATGCCGAATTCCTGCTGCACGAAGCGGACGCTATCGCGCAGCGGGGCGGAGCTGTCCTGCTCGATGCGGAAGTCCACGAAGCACTGGATCGCGAAAGGTGGCGGGCGGCCGTGCGAGCGGAAGCGGCGAAGTTCGTCGAACACGAGACTCCGCTGGTCGTCGTCGCTCTCGCCGAAGCGTGCCTGTCGGTCGAGGAATTGGAACTTGCCGACGAGCTGTTCGAGTCGGTCTTCGATGCGGATGCACTGCCGGAGAACCCGCGACTCGCGGCCGTCGCTCTGCCATTCCTGACGAAGCGGGATCGTCATTCGGTGGCGGAGCACTGCTTCCAGACGCTGCTGAGTGTCCCGCTGCTTGCCGCCGATGCGTCGCTGTGGCGTCACGCATCGACGAATGCGAAGCAGCTTGGCGATCTCGACGAAGCTGCGCGACGGCTCGAACACGCACTGCAGATTGAGTTCGCGCGGCTGCCCGAACAGATCAACGTCGAGCAGTTCCGTACGCACTACAGCTCGGCGTTCGACCTGCTCGACGAAGCCGTTGCCGCGGCTCAGAACGCTGAGTCGCCGATGCCCAGTGACCTTGCCGGGCGGATCCGCGAACTTGGTGACCGCTGGCGCTCGATCGACCCCGACGCCACACAGCCGTGCTTCCGAACCGCTCGACTACTGTTGTCGCTGGACCTGCCCTTCGTTGCCTGGGACTACTGGACGTCACCGCTGGCCACAGTTCCGAACAATTCGAATACCTGGAGTTCGCTGGCCACGGAACTTGGTCGAGCGAGTCTGGTCGATCGAGCCAGCGCCGCCTGGGACGAAGCGTTCGCCTGCGAGTCCACCAACCCGGACTTCCTGCTCGGCCACGCCACGCTGCTGCGGGAACACGGTCGGTTTGACAAAGCAGACTCGCTGCTGCGGCAGATCGTCGACGGCAAGTGGCAACCTCGGTTTGAACAGACGAAGCAGCGAGCGAGCGAACTCCTGAAGTGAGGGGTGGCTGAAAAGGGACGAGAAGCGCTCGATTGAGGCGAGAAATCCGTCGGAACGATCCAGCGTGAGCGTGTCGCGCGTCTCGGTGGTTGCCATGCCAGAAACGGAGGCAGTCGTTTTGAGAAAAAGAGATATCTCTCACAAAAAGAGATCACTCTTTAAGCACCGGCGTGCCGAAAAGAGAGATATCTCTCACATGGAACGAAGGGATTCGTCATGGCAGGACGCCAGCCGCAGGATGCTCAAGCGGAAGCACCACTCGTCCCCAAGCTGATTCGCTGGCCCGCCGACTGGGTCGAGCGGATCGACGCGGTGCGGGGCGAGCAGTCCTTCAGCGACTTTGTCCGTGACGCCGTGCATGCGGTGATCGACGACGGTCAGCTCTCCGGCTCCCCGCAGTGGGGACAGGGCCGGCCGCCGAAACTTGTTGAACCGGACGAGGTCATTGAAGAAATCCGCCGTGTGACTGAGCACGAACTGAATCGACACGCTCGAAAGAAGCGGCCCGCCTGACGCTGTGCGACTGGATCTGACGTCCGGGCTGCCGACTTCGACACTTCGGGAGTCCTCGCCATGAACCTTGAGCAGTATGTTGAGTGGATTTGCCGCAACCTTGCCGCGTGCGAAGCTGAAGTGTCTGCGTTCGAGGCCGAAATCGACCGCGGTCGAGACATCTTCGAATGCACGTGCGCGGTGAAGTACTACCAGGGTCGAATTGACGCGCTGGTCGATTCGCTCGAAGTCGCACGAACGCTGGCTGCCGAAGAAGCGGCGCCGCTGCAGAGTGTTTGAGGCAGCTTTCGAATCCGGATTCAGTTGACGCAAAACTCGTGCAAAGTTTCGGATTCGTACTGCCGAACACCGCGTCGGCTTTCGCTACGAGAAGGCCAGACCATCGTTGCTGCGAGCGAAGTCCGGCTCCGTGACAAAGGACGGCTACGCGACGACGCGGGCGGATGGATCGTTGCGGGGCTCAACGTTTGCTGTGGAAGCGGCGGACTTCGCGGACTTCTCTGCCGCTTCCGTTCGCACCGACTGGATGCCGAGCATAATTGCTCCGGTCACCAGAAACACGTCGGCGAAGTTGAAGACCGGCCAGTGGAAGTTTCCAAACGTGAACAGCAGAAAATCGCGGACGCCAAACACGGGGGAGCCGTCGGCTTCGACCAGTCCATGCAGGCCGGCGCGGTCATACAGGTTGCCCAGCGTGCCGCCCATGATCAGCGCCAGTGCGACGGTCAGCCACAGACTCTTCGCGGCCCGAAACACGAACAGCCACGTGACGACACCACCAACCGCCACAACGCTCAACAGAGCAAACAGCCAGGTCATCCCCTGACCGATGCCCCACAACGCGCCGTGATTGATACTCGTGAAGAGCCGGAAGGTCATCCAGCCGCCGACGAATTCGTACACATTGGCGCCGGGCACTCCAATCGCACCCAGCCTTGCAAAAATGGCATCCTTGGAACCGAGATCGATCGCAAGTCCCAGCAGCGCGATCAGAAAAAAAGTGACGTATCGGTTCCGGGGAATCTGGCTCATGTGTACTGAGTTTCGCGTTTCCGTTCGCATTCGACGCAGTTTCGAGCCCACGGAATGGCGTTCAGTCGCGTCTTGGGAATCAGGGACTTGCGTCCGGTGGTGCCTTCTTCGAGGCAGCCTTCGCACTGGCCGTACGTGCCAGCCTCAATGCGTCCGAGCGCGGCGGCGATTTCGCCGAGAGTTTCCTGCTCGTTGCGGATCAGGTCGAGAGCAAAATCCTGCTCGTAGTTTTCCGATCCGAGTTCCGCCATGTGATTGGGAGTACGTGAGTCGCCGTCTTCACGGCCAAACGCTCCGTCCCGGATGTCACTCATGTCTCCCTGCAGGCGTGCTCGAATGAATTGAAGTTGTGTTTGAAACTTCTCGATGTCAGCTCTGGTCATCGGCATGGACGTGTGGATTCCCGCGGTCAGATGCCGATCGCCTCCGCGAACGGGCAACTGCTGCTTTCAGCGACCGGACATTCCCTGTCCGGCCGGGATTTGGGCGGGGATTATGCGTTTGACACGTCACGGTTGCAAGCAGCCATCAGCGAGTGCTTGTGGCCAGAACTTGTCCATAAAAATTCATATCAGACCTTACTTGATTCAAGCAAAGCATTACCCCACCGAATCTCACTGCTGAATTGAGCCCTGCAGATGAGACGCCTGACGGATTTCGACGATTTCTCCCACTGTCCAGATTGCGAGCTTTCCGTCTGCAGTTTTCCTGACCAGTCAGAATCACTCAGGTGCGTCGTTCGTCCGTTCTGTTCTGGTGAGTATTGCGCGAAAAAACGAGTTTGACGGCAGCCGGGTTCAACCGTACCTTCCGCACCGTTCGTTGCGTGTCGCGCTCCTGGTATTATTGCCGGCAATATCTCTAACAGACCGACACGCTTCATTCTCCGCGGAGTCGAAAGGCTCCGCGGAGTTTTTGGTGCGCAGACTCTGGTGTGAATCGGTTGCGATCAGTCCGCTGGCTGACTCAGGACTGTTGATTCACCAGCTCGATCAGATACCGGCCGTATCCCGAATTCTTCATTGGATCGGCGAGCTGCAGGATCTGCTCGTCGTCGATATAACCGAGTCGCCAGGCGATCTCTTCCGGACAGGCGACCTTCAACCCCTGTCGCGCTTCAATGACGGCGACGAACTGAGAGGCTTCGACCAGAGATTCGTGAGTGCCGGTATCGAGCCATGCCGTGCCGCGGCCCCAGAGTTCGACGGCAAGCTGTCCGCGATTGAGATACTCACGATTGACGTCAGTGATCTCAAGTTCGCCACGCGGCGACGGTTTCAGGTTCTTCGCAATGTCGACGACCTGGTTGTCATAAATGTAAAGCCCAGTGACCGCGTAATGCGATTTCGGACGCTGCGGCTTCTCTTCGATCTCGGTCGGTCGGCCGTTCGCATCAAGTACGACAACGCCGTACCGTTCCGGATCGCGGACATGGTAAGCAAACACCGTCGCGCCAACGATGTTCTGACTGGCCGCTTCCAGCGTCTTGATCAGATTGTGCCCGTAGAAAATGTTGTCTCCGAGAACGAGACACGACGGGCGATCGGCGATGAATGACTCGCCAATCAGAAACGCCTGTGCGAGACCACCGGGTTCGGGTTGCTGGGCATACTGCAGATTCAGGCCCCAGTCTGATCCATCGCCCAGCAGCCGTTCATACAGCGGCAGGGCCGTCGGCGTGCTGATCACCAGGATGTCGCGCATCCCTGAAAGCATCAGCGTCGAGAGCGGATAATAGACCATCGGTTTGTCATAAACCGGCAGAAGCTGCTTGCTGACGACGCGTGTTGCCGGGTGCAGCCGCGTGCCCGCCCCTCCAGCCAGCAGGATCCCTTTGCGAAGTGACGGATCGAAGGAAGCATCAGTCTGAATGGACATGAGTTCTTTCTGCGGAAGCGGCGGGTCAGCCGAGTGGAATGTGCGGCCATCGCTGTCGTGTCGAAAGTTGCGGAGACTACTGGTCGTGCGCGGAAATCCTGCACGAGCATTACTACAGAGTCTGAGCAAAAACGGTCAGTCAGAAATCCTGGCCGGTTGCGTTCTGCATCGCGACGCGGGATCCTCGGTGAGGTTCTGCGGAGTCGGCTGGCAGGTCAAGATCGCCTGGTCGGGCTCCAGTGCTTCCTCAAAGACCAGTTTCTGTTCGACACGATGCTGCATCACCTGGGAATTCTGCTTCAGATCGTTGCGATGACGGGGCTGCCGCTCGTCATCATGTATCAGCTCAATTTTGGCTTCAAACTGACGATCATGCCGATCTGCACTGTGGCCGCGATCGTCGTTTTCTATCTCGGCACTCGGCTGCGCGAATACGGAAACTAGTCGATGCGACGGTTCGTCGAGTTCGCGGCACTGATGGCCATCCTGGCGATGTCGGTCGTCCGGCCGAGCCTTGCACAGGGACCGTTTCGTGAATCTGTCGCGGTCAACGTCGACTCGAAAACTGTCCGCTCGATTGAAACAGCGCGCGAGCACATTGCTCAACGTCAGTGGTCCGAAGCGATCCCCATACTGCAGCAACTGGCGGAAAGTCGCGAGTCATCGCTGATTCCCATTGAGCCAGGCCGCTACGGGAACACGGCCGACTTCTGCCATCTGCTGATCTCGCAACTGCCGAGCGACGGGCTACTGGCTTACCGGCAGCAGATTGATCCGCGGTTTCGAGAGCGGTTTGAGCGGGCGCGTGAGACGCTCAACGAAGACGAACTGGCTGCAATCGTTCGCGCAGCATTTAACTGCTCATTCACTGATGAAGCACTGCTGTTGCTCGCCGATCTGAAGTTTGAGCGTGGTGAGTTTGCGGCTGCGCGGCAGTGCCTGGAGTTACTTGTTCCGGCAATTCCTCAGCCCTCCGAGCGGACGGCAGGGGGAGCTGTCGAAGCCCGGCAGAAGCCGCTGACCGAAGTCTTCCTGACGTGTCGCGACTCAGACGTTCCGCCCGAAACCGTGTTCGCCCGGCTGGTGCTGTGCAGCATTCTTGAGAACGACCGGAAACGGGCCAGCGACGAACTCGACGCTTTCGCGAACCAGTTTCCGGATGCCGTCGGTCATCTCGCCGGCCGCAACGGCTTGCTGGTCGATACGCTACGTGAGTTGCAGGAGGAATCGCTGATGTGGCGGCAACTGACCGCGCCGTCAGCAGCGACATTCGCAGGCGGGACGTCACGGAATCCGCAGCCGGCTGACGCGGTCCGTCCGATTCGTATTCTGTGGCGGCAGACTGTTCCCACGTCTGTCTTCACTGGTCCGCGAGTTCGACCGCTTCTCACACACGAACGGCCGCTGTCGCTGCATCCGTTGGTCGTTGATGGCCGCGTCTTCGTCGCAACTTCCGAAGCGATTTTCGCATTCGATCTTGCAACCGGCCGACCAGCGTGGGCGACGGATGGAACCGACACCGCGGTCATTTACTCGAACGGTCGCGAAGGCAGCGCGCGGCTGCACCTTCCCGATACCGGCGTGCCGGCATTCACTCTGTCCGTCGCCGACAACCGATTGTTTGCCCGTCTGGGGGCTCCGTTTCTGCGAAAATCACCGCGTGAGACAAACGCCGTCTCGGAGATCGTCGCGCTCGATATCGCCGACCGCGAAGGACAACTTGCACTGCGGATCACGTCGGACGTGATCGACCCGGAAACGCGATCACCTGAAGCAACCACGTGGTGTTTCGAAGGCACTCCACTGATCAGCGACGAGCGGCTGTTTGTCTCACTGCGGCAGGGCTCGCCCGAAGATCGCTCGATGGTGGCCTGTTTCGACGCGCGGACCGGGCGGTTGATCTGGCAGTCCCGCGTTGCCGCGAGCCTCAACAACCTGCCGGACCATCTCAATCTGCTCGGTACGAACCTGCTGACGCTCGACAACAGTCGCCTGTTTCTAACGACGGGAACCGGAGCAATCGTTTCACTCGACGCGGATACCGGTCGCTTGCTCTGGGTCGTGACCTTCGAATCTGCGGATGCCGGCAGTCTCGAAGCACTCAGCGACCCGCGTCGTACCGGACTGACCCCCTGCGTGAGCGCACACGGAATCGTGATTGCCGCGCCGCCGGATTCTGACCTGCTGTTTGCACTGGAAGCAACAACGGGGCGACTGGTCTGGAGTCGGCGACTGGTCGAACCGATTCTGCATCTGATTGGTGTCCACAACGGCCGGTTGTTCGTGTCAGGACATTCTCTCCAGGCGTTCGATCTTCTGACCGGTCTACCTGCGTGGCCCGAACCAGTTTCATTCGCCGACCACGCCGGGCAAATCCTCGGTCGCCCCGCTCTGACGCACACCGGGATTCTCTGGCCGGTGCATGACGAACTGCTGTACGTCGATCAGATCTCCGGCGCAATCAACGACCGCATCAACCTGCGCGAGACCTTCGGCATCTCCGCTGGCAACGTGTCACTTACCGCCGACAAACTGATCATCGCGCAGCCGGACGCCGTGGTTGTCCTGAGCGGGTCACCCGACGAGCCTGCCGCGGCTACCAAACCGGCGGCTGAGCCACAGTAGCACTGTCCCTCGCATCTTCTAGTATGTGCCATCGGTTCTGCCGCTGCCCGAGTTCGCGTCATGAATGCGGAGTCAGTGGCATACACTCAAATGGCTGACCGGCTGAATGACGGATTGATACGCTGCTCCTCGCACCATTCGGACGCCCCAGCGGGAAGCACTGCCACGGATTGGCCGAGTTGTCGGAGGGTGCCATTCTCCAGCGAGTTTCAGGAGATGTCATGGGCAATCGCCGGCTGCTGCTGGGGCTGAGTTTTGCCGGCTCGGTGTTCATCGCCGCCGCTCTGCTACGCGAGTACTCCTCGCTGGAAGTGCTGGTTCAACGCGAGACACAGCTTCGCGAGGCGATCGCCACTCATCCCGTCGAAAGCTGGCTGATTGGTTTTGCCGTCTACTATCTGGCCGCGCTTGTCCCGTTGACCGGTGGAAAGTCGATGGTCTTCGGCTGGCTGTTCGGCTTGATCCCCGCGGTCCTGATGATCGACGGCGCGTTGACTCTGGCCGCGCTGACGACGTTTCTGATCAGCCGCTATCTGATCCGCGAGGCGGTTGAATCGCGGTTCGCGATTCATGTCCAGCGGCTCAATGGCCACGTTGATAAAGACGGCTCCTTCTATCTGCTGTTTCTGCGGATGGCACACGCGCCGTACACGTTTATCAATTATGTGTCCGGAGCGCTGCGGATTCCGACGCGAACGTTCTGGTGGACGACGCAACTCGGACTGCTGCCCGGAACAATCGTCTTCGTCTTTGCCGGGACTCGTCTGCCGACGCTGCGGGAAATCGCCGAGCAGGGTGCCATGCGGCTGCTCGATCCCGGGCTGATCGCCGCTCTGGTGTTGACAGGTCTGCTGCCGGTGCTGATTCGTGGATTGCAGCGGTGGTTCAAAGCTTCCATGGCTGATAGCAGCGTGGATTCTGGTAACGTTCGATGACGGAGCGCCCGATCCCTGCGCCGTCTGCCCCAGTCTGCATAGAATATCCAGCATTCCCAAAATCTCAGACAGCCGTCCAATGAAGCAGATCGGCGGGGCGGCCTGTCGTCGTGTTGACTTCTTCTGAATCAGTCTGAACCATCTTGATTGGCTCGCGCATCAGGTCGAGAATATCGCAACTCCTTTTCAGTCAATCAGTTGCGTTTTCACTGCCAATTCGTGTTGAGTTTCGGCATCATGGCTGCGGATGGAGACACACCAGTTTCGGACGGCAGCCCTCAACAATCGACTGCCCTCCGCGGAGCGTTGGCAGAGCCGGAAAGGATGACTCGGCCAACCGGTCAGTCTCACAGAAATTGAGGAGTGCAATCATGAAAAAGGCCATCGTATTCGCAGCAGTTGCCGCCATCGCCATGCTGGCCGGATCCGCTCAGACGGCGAAAGCCGATCACTGTTCGCCGTACAGCCGCGGCTATTCATCGTTCGGTTATTCAAGCTACGGCTACTCGCCGTACAACTCGTACTCCGGTGCTTACCGGTACTCGCCGAACTACTACGGCTATTCGCAGCTCTACGCACCGTCCTACGGATTCTCGTACGCTCGACCGGGTTTCAGCATTACGTTCGGTCGCGGCTATCCGACCTACGGTTCACCTTACCGTTCGTACTACGGCTACTCGCACCACAGGCACCACCATCACTGAGCATGTCGGTGAGCAGCCGCTCAAACTTTTTCGAGCCGCGACGTCGCTCAAACGTTTCGCGGCTCGTTTCGTTTTCAGGGAGCGAGTAATCTGGTCAGTCATCTGGTGAGTGACAGGCGTCCTGTCTGGTCCGCTTGATTCAGCCGACGCTTACCGGACGCGCGTCGGGAAACGGCCCCAGTCGGACAGGGCTTCCGAGCGTCGTGATGTTTCCGGCTCATGGTGCAGACGGGTTTCGCGGAGGCCCGTCTCAGCTCCCCGTTCGTTTGAGAGCGGCTGGCTGCCGAGCCTCGACAGGTTGTCGTCGATCGGCCAGACGAAGGGGTTCTCGGGATCGTCAACCCGTTGATCAAACGTGGCAAACTGATGGTGCAGGCCGGGCGTCAAGCGAGACGTCTGCATTTCGTTGAGCGGAATCAATTCGAGGGCTCGCAGTTCTTCTTCGTCGGCCGGAATCGCGGGCTCCGTTTCGACGGGCGTCAGTTCAACTGCCTGGAGTGATTCGTCGTATTCCTCGGCTGCGAGACCGGCGAATTTCGTGCTGTAGTTCTGGACGCGCGAAATGACCGCGGCCGTATGACGCCACGAAGCGCGAATCTGCGTCACGACTTTGATGGCTGGTTTGAGGCTCGGAACCGGCAGCGCAGTAAAGACGGATCGAGTCGGCTCGGTTGCGGCTTCAGCGCTCGCCGGACTCTGGCCCCGAACGATCGGCTCGTTCGAGACGTCTTCACCCTGCGCTCGGATGTCCCGTTGCGTTGTCCTTCCAGCGAGAAGCTGACCAGGAGGCAGGTTCTGACGCGGGAAGCCAGCCATCACCCAGCCGGCCCAGTCCTGTTCGAGATGTTCGATCGACTTCTGCTCATAGTGAGTCCTCAGGGCCGCGTCCCAGCCGCGTCGATGCGCATCGTTGAGGAACGACAGAAACGTCTGCCGGCCGCCTTTCTGAATCAGGTAGTCCGTGACGGAATAACTTTGAGCGTACATTGCCATGACCTGGCTCATGTCGGAGGGATACTGCGACATGCTCATCAGCACGCGGAGCGGAATCCGGCGACCGTTATGCATCAGTCGCTGCACTTCGTCGATCTGCCGCTGCCGTTCCGAGTCGTGCTCGAAGATCGTGGCCGCACCTTCGTCTGCCCAGCGAGGAACTTTGCGACGGAAATAGCAGGCCAGAATCGTGTGGTTGACCTCGTGCGGGATGACCGAATCGAGAATGCGTTCGACCGAGCCCTGCACACGCATCCGCCAGCCGTAAACTTCGCCGCCGGAAAACTTGAAGCTCGTCGATCCGCCAGCGCCTTTGTTCGGATTGGCGTCGACTTCGATGCTGCAACGGATTGCCCAGTCTGGAAGCTCGTGCCCGTACCAGAGCATCGCCAGTTTTTTTCGCTGAAATTCCGCAGCGGCAGCCACCTGGTTCGCCACTGATTCACTCTCTGCACTCACCAGAAAGTTCGAACTGGTGACACTGGCTGCACGCGACACGCAGTTTGAAATCGGTCCGAAAACGATCAGCAGAACGAACGCACGACTAACCGTCAGCATGGTTTTCCTTCCGTGGATTATGCGAACCTCAATCCCTGAGACTCGATCTTCGTCCGACCATGCAACCAGTGCGCCAAACCATTCTGTGGCGAATCCGCACACAGGCAAAGACCCGCATACGATCCCAGCAACGTGACAGTTCCCAGGCGGAAAACCGTATGAACCCTGCGTCGAACAAAATTCAAAACGCCGGCGTCTGATCTGAAGACAACGAGCGCTGTCGCCTGTCCGCGTTGTAGAATCTGCAAATCCGGACTTGTGGTACTTAAGCGATGCGGGCGGTTTCAGGAAGCTCAATTCACAGTCGCGAACCTCACAAAAGCCCGCAGGTCGTCGTATCAATCTGTCCGTCCGAGATGCGGCGGCGAAGAGCTACCGAGCGCAAGAGCAGTAGTGACTCGTCAGCGCGGCGGTAAAATGACGCCGCATTCTCAAGGTTAAGGATTGGTATTTACTCGTTTCGAGAACCGTTGCAGAATCCTTCTGGCTGTTTCGAAAGCCGTCGCACCATTGATTGACTCGCGACGTCCCAGCAGGACGGCACAATTTCGAGACGTGGACCCGGGATGGAACCCTGTGTTACCCCGGTCACGAGTGATTCAGCTAAGTCGGTGTTCTGCACGTCGCAAAGCATCTGCTCAGATTGAATCCCCCTGTTACCGGCGGTAGCCATAAGGCCTGTTTGCTGAGCCGACTGCGGCTCTCAGATCGACAGGGACGTCGAGTGGCCGGCCTTGCCGGCGCATGGCGTCCTGATCTCAGGCAGCCGACTCAGCGACTGAAACCAATCGTCCGACTCACGGGGGCGAGTTGGACGGCACAGCACTTCCGCAAAGGAAGGAGAGGTGCAATGCACAACGGTCGCGAGCTACTTCAGTCTGTCGCCAGTCAGCAGAACCTGGACGCTTACCAGCAGGAGCACTGGCAGGGCAGTTTCGACGATTACCTGGATATTGTCCGCTCGAATCCAAAGGTCACGCGGAACGCTCATCAGCGTCTGTACGACATGGTGGTCAGTTACGGGACCTACGATGTCGAAAGCGGCAAAGAGACGCTGACGCGGTACAAATTCTTCGATGACCCCATGGGTGATGGCCAGGATGCAATCTTCGGGTTGACGCGTCCGCTGCAGGCCCTCGTCAATGTCTTCAAGAGTGCCGCTCTCGGTTACGGCGCCGAAAAACGCGTCCTGCTGCTACACGGGCCGGTCGGCAGTTCGAAGTCGACGATTGCCCGCCTGCTGAAGAAAGGGCTCGAACGTTACGCCCGCACTGACGAAGGTGCGCTCTACACGTTCGGCTGGAAAGAGGACGACGGCTCGATCACCTGGGATCCGATGCACAGCGAACCGCTGCAGTTGATCCCGATGGCCCAGCGTGCCGATATCGCAGCCTGGTTGAACGAAGGCCGCAGCGAGGACGACTTCCGCGTCGAAATCCGCGGCGACATCTGCCCGCTCAGCCGATTCATGTTTCAGCTTCGCATGGAAAAGTACAACGGCGACTGGACGAAGGTTGTCGGCGACATCGTTGTCCGCCGCATGTTGCTGTCTGAGCAGGATCGGATCGGCATCGGTACCTTCCAGCCGAAGGATGAAAAGAATCAGGACTCGACTGAACTGACCGGCGATATCAACTACCGGAAGATCGCCGAGTACGGATCGGATTCCGACCCGCGTGCGTTTAACTTCGACGGTGAGTTTAATGTCGCAAACCGCGGTATGATCGAGTTCATCGAAGTGCTGAAGCTCGATGTGGCGTTTCTGTATGACCTGCTGGGCGCGTCGCAGGAACACAAGATCAAGCCGAAGAAATTCGCTCAGACAGACATCGACACGGTCATCATCGGCCACACGAACGAGCCCGAATACAAGAAGCTGCAGTCCAACGAATTCATGGAAGCGCTTCGTGACCGGACGATCAAAATCGACGTCCCGTACGTCACGAAGCTCAGCGAAGAGATTCGCATTTACCAGAAGGACTACAACACGAAGCGGGTTCGCGGTAAACACATCGCACCGCACACGCTCGAAGTAGCCGCCATGTGGGCGCTGCTGACTCGACTGGAACAGCCCAACCATCACGGTCTGACGCTGATCCAGAAAATGAAGCTGTACAACGGCAAGTCGCTGCCGGGCTTTACGACCGAGAACGTGACCAGCCTCCGCAAAGAATGTAAGCACGAAGGTCTGGAAGGGATCTCACCCCGCTACGTGCAGGACAAGATCTCGAACGCGCTGGTCGTTAACCCCACCGCGACGAGCCTCAATCCGTTCATGGTGCTCAAAGAGCTGGAATCCGGACTGAAGCACCATTCGCTGATTGGCGACGAAAGTACCCGTGCCCGCTACTGCGAACTGATCGCTGCAGTCAAAGACGAGTACACCGACATCGTCAAGAACGAAGTTCAGCGAGCCATCGCGGCGGATGAAGAGGCTCTCACACGGCTGTGTGCCAACTACATCGACAACGTGAAGGCATACACGCAGCACGAGAAAGTCAAGAACAAGTTCACCGGTGAGCAGGAAGACCCGGACGAACGACTGATGCGCTCGATCGAGGAACGCATCGACATTCCGGAAACGCGCAAGGACGACTTCCGTCGGGAAATCATGAACTACATCGGGGCACTCTCGCTCGATGGCAAGAAGTTCGATTTCCGGACGAACGAACGTCTCCAGAAGGCCCTCGAAATGAAACTGTTCGAGGATCAGAAGGACACGATCAAACTGACGAGTCTGGTCTCGAACGTCGTCGACGCCGACACTCAGGAGAAGATCGACATCGTCAAGAGTCGCCTGATTCGCGACTTCGGCTATAACGATGAATCGGCTACCGACGTCCTGCAGTACGTTGCCAGCATCTTTGCCCGTGGCGACACCAAAGAGGCGGCCTGACCGATTCTCTCATTCGACCTGCCTGGTCCCCTTCGCGGGACCGGGTGGGTCGGTTCGGCTGCTTTCGTCTCTGACGCCTGAGAAGGGACGGCGGGCTTGCTTCCTGCCGACACAGACTTATGGCTCGCAACATTGACCAGGATCTGTCGCGTTTTCGGAATATCGTCCGGGGGAGCGTGCGCAAGAACCTCCGGAAGTACATCAATCACGGCGAGATGCTTGCCCGCAAGGGTCGCAACGTCGTCAGTATTCCAGTGCCGAATATTGACATCCCGCATTTCCGACACGGGCCGAAAGGTTCCGGCGGCGTCGGACAGGGTGAGGGCGAAGTCGGGCAGCCGGTTGGTAAAGGCGGACAGCAGCAGGGCGACGGTTCTGGTGCGGCCGGCAGTGAGCCCGGATCGGAACATTTCCGCGAAGTCGAAATGACGCTCGACGAACTCGCCGACATGCTCGGCGAGGAACTCGAACTTCCAAACATCGAGCCCAAAGGCACGGACTCAGTCAAAAGTGTCAAGGACCGCTACACGAGCATCGCTCAGACCGGTCCCGATTCGCTGCGGCACGTCAAACGAACTTACAAGCGGGCGCTCAAGCGATCGATCGCTTCGAACGATTACCGGCCCGACAACCCGGTCATCATTCCCAGCCGCGAGGACTTTCAATACCGCTCCTGGAAGACGGTTACAGAACCGCAGGCGAACGCGGCGCTGATTTATATTATGGACGTCTCGGGCTCGATGATGGACGAGCAGAAAGAGATTGTCCGCACAGAAGCCTTCTGGATCGATACCTGGCTTCGCAAGCAGTACGACGGCGTCGAGCGACGGTACATCATTCACGACGCCGTGGCGAAGGTCGTCGACGAAGAGACCTTCTACACGACGCGGGAAAGTGGCGGGACACGAATTTCTGCGGCGTACAAGGTCTGCCGCGACGTCATCGCCCGCGAGTTCCCGCCATCAGAATGGAACATCTACTGCTTTCAGTTTTCGGACGGTGATAACTGGGGCGAGGACAACAAGGACTGCCTGAGCATCCTGACCGACGACATCATCACTCACTGCAATCTCTACTGTTACGGGCAGGTCGAAAGCCCGTACGGCTCGGGCGATTTCATCCGCGAACTGCGCCGCCTGACCGACAAGTACGAGAATCTGGTGCTGTCAGAGATTGCGAGTAAGGACGCGATTTACGAATCCATTCGCCAGTTTCTTGGCAAAGGCAAATAGGAGGAATGACCAATTCAGAAATAACCAATGACCAGTTCTGGCGGCGTCGCTGCCGCACCTGGTCACTGGCCATTAACGCATTGGTCTTTCCCCGGAGGGGGCAGCATGGCAATCAGCGTTCACCGGCCATTGCCGGCCCACATTGCGAAGATTCAGGAGCAGATGGAGCGCCGCGCCAGCGACGAGGGGCTCGACTTCTTCGAGACGATCTTCGAGTACGTCGACTACGAAGAACTCAGCATGTTCGCGGCGTATACCGGGTTTCCGATCCGATATCCGCACTGGCGGTTTGGAGCGCAGTACGACGAGCTGATGAAGGGGTACTCGTACGGTCTGCAGAAGATCTATGAGATGGTGATCAACACCGACCCGTGCTACGCGTATCTGCTCAACACGAATGGGATCGGCGACCAGAAGCTGGTCATCGCTCACGTTTACGGGCACTGTGACTTCTTCAAAAACAACGCCTGGTTCGCGCCCACGAATCGCCGAATGCTCGACCAGATGGCTAATCACGCGTCGCGAGTGAACCGGTACATCGACCGATACGGGTATGAAGCCGTCGAAGAATTCATCGACGCCTGCCTGTCGCTCGAAGACCTGATCGACCCGCACCTGCCGCACGTCAAACGGCACGAGAAACCTCAGCGTGCGAAAGGCTCGCTGCAGAAAGAGCAGGGCGAGAACGACGAGCCAGCCGACGGACGTTTTGCGGCGAAGGGGTACATGGAGAAGTTCATCAACCCACCGGAAGTGCTGCGTCGTCAGGCGGAGGAGAAACGCAGGGAGCAGGAACGACGCGAGGCCGCGCGGTCGTTCCCGGCCCGGCCGGAGCGGGACGTCCTGCTGTTCCTGCTGGAACACGCACCATTGAAACCCTGGCAGCACGACATCCTGCAGATCGTCCGTGACGAGGCCTACTACTTCGCACCCCAGGGCCAGACCAAAATCATGAACGAAGGCTGGGCCAGCTACTGGCACTCGACGATCATGACCACGTACGGCCTGACGGATGCCGAAGTCATCGCCTACGCCGACCATCATAGTGGCACGATGGCCATGAGTCCGCAGCGGCTGAATCCGTACAAGATCGGCATCGAACTGTTTCGCGATATTGAACAACGCTGGAACAAGGGTCAGTTTGGTTCGGACTGGGAGCAGTGTGACGACCTGCGTGCCAAAGAGACGTGGGACAAACAACTTGGACTGGGTCGCGAAAAAATCTTTGAGGTGCGGCGCATCCACAACGACGTGACCTTTATCGACACATTCCTGACGGCGGAGTTCTGTCAGAAGCACAAGATGTTCATGTTCGCGTATAACGAAGCGAACGATAATTTTGAGATTGCGTCACGCGAGTTCGAGAAGGTCAAGCAGCAGCTTCTCAACAGCCTGACGAATCACGGCCGGCCGGTGATCCGCGTCGTCGACGGCAACTATCGCAACCGCGGCGAACTGCTGCTGGCGCATCAGTTTCAGGGAATGCCGCTGAAGCTCGATTACGCTCGCGACACGCTGACGAATCTCGGTCGCCTGTGGGGCAGGCCGGTACATATCGAGACGGTTTACGACGACAAGCCGACCATTCTCTCGTTTGATGGAACGAACCATGAGATGAAGGGCAGTCCGGCCGCTGCCTGACGTTTCCGCCACTGTGTGAAGACGCTCACGCTTGAGCGAATTCCGGAACGCGTTGGAAAAAGTTCTGAAATTCGTTTCTTAATCACACAGCGCTGCGTCGATCCCAATGGTTAAGAAGGACTTTGACTCGGGAGCCGCGGACTCGACATGCTGGAACGTAGATAAGAATGCGTTTCTGCGTTCCCGATCGCGTCGAATGCAATCCGCTGAGAGCGTCGTTCTCTCGGCAGGAGTTCTGATATGGACCTCACTTCTCACCTCAGCAGCGAACTTGCCCGCCTCGCGGGTTTCTCCGGTCCGCCGAATCATCAGATCGACGTGACCGATGCGGCCGGTCTGCGGCTGCTCATCGACTTTGTCGCCGTCGACACACTGAGCAGCGCCTTTGAATGCCTGTCGTTACACGTGCCGAAGCTGGTCGGCCACGAAGTCAAGGTGCTCAACGAGTGGGCCGTCGCTCTCTCGAAACGAGTGACTTACCTGCTTGAGTTCATCGGTCCGATCGAAGTCGACCCTTCGATCAACGAAGTCCTGATCCGGTCAACACCTCCGGATACCTCGACCGGCAGCACCCAGTTCTACGAAGTGCTGCTGAGCGCTCAGACCGACGGCACCTTCTCACTGCGCCGCTACCGCAGTGAATCCGGCCAGCCCGGACGAGACCCGGTCGACATCCTGCTGACCAACGAAACTCTCAAGAAGCTCGTCAACGACCTCGTTGACACGATTCCCGACGTCGCTTGAACCAGTTCTGCCGACGGGGACGTCGCCAGCCTGCTGAGCTGAATCGTCACGGCGCATACCACCTCACCGCTTACCGGCTGTCAGATCCAGACTGAGAACCAGTGACATGGCACTCCGGTACCAAGGAACTGATGATTACTCTATTGAAAATTCTATGCGTGGCCAGGAATGAGTGATGCGTTCGCTCAAAGGATTACCGACTTCTGAATTGTTCGCTCGCGATCGGAAAACTGGTGCAGTGTGGGAGCCGGCGCAATGTGCGATCGTCAGCGCGTGTGGCGGCGTGCTGCTCTGGTTATTCAGACCTGTGTTCAGCACTGGTGGCATCGATCCCAATGTCGGCCAGAAATGCCTGAAAGGGCTGCAGATTCTGAAGTGGCTTGAACATCCCTTCGGGATCAGTCAGTTGCTGCATGGCCTCGCTGCTTCTGATCCAGTCGTGATGCCGAACGCCTGTCAGACAGGCCAGCGCACGTCCGAGGCACTCTGGCGACGTGGGAAGAACCGCTGTCGTTGGCGACTGCTGTCCACTTTTCCGGACAGGCAAGCTCACGGGCTGCGTGAATTCAGCATGCAGCGACAACTGAGCATACAGGCCGGCGACGAGTACCTGCTGAGCTGAGTTCCAGCGTTCGCCGGCTTCCGGCTCGAACCCCGCCAAGAGCAGTGAGTGAAACTCATCCAGGGCTTCGTCCCGACGACCGCTCCGCCAGAGGGTTTGCGACAGCCGTGTGCTGGCGATACAGCGGACTTCCCGATATCGCTCATCGTCGGGAGCGGCTGCCAGCAGTGGTTCGAGTTCACGCAGACACGTCCGCCACGAAGCGATTTCCGCGTCCCGGTCCGGAAAATCAAACAGCGTGTCCGACAGGTTCCAGTGGCTGATCACGAGAGCCAGGCGATCTTCCAGTCTCAACGGAAAACGATTCACCAGCCGCTGCCGGAGTTCCCGCGCCGCGCAGCGGCTCTCCAGAGCGGATTCGCTGTTCCCCAGTTGGCGGAGACTCAGCCCACGATCGCTGAGCAGTTTCGCCGCAATCCGCAGTCCTTCAACTGCGAGCCCCTCGTCCGGAATCTGCCCCGGCGTCTGGATGAAGTCCGCCGTTATCCCCAGCAGGTTCAGACCGGATTCATATTCACGAACCGCTGCCGTTTTCGAGAATCCCTGATGCAGCGTGATACCGAGCTGACTGATCGTCTCCGCGAGTTCCAGTACGGTACTTCTCGAAGCACTCGGAGAATGAATGAGTCCTCTCAACGTCAAAGTGACTCGAGCAGCGAGGCGAAGGTGCGATGCAGTTCCGTCTGAGAACACCATCGAAGGCGAAGGTGGTCGAACCAGTCATCCGGACGCCCTGAACTGTGCAGCGAGAGCGCGCCGGGAATGTGTTCGCTGCCAGGCACCGACAGCTCCTTCCCGAGGGGCGAATTGATCGAGATTCGCAGGTAATCCGGCCGTGTCGCGTCGAGTGGTACCTGGACTGGAAAAACAACATTGGCACTGTCATCAATTCGCGAGTGCCGCGACGGAACAAGATTCGCTTCCACAGCCCAATCTGGTGCAATATCAACCAGACTCCAGGCCAACGGCTGGGACGACACCAGACAGTGGTTAAACTGCAACGTGAAGTCACACCCAGCCGACGCCTGCCCCCGGTTGATGATCGGTGTAGCGCCGGCGACGGCAAATGAGTTGTGGTCACAAACAACGTGGCCTGCGACGCTGTCAGATATTCCGACACACAGGAAATGCAACGGTTTCTCGCGGCAGTGGAACGCATTTCGGCACACTCGCAACACCGAACGTGATTCCCCCTGACTCGCCACGTTGTACATCAGCCGGGAATACGGATTTTCGCTGCAGAAAAGATTTCGCGTCAGCGTGACGGTGCTTCCTGCCTTGTGAACTGGCGATCGGACAAAACCGGTCAGCCGTGAACACAGAACGCAATCGCGAACCCACAGGCTGGCAGGCATCGCATCTTCCATCGCGCCCACCTGGTCGGCGAGCTGAATCAACGGGCCGGGTCCGCTGGTACTGTCTGTTTCTAAGGGCGATTCCGTGAACGAGCAATGTTCGATCACGAACGTTCCGTCGGCATACACCTCAAGTGGCATCGAATCCGGAGTCGCGGGCCAGTGAAAATACAGGCCACTGAGGCGACAGTCGTGCTGCGCTTTGATCGAGTGCATTTTCAGTGGTAGCGGCTGGGATCCGCTGGTGATCCACTGAGCGGGAAGAATCACTGTCCCCGCCCGCGAAACAATCGCGGACCCGGCGGGCATCACCAAATTGTGGAGATTCTCGATGTACGGACCCGAATCGAGGATTTCGATGACGTCGTTGGGCTTCATAGCACGACTGGCGGAAAAAATGGACCGGTATTGTGCGGTGCCGTCCTGCTTCACTGTGAGCACTCGCCGTCCCAGCAGCCAGTCATCCAGGCTCGGTGGTTCATCGAGGGGCTCTGGATGAATGGCCTGACTGAGTGGCGTGAGCGTCCAGTCGGGACCGCCCGGACCTGTCCCGGCATGTACGCCTGGAGATGTTGATGGGACCTCTTTTCCGGAGTGCCCGGCTTCGGCTGATCCATCTATTGTGTGGCGATCGGTTGGAGTCACCCCTTTCGTCATCTGCTGGTCTGGCAAGCCGAGAGACGACGTCAAATCAAGTGAGGACAACGGAAAGGCTCCACCGGTAAAACTTCGGACCATCTGAACGAGCGGTGTCAGCAGAATGGACGCAGTCATGCAAGCGGCGACGGCAAGTACTTTCAGCCGCTTGATCGCCACGTTTCTACGCAACCCGGACACGCTCGAATTGAGACCGGTCTCGATCTCCTCTGGCCATGTGGACGGCGGCGAGGCAATGTCAAACTGAGCCAGCAGTCTTCGCGTCTCATCGTGCGATGCAAAGGCCCTGAGTCGCTCAGCGACCGCTTGCGCACTGCGAGGCCGGCGCTGTGGATCGTGTTCCAGCAGGTCGCGGATCAGAACGCGGACGCCTGCCGGAGTGCCTGGTGGAAGCCGTTCATCAGGGCTGACTGCCCCCCGATCGCCGCCACCTGCCTCAACGGAACCTGAAGATTCAGCCGCTATCCTGCCTGGCGTTGTTCCGGTGAGACACGCAAACAGCGTGACACCAATGCTGTAAAGATCTGCCGCGGGCGACGCGTTCTGTGGACGTGCCAGTTGCTCAGGCGCCATGAAGTCGGGCGTTCCGACCAGATGCCCGAAGGAGACCGACCTGTCACCTGCAGCGGATACGGGTGAGTCCTCGCCAGTATCCCCCTGTTTTGCCGTGTCTCGTGTTTCCGTGGCTGACAGTGTCGTGAGCGTTTCACCGAGAATCGCGAGCCCCAGATCCAGAATTCGCAGCATCCCCGTTGCCGTCAGCATGAGATTTGACGGCTTGAGATCCCGATGCACCATCCCAAGCTGGTGGGCTGCCGCCATCGCGGTGCAGACCTGCATCACGAGATCACAGGCGACGGGTGACGGCAAAGGGCCGATCCGGGCGATCAACCTGGAAAGATCGCAGCCGGAGATCACTTCCGTGACGAGATACAGTGTTCCGTCATACTCATGGGCCTCAAGGGCCGTGACGAAAGCGGGATCGATCGACTCAAGGTGCCCGTGGGCCCGGATCTCATTGCGGAACCGGTTGACGATGCGGGGAGATCCGGCCAGGTGCGGCGCAATCAGTTTCAGGGCTCGCCGGGTGCCAAGCATCTGGTGTTCTGCCAGAAACACGACCCCCATTCCGCCCCGTCCCAGTGGCCGAATCAGGCGATAGGGGCCGATCTCTTCCGGTACGAGACGAATCTGCTCGTCAGGGGTTCTCGCAAGCGTTGCAGTCTCTAATGGGTCGGGAAGTCGCAGGCTGGCATAGTCGTTGATGATCTGCTGCGTTTGACCGTCACTCAACAATCGACATGCGTTGTCGATATCTTCGATGCTCACGGACAGTTGTTGAATTCGTGCGGAGAAGGATTCCAGCGAGTCTGCCGTTGAATGAGTTTGTCCCACGTCGCAGCGACGCGGTCCCGGCGACTCAGGAGATCCTGTTCGTCGTACCGATTGATCTGGGGTGTGGTCCGGCATGGTTTCTGACTGGTGTGTGAAGGTCGTCCTGCAGCCCGTTTTTCGGACGACACCAGGCGAGTGCTTTCATCTGAATTAACGCTGCGGCGCCATGCCACCGCCCACATCACGGTTGCTGGCCATTGCCGACATTGTCAGCCGTGTCACCAAGACGGTTGCGCAGCCATTTGAGGATTTCGAAGTGCGCCTGCCTCGCGGCGCGTTCGGACCCCCCGACTTCTTCAGAGATCTCGCGGAAGGTCAGTTCGTTTCTCGAGTACTTCAGCCAGAAGATCGGCCAGCGGCGCGGGAAACGCTGTTTCGCCTCCGCCATCGCCACGGCGACAATGTCGCGCAGGAATGGCAATGCGTTCTCGACGCCGCTCTCCGGACTGACAATTGATTGCGACAGACGCTCCACGATTTCGTCGAGGAGAGCGCCCTTCAGGTCGGCTTCATTGACAGTGCCGGACGCCATGCCCTGCCGCTGCAGGTCGATCCGCGCGTTCTTCAGAATGGTCATCAGCCAGGGGCGAAACTGAGGCTTTCCATCGTCGGGGGCGCGTTGAAATCGGTCAATTCCCACAAACGCATTCTTCAAGACGAGCTGGATGACATCGTCCCGATCGTGTGGCTGCAGCCCCTTTTTTTCCAGCCAGCGGCTCATCCCGCCTGCGTAGAGGCGGACGAACCGATCCCAGGCGTCACTGCGACCAGCGCGCAGCCCTTCGAGCAAGGTATCTGGGTTTCGTGCGACCAACTCAGGAGCGCATCCGACGGTGCTTTCATAGGACTGCAACAGCCTGGTCGATTTGAAATAAGGTTGGCCCGAGAGAACTCGCACCGCCAGAACCTGTTCATTTCGAGATTATCCAGACAGCACGTTGATTTCCAGTGGGCGGCCTCAGGCTCTCGCTCAGAGCGTTTCGCCCTGCCGGCTCAGTGTCTCGACACCGTTTTCCACGAGCGCACTGACCGTCAGCCCGCATCACACGGCAGCGCGTGACGTGGTTTCCGTCGGTGATGATGCCAGCAGCCCCCGCGAAGCACGCACTCACCTGATGCCCACCGTTCCACATGGCGCTGGTCCGTTAATCGTCTCGAAACCACAGTTGCGGATCGGATTTTGGGTATGCCGGCGCGGACCAGAGGTCTGGGCAAAAGCGGGTCCAGTCGTCCCGCAGCGTCGCGATCACGACTTTTGTTCCCGTCCATCAACCACTTTCCAGTCTGGACGAAACAGGCTGGGCATAGGAGCAACGTGCAAAGTGCTGATCAGCAGTTTCACAAAACGGATCATCCAGCCGCTTGTACAAAAACGTCGCCGCATGAATTCGCCTCCAGCGTGCAGTGCTGCCTGGCGGTTCCGTGGTCAGGACCACGCGGAAATCCTGGAAGTCCGTTGCCTGCTGTCAGCCGCTCATGACCTGATCGGAGTGACGGACCTGCGTGCGGATCCGGAGTTCGCCGGGATTGACGGGTCCGATCTTACAGTGGTCGTGATTGACTCTGGCGTGGATGTGTCACATCCGTTGATCTCGCCGAACTACGTGTTCGACCCTGTGACAGGGAATCCCGTCGGGCAGGACTTCATCTTCGGCGGCACAAACCCGATTCCGGTGAGTCCGCATGGCACGCACGTGGCGGGAATTATCGGTGCCTCTGATCCGGACATTGGCGTGGCTCCGGGGGTCAACCTGATCGGGCTACAGGTTGGGCTAGGTGGTAGGGCCATTTCAAATGCCGCCGTTGAGTCCGCCCTTCAGTGGGTGATTGAGCATCGCGACGAATTCAATATTGTGGCGGTCAACATGTCGCTCGGTGGGGGCCTGTTTCTCACGCCGGCCGGAGCGGCAAATGATCCCCGCGCTGACGAAATCGACTTCCTGGAAAGTCAGGGGGTCGCCGTCGTTTCAGCGGCCGGTAACAGTTTTGCGGACCTTTCCCATCTGGCACGATTGGGAGTTGTGCCCTCCAATTCAGTGAACCGTGTGGGCTCGCCGGGGATCCTGAGCACCTTCGACGTCGGAGCGGTCTACGAAGGTGATCCAGATGATTCAGGGGCTGTCACTGTCTCGTTCGGAAGTATTGTGTCTGGCGATCTTGAACCGGACGCCGACCAGATCACTGTTTTCAGTCAGCGCCCGCTGCCGTCACTTGATTCCACGATCTTCGCCCCTGGCGCGACCATTGAAAGCACTGTTCCCATCACCGGCGTGAATCCTCAGGGGCTCGCAGGATTCAATGGCACCAGTATGGCTGCTCCCATGGTGTCGGGCGCGGTTGCACTCCTGCAGCAGACGGCCCTGCAGTTCGGGGGTCAACTGCTACCCGTACCGCTCCTCCAGAGCATCGTCATGCAGACCGCGGATGTCATTGTTGACAATGCCGACGACTCTGTTTTCCTGAGCTTCGAGCCCGGAGATCCTGCATCTGATGGCCAGTTACACCAGATGCTGCTGACCGGTCAGGCGTTTCGACGCATCAATGTCCACAAGGCTGCTCAGGCTGTGGTCGACTTCTTCGCCGGTCTTGAGGATACCAATGGAACCATCAGCACGGCTTCTCCGGGACGGGAAGTGTTTGTCGCCAACGGAGCGCTGTCGCCCATCGGCCAGTTGCGACTTGCGGACAGCCAGCGCCCCATCGTCGGGTCCATCGGCAATGATGGCGACAAACTGGTTGGTGCCAAAGACGTCGATTTCTACGAACTGAGCGTACTCTCGCCTGGAGAGCTGACCATCACCACGTCCGGTCCGGTGGAAGGTGCCGCGGACACATTTCTCCGCTTGTTCGATCCAGATGGGACTGAGCTGGGAAGCGACGACAACAGCGCGGGCAACGGCTTTTCCCGAATCACGATACCAGTGGTACCGGCTGGCACGTACTTCGTGGCGGTCAGTGGGGCGCCGAACGACGAATTCGACCCGAACAGTCTGGGCACCGGTGTGAACGGCAGCCTGGGCGACTATCAACTGAGCTTTGCACTCTCATCTGCGGACATCGACGGTACCATCGCGTCGGCGACTGATCTCGGGGCGGTTTCGGGTGACAGCCCCCTCACGGTGACGAATGGCGTTGGCATCAACGAAGCCAATGGACACTTCGACCAGCTTGATGTCGTCGACATGTTTCGAATCGAAGTGCCGGAGTCGGGCGTTCTGCGGCTGGATATCGACACATTTCTGACCAGTGGTGGAAAGCGCAACCCACTGTATGACAACCGCCAGGAGTTCATCCCGGTCAATTCCGCTCATGACACATATCTGCGTCTGTTCGACGCCGAGGGGACCGAGATTGCGTTCAACAATGACGCTCTGGCAGCAGCGACCGGTGACACTGATGGTCTTGCGGAGGTCGCTGGCGTGCAGCATCCGGGATACAGCTTTCGAGGAAGTGAGCGAACCGGCAACGGTACGATCTTCAAGAACAGCGCAACCGCTGACGGTCGCATCAAAGACAGCTACCTGGAAACAGAACTGGGGCGCGGGGTCTATTACATTGGCGTCTCAAGTGCGGCAGACAGCAGCTACAACCCACTGTCAACAGCCGGACGCGACACGGCCTCGATGGCGATCCACTATGACCTGACAGCTCTGTTCGAGCCGCATGACACGGACGGGAGCATTTCCAGAGCGAGCGACTCCGCAGCCCTGATGCCGGGGATGGGAGAAGTGCTTGAACGTTCGGGGGAGATCGGTCGTGATGGCGTCGGCAGCGTCGGCAGCGACGTGGATATGCTTCGCATCGTTGCCCCTTCGTCCGGCCTGCTGGACATCCAGGTGAACACCGGAAGTGGCTCGGGAATTGCCGCCGGCGAGGGCGTCGACTCCACGGTGACCGTCTACTCCGCGACAGGTCTGCCGATCGCCGGCAATGACGATCACGCTGGCTCCCTGGACGCCCGCATTCAGCTTCTGGTCACGGCCGGTGAGGAACTGTTCGTTGCAATCGCCGGTTCCGGCGCTGCCGGGTTCGATCCCGCAGTGCCGGGCTCCAGTACAACCGGAGACACAGGGAAGTACCAGCTTCAGGTAACGCTTCAGGACGCTGGCACCATCGCCAGCCAGATTGATGACACGACCAGCGGAGGCGCGATTCAGACGGTCTCCACCGGGACGGTCGTGGCCGCTTCGATCGGAAATGACGATGGTGTCCTGCGTGGTGACAGGGACATCGACCTGTTTCGATTCAACGCTGCAGCAACCGGACGCGTCACGATTGAAACGCTTCCCACCGGCCCGTTCAGTTCCGACACATTTCTGCGTGTCTTTCGTCAGGAAGACAATGGGGATTTCACCGAGGTTGCCTTCAATGACAATGTCTCCACCGTGCTGCGTCACAGCAGCGTCGAGGTTGACGTGGTTGAAGGGGTGACTTACCTGATCGGAGTCAGTGGAACGAGCCTGTCCGCTCGTTCGTACGATCCGGTTACTGGTAGTGGTTCCACTTCTGGCGACACAGGTGAGTATCTGCTGCGAGTCAACGAGTCTGAGGCACCGGAAGTGGTTGTGGCTGGGTTGAGTTCGACGTCGATCGAGGATGGGGACAGCTCTCCATCCACAACGGACGGGACGAGCTTCGGAACCGTGACGGTGGATGGATCGACTTTGAGCCGAACATTCACAGTGTCGAACACCGGAACGGCGACGTTGACGACATCGGGGCTAAGCGTCCCGGCGGGGTACACAGTCACGGAGCCGCTCTCGGCGTCGATCGCTGCGGGGAGCAGTGACACCTTCACCGTGCGGCTGGATGCAGCCACGGCGGGGACGAAGAGCGGCCAGATCAGCTTCACGACGAACGACAGCGACGAAACTCCCTACAACTTCTCGATCACCGGTTCTGTGCAGGCTCCGATGGTTCCGGAAATAGCGGTGACGGGATTGGGTTCAACGTCGATCGCCGATGGTGACAGCAGTCCGTCGACAACGGACGGGACGGACTTTGGCAGCGTGACGCTCGGAGGCACTGCGCTGAGCCGGACGTTCACGGTTTCAAACACGGGGACGGCGACGCTGACGACATCGGGGCTGAGCGTGCCGGCGGGTTACACGATCACAGAGCCGCTTTCGTCATCGATCGCTCCGGGGAACAGTGACACCTTCACCGTGCGGCTGGATGCTGCGGCGGCGGGGACGAAGAGTGGTGAGATCAGCTTCACGACCAACGACAGCGACGAAAATCCCTACAACTTTTCTGTCACCGGATCGGTGCAGGATGACACCGAGAGTATCAGTATTACTGTTGGAGAGCACCGTCTTCTGCCGAATCGCTCCGGCCAGGTCATTCAGCTATTTGTGACGGGAGGGGCTCCGTTTGCCGGTATGACTCTGCGGGTGCAGATCGGCGATGGCGGTCCTGAAGCAGGAGGCAGCCAGGATGGGCCGTCCATCCAGACCGTCGATATCCTCACCGGGACCGTGTTCGAGTCGAACAACACTGGCCTGCGTCAGGACGTTGACGGCGACTCGCCGGACACCGTTCCGCAGTTTGAACGAGCGGAGACGACAACCAACAGCGGAACCGTCAGTGCCTCAGGGCTGCTGGCCACCATAACGATCGACACTACGGGGTTCACTGAAGCAGGAGACTTCGACCTGAAGATCACCGGGACCGCAGATGGCGACACCAGCTTTGCTCCTGCGACCGCGCCGATTGAGTTGACGAACGGCACAATCAGTATCGTGGATGCTTTTGTCGCCGGTCGTCAGGTCTTCTACAACAATTCCGTGTGGGACGGACAGACAAGTGGCTCGGACAGTCGGGACGATCAGGCGATCGCCACGGACAAACAGGCCCTGCTTCCTGGTCAAACTGCGTCGTTTGCCAACTACACCAACTACAGCCGCGGCCTCAACGGTGTGATGGTGGATATCGCGGCCCTGCCAGGCATTCCTGCTGCGGCAGACTTTCAGTTCCGAGTCGGTAATGACAACTTACCTTCCGGTACGGGATGGTCTGTGGCACCCGCCCCGCAGAGTATTTCCGTGCGTCCGGCGGCTGGCGTGGACGGCTCTGATCGGGTCACAATTACCTGGGCCGATAACCAGATCGCGGGACAGTGGCTGCAGGTCGTCGTGCTTCCAACGGCGGCGACCGGTCTGGCTGTGGCCGATGAATTCTTCTTCGGCAATGCCGTCGGTGATTCGGGCAATTCCGCAACCAATGCAACCGTCGATACGACGGATGAGATCGATGCCCGCAACAATACTCGCTCTTTCCTGAATCCAGCAGGGATTGATTTTCCATACGACTACAATCGGGACAAGAGCGTTGATACGGCGGATGAGATCATCGCGAGGCAGCATGTCACTTTCTTCCAGTCGGCACTGAAACTGATCAGTCCAGTCTCTGCGGCGGTCAGCGGGTCACAGCCGTCGGCCGCATTTGCACTTGATTCTGAGGAAGTTCTCTCCTCTCCGCTGACCTCGTCAGCCGCCCCCCGACAGGCCGGACTGCAGGCCATCTTCAGTGGGACGCAGCCTCTGAGTCAGCAGTCAGCCTCGATGGACGCCGTGCAACCGGAACCTGTTCTGCTGTCAGACGACGAGAACGAGTTGCAGTTCGTGGATAATTGGGACAGAGACTTTCCACCGGAGAAGGACAGCCCGACAGACAAACTTCTACTTGTCGCGGAGCTTGTTGATTCTGCAATCAACTCGGCCCTCGAGTTCCTGTAGTTGCCGTTTGAATCGTGGCGTTGCCTCGCAGTTCTCCAGAACTGCACTGCAGACTGTCACTTCGCTCGTTTCGGGCAGTCTGGCTGCCTCTCTTTTGCATCATTTCTGGTCACGGTCCTGCAGATGCCAGACAAATTCTGCAGGCGTTATTCGATATTGACCTGGGATCCTACTTATGCCTCGTATGTCTATTACTGACTCAATTCGGCGCTTCTTTAACCGCAGGTTCGCTCGACGTCGTTTGAGAAGATCCAGCCATACATCTCAAGGAATTGTTGACTCCGTCAGGCGGCTCGCAATGCCGGAAAGCCTTGAGGCCCGGGAACTCCTGACAATTATTATTGACGTCGGGAATCATGTTCTGCAGCCGGACATGGCTGGTCAGGAACTTCAGATTCAGGTATCTGGCGGAGACGAAGTCCAGGGGGTGACTCTGCGCGTTCAGATCGGCGATGGCGGTCCTGAGGCAGGAGGCAGTCAGGATGGGCCGTCCATCCAGACGGTCGATATTCTCACCGGGACCGTGTTCGAGTCGAACAACACGGGCCTGCGACAGGACGTTGACGGCGACTCGCCGGACACCGTTCCGCAGTTTGAACGAGCGGAGACGACGACCAGCAGCGGAACCGTCAGTGCCTCGGGGCTGCTCGCCACGATCACGATCGACACCACGGGGTTCACGAGTGGCCAGTTTCCTCTGCTGCTTGCTGGAACCCTCGATGGTGACACGATTCTGCCTCCGGCGAGTGCCGGTGATGTCAGTATTACGAACGGCATACTGGCGATTTCATCGTCTTCAAGTCCGACGGTGACAGGCATCATGCCGAGCGACACACTGATCAGCGATGCGGACGTTCGCAGCGGGACGTTCACGGTTTCGGTCTTTTACAGCGAAGCGATGGATCCAGGGACGGACCCGATGATCGCGTTCGATCCTGCGGTCGACAGCACGCTGAGCTTTGCATCCGGAGCCTGGTCCGCCAGCGACACGACATACACCGCCACCTATGACGTGGCTGATGCCAACGTTGACGTTGAGGATATTGACATTAGCGTTAGTGGAGCCCGGAATCTCGCCGGGAACATCCAGACGCCCGCGACAGAAAGTGACGAGTTTTCCATCGACACACTGGCGCCGACGGTAGCGGTCAACATTGTCGACGATGCGCTGAACATTGCGGACAGCTCGTCGGTCGTGACGTTCGAGTTCAGCCAGGCGGTGACCGGGTTTGACGCGTCAGACCTGTCGGCAACCGGCGGGACGCTCTCGAACTTCTCGGGATCGGGCAGCAGTTACACGGCGATGTTTGCGGCGGATGCGGACTTCAGCGGGAGCGGGTCGGTGACGGTCGGCGCGGGGAGTTACTCGGATGCGGCGGGCAATCCGGGCGAATCCGGCAGCGACACAGTGGCGACCGATACCGTGGCTCCGACAGTCGCGGTGTCACTTGACGATGCCGCCCTGAACATTGGTGAGACGGCGACCGTGACATTCACGTTTTCGGAAGCGGATGTGGATTTTGCGACGGAGGACGTGACGGTCGCGAACGGTGTGCTGTCGGGGCTGGCAGTGACGGGGGATCCACTTGTCTTTACGGCGACGTTCACTCCCAGCGCGAGAGTCGAAGACGCGACGAACCTTGTCAGTGTCGGGACAACTTACACTGACGCGGCAGGCAATCAAGGGGTGGCGGGCGAGTCGGAGAACTTTGCGATCGACACGCTGGCGCCGACCGTGACGGTCAACATTGTCGACGCGTCGCTGAGCAGTTCAGACAACAGTTCGCAGGTGACGTTCGAGTTTTCCGAAGCGGTGACCGGGTTTGACGAGTCGGATGTCGCGGTGAGCGGCGGGACGCTCAGCGGGTTCATGATGATTGGCGAGGACGAGAACGTCTTCACGGCAACGTTTACCGCGAACGGCGGCTTCGAAGGGATCGGTTCGGTGAGTGTGACGGCGGGGAGCTATGCGGACGCGGCGGGGAACGCCGGCGGCAGCGGGACGGACTCCGTGCCGATCGACACGCTTGATGAGGACACCGTGGCGCCGACAGTCGTGATCACTCCGGACGGGACGACGACCGGGACTTCCCCGATTGTATTCACATTTCAGTTCAGTGAGCCGGTTTCGGGATTTGACGTCTCTGATGTGAGCATCACCAATGGCACGGCGGGGATGTTCTCGGCGGTGGATGCGGACACGTTCACGCTGGATGTGACTCCGTCCGCAGTGGGAGCGGTGACGGTGAGCGTCGGGGACGGAGCGGCTCAGGACGCGGCGGGGAATGATTCGGTCGCGGCGTCGGCGACGGTGACGTTTGAGTCCGGCACGGCAGCGCCGCTCGACGTGACGCTACCGGGTGCGGATTCGTACGAGATTCTGCGCGACGGCGATGATCTCGTCGTGCGTGTTGAAGCTGGAGCGGAGTTGAGTCGCCAGATCGCGGCTGGTGTCAGCGTGCTGCGCATCACCGGCTCGGCGGGAGCCGATGTCGTCACGGTGCTCGATACCGGCGTCGCGGTGGATACGCTGATCGTGTTTACGGGGGACGGCGGGAATGACCGCTTCGATGCGTCGCTGGCGGCGGGGGCGGTGAACCTCACGGGCAATGGGGGGCATGACACGCTGATCGGTGGCGCGGGAAATGACACGCTGTTCGGCGGCGCAGGCCGCGACTCACTCGTCGGGAATGATGGCGACGATCACCTGCTCGGGCAGGGCGCTCACCGGGACACAATTCAGGGCGGCGCGGGCGTCGACACGCTCGATGGCGGCGCGGGCGGGACCCACTTCGCCGACGGCGTCAGCGGCACGGTGATTCTCGCGGCTGACGGCTATCGTGATGCGACCGTCGGAGAGATCGTCGGGACCATCCTGTCACTCGTGCTGAGCGGCAGCGACGGAGATGACTTCATCGACGGTCGCGCCTTCCTGGCCAGCCGGTTGACGATCAGCGGTCGTGGCGGCAACGACAGCCTGTTCGGCACGCCAGGCAATGACCTGCTGCTGGGAGGTGATGGCGACGATCTCCTCGTCGGCGGCGGCGGTGACGACGTTCTGGCCGGCGGGGACGGCAACGACACGCTGCGCGGCGGAGCCGGCCGGGACCGCCTGTGGGGCGAAGCCGGTGACGATATTCTCCAGGGCCAGGGCGGCAGCGGCGACTTCCTGCGCGGCGGAACGGGAGCCGACCGGCTCAACGGCGGCCAGGGCCCAGACCGGCTCCGCGTCGACGGCGCCGACACGATCCTCGCCCCCGACAACCGCGACCGGATCGAGGCGGACATCGACGAAATCTTCCGCCTGTCCCCCTCGCTGAGCAGTCTCATCTGACTGCAGGAATCCCCCGTTCCCATCCTCCGCGTCCGCACGCAGCGGTGGCAGAGCGCCCCTCGCTACCGCAGAGCGTATTCAGCCGAGTAACGCGCACGCCTTGCGGTCAAACGAGTGTGCGTCAGAATTCCTCGGATGAATCTGATATTGGTCTGGAACGACACGGGAGACCGCACACCATGCAGAATGTGACCGACTTTCTCAACGCGAACCGTGACGCTGCCGTTGCCGAACTGCAGGAACTGCTGCGGATTCCGTCCGTGAGTGCGGACTCGGCCTTCAAACCGCACATGGCTGCCGCGGCGGAGTTCATCGTCAACAGGCTGACGTCAGCAGGGCTGACAGCGGAGATCGTTCCGACGGCGGGACACCCGATTGTTTACGGCGAATGGACGCAGGCAGCGGGGGCTCCGACCGTGCTGATTTACGGGCACTACGACGTGCAGCCGCCGGACCCGATCGAGAAGTGGACGACGCCTCCGTTCGAGCCTGCCATTCGTGACGGCCGCATCTGGGCTCGCGGAGCAACTGACGACAAAGGCCAGGTCTGGACTCACGTACTGTCTGTTGCCGCTTGGCTGCAGGTACGCGGCTCGCTGCCGGTCAACGTGAAGTTCGTCATCGAAGGTGAAGAAGAAGTCGGCAGCAACAATCTGGAAACGTTCCTGCGTGACAATCGCGAGAAACTCGCCTGCGACGTCGCCGTCATCAGTGACACGGCTCAGTATGGACCGGGCATTCCGGCGATCACGTACGGACTGCGTGGCATCCTTGCGTGCGAAGTTACGCTGACCGGTCCGAACCGCGATCTGCACAGCGGCGTGTTCGGCGGAGCAGTCGCCAACCCGGTCAACGAACTCTGCCGGCTGATCTCGCTGCTGCACGACGATCAACGCCGCGTCGCCGTGCCCGGCTTTTATGATGACGTCAAACCGCTGACGGACGAGGAGCGGGCACAGTTTGCCGCGTTGCCATTCAACGAAGCTGCCTGGCTCGCTGACCTCGGCGTCAACGCATCTGTTGGCGAGACCGGCTACACAGCCACCGAACGGCGGTGGGCTCGCCCGACATGTGACGTCAACGGCATCTTCGGCGGCTACACCGGAGAAGGGCCAAAGACGATCGTCCCGTCGACCGCTACCGCCAAGATCACCTGCCGCCTGGTTCCCGATCAGGATCCACATCAGTTGACTGAAGCTCTGAGACAGTTCCTGGAGTCGAATCTCTCTCCGGGCGTGAAGATGGAGTTCAGCACGGCACATGGTGGCAGCCCGTCGATGGCCGATCTGGGAAGTCCCTACATGGCCGCGGCAAAAGCGGCCATCGAACAGGCCTTCGGCAACGCTCCGGTGCTGATTCGCGAAGGCGGTTCGATCCCCGTCGTCGCGAGCCTCGCCGAGATCCTCGGTGTCGAAACTCTCCTTCTCGGCTGGGGCCAGAACAGCGACAATCTGCACAGCCCTGACGAGCACTTTTCGATCGAAGATTTTCACCGCGGAACACTCGCCAGTGCCTGCCTGTGGCAGGAGCTCGCCAGCTGACGCAAAGGCGCAGAGACGCAAAGATTCGCAAAGTGAAGGCTTTGCACGACTCTGCGTCTTCGTGGCTTTGCGTCAGAGTCCCGTTGAGGCGAAGCAACATCTGGCATCCAGTCGCTCTTCTTCCGGCGGCAGATTGTTCCCGGTAGACTCCGCCGCCAACGCGACTATTTCACGCACTTCAACGATCCGAACAGGCCATGCTTGACCTTCAGTTCATCTGTGAGAACCGCGACCTCGTTGCGGAAAACTGCCGGAACCGGGGCGTTGATTGTGATATCGACGCAGTCATCGAACTCCGTGGACAGCGCGGCGAGCTGCAGACGAGGGGGGACTCGCTGCGCAGCGAGCAGAACCAGACGTCGAAGCTGATTCCGAAGGCCAAAGACAACGACGAGCGGCAGCAGTACATCGCTCGTGGCAAGGAGCTGCGGGAACAGATCGCGGCAATCGACGACGAGCTGGCTGCGGTGAACGAGAAGCTGGCAGACCTGCAATCGACGATTCCGAATCTGTCGCACCCGGACGCTCCGGTCGGGAAGATCGACAAGGAAAACATCGAAGTCCGTCGTGTCGGCGAACTGCCGCAGTTCGATTTCAAACCGCTCGATCATGTCGAGCTGGCGGAGAAACACGATCTGATCGACTTTGAAGGCGGCGCCCGCGTCACTGGCTCGGGTTTCTACTTCCTGAAGAACGACGCCGTGTTTCTGGAGATGGCGCTGATTCAGTACGCCATCGAGAAGCTGCGGGCCGAGGGCTTTACCGTTCACTCGACGCCGGACCTCGCGCGTCAGGAAGTCCTGCACGGAACGGGCTATAACCCCCGTGGCGAAGAGACGCAGATTTACTCGATCGCCGGCACCGACCTGAGCCTCGTCGCCACGGCCGAGATCACGCTCGGCGGACTGCTCAAAGACGAGATCATCGACTACGAAAAGCTGCCACTGAAGTTCGCCGGCGTGTCGCACTGCTTCCGCACGGAAGCCGGAGCGGCCGGCAAGGCCTCGCGCGGCATCTATCGCGTCCATCAGTTTACGAAGGTCGAAATCTTCGGCTTCACAGCGCCGGACCTTGACGCCTCTAACGCGTTCCACAATGAGATCGTGCGCATCGAAGAGGAGATCTTTCAGGGGCTCGGCATTCCGTACCGCGTCGTCGATACCTGCACCGGCGACCTCGGCGGCCCAGCCTACCGCAAGTTCGATCTCGAAGCCTGGATGCCCGGCCGCGGGGAAACCGGCGAGTTCGGCGAAGTCACGTCCGCGTCGAACTGCACCGACTACCAGGCGCGCCGTCTCGGCATCCGCACGCGAGTTCCGGACACGAAGGGCACGAGTTTCGTGCATACGCTCAACGGGACGGCGATCGCGATCTCGCGAGCACTGGTGGCAATCCTCGAAAACTATCAGCAGGCAGACGGCAGCATCCGCATTCCGGAAGTCCTGCAGAAGTGGGTTGGTCGAGAGCAGATCGGTTAAGCTGGGCTGAATGCAGCGCAAAGACGCGGAGATGCAAAGAATCGCGAAGCACAGGAGCGTCGGAGGTCTTTGCATAACTTTGTGACTTCAAACCTTTACGCTGCATGCTCGATGGAATTCCGGTGAGATCTCTTCTTTCGGAGCTGTGAGTATCAATGCGTATCGCTTATCTGGACTGCTCGACCGGGATTGCCGGCGATATGACGCTGGCCGCGTTGATTGATGCGGGCGTTGACGCTGATGCGATTCGGGCGGGCATCGAATCGCTGGGGCTCGATGGTGTTTCGCTGAAGATCGAGACCGTCGTCAAAGGCGGCTTCCGGGCGACACACGTGACGGTCAAGCATCCTGAGCAGCACGCGCATCGGCATCTGTCGGACATCGAAGCCATCCTCGCGCGAGCGGACGGCGTGACGGACCCACAGAAGACGATCGCCCGCGAGATCTTCCTCGCTGTCGCGCAGGCCGAGGCGAAGGTGCATGGCTCGACGGTCGAGAAGGTTCACTTCCACGAAGTCGGGGCGATCGATTCGATCGTCGACATCGTCGGCGCGGCGATCGGTTTTGACCTGCTGGGCCTCGATCAGATCGTCTGCAGTCACGTGCCAACTGGGCATGGCAAGGTGAAGATCGATCACGGCGTCTGCCCGGTGCCGACGCCGGGAACGGCCGAACTGCTTCGCGGGATCCCGATTGCCGATGTGCCGATCGAGGCCGAGCTGACAACGCCAACCGGTGCGGCGATCGTCAAGTCGCTCGTCGATCGCTTCTCGCCCTCGCTGCCGGCGATGACTCTCGAATCCGTCGGGTACGGAGCCGGCACGAAGGACTTCCGTCAGCGGGCGAACATCCTGCGGCTGTTTGTCGGCGAGGCCGTCGCGGCGGCGGACTTTGATCAGATCTGGTTGCTCGAAACCAACCTCGACGACTGCTCGGGCGAGATCATCGGCTTTACGAAGCAGAAATTGCTCGAACACGGTGCCCTCGACGTTTATTCGACAGCGATCCAGATGAAAAAGGAGCGGCCTGGTGTTCTGCTGAGCGTGATCTGCCGGCCGGAAGACCTCGAAACGATCGAGACGATCGTCTACCACGAAACCGGAACCTTTGGTATTCGGCGACGACTGCTCGAACGGTCGAAGCGGCTACGGGAAACGATCACGATCGATTCCGACTGGGGTCCGATCGAAGGCAAGCTTGGCTGGCGCGAGGGCGAACCGGCGATCTTTACTCCGGAGTTCGAGTCGCTGGCCCGAATCGCTCGCGAACAGGAGATTCCACTCCGCGAGGTCTACCGCACCGTCGAGGCGTGGTACCAGCAGATGGAATTCGACATCGACGACGAACCGCATTCTCACGATCATGACCACAGCCACGATCATGACCACGACGCCGGACATCACCACGACGCCGGACATCACCACGACGCCGGACATCACCACGACGCCGGACATCACCACGACGCCGGACATCACCACGACGCCGG
>WGMU01000124.1 GCA_016124895.1 bacterium
ACCCGTCTGAATGGCTGAAACCGCCCGTTGCCCTCAAAGCCAGCGGATGATCTGCTGTGGCGTCTGTTCATCCACCTGATTGGACAGCGCGACTTTCGGTTGCCAAACAAGCACGAAGCGCAAGCGAGTGAGTCGTTTACGTCAAACACACTCGCTTGCGCTTCGTGCTTGTCTCCTCGCACATTTCGCCAAAGTGGCGCCGTCCGCCTAATCCACGAACACGAACTCGCTTGAGTTCAGCAGAACATGACAGAAGTCGCTGAGCGACTTGTGTCGAGCCTCGTCATTGCTGGTGCCGGCCGCTTTCCATGAGGACATCTGCTGCTCGACAAAACCGATCGACCGACTGAGGCGGCTTCCCGACGGTTCTCGGCACATCGTCCGCCGATACGCCGTTCGGATGGCGGTATCGAGGTCGTCGTTTGACGCAGCTTCGGCGCGGCGGGCGAGTGCCTCGGCCTGGTCTTCCGTAAACTCGTCGTTCATCAGAATCAGAGCCTGAGTCGGCAGGATGCTGGCAGGTCGCACCGCGCAACTGTCGGTTGTGGTGGGCGAATCGAACAGTTCCATCATCGGCATCAGCAGTTGCCGCTTCACGTAGATATAAACGCTGCGGCGCCAGTGTTCGGGCTGCTCGACTTTGATCGTTGGCCACTTATTGCGCTGGCTGGCCGTGATCAGTTCGGCTCTCATTCGAGGCTTAATACCCGGTCCATACATTGCCCGGTTGAGGTTGCCGCTCGCGGCGAGCACGCTGTCGCGGATGGCTTCCGCTTCCAGACGCCGCACGTTCTGTCGCCACAGCAGATGGTTTCCAGGATCGACGCTGTCATGCTGCGGATGGTGTTTGCTGCTCTGGCAATATGTCGCGGATGTGACGATCAGTCTCTGCACGGCTTTAAGCTGGCCGATGTGCGAGGTGATCTGCCGGGCTAGAAAGTCGAGCAGTTCGGGATGCGTCGGCGTCGCGCCGTTGACTCCGAAGTTGCTCGTCGTTTCGACGATGCCGCGACCGAAGAAGTGCTGCCATAGTCGATTCGCCAGAACTCGATAGGTTAGGACGTTGTCCGGATCAGCAATCCACTGGGCGAGTGTCCTGCGGCGACCGGTCGATTTTGCGTTTTCACCTGGTGAGGAGAACGTCACTTCGTTGAAAGCAATGGCTGCGGGAACGCCGGGGCCGACTTCTGCTCCGGGCGTATGATGATTGCCGCGGCGCAGGACGAATGTGGGGCGAGGCTCTGCCGACGTCTCAATCAGTGCCAGTGGTGCTGTCTCGCCACCTGCCGTCTTCTTTCCGCTTTTGACGTGCCTGACGCCGCCGTACTTTTCCGTCGAGTTGAAGATCGCGAGGAAGCGGTAGTAGTCGTCGGTCGGAATCGGATCGTACTTGTGATCATGGCAGCGGGCACAGCCGAGCGTCAGCCCGAGGAAGACCGACGATGTTGTCGAAATCACGTCGTCAAGCTGGTCCAGCCGGTACTTCTCTTTGTCGTTGCCCATGTTGTCGTCGTTGGACGGTCCGTTCCGGCAGAAGCCCGTGGCGACGATCGTCTCTTCCGACGCCCAGTCGACTTCGTCACCCGCAAGCTGCTCGGCAACGAATTGCGCGTACGGTTTGTCCTCGTTAAAACTGCGGACGACGTAATCGCGATACCGCCAGGCTGTCGGACGGTCGAGATCGTTGTGAAAGCCACTGCTGTCCGCGTACCTCGCCAGATCGAGCCAGTGTCGGCCCCAGCGTTCGCCGTAATGTGGACTCGCCAGCAACCGGTCGATGACTCGCTCGTACGCGTCCGGAGACTGGTCGGCGAGGAACGCGTCGACGTCTTCCGGGGTCGGCGGGAGCCCGATCAGATCCAGCGTCACTCGCCGCAGAAGAGTGACTCGGTCAGCCGGGTCCGACGGCGTCAGACCGTTCTGCTGCAGCTTCGCGAGAACGAATCGATCGATCCCGTTCCGCGACCAGTCGTCATCAGCGATCTCCGGCGGCGCGACATCCGCGACGAGGTGAAATGCCCAATGATCGACCTTTGTCGAATCCTCTTTCGCCGGCTTCTCCGGCAGAGGCGTGACATCGAGTCGCGGATCGAGCGCTCCCAGTTTGATCCACTGGCGGAAGTCGGCAATCACTGCATCGGGCAGTTTGCCCTGTGGCGGCATCTCCCAGCCGTCGTACTCGATCGCCGAGATCAGCAGACTCGCGTCAACGTCCCTCGGAACAACGGCCGGCCCCGAGTCACCACCCTTGAGTCCACTCGCCCGCGAATCGAGCCGCAACCCGCCCTTCAGCTTCCCTGCCGCAGCCGCCTTCGCCGAGTGGCATTCATAGCACTTCGCGACCAGCACCGGTCGGATCTTCTGCTCAAAGAATCGAAGCTGCTCGGCGGACGACTCATCAGCCAGCAGCGTGTCCGAACGCGCTGCCGACACCGCGACGACGACGAGAAGTGCAACGCCCTGCAGACGCTGACCGATCAACGAATGGTTGAATTCCCAGGCCACAGGCTTTTCCCGATTCCGCTATCAACGAACTTCTGCTGATTCCAAAGCTGGACACGATCAAACCACGATACCAGAAATCGCTCCGTTCCTTCACTCGTCAGGATTTGCGTCGAACGGCCAGTCGCGACGAGAGGAAATCACAGGCAAGCCAAAGCAGCCGTCACGCTCCGTCCTGGCGGATCGACGTCCAGGCACCTTTGGCTCATCTCGGCGGAGCGAGATGGCTACTCTGTGGCGTGGATGTCGAGAGTCCGAACCGTTTGAGAAAAGACGAAGCGAATCCGAAACAACTCCCGGTTCTGCGCAGGTACAGCAATCTCACGAGAGAACATCTCGGGATAACCATCGCGTGGGCTGTCGCAGGAATTCAGATGCAACATAGCCGTCGGAATTTCTGCCAGTCCCGCTACAGAGAAATGGGATGCGATCCGTAAGCGCATAGCAGTTCGCGAAGTGATTTCAGCATGTTCCTGGACACACCCTCTTGCGTAAGGCCATTCGGATGCGTCGACGTGAATTATCGATCGTTGCAGTTGTCGCCCTTTTACTGCTCGGCAACCTGATCCTTCAACGACTGCTGGCGGATGAACCCGTCATTGGACTGACCCGGCCGCTCAATTTCGCGGACCTCACTGGGCAGGTGCATCAGCTTGGTCCCGATGTCGATCGCACGGCGCTTGTGCTGGTGTTGCTGTCGACGGAGTGTCCGATTTCGAACTCGTACATTTCGCTGCTCAACCGGCTGCACTTTGAATGGGCGCAGCTCGATCGGCGCGTCGACCTGATTGGTTTGATTTCGGACTCGAGTCTGACTCGCGCGGCTGCCGTCGCGCATTCGGCCGAGTTCAAACTGGCATTTCCCGTTCTGTTCGATGGTTCCGGAGAACTGGCCGGGCTGCTCAAGCCGACGCATACGCCTGAAGCCTTTGTGCTGGATGCCCAGGGGCAGCTTGTTTATCGCGGGCGGATTGATGACACGTACGCGGATGTCGGCAAGCGACGGCTCGAACCGACATCGCACGAAGTCCGCGATGCCGTCGAGGCACTCTTGAAAGGTGAACCGGTCAACGTCGCGGTGCAGCCACCGGTTGGGTGCCTGTTTGAAGAACGTGACCGGAAAAACGACAACGAAGAAGTCACATTCAATCGTGAGATCGCGCCGATCATTCACGCGAACTGCACGAGCTGTCATCGTGAGGGCGAAGTCGCTCCGTTTCCGCTGCTCACGTACCAGGATGTCAGTAAGCGGGCTGGTCAGATCGCCTCGGTGATCGACTCGGGGCTGATGCCTCCCTGGCGGCCGGCCATCGGCACTGGCCACTTTCTGGGTGAACGCCGGCTGACGGCGACCGCGAAGCAACTGATCGCTCGCTGGGCCGAATCCGGGCGTGCCGAAGGGAAACCGGAAGACCGTCCGCAACCGCCGCAGTTCCCATCCGGCTGGCGGCTCGGCAAACCGGACCTCGTGCTGAAGATGCCGGAAGCGTTCACGATTCCCGCCGACGGGCCGGACATCTTTCAGAACTTTGTCCTGCCGATGAATCTCGAAACAGACCACTTCGTCGTTGCCGCGGAATTCAAACCCGGCAACGCGCGGGTCGTCCATCATTCGATCTTCTATCTCGACCGCAGCCGAGTTGCCCGCAGACTCGACGAGCAGGATCCGAAGCCCGGCTACGCAACATTCGGCGGACCCGGATTCCTCCCCACCGGAGCCGTCGGCGGCTGGTCGCCGGGCACGACGCCGCGCATTCTGCCCGGCGGTTACTGCCGTTACGCGGCTGGCGGCTCGGACCTTGTCCTGCAGATTCACTATCACCCGACCGGCCGTGAGGAAACCGATCAGTCGGAGATCGGTCTTTATTTCAGAGAACAGCCGAAGAACGTCGTCGCCAACGTCACGCTCTCCAACTTCGGTTTCCAGTTGAAAGCGGGAGAAAACGACAAGGTCGTCTCCGGCGAGTACACGCTTCCGCAGGACGTATCGCTGGTGGGACTGACGCCGCACATGCACCTGCTTGGCCGGCAGATGCGCGTGGTCGCCACCTATCCGGACGGAGCAACCGAAGATCTGATCTGGATCAGGGACTGGCATTTCTACTGGCAGGATCAGTACTACCTGCAGACAGCGAAGCGGCTGCCAAAAGGCACGACGCTGCGCATGGAAGCCCGCTATGACAACTCTGCCAGCAACCCGTTCAATCCGTCGTCACCACCGCGCGACGTGACTTTCGGTGAACAGACCACCGATGAGATGTGTTTCTGCTTCTGTCTGGTCGCCACCGATTCGCCGACCGATCTCAAACCGCTCGTGATGGACAATATTCGCCACGTCGTTCAGCAGCGGATCAAAGGACGTCTTGGCCAGTTCCCGCTGTTGCAGCAGAATTGACCGGCCGAGTGGCGCGCTGGCTGGAACAGAGCAGCGTCTGGATCCGGTCTGCCGGCTGGTGTGAGCCTGTCTGCCGAAAACGTTGATCAGAATCCCCGGCGCAGATCGCAACGACTGGATGACGCAGGACTATCTCGACCGGATGAACGGGTTCATCGATCAGGTCGGCCGCGAGTAGGGGCAATCCGGGTTGCGACTTCGGCGGCGAGTGACAGACCGCTGAAGAACGCATCGCCGCTGGCGTTGTGGCAAACGAGCCATGCTATCTCGAAACTCCCGGAGTTGGCGGAACCGGGAGCATAGTGAGCGGTTAGTCAGTCAGCTCGCTACGGCCTTCCGAATCCAGATACGCCGGAGGTTCGGAACCTGCTCCGGACGTTGAGACACTTCACCCTCTGGCGAAGCTGACTTTGATGGTGTGATTTCTCGCCAGGCGAGGTCAGTTCTGAACCGGGCCGGCGGCTTCAGGCACGGCCGGCGGTTCGGGCTTAATCGCTGCCTCAGATGCGGGCACGGAGGCCGGTTGCGGTTCGAGGCTGGCGATCACGGTTGCGTCGCGGAGCGTCTGGCCGAGCTGCAGTTTCAGCGTGTCGTTCTTCTGCTGAAACGTAAAGAAGTCGCGGCCGATGTCGAGGACCTCGGCGTCAAAGCCGGCGTACTGCAGACGCTCGCCTTTGTGCAGAACGATCTTGTGGTTTGTGGACTGGTCGCGGAGCCAGATCTGGCGGTCAGCGTCGGCAGCGACCATGCCCGTGAAGACGGTGAACTGAGCTTTGTCGTCTTCAACTTTGACCGCGACTTTCAGCGTCGTCGTCTGCGGAGTGTCGCCAGCGTCAGTGACCTGGACGGGAATCTCGACATCGCCAATCGGGGCGCCCGCTGACGGAGTGAATTTGAAGGTCTTCGTTGCTTCGTCATACGAGACACCTTCCGGGGCACCAGCGGCGACGGCCAGCTTCAGTTCCTCGACCGGCGTTTCCCTGTCAGTGGCCGTGACGGCGAACGAGGCGGTCTGGCCGATCGTGACGGACAGCTTGTCGGTCGCTGCGAGCTGCAGTGTCGGCGGTGTGTTGACGTCTTTCAGAGTCAGCGTGAATTCCGCTTCGACAGGCTCACGCAGGCCGCCACCGGAAGCTTTCAGTTTGAACTTGTGGTCTCCGGCCGCTGTGCCCTCGGGAGGCGTCCACGTCAGTTTGTCGCCTGCGATCTGCATACCGGCGGGGATCTCATCTGCGAATTCGTACGCGACTGCTCCATCACCGGGTGCGAAGCCGGTTGCTTTCGCGGAGACTTCCAGGGTATTGCCGCGCTCGACTGTCTTATTGCCGATGAGGTCGATTCGCGGATCATAGGGAGCCGGTTTGGCGAACGGGTTCTGTTTGACGAACGTTGCGAAGTCGGCGAGCGTCGCCTGGGCAAAGTCTTCGTTGACGAGAGAGAGTTCGATCATGTCGTCGGCTCGCGCTGCGAGCGTCTTTCCTTGCGGTAGTTCGAGCGTCCAGGTTCTGTCGGCGACGGCAGACACCGTGACGTACTCGCTGCCGAGTCGAATCTCAAAGGGGGCCTTTTCCGGAAAGCCCTTGAGCGAGTGAACTGCCAGACGATTGCCGCTGAGGCTGGCGACCTCTGTGCGGGGAAACAGAGTCGGGCCTTTGACGTCGGCGCTGGCCAGCGAAATGGCTTCGGCTGTGATGCGCAGTGAAAGCTGCGGCTTCGCGGAGTTGTCTTCCGCTTCAATGACCATCCCGACAATGCGGTGCAGCACGTTGGCGCGGTGAAAGCGAAAGAGGAACTGCTGCAGTTGTTCGGCGGTCCCTTCGCCATCAATCCGGACGCGAATGGTTGAGAACGATTTGTCGCGCGACAGAGCCACCCGTTCGGTCGAGACGACCGGATTGCGGAACCCAGCGACGATTTCCGCGAGGTCGGTCAGCCACTGCTGGTAGGCGTTCGCTCCCTGCGATGAGTTCGACGAGAGGCTGCGTTCTTTGAACGCGACCATCCGCCGCACCTGGCTCATGCTGAGCGAGACGGTATCGTTGGCGCGGTCGAGCTTGCGGTTCTCGGCGTCGAGCTTGTCCCGCTGCACAGTGATCGGCTTCGCAAAAGAGGACCAGATCATCGGCACAACGACGAAGACGCCCAGAGTCACGACCAAGGCGATCAGCAGCGTTTTTTCGCTCTTTTTCATCGAAGCTCTCTTCGAGGCACGTTTGAGCCGCCGTCCGATCGCCCTGCCGCCATGTAGGACGCTGAATTCGGAACGCAAGACTCAGCAGTGTCGGAACCACCTCGACAAGGCCGGGCAGTTCGTGAATTGCCGGAAACCCCTCCCGCCGGCCGATTGATGGAACGCGTGTGGACGCGAGCCCAGAGTCACGGATCCGCAAAGATGGGCTTTTCGTCCGCCGGTTTTGGCAAAATCGAAAAACCCAACGCCACGGACGGCGGCGAAGAGCCATTCGTCACGCGACGTGTCGCGAAGATAAGTCACGCGACTGGCTGGAGTAAGGGTAAACAGTCGCTCGGGAGCGCGGTTTCGGACTGTGAAACCGCCCGATCCGGAAACAAGTACCGTTCAGGACGGCTGGTTTGGCAGGATGCGCCGATTCCACTGCTCGGTTTCACGGATGAGCAACCGTTGGGTAGCGACCGCTGACGACTTTCGATCTGGAAAGGCTCATTGTGAGGTTCTGGCAGCAGAAATAGCATGTTTGGTTGCTTTGCCTCGCAAATCCGGTCGACCTGCCGATCAAGCCTGAGCCAGGCTGGCATCGCTTTGAATCTGCACATTTCGGTTGATCAGATCTCCGCTGCTTCTCGCAGCTCCTCATTATTTCATTTCGTTTCAGACTGACCCGACCCGTTGAAGAGCCGTCTGATGAAAACAGATTCGCGACAACTTCTCTGGACACCCGTCGTGCTGCTTGTGCTGGTGGCAACGGCGTCCGACGTGCGTGCTCAGTTTGGACCGCCGGGCGGAGGCTTTGGTGGCGGTCGACGTGGTGGTGGCGGTGGAGCAACCGAACTGCTGCGGGACGAGAATGTGCAGAAAGAACTGGGTCTGAAGCAGGACCAGATCGACAAGCTGAATGAAGCTCAAGGCAGCATGCGCGACAACCCGGAGATTCGGGATCTGTTTTCAAAGATGCGTGACGCCCGAGATGGGGACGAGCGCAACGCGATTCTCGCAGAAGTTCGAGCCGTCATGGACCGCCAGATTGACGCGGTCATTTCACCCGATCAGCGGAAGCGTCTGAACGAACTCGTTCTGCAGCAGCAGGGGATGAGGGCGCTGAACGACGCGGAGACCGCGACATCAATTGGACTGTCGGATGCTCAGCGCGAGACCATTGATGCACTGATCGAGGAATACGAGAGCAAACGCCGCGAAGTCCGGTTCAATCGTGATCTGAGCAACGAAGAACGCGACGCTCAGTCGGACAAACTTTCGGCGGAACGCGATGAGAAAGTTGCCGCCGTGCTGACGGCGCAGCAGCGAATTGCGTTTACTCAGAAACAAGGTCAGGCGTTCGACTTCTCAGGCGGAGCGAATCCGCCGACTGGCGGACCATCGGGAACCGCGACTCCAACGGTTGGTGCCGCTCCGGCTGGGCCTCGCCCGATGTCAATTGAAACGGTCGTCCCAGAAGGCGCCCAGGCGGTTGTTTCGTTCGGCACCGGTGACCCGCCGTCGGGCAAACCGGTCGAGGAGATGTCCTTCAACTTTCGTTACGCGCCATGGGAAGACGTACTCAAGCTGTTCGCTGATGCCAGCGGCCTGACGCTCGACATCTACCAGATTCCGCCGGGCACCTTTAACTATTACGACAACGGCAAGTACACGCCGACCGAAGCGCTCGACATTCTGAACGGTTATCTGCTTCAGAAAGGTTTCATTCTGGTGCGACGGGATGAATTCCTCGTCGTGCTGAATATCGACAATGGCATCCCGCCGAATCTGGTGCCGACAGTCACTGTCGAAGAATTGTCCAAACGCGGGAAGAACGAACTGCTGACGGTCATTCTGCCGTTGCCTGCCGGGATGGTTCCGGAAGATGCCGCAACCGAGGTGCAGGCGCTGCTGGGGCCTCAGGGGAAAGCAGTTCCACTCTCGAAGACGAATCGTCTGGTGATGACCGATATCGGGTCGAATCTGCAGCGCGTCTACAACCTGATGAGCGGCCTGGACATCGAGGACTCAGAGAAAGTCTTCCGGCAGTTCCGCCTTGAAAACATCAACGTCCTGGATGCGGAGGTCGTCATCCGCGACCTGTTCGGTCTCGGCCCGCGAGGCGTCGCGAACGTCAGTGCGTCGAGTTCCGGAGGCAGCCGCGGCGGGTTTGATCCGCGATCGTTCTTCTCGTCACGGTTTGGTTCTTCGTCTTCGTCGTCGCGGGATTCGTCACGTGGTTCGTCGAGTTCCAATGGCGCGCCGGCGGCTGCCGATCCGAATGCCGCCGTCAAGGTCGCGGTCGATGAACGCACCAATTCGATGCTCGTCACTGCCAGCCCGCAGAACATGAAAATCGTCGAAGATGCTGTTAAGTCGATTGATATTCCTGCCGGCAATGGAGTGGTCGATCGCGCTGCTCGCGAACCGTATCTTGAGGTCTACCAGTTGAAATCCGCGGACGCGATGGAAGTGACCAAGACGCTCGACGTGCTGTATCCCGGCACCGTGGTGAACGAGGACGGTCGAGCCCGACGCATCCACATCAAAGCGACGCCCGAGCAGCATCGCGAGATCGCCGATACTATCCGGCGTCTGGATGGCGAGGGTGGCGGATCTCAGGTTGCCGTCATTCCACTTGGCCGACTGGATTCGTACACGGCAACCGCGTCGATTCAGCAGCTTTTCCAGTCGGACGGGACCAGCGCGCCGATCATTCAGCCGCATCCAACCGGGAACGGTCTGATCATTCGCGGGACGACCGACCAGGTAGAGCAGATCAAACTGCTGCTGAGTCAGCTCGATCCATCTCAGGGTGGTTCGGCATTCAGCGGCGGTAATGTCCGGCAGATTCCACTCGGCGGCCGCGATCCGGAAGAGTTCCTGCGAGCCCTGCAGGAGATGTGGGGGAAATCGCCTCGCAACCCGATTCGGACCGTTATCCCGTCGGCCGGCAGCGGTACGATCAAAGCGCAGAAGATTCCGGCGATGCAGGACCGGTCGGAGCAACCGGCGGCGCGGCCGTC
>WGMU01000019.1 GCA_016124895.1 bacterium
ACGGCCTCACGCGAGTTCGTCTCCAGCCGCCTGCAACAGTTGCTGGAAGGCAGTGTCGGTCGCGTGCTCGGCGGCCTGCGGCAGACACTCACCAAACGGAAGCTGCCGAAAACGGCACGTGACACCATCGCCGCGACGATCGCGTACTTCTCCAACAACCGCGACCGCATGCGTGACGACGAGTGCCTGCGTGAAGGCTACCCGATTGCCAGCGGTGTCATCGAAGGCGCCTGTCGCCACGTCGTCGGCGACCGCCTCGACCGCACCGGCACCCGCTGGACCGTGGACGGAGCCGTGGCCATGCTCGCCACCCGCACCACGTACCTGAGCGACGACTGGCACGATTACCACCAGTTCCGCATCAAATAAGAACAGACCAAACTCCACCCCAATACAAAAACCTGACCGAGGCGAGCGAGTTACGCCCGTTGCAAGTGCCCGTCACGTCGTAAGCGGCAACTCAGTGTGTTCAATCCGGTCTGTTATGGCTCTTCAAAGTAGACGAGTTTGACTGGTCTGCCGGCAACGGCGAGTATCTCCCCATTGGGGGACCAAGCCATCCTTCCCGTGAGGTCAATTGTCCCAGTCTCGTTTTTTGTGTTCAAATCGACGACGTGAGTTTTACCCTGATCGTCGGCATAGGCCAGCAGCTTCTTATTCGGGCACCATGCGAAGTGCGTAACCGCAGTTTGTGTACTCGTCATCCACACTCCACGACGTGTCTTGACATCCCAGACACGAATCGCGCCAGTGCGTTTTTCTGTATCCGCACGTCCAACAACTATGAGTAGTTTTCCGTCAGCAGAAAACTCGGCGCGTGTGCCGTAGACAAAATCGCCATTTATTGGAAAACCTCGAGCCGTTCTGGATTTCGTCAGGCTCCAGACGAACGCACCACTGAGCCCTATCGCTGCAAGTGACTGTCCGTTCTCAGATGCGGTCACCGCAATGAGCGGTCCCGTTCTCTGCTGCTCAAGTCCGACAATACGTATTTTACTACTAATGTCCCAATATCCGATCGTACCGTTGCGTCCTGCCGTTACGACTTTCTTGTCGCCTGCAAATGTCACGTCGTGAACTTCTTCCTTGAAAAAATCCGACAGTTTTGTCCGGTCATTAAAAGACGAGAACCTCTTGGAAACGTCAGGATCAATCTCGACATCCTTTCTCAACTCTCCCGTGGTCGCGTCCCATACGCCGAGAGCAGGTTCAGCGGTCGCTCCAGAGACGATCCATTTCCCGTCTGACGAAAACAGAATCTGTCGGCAATCGTCTTCACGTTGCCTGACAATTGCTCGAAGGGTTTGAGTGGGGACATCCCAAATCGAGAATGCTGCGTCTCCGTCCGTTCCAACGAGTGTTTTTGCGTCGGGTGAAAAGATGAGCTGTTTGAAGTCTCTGAACCCACTCGATTTCAGGACGTACTGCTTAACTTGTTTCTTGACGCCCCATATCTGGACTTCCAGTGGACCTCGACTGCTGTCACAGACAGCAAGGAGATTCGCGTCTGGTGAAAAGGCGAGCGTATCACCTCTTTGCATTCCGAGATCCCTGGTCCACGTTTGTAGTTTCTGGGCGCTAACCGGTTCTGCACCAACCAGAACAAAAGCAGTCACCAGGCAGCAAAGAACGATTCGACACATGATCGACATCTCCTCCAGACAGCTCTATTCAATGAGCCTCGACGTGTGGATGGGCGATACTGTTGGCTTGCACAGACTGAACTGGGGCAGGAGTTACTGTCAGGCAAGCCAGCAGTGACACAGCACCAAATTGTATCGTTTACGTCAGGATGGCATCCACGACGTGACCATGCACGTCGGTGAGGCGGCGGTCCAGGCCGTTGTGGTGCCATGTCAATCTTGTGTGGTCGATGCCCAGCAGGTGCAGAATGGTGGCGTGCAGGTCGTAGCCGGTCGTTTCGTCGACCGCCGTCTGGTAGCCGAACTCGTCGCTCCGACCATAAGCCGATCCGCCGCGGATGCCGGCTCCGGCGAGCCAGCTTACGACGGTGCCGCCGTTGTGGTCGCGGCCGGTGGCTCCCTGAGTGAACGGCATCCGGCCGAACTCGGTTGTCCATACAATCAGCGTGTCTTCCAGCAGGCCGCGCTGTTGCATGTCCTGCAGCAGCGCAGCGATCGGCTGGTCGACCTGGCCGGCGATGAAGGGCAATTCGTTGGGGATGTCCGTGTGGTTGTCCCAGTTCTTTGAGGCGCCGCCGGTGCCGCTCCAGACCTGCACGAAGCGGACACCGCGTTCGATCAGCCGCCGCGCGATCAGGCAGTTTTTTCCGAACGGCGCGGTGGATTCCTGATCGAGCCCGTAGCTGTGCTGTGTCTGTTGCGTTTCCTGCGAGAGATCGAGCGCTTCGGGTGCGCTGCTCTGCATCTTCGCGGCTAGTTCGAACGACCGGATGCGGGCTTCCAAACGCAGATCGTCTGATCGTTGATCGCGATGCTGCTGGTTGAGCGTGCGGAGCAGTGCCAGGCCGGCGCTTTCGCTGACCGCGTTGATCTGCTGAGCTGTCGCGGGAGGACGCAGGTTCGGAATCGGTTCCGGACTGGCGGGTTTGATGATCGTTGCCGCGTTCGCCGCCGGCAGGAATCCGGCGGAAAAGTTGCCGGTGTTGTTGTACGGCAGGCCGTGCGGATCGGGCAGCACGACGAAGCTCGGCAGATTGTCTGTCAGACTGCCCAGCCCGTAACTCAGCCAGGCTCCCAGACACGGAAAGCCGGGATTCAGAAATCCGGTGTTCTGCAGGTAGCTCGCCGGGCCATGCACGTTCGACTTCGACCGCATCGCCATCAGAAAGGCGAGATCGTCGACGTGTTTCGCGACGTGCGGGAAGACGTCGCTGACCCACCGCCCGCACTCGCCGTGCTGCTTGAAGACGAAGGGTGACTTCATCACCGCACCAGGAGTGCTCGTCGCGGCGGCCTTGAGTCCGAAGTCGACTTTCTTTCCGTGCTGGCGTTCGAGTTCCGGCTTGTAATCGAATGTGTCGACCTGACTGACGCCTCCGTTCATGAAGAGCTGGACGACGCGTTTGACCTTGGCTCGGTGGTGGAGGCCGCCGTTCAGACCGGCACGGGAGGTTTCCGCCGAGCCAGCTTCCGACCGCAGCAGCAGGTCGAGCAGTGCCAGGCCACCGAACCCCTGGCCGGTCCGCTGCAGCAGGTCGCGGCGGCTGATGGTCGTGTGGCGAGGCTCGTTCGGTGGGTGACTGATCGTCGGCATGGCTCAATCCACGAACAGGAACTCGTTGGTGTTGAAGAGGAACCGGCAGGCGTTGGCGAGGCCATACTGCTGCGCATAGGCGATGACAGGCTGGCGCTCCTCGGGACGCGGCAGGCGTCCGAACAGGTGCCGATAGGCGAGATCGATCTGGCCGTCGAGTTCCGGCTGTGCGGCGGTCAGACGTGCGGCGAACTTCTCGCTCAACCGCACGACCAGCTTGTCGTTCAGCGTTGCCAGCGCCTGCAGGGCGGTCAGCGAGACATTGCGTTTGGGCGTCAATTGCGAACCGTCCGGGCAGTCGATCGCTTCCATGAAGGGATCGGGGACCGTGCGGAACAGGAAACGGTAGACGCTGCGGCGGTAATTCGCCGGGTCGTCGACGTTGAAATTCTGATAATCGACGTTTGGCGTGACGTGCGCACCGGGCGACTGAATGAACTGCCGGACGGACGGGCCACCCATCGTCGGGTCGAGCGTCCCGGACACCAGGAGCAGAGCATCGCGGTATGACTCTGCATCAAGCCGTCGCCGCGTCATGCGCCACAGCAGCCGGTTGTCGGCGTCGACCTGCAGCGCTTCGGGACGAGAGGCGGACTGCTGTTGATAGACGGCGCTGCTCAGGATCAGCCGGTACAGTTCTTTGAGCGAACCGCCGCGCTGCTGCAGCGTGACGGCCAGCCAGTCGAGCAGTTCCGGATGCGACGGCGAGGCGCCCATCAGACCAAAATCGTTCGGCGTGGTGACGAGGCCGCGGCCGAAGTGGTATTGCCAGATGCGGTTGACGATCGAGCGCCAGACCAGCGGGTTGTGTTCGTCGGCGAGCCAGTTCGCTAGGGCGAGACGCCGTTCACCTTCCGGCGCCGTGACGGTTACGTCGAAGTCAGCGGGCAGGGTATCGACGCAGGACAACGCCTGCGGAGTCGCTTGCTCCTGCGGCTGTGTGACGAGTCCCCGCTGCAGAACGTGAATGGTGCGCGGTGCAGGCGTCGGTTTGAATGAACCGTCGGGATCGAACTGACTCGTACCCGAGTAGACGAGCTGCTGAGCCGGCAGGTCGGCGAGCTGTCGCTGCAGGCGGTCGCGGAGGAACCAGTGGGCGAGTTCGATCTGCTGTGACTCGGAACGTTCGCTGACAGGGACGCCAAGGATCTGCCCGACGCTCAGCGGAATGCGCGGCGCCGTCTTCAGCAGTTCGACGGAAGAGTCGGTGACCGACAGCCGGAAGTGGCCGATGAGGTGCCCGCCACCGTGGATCTGTTGCAGCTCGATTCGCAGCCGGGTATCGCCAGCGGAAGTGGCGGGCTGCTGAAACGGAAACACAGCTTCGTGCGGCTTCGAGACGGCCGGGAAAATGCCCCAGGCGGTGTTGGGATTACCATCGACAGCAGCCGTGATCGCCCAGCCCTGCTGATTGAAGTCGGCGAAGGGCTCGACGACGCGCAGTTCGCGCGTCGTGCCGGCATCGGGATCGAGTACCTGGAAGCAGCGGATTTCGTTGAGGTGCAGATTGCCGTTGTCCTGTCGGCCGGGCCCCTGCATCGGCAGGTCGGGGTGCGTGAGCAATTCAAGTCGCAGCGCGGTGACCTGCTTGAGATCGACGGTGGCCGTGACGACGTAAACGTCCTTGTCGGGTCGCGGCCCGCTGGCGAGGACGGTCTGCTGATCGTCCGGTGGCAGTGTCGCGCCACCCTGCGAGACGGCTTTCTCGACTGTCAGCGGTCGCCACCGTACGGCTTCCTTGTCGAGATTCTGCTCCCACAGCGCAATGGCCTGACGAGCCTCGTCGGTAAGCAGCTCCGTCGGCGCGGATTGAAACTGCTGTTCGAGCGCGGCCAGCGACTCGGTCAGTTCGGCGCGGCGTCGAGCAACGGTCGGATCCGGGTCATACTTGCGGTTTGCTTTATCGGTCGCGGCGAAGACGGCCTGCAGACCGTAGTACTCGTCCTGCGAGATCGGGTCGAACTTGTGATCGTGGCACCGCGCGCAATGAACGCTGGTGCTGGCGAATGTCGACATTACCGTGGTGACAATGTCGTCGCGGTCGAGATACCGGCCGATCTCGCGGTCGAGCGAATCTTCGCGGATGTCCCGCAGCGAGCTTTCGTCCCAGGGACCGGCGGCCAGAAACCCGGTCGCAACGATCGCGTCGGGATTCAGCGGGTCAAGGATGTCGCCAGCAATCTGTTCGCGCACAAACTGAGCGTACGGCTTGTCAGCGTTGAAACTCTGAATCAGGTAGTCGCGATACGGCCAGGCGTGTTCGCGCGGGCGATCCTGATCGTGACCGTGCGTCTCGGCGAAGTGGACCAGGTCCATCCAGTGCCGCGCCCAGCGTTCTCCGTACTGCGGCGAGTCGAGCAGCCGGTCGATGCAGTCCTGCCAGGCGACGGGCGAAGGATCGTTGAGGAACGCGTCGACTTCGTCAGGAGTTGGCGGCAGGCCACGGAGATCGAATGAGGCTCGCCGCAGCAGCGTCAGGCGGTCGGCCTGAGGTGACGGTTCGAGCCCAGCGGTTTCCAGTCGCGACACAATGAAGTTGTCGATCGGTGTGCGACACCACTGGCGAAGTTTGTCGGACTGAGGCAGCGGAACGTCGGGCAGAGTCAGCGGCCGGTAAGCCCAGTGCTTCGGCCAGTTCGCTCCGGCGGTAATCCAGCGGCGCAGAATGTCGACCTCGGCGGATGAAAGTCGCTCGCCTTCGGGCGGCATCCGCAGTTCTTCATCGTCTGTTGTGACGCGTTCGAGCAGCGAGCTGACGGCGGGCAGACCTGGTTCAATGACACCGGCACCGAGTGCCGAGTCGCGACGCGTCAGGTCGAGGTCACCTTTGGGCTCGTCAGAGCCGTGACACTTCAGACAGCGCGAACTGAAGATCGGCCGCACATCCCGTTCAAAGTCGACACTGGCGGCTGCACGACTGCCGGCATCATCAGCGTCCGTGAGTTGAGCCGCCACGAAAAGCCACGACAGACAGACGTAGAGCAGAGAGCGATCAGGCCGGCGCGGCATGTCAGGGCCTCTCGATCAGCGGCGGTCGTCGACCATCGTCCAGAGTTCGTGGATCTTCGACCGAAACAATGGCAGAGCGATTTCCGGGTCTTCGATTTCGGGATGCCACATCTTCTCCCATTCGTAGCAGAACCAGCCAGCGTAGTCCGCATTTCGCAGCAACCACATGCACTCGGCGGCGGGAAATTCGCCGCCTCGAAACAGGACGTAGTCCGCGTGCCGATGTCCGGTCATCAGATTGTGAGCGGCGGTCGCCGCCGCGTCGTGTTCAGCTTCAGAGTTCGCAACGGACTCGCGCCGGGTGACGGAATCCTTCCAGTGCGTTGAGCGGACCCAGGGACGCAGCCGCTCGAATGTCAGCGACAGGTTCTCATCGCAGAACCGCCAGGGATGATGAGTGTCCCAAAGCACGCCAACGGCCGGTGACTCGACAGTTTCCAACGTTTCGAGGACGACGGCGGAATTCGAGTAGTCGCCGTGAGTTTCGACGAGCACGTCAAGACCGAGCGGCTCGGCGTACTCGCCCAGCGCCTGCAGACCTTCGGCCACTTGGGCAATCGTGGTCCGTCGCTGCTGGGGCGAGACCTCGCTCAGCGGTACGCTGCCGGAATCGGTCGGCTGCAGAACGTCGCCGAAGACGCGAATAAAGTCGGCCCCCAGAATTCTGGCCAGATCGAGATACCGCTTGCCGGTTTCAATCTGAGATGTGCGCACTCCCGAGTCCGGACTGTCGAAGCTGACGGAGGACGCCAGTCCGCTGATCCGGAAGCCGGCATCACTGAGTTCGCGACATCGAGTGTCCAACTGCGACGCCTGTAGATCGGGATGTCCGAGCAGGTCGGCCTGCCGCTGCAGCAGACGAATCTCGACGCCGTCATACCCGTACGAGGTGCCATGTTCGATGATCTGCTGAAACGACCAGTCCGGGCAACTGAGCGTCGAAAACGAGACTTTCGGTTTCATCGTCGCGGGTCTTTACAGATGCTGAGAGACGGCGTGTCGAATCAGCCATTGTGTGCGGCTCTGCCCCGAGCGGCCAGAGAATGTGACGATTTGCCGGTAGCGGTATGCACCGAGTTTGCGTTCTTATGAAGGCAGAAGCCACGGATGCACATGGATTGGTACGGAGATTTTGCGATGAGGTGAGCACCGGGCGTCTCTGATTCAGACGCTCGCTGTCAGAGAATCGTTTGACACCCAGACACCGTGACAGGAACGGTCGCGGGTTTTCTGGTAGCCGGTGCCTGCGGCTGGGCGTTAAACAAGTCAGGCACCAAAGCAGAAACTGCGACGCACTTCCGCACTTAGCTCCTCCGTGAAACTCTGTGTCCATCCGTGGCGGAATTCCGACCTTCTGAACGAAGCAAACTGAGCGATGTCCGAAAACGCGGAAACTCAACGGGCCGTCAGCCCCTGGCGAAGCTTTGTGCTCGTCGCCGCAGTCGCGGCAATTCTCGTCAGCGGCGCGGCATCAGACGCGGTTACTCAGCGGCGAACTCCGCAGAATCGCCTGGCGGTTGACGTTATGCGTTTGCGGTCGGGCGAGAAGTTGCTTGGAGCGGTGTTGAATGAGTCATCGGAAGGGACACTCCGCGTGGCCGTGCAGCGTGACTGGCTGCGAAAGTCGTTGCCGGACTACTACCGGTCCGTAGTCAGTGACGAAACCGCCGCTCAACAGAAGATCGCCACAGAGCTGATCGAGCGAATCGATCGCTGGGTGGCGGAGGTCAAGTCGCGACCTCCGGAGCAGACAGACACGAAGCAACTGCTCGCGTTTCTTGACGACCAGCAAAGCCAGCTCGAACAACGGCTGAAACAATTGCAGGACGGCGCCACGAAGCTTGACGCCACAACAATCGACGGCGGTCTCGAAACTCAATTTGTGCTGCTGGAACTGCCGCGTGGTCAAGTCTCTTCGCACTTCATTCAAGCGGCCGAGCAGCGGCGCATTGCCCTGCTTGCCTGGCGGGAACGATTTCGAGAAGTCGAAACGCTGACTGCTGACCAGCTTCGCGCGGCATTGGAATCGCGGAAGATCGATGTCGCTGACAACACCGAACCGGTCGACCTGTCGGACCGCGTTCCGCCCGCGGCTCAGACCGACGACGAATGGGCGGCACGGCAGGCGATCGTCGAATTTCAACTGGTTCGCCCGCTTGAGTTTCAGGGGACCGGAGGCGCTCTGTTCCGGACAGACGGCGACGCAGCCCAAGTCGACCTCGCTGCCATGCTTCCGCAGCTTCTGCAGAGTCAGTTGACGAGTCAGCTTGCCGATCTGCTCGAAGAACCGGGTCTCGGTAACGCTGGCCGCGCACGAAAAACGGCGAAAGCAACAGCGTCGACTGAGTCACTCGGCCAGGCAATCCGCGAGGCCGAACAGCTCGGGCTGCGTGGTTTTCGAGTCACACAGCTTGATCTCGATCTGCCGCGCGGTCAGGCGCGAGTCACCGAGCAGTTCGTGGCTCGCATGCCTGGCAAGCAGTGGAAGATCGTCTGGTCCGAAACCGTGGCCGAGGATGCCCGACAGGCTCGCGCCGCTGCGGAAGAGCAGATTGGCAACGACCCGCAGGTCAAACAACTGTTGCAGATCGCCAAACAACTTGGCGGCGCCGGCGATCAGGTGAAAACGGCGGTCCGATTCGGAGCCGCGACGATGGCCGCTCAGCAGAGCGCCGCCGCCCGCTTCTTCACTTTCCGCGACCGCCACACGCAACGCCTCGATGGCCCACCACTGAGAGTGAAGTGAGCGAATCGCCGTAGGCCGGGCCGAGCGAAGCGAGTTCCGACAAGAGCTTCGAGTCTCGGTTCGGGCTGCCGGAACGGCGCTCCGCCTGGTCCGGCCTGCGAATCCTCAGCAACCGCAACTGTCAGCGATCGCACCGTCCGTTTGCACCCGCTCCACGCATCCTACTGTTCTGCCGGAACTCGCTTCGCTCGGTCCGGCCTACGGATTTGCGACAGAAACGTCGCGTCCGACATTGGTCTCGGCTCCGTCGCAGCCTCCTCATAAACTCCGTGATTCTGACGGTCCGGACAGAGAGTCCGGCGGCGGTGACCCAGGAGCGACTCGATGCACATCCTGTTTTCCCATAAGAACTTTCCAGCGCAGTTCGGACACATTGCCGGCTATCTGATCAAGGATCACGGATTTCAATGCTCGTTCGTGTCCGAGCTGCCGCCGGGGAATTTCGACGGAATCGAACGGATTCAGTACAAGATCGCGGGTGGCGCGACGAAGTCGACGCACTACTGCTCGCGCACCTTCGAGAACGCGGTCTGGCACTCGCACGCCGTCTATGAAGCCATGAAGGCCCGGCCGGACATTAAGCCGGACCTGATCGTCGGGCATAGCGGCTTCGGCTCCACGCTGTGGCTCGCGGACCTGTATCCCGACACGCCGATGATCAACTACTTTGAGTACTACTACCGCAGCAAAGGCTCGGACCTCGACTTCCGTCCCGACTTCCCGGTCAAGGAACTTGACGTCCTGCGATCCCGCACGCGAAACGCGATGATCCTCTGCGATCTGCAGGCCTGCACCCGCGGCTATTGCCCAACCGGTTATCAGCGCAGTCTGTTTCCCGACGAGTACCAGCCGAAGCTGGAAGCAATCTTCGACGGTATCGATACGTCGATCTGGCACCGCAAAGCGGACGTCCCGCGGCAGATCGCCGGGCACGCGATCCCCGAAGGCAAGAAGATCGTCACCTACGTCTCACGCGGTTTCGAATCGATGCGCGGCTTTGACGTCTTTATGAAGGTCGCGAAGAAGATCTGCGACGCCCGCGACGACGTCGTGTTTCTGTGCGTCGGCTCGGACCGCGTCTGTTACGGCGGCGACCTGAACCGCATCCAGGAGAAGTCGTACCGCGAGCACATCCTCAGTCAGGACAACTACGACCTGAGCCGCTTCATCTTCACCGGACGGGTCGAACCCCACGAACTGGTCAATGTCTTCAGCCTGAGTGATCTGCACATCTATCTGACGGTGCCGTTCGTCCTGAGCTGGTCGCTGATGAACTCGCTGGCCTGCGGCTGCACGGTGCTCGGTTCGGCGACGGCTCCCGTCAAGGAGATGATCAGACACGGCGAAAACGGCCTGCTGGCGGACTTCTTCGACGTCGATGGCCTGACCGGTCTCGCGCTGCAGGTCATCGACGATCCCGAGAAGCACCGCTATCTCGGCCAGGCCGGTGCGAAGATGATTGAAGAGTCCTACAGCCTGAAAAAGATGCTCCCGAAGATGCTTGATCTTTACGAGCGAACACTGGCGAAGGGCTGAGCGCCAAGAGTTGAGAGTTCAGAGCCGCGACTCCATGGTTGACCGCTAATCGCCAACTGCCAATTGCTGACTGAGGATTCAACAACTGATGTCCGACTTTGCTGCCGAACTCTCCGTCGCCGTCTCCGCTGTCCGAACTGCCGCGAAGGTCTGCCAGGCGGTGCAGAGTCAGATCACGCGCGACGCGATAGAGAAAAAGGATCGCAGCCCGGTGACGATTGCCGACTTCGCCAGCCAGGCGGTCGTCTGTCGCGCACTGGCCGATGCGTTTCCGGACGATCCGGTCGTCGGTGAAGAGGACTCGGCCGAACTGCAGCAGACCGAGAACGCCGCCTTTCTGCAGCGGGTGCTGGAAGAACTGGGCAATATTGGTATTGAAACTGACTCGGAGACTGCCTGCCGCTGGATCGATCATGGCAACGGCGAGTCGTCGAGTCGCTTCTGGACGCTCGACCCGATCGATGGAACGAAGGGCTTTCTGCGCGGTGAGCAGTACGCGATTTCGCTCGGGCTGATCATCGACGGACAAATCTCCGTCGCGGCACTCGGCTGTCCGAACTTGCCGATCGAAGCCAGCAATGACGAGTCGGGCGGCTCGTTGTTTTTTGCCGTGCGAGGCGGCGGCGCGTTTGTGGTGCCGATCGACGGCGACTCGTTCGACCCGACTGGCGCGACATCGGTCCAGGTTTCCGGAGCAACCGAATGGGCGGACGCGCGGCTGTGTGAATCAGTCGAGTCCGGTCACAGCTCACACAGCCGCTCGGCGCAGGTTGCGCAGTCGCTGGGTATCGTCAAAGAGTCCGTACGGCTCGACAGTCAGGCGAAGTATGCCGTCGTCGCCCGCGGCGAGGCCGACATCTATCTGCGTCTGCCGACGCGCGGTGACTATCGCGAGAAAATCTGGGATCACGTCGGCGGAGTGCTCGTTGTCCAGGAAGCGGGAGGTTCGGTGACTGACGTCGCCGGTCGGCCGCTCGATTTCACGCGTGGCAAGGAGCTGCCGGAGAATCGAGGCGTTGTCGTGACGAGTGGACCGTTCCACGAGGCGATTCTGGCGGCGCTGAAAGAGGCGGGTGTCGCGTAAGGGACGAGTTCGTCGAAACACAGCGGTGGACTCACCACAGGACGGAATGTCGCCGTCCCTGAATTCAAAGGCGAGTCCCAGCTTCGCCCTGGAAATCGGTCTATACAGGCAGGCAGGCTCCCGTTACACCGCGTCCCCCACACGGCTGAGGCCCGGTTCTGCGGGCTCTCTCCAATTCCTCTCGAACTCGCTCCATCACGTTGGCTCGCGCGTTTCCGGTTGCCTCGGCTCTTGAAGAAAGTTTTCCAGATTCCGGTTATCCGTGTTATGGAAACCCTGAGTCCAGTCCGATAACGAGCCTGTCAGCATCTGCTCAAGTCACCACCTCACATCGTCTTCAGAGATCATCTTCCTCACAGGAATCCTGCCATGACATGGACGCCCTGGCACGGTCCGGGTTTGCCTGGCCGTCTTGCCTGTTTCGCAGGTCTGTTTGTCAGCGTTGCCGGATGCTCTGTCGGAATGCAGTTTCCGCAGACGGTATCAACCGTCAGCTATCGAAACTCGCCCATTCAACAGACGTCAGGACGCCTTGCGCCGCTGGTTGTCGTCGACAACGTCCGGGATAATCGCGGGTCAAAGACGGTTGGTTCCGTGGCGTTTTCGAGCTTCGACGCTGACTCATCGCTGAGCGACTACATCCGCACGCGATTCGAGAATGAAGTCAGTTCTTCCGGTGCGAGCCTCGCGAGAAACCTGTCCGATGCGCAGGCGGGAGCCCAGAATGTCCGCCGCGTTTCGCTGGCGATCCGCCAGACAAATTACGGCGGTGCGAACATGTTTTATCGTACGGTCGCCGCGATCAATCTGCTGGTCGAAGTGTACGACGAATCCGGCACTCGGATTTTCGCCCAGACGTATGCTGGCTCTGCTGAAAAACGGCCGGTTCTTCCCAGCGGGAAAGAGAGCGGCAAGCTGATGTCCGACGCCGTCGACCAGGCAATTGCTCGTGCCATGAACGACGGCAACCTTCGATCCGTCCTCGGTTACTGAAGTTCGACGGCGAAACAGCACCACACTCCAGTTGACCGCCGGTGATCAATCGAAGTCCGGTGATCGTCCCAAAGACAGTTCCTGCTACTGAAGTCGAGTCACGGAAGCCACCATGAGATTCGGGAAACCTCTGCATCAACCGATGCTCGCCGCCCTGGGAAGTCTCGCGATCGCCCTGCCGGGCTGTGCGACCATCTTCAGTGGAACCTCGCAGTCGGTCGAAGTCCGGTCGGCTCCCGATGGAGCGAACGTCGTCGTCGATGGCCGTGCCGTTGGCATCACTCCGCTGAAGACTGAACTGAAACGAGGCACGCCGCATACCATCGAAGTGAACAAAGACGGCTATCTCAAAGAGACCGTCGTGGCGACGACGAAAACCAACAGCGTCACCGCGTTGAATCTGGTCTGGGGTGGGGCTCCCGGAATTGCAATCGACCTGCTGAGCGGATCAGCGGCGGCTGTCGCCCCTGACGCGGTCGTTGTCGATCTGGTCGAAGAAGCTCAGCCGCAGGGTGATATCCGGCTGACCGGCGGCCGCGCGACGCAATCCGCCGGGCAACCGTTCGATCTCAACTGATGCCGCCGTTCTGCCGTCTTCCGCCGGGTCGGCAAGTCGACGCTGGGCACTGCCTGGAACGGGCAGAGTCTCCTTGCGAACTGCCGTTGCCGCGTTTCTCACGCTGACATAGCTTTCCGTACCCGGCGCGTGGAGTCGCGTCGGCACGTATTGATTTGCGGAGCTTTAAGAAAGGAGTACGAAACAACTTCCCGAATTTGAGGCATTCACGATCAACCGGCATCGGGAAATTTGTTTCGGACATGTTCTGAGGTCCGCCGTGATCGCAGCAGGAAGCTGCGTCGCTCTTTGATGGTTTTGCCAGGGACTGGCTCGATGGCTCTTCACCCCTCTGTTCTTTCTCTCGGCCGCAAGACGCTGCACGCGTGGCGGCATTCGTTTCTGGCCAACGCGTTACTGCGAAATCTCGCGCCGTCCATTACGAAGCAGCCGATCGAAAACTGCCCGGCCTGGAAGGCAAAGCTGTGCGGACTGAAGGTGCCACAGCTCGTCAAGCCGCGCGACGAGGCGGCACCGCTGGGCGCTGCGAATATCAACATCATCCTGTCGCTGCTCGACGAAGCGACGCAGGCCGACGGCGACCTGTGCGAATGCGGCGTCTTCCGTGGCGCGACACTGGTGCCGACGGGGCTCTATCTCAAGCAGCGCGGCATCGAGAAGAGCATCTTCGGTTGCGATTCGTTTGAAGGCTTCGGTGCAGCGATCGCATTTGACATCGAACTCGGCGGCATGGGCCACGAGGCCAAGCGCGTTCACGGTATGAATTCGACGTCGATGAAGTACGTTGCCGAGCGAGTGAATGCGTTCGGGCTCGACGAGATGATCACTCTGGTGCCGGGCTACTTCGAAAACACGCTGCAGCAGCTCGCCGACCGCACATTCTGCTACGTGCATCTGGACTGCGACATGTACGACTCGTACCGAACCTGCATGGAGTTCTTCTACCCGCGCATGGCTCCGGGCGGAATCATCCTGTTCGACGAGTACGACGATCCCTACTGGCCCGGCTGCAACAAGGCCGTTGACGAGTACCTGTCCGACAAGCCGGAAAAGCCGGTCCGCATCGAACGCGACAACTTCGTCAAGTCATACGTGCAGAAGGCCCGCGTCGAGGCCACGGCAAACACCGATGCACCGGAGCTGGCCCGCGCCAGTTGAACTTCAGTCGCTGTAAAGCCGAGCCTCAATGAAAAAGGCCGGACTCGCTGTGAGCCCGGCCTTCTTTAATTGATTTTGGCGAGCGTGGAGCAGACGAGCCTGTCGAACGGGCCGTCTTTGCAGAGTTCGGGTTTGCCGAAGCTCTCGACGTGGTGGCCGAAGCCGTGGGCGAGGGACATCAGCAGGCGGTTGTGCGGGACCTTGTCGTACTTCAGCGAGCGGCCCATCTTGAAATCGAGGCCGCCGCCGACCATCACGAACGGGATGTTGTCCAGCGTGTGGTTGTTGCCCTTGCCCAGCTCATTGCCCCACACGATCAGCGTGTTGTCGAGCAGGCTGCCTTCGCCGCCGGGTTCCGGCGTTTCGTCGAGCCGCTTGACGAGCTGCGCGAGTTGCTCGGCGTACCACGTGTTAATTTTGACCAGCTTCTCCTGCGAGTCCTTGTCGTTGTCGGGCTTGTGCGAGAGTTCGTGCTGGCCTTCTTCGATGCCCAGCCACCGCATCCGCGCCTGGCCGACCGAGTTCGTGAACTGGAACGTCGCCACGCGGGCGAAGTCGTTCGTGAAGCTGTTGACCAGCAGCTCGAGCTGCATATTCGTCAATGCGGGAATGTTGTCGTTCTCTTCGACGATGCCCGGCTCGAGCTGTGGGACCGCGTGGCCGACGGACTTCTGGTCCTTCTGAGCCTGCAGTTCCCGCTCCATTTCGCGAACGAACGTCGCCTGTTCGTCGAGCAGCCGACGGTCTTCGGCACTCACAGCAGCGCTCAACTTCTTCAGGTCGTCCTGCACTTCGTCGAGGATGCTTCGCAGGCTTTCCTGGTCCTTCATCTGGCCGTACAGCTTCGCGAACATCTGGTATGGGTTATCGACCGGAGCGATTGGCTTATTCGCGCCGGCGTAACTCATGCGCGTCCAGGTGTCAGCTCGATCGGGGACCAGGACGCCGAATTCCAGCGATCCGAACCGCGTGCGGGTTTCGTCCTTCGACTGCAGGAAGTTCTTGATTTCCTGGTCGATCGAAATGCCACTCGCCCAGCCGGCCGGCGTGTCCGATCCGCCCTGAATATTGCCAGGGAACAGCTCGATGCCGGTCAGCAGGCAGCCCATGCCACGCATGTGCCGGTCGCCGTCGCCCTGCAGTTTGTCGCAGACGCCGTGCAGCGTGAGCATCCGGTTCTGGTACGGCTCCAGCGGCTTGAGAATTCTCTTGAGCGTGAAGTTCTCGCCTTCTTCATCCGGCCAGAAGTCCGGAGGAATGGTGCCGTCGGGGCTGAACATGACAATCAGCCGCTGCTTGCGCTGCGTCGATGCGGCGAAGCCCAGGCTGGGCAGATTCATGACGAACGGCAGCGAAGCGGCGCTTAGGCCGAAGGTCTTGAGGAATTCGCGGCGGGAGTGATGGATGGACATGGCGGGAGGCTCCGTGGGGAGATTGCTGGCTTGCGGTCAAACAAAGATTGGTTCAATTCGCGGCGACCGGATATTCCGGCGGATGCGACGCAGTCGTCGCGATAGTCACCAGAAGTTCGTTGATATTGTACCCGCTGTTGCGGAAGGATTCGCCAAGTCGTTCCGGCAGGTCAACAGCGTACGCTCGGACAGGCTGTTTGACCATGTGCTTGAAGAGCTGGTCAGCGAAGGCCGTCGAGACCTCGTCGCTGCCAGCGAAGTACGCAGCCATTTCCTGCACGCCGTTGAACTTTACTTCGTTCCCCTGACGTGTCAGGTAGAAGCCTGTCGCATCGACGGGTTTGCCGCTGTCCTTGTCCCGGAATCGGCCGATCGCGTCGAAGTGCTCCAGCGGAAAGCCGACGGCGTTGATCATCTGGTGGCACGCGTGACAGGCTTCCGGACTGGTCTGCATGACGGTGCGTTCCCGCGTAGTCAGATCGGGCTGCATCGCCGACGAGAGTGGCTCGAAGTTCGCATCCGCCGGCGGCCGAATTGAGCGTCCCAGTATCTTCTGAAACGCGAAGACGCCGCGGTGAATCGGCGAACTGTCTTTGAAGTAAGCAAAGCCGGTCAGCAGGAACGGATGCGAAAGCACGCCGGACCGGCGGTCCGGTTCAAACGCCACTTTGCGGAAGCCGTCGCCGGGTGGCAGTTCGACGCCATAGACCTTCGCCAGCCGATCGTTGAGGAACGTCTCCTTGCCGAGCAGCAGCGCGGTCAGCGTCGGTTTGTCCGAATTGATCACGTCGTCGAGTGTCAGCTCCAGCGACGTGCGCAGGTCGGAAAGCACTTCGGGGCTGAAGTCCGGGAAGGCTTCGGCGTCCTTCGAGAGATCGCCGACGCGTTCCATCTTCAGCCAGAGCTGCAGGAACTCGCGCAGCTTCGACTTTGTGTGGAAGTTGCCGACCATGCGCTGCGCCTGCTGAGTGATTTGCTCTGAATTCTCCAGTCGGCCTTCGGCAGCGGCACGACGGAGTTCGTCGTCGGGGATCGAATCCCAGAGTTCAAAGCTCAATCGTGAGGCGACGTCCCAGACGTCGTTGGTTGAACCGGGTTCGCGAAACAGAAACCGCGGCGACTTCAGTGTCAGCAGCACGACGCGTTTGACGGCGGCCTTCAAGTCGGGAGCCTCTTCAAACTGCTGGTCGATGTGCAGCTTCCGCTGGTCGTCTCTGAGCGGTCGGCGGAACGCTCGTTCGACGAACGCCTGGCAGAACGATCGCAGCTTTGCACCGGCGTCGCCGGCATCGGGTTTCGTATTCGCGATTCGGAAGGCTCGGTCAGAGACAGCGGCGGCGACTTCGATCGCGGCCAGCGTTGTCGCCTGATCCCACTCTTTCGAGACCGACGTGCCGCGGACATAACCGACACTGTTGTCGTCCGGAGGGAACGGTGTCTGTACGACGAAGGTTGACGGCACGCGCGACGGCGACAGGTAACGCTCGGCAATGACTTCTTTCGTGTGGCGCGGGCGTTTCCACAACAACCGGACGGAAGCGTCCTTCTCCTTGAATTTGAAATAGTCAAGCCGGAGCGGATAGGCCCGGCCGCCGAGCAGTCGGATCGTCTGGCTGTACTCGGTGTCGTAGCCGGACTTAACCCAGGCATCGATGAGCGGCGTCTCGAAATCGTTGAGGTACAGCTTGGCGCCGTTTTCCGTGGAAACGGTGATCTCATAGTCGCCCGTTTCGGGCACAATCAGCGAGCCTTCCCACTGCATCGAGAACGCTTCGACTTCGAACTTGCCCTCTTCCGGCGTGCCTTCGCCGAAATCGAAATTGACAACCGGATCGACTCGTTCGATGACGCGTTTGCCACGATTGAAGCGACGGTCGTTGAAGTATTGAGCCTTCAGCCCGCGGTTCTGGTCCGGTTGTCCGATGCCGGTAAAACTGCCGATCAGATCGGCGACGGCGTTTGCGTATTGACGATTGGTCAGCCGCTGGAGATCGACTCGTGGCGGACGTACGCGGGCGTGCGCGAGCGGCGAGTAAAACGCGTCGAAGATGTACTTTGAGACCGCGGCCGCATCGTCACCGACGCACTTGTCGGCTTCGCCTTCCGGCATCGTGTCGATGATGACTTTCGTCAGCTCGACGAGCGACCGATCGCCAGTCAGCGGATCGGGAAAATAGTCCTTGACGCCCTGGCCGCTCGCACCATGACAGTCGGCACAGAGCTTCTGATAAATCGCCTTACCGCGTTCGGCAGTGCCAGCGTCCGGCTCGGCCGCGTGAAGCTCGACGGCCGAGGTCAGTACCAGCGCGACAACGAGGGTCAGAAACGAAGCGATCAGCCGGGACGGCGAGAAACAGGGAATCATGGCGGGACCGTTACTGTTCGGAGTTCTGGTTTCCCAACCGCAGCCTGCCAAAGGTGGGATTGGCGACAGGCAGTGCGTTGGGAGGCGGGAGATTTTGCGGGGCGGGATTATAGGACCTGAGGGTCCGGAATTGCACGCGTTTCCTGCCTAGCGACTCCTGAATACGGCGAGTCGCCGGCAGTCGCTCCTGCGCGAGGGCTCATCCCGCAAGCCCATGAAACTCCTGGAGTTGAGTCTCAAACTCGGAGAGAACTTCTCACTCTGCGGAGTTTTGAGAAAGCGGCGGTGAACCGGATCTCGGGGCTAAGCGGATTTCGCGGAAGACGCTTCAGTTGCCGAGAAACTCCGCGAGCCGCGTCATGGTCCCGCTCCAACCCTGGCTCATGGACGGATGGAAGGCAGTGAAGAAGGCCCACTGTGCCTTGGTGGCGTTGAGTGGGCGTGCTTCGATCCTGAGGAGCGTTCCTTTGCCGATCCCCGCATGGTCAACGAGTGTGACGGTCGTCAACGTCTCCGGCGGGAAGTCATCAAGTCCTTCGAACGGCGCGGGGACGATTCCGCAACTGGGGTCCGAGAAGCTGCTGATAAATTCGAGTCTGTCTGGCTGCTCGATCGCTCGGAAGATCCAGCGTCCCCAAATCTCCATGCCATTTGGGTGGCTCATGCAGTAGTGGAACACGCCGCCGACTCGCAGGTCGAGCGTGGCGCGCGTCATCGTTGAGCCTTCCGGGCCGAACCATTGCACCAGGTGATCTCGCTGGGTCCACACCTCCCAGATGCGTTCGCGAGACGCGTTGAAGACGCGGCTGATGGTGAATGGAGCCTCGTCGGTATCCAGTGCTGACATGCCAGCAAGATAGACTTCGAGATTGGCCAAGTGCTGCTTGCCTCCTTCGACGGCGCCACAACTGTCAATGACGAAATCGCGGGCGTCGGCCGTCGGGAAGATCGATCGCATAGTGACCTGAGTCTCGCGTCCGTCTTCGCCGACGGGCTCAAACACGACCTCTGTGCGGAAGCTGACGTCGTTATCGAGGACCTCACCACCGAGCGCGTAGACGAGTCGAGATGGCTCGTCGATTTCGAGGTAGTCGATCCGATTCACGTAATCGTGACCATCGGGACCGTGCATCGTGTAACGCCATGATCCGCCCGGTCGAAAGTCCATCGAATGCGTCGTCGTGGTAAAGCCTGCTGGGCCCCACCAGTTACCGACATGATCTGCGTCGGTCCATGCCTTCCAGACGAGTCCGCGCGGGGCCGCGAAAGTTCGACAGATGACGATCTCGACAGGGTTATCGAGATTGGCCTGGGATTTCTGAGGATCGGTGATCATTCATTGGCTCCGTTTTCGTGTGAAGGCGGCGTCGCTTCGCCGTCCGTTTCGGATTGGAGTTCATCGAGGTAAGTGCCAAGTCGATCGAAACTTGCTTCCCAGAACGTGCGATAGCGGTCGATCCAGGAAGCTGCTTCCTGCAGCGGCTCGGTGCGTAGCTTGCACGGACGCATTTGGGCCGAACGCGACCGTTCGATGAGTCCGGCCCGCTCAAGCACTTTGAGGTGCTTGGTGATCGCGGGCAGCGTCATCTCGAATGGTTCGGCCAGCTCTTTGACGGGGGCTTCGCCCTGGGAAAGGCGCAGCAGAATGGCCCGGCGGGTCGGGTCAGCAATCGCAGCGAACGTAAGACTTAATCGGTCAGCGGACATATTTCACCGTATAGTTAAATAACTAATCGGTAAATTATATCGAACCAGCGGGATGTCAAGTGGTCGGCCACAAATCTGCACTCCAGGGCAGCTCGTAACTTGCTGTGCGAAAGGCCTGCGGGTGGCTCTGGTGTCGTTGATTCCAGTCCATGACCAGGTCACAGCGGATTTTTGCGGCGATGTTCCTCGTAGAGCTGTAGCGAATATGCGGTCGAGCTGATCCTGGTCGAAGGCAGGGCTCGTGAATCCTTGTCTGCGGCTTGCCGATGCGAGCGGAACTCGGTACGAACTTCAGCGAAGTTCAACTCCTTTCGAGCAGCATTCTGTGGACGATCAGGAACGACAGCGACTGGTGGACCTGTATTCGGAGATCGCCGCTCTGGCCGGCGGTCTGGCGCACGAGATCCGCAACCCGCTGTCGACTATGAGCCTCAACCTGGATCTGCTCGGTGAGGAACTCGAAGAGAGCGACAATCCGCGCGATCAGAAAATGCTCAAGCGGATTCACAAGGTGCAAAGCGAGTGTCAGCACCTCAACGAGATCCTGAACGCGTTTCTGCAGTTTGCCCGCGTCGGCGAACTGGAGCTGGTCGAGGCGGACCTCAACGCGGTCGTGCGGGACTTTGTCGACTTTTATCAGCCAACGGCGCGCGAGCACGGGATCGAGATCAGCCCGCATCTGGAATCGAATTTGCCAACGGTGAAGCTTGACCAGTCGCTGATGCGGCAGGTGCTGATGAATCTCGCCCAGAACGCTCAGCAGGCGATGCCCGGCGGCGGGCTGCTCGAACTGCAGACGTTTGCTCGCGACGGCAGAGTACGACTCGAATTTATCGACACCGGCGAGGGCATGGACGAGGCAACGCGGTCGAAGCTGTTCGACGTCTTCTTTTCGACGAAGCAGGACGGCAGCGGACTCGGTCTGCCGACGGTTCGCAAGATCGTGCAGGCGCATCGCGGGACGATTTCCTGCGAGAGCGAACGCGGCAAGGGGACACGGTTTTCGATCGCGTTGCCAGCGGCGGAGTGAGGGGCGCTGCTGGCATGAAATCGGTTTGAAAAAACAGAGTGGCACGCGACTCCGTCGCGTCAGCCCGGTCAGGGACGTCTGCACGGAATGCGGAGCCACTCGATGGCATCAATTCAGTATCTGAGGTGCGGCATGATTCAGCTTCGTGGACGGCGGTACGACACGAGTGAGCCGGTGGCGATTTCGATCGAGGGAGATCGGATTGCGTCGGTCGAGGCGGCGACTCCGGTTGGGTCGATCGACGACTGGCCGTGGGTCGCACCGGGGCTTGTCGATCTGCAGATCAACGGATATGGCGGTGTCTGGTTCTGCAAGCCAGGACTGACCGCGGACGAGGTGCTGCGGACCCTGGAACCGCATTTCTCCTACGGCATCACGCGGATGCTGCCGACGCTGGTGACGGCGTCACACGAAGCGCTGCGGGATGGCTTCTCCGCGATCCGCCAGGCTTATGAACGGGAACCCTGGGTGCGTGATCTGGTTGCGGGCTGCCATCTCGAAGGGCCGTTTATCTCGAAAGAGGACGGGCCGCGCGGGGCGCATCCGCTGCAGCATGTCCGACCAGCCGACTGGGACGAGTTTCAGAAACTGCAGGAAGCGGCGGGCGGACTGATCCGGCTGGTGACTCTGGCAGCCGAAGCGGACGGCGCGGTCGAGTTCATTCGCAAGGCCGTTGACGCGGGGATCACGATCGCGATCGGTCACACCGCGGCGAATTCGGAGCAGATCACGGCAGCGGTCGATGCCGGAGCGAGGCTGAGCACACACCTGGGTAACGGAGCGCATGGGCAGATTCGGCGGCATCCGAACTACATCTGGGATCAGCTCGGCGAGCCGCGACTGATGGCGAGCATCATTACGGACGGTCACCACCTGCCACCGGCCGTCATCCGGTCGATGATTGCCGCCAAAGGTCGCGAGAATATCGTGATCACCTGCGACGCGGCGGGGCTCGCCGGTTGCCCGCCCGGCGAGTACGAACTGCCGGACAAGGCGAAGGTGGAGATCCTCGACAGCGGAGCAATCGTCCTGGCCGGTCAGCGGCAGTTGCTGGCGGGTTCGGGCAGCGAGACCGACGCCTGCGTCGCGCACGCGATCGGCGTTGCCGGACTGTCGCTTAAAGACGCGTTTGATATGGCCGGGAAGAATCCGTGCCGGCTGCTGGGACTGGAACAGGTTCGCCTGCGCCGCGGCTCGCGCGCGGATCTGGTGATCTTTCGTCGTGTGCAGAGCGGTAACGGATGCGACGGCACCAGACTCGACTGGCTGACGACGGTCGCCGCCGGGCAGATTCGGTATGGCGAGGTGCCGATCGGCGTCGAGTGACCGAGGCTCGGCAGATTGTCAAGTGATCACTGACCGTGACAACTGCACTCGAAACGCGAGGCTGCTCAGGCGGGTACACCGTCGACGGGACAGATTGGTCTGAAGTGCTGCGAAATGCCGCAGAGAATCACGAAATCTGAATCCGATCACTCGCCCACAGCGAATTGCAGTTCTATACTCGCCGCCCTGCCGATGGTCGACGTGAAAATCTGCGGTCAAGAGTGAACCTGGGCGGACGCGAAAGTCTGTCATCCGACGGTCGTTTCTTTCTGGCATGAGATTGGCATCGGATGCCGGATTGGGCCATCCTGACACGACTGCCGGAAGCTTCAGCCTTCACCCGTGACCGCAATGGCGAGCGGGTATCACCGAACGGTGGTCCAGCCGATTCCGACAAGAGCAGCTTCTGAGATAACGAATCGTCCTCGCGATGAAGTTTACTTCGACAGACGACCTTGCTCGCCAGCTCGTCCAGATGAAACTGGTGACCGCTGCCGAACTGGCGGCGTGTCAGCAGCAGCGAGAGGTCACGTCGGATCCGAATTCGCTGATTGACGCGCTGGAAGCTCAGCACGTGCTGACCAATTACCAGGCGACGAAGATTAAATCCGGCGAAGACGCGCCGCTGGTACTCGGTAATTACAAGCTGCTGTATCAGAATGCGTCCGGCAGCTTTGCTCGTGTGTTCCGCGGTTGTGCGCTGGACACGGGCGACATGATCGGCATCAAAGTGCTGCGGCAACGCTATCTCGACGATGCGAAGAGCGTTGCCCATTTTCATCGCGAAGCTGAGCTGTGCATGAAGCTGCGGCACCGCAACATCGTGCCGATTTACGATGTCGGTACCGACGGCGAGTGGCACTTCTTCACGATGGAATTTGTCGAAGGCGGCAACCTGCGGCAGCTCATGAATATCCGTCAGAAGATGGAGCCGGCCGAGTTGCTGCGTGCCTCGTGCGACATGGCAGAGGGACTCGAATACGCGCTCAGTCAGGGCATGACGCATCGCGACTTCAAAATGACCAACGTGCTGATGAGCAGCCGCGGAGTGGCCAAGCTCGTTGACTTTGGACTGGCGGGCGACGAAGGCGACAGCGAGGACGAAAATGTTCAGGCCGTCGAATATGCCACGCTCGAAAAACACACGGGAGCCCCGAAAAACGATCCGCGCAGCGATCTCTTTTTTCTGGGCGCCGTGATGTACGAACTGGCCGCCGGACTGCCACCATACCCCTCATCGCGGAATCGAGACGAACGTAAGCAGTTCTCGCGATATTCGGGCATCCGACCGATTCGTCAGACGAATCCCAGCGTGCCGCTGAAACTGGCTGAGATCATTGACCGACTTGTCCGTATCAACCCGTACGAGCGTTATCAGAGTGCCACGGAACTGCTGAAGGACCTGCGCCCCGCACTGGCGGAGTACGGGACGGCTGACGACAAGGCCCGTGCCGAAATGAAGCAGACACCGCGATTGTCGACGGTGCTGTGTGTCGAGTACCGGGTCAAGCAGCAGGACCTGCTCCGCGACTATCTGACGAAGCACGGCTTTCGCGTTCTGATGCTGAGTACCTGGGAGCGGGCTCTGACGCGCATCAGGAACAATCCCCCGGACGCAATTGTCGTCATGGGCGACGCGCTCGATGGTGACGCGTCGACGGCGTACGACGAAGCGATTCGCTGGTGCCATACGAAAAGCGTCGGCTGCGTGCTTGTGCTGCCGGCCAGCGAGCGTGATTCGCTGGAGACCCTGCACCTGAGCCCCTCTGCGCGAGCCCTCGTCCAGCCGGTCAAACTTCGCGATCTGCGGAATAATCTGATCGAGTCGCTTCAAGCGCTGATGAATCGCGAATAGCGTTCGCAGCTCAAGCGACTGCGTTTCTCTCAGCGCACGCAGCCCCCCAGCAGGAGCGTCGCAACATGGACTTTCATCCCGCCGATCAGCGAAAGATTCTCGGCAGCTTTGCGACAGGCGTCACCGTCGTCACCACTAACAGCGAACCTCCCACCGGACTGACTGCGAATTCGGTCACGTCGCTGTCACTTGATCCGCCGCTGGTCTTATTCGCCGTCGACAAACGCGCGAGTTCAATGCAGGCGTTCAAAGAGGCTGGCTGCTTCGCGATCAATATCCTGACGGTCGAACAGCAGGACATATCGAACCGGTTCGCCGCTCCGGGACCAAAGGACTTTTCAGATCTCGATGCACGCACGGCCGAAACCGGAGCCCCGGTGCTCAACGGCTGCCTGGGCTGGGTCGATTGCCGGTTGCAGTACATCCTGCCGGGCGGTGACCACGACATCTTTGTCGGGCAGATCGTTGCTGGTGAGTTTCACGGTGGAGAGCCGCTGCTCTACTTCGCGGGCAAATACCGGACGATTGCTCCGCTGAGCGAATAAAATGCAGCGTTTGTCCATAAGCTGCTCTAGTGCTCGATACGATGCAGGAAGACGGCTCCATATTCATAGAAGTCGTTCTGCAGTTTCCGGCTGCGGATGATGATTGCTGAGTAGCTGTGCTGAGCGCCGGAATCGGGGTCGAGGCAGACGACGATTTTTCTGGAATCGATCTTTCCACGGTGTAGAAATCCAACTCCCGAAGGGGAGAGGTTCCTGGCCCAGACGCGCAGGTGCGTCTGGTCATGCGGCACATTGGCCAATTCAGCCAGTTCGGCCAGTGTGACCAGAATCTGCGAACGAAACAGCGAACGCTGGTTCTCACGCTTCTGATTCTGATGCCCGTTAAATCGCGCATCCCAGCGGTCGAGCATTTTCATGATCTCGGCAACTTGATCTGCTTCATGTTTCTGTATCAACAGTGCCATTGGGGCCACCTTCCAGAGAGTCATGCTGAGCGTTCAGGTTGCTGATCTCAATCAGTTCGCTTTGCCCCGTTGCTTACGTTCCTCCAGTGCCGCACTAAGTGTCAGTTCCTGACGGCCAGGTGTTGGCAGCGCCTGTTCTACACTTAACTCTGATTTCTGCAGATCAATGATGTTCTCGAAGGCGATCGGATCGACCTGGTCGCCGTTTGAGTCCTGCAGCCGTTGCACGATGGGGCTGTTGTAAGCGTTTCCATTGCGGCGCATAACGCGAGCCACTGAGCCGTCGCTGAGAGTCACCAGACTGCCGATTGGGAAAAGCGAGAGCACACACAGCAAGGCCCGGACGGCGGCTGAATCGACACGTCGCTGCTGAGCGTCGCGCAGCAGGCATTCGACGGCGGCATAGGGCATGTACGGTGTCTTCCAGGGTCGAGCGGTTGTCAGTGCGACATACGCATCAGCGACGGCGACAATCCGGGCGAATGGATGAATGGCACTTCCCTCTCTCCCGCGCGGATAGCCGGTCCCATTGGGCCGTTCGTGAATCTGATAGCTGACGAGCGAGACCAGCCCCGGCATCGACGTCGCCTTTTCCAGCATCTCCAGGGAATAGATCGGGTGTTTCTTGATTTCGTAGAACTCGCTGGGAGTCAGGCCATTGGTTGATTCGCGGATTTCCTTCGGGACTCGCATCATGCCCCAGTCATGGACCATTCCGATCAGTCCCAGCATTCGCACATTCTTCGCATCGAATTCCATCTCAACGCCAATTGCCATGGCCAGCAGAGACGTCTGCAGTGCCTGGGTCGACATCTCGTTTTCGTCGAGCTGTTGGAAAGTAGAAGTCAGTACGCTGTCGACGTCTGCCTGCATCTCGGTGAGATAGGAGCCGGCCATTTTTGACATGGTAGCGCCGTTTGCCGATCCTCCATGCAGTGCTGCTTTCATCACTCCGGAAAGCGCGGCGGTCGAATCACTGTTCTGTCTTGAGAGCCGGCTGCGCTGGCCAACGTCGTAAGCCTGTGTTCCCCGCGAAACGAGGCCGTCTTTGACCGCAGCACCCTCGTTCTGCACCGACATCATGCCGCTGTCGATGATCTGATCGAGTCGTTGCGTCAGATCATTATCAAAGCTGAATGTCTGGTTTGACTGCAGGTCAGCGTTCAGTGTGATTCGGCTGAGGTCGCGCTGGTCGATCTGCACCGAATCGATCCCGCGGTTACGGAGGAGCCGTTTGAAGTCGCTGGAAATCACGGCGCCTTCGGCCAGCAGCAGCACACCACGGGCATCGTAAATTGGAAAGCCGATTGGACGACCGAGAATCAGGTGATCCAGCGCGACGTCGACCTTCTTCGAGGTCTCGGCACTTTTGTCGAGATGCTCAGTAACGGCGGTCATAACGGGATCCACAGGCGGACGAGAGAAACTGGTCTCCGGTCAATTTAGGCTCCGTGATTGCCACGTGTTGCCGGCAGGCGACAGATCGTCAGCGAAGCAGTGAGATTGTCGCTCCTCGACGGTGAGATCCCTCCCGGCTGCGTGGTGCCTTTCTGATCGACAACGGCACGAACATGCCTGTGTTGCGGGACGACTGCGTGGAGGAAACACTGTCTCAACCGCTTCTGTCCGGCGGCCTTTTCAGGAGTTCCCGATGTCTCGATCGTCTTCCCATCGTTCGCACCGTCCGGCCCTGTTTCGACGCCGAACGGCCCCTGGCGCCGTACCTGGAACAGTCGATACCGACCCGGCAGCGCAGCGACCCGTGATTCACGTCTTCAGTTACGGAGCGAAGGAAGCCGTCGAAGAACCAGTACCGGGAGCGTCCCGTCTCAAGCCCCTGCTGGGCCGTCGGCCGATCACCTGGATCAACGTCATGGGGCTCGGCGATGCTGAAACGATTCACGAGATCGGGCGCACGTTCCGACTTCATCCGCTCGCCATGGAAGACGTTGTGAACACACATCAGTAGCCGAAAGTCGAGCTGTACGGAGACCGGCTGTTTCTCGTGATGCGGATCCCTCATCAGCGCGATCGTGTCCTCACTGAACAGATCAGTGTGTTTGCCAGTCCCGGACTGGTCATCACCTTTCAGGAAACACCGGGAGACTGCTTCGACCCGGTCCGGGAGCGCATCCGGTCAAACCGGGGACGCATCCGCACATCCAACAGTGACTATCTGACATACTCGCTGCTCGATGCCTGCATCGACTCCTGGTTTCCAATCATTGAGGAATTCGGCGTTCAGTTTGACGAGATGGACTCGCTGATCACGTCGGGACACAGCGGCAAGGTTGTCGGGCAGATTCACGCGATGCGTCACGAACTGAATGCGTTCCGGCGAACGATGCTGCGGCAGCGGGAAGCCATTGGCAGCATTGTCCGCGGAGATGACGATTTCGAATTCTTCTCCGACGAGACACGGCTGTATCTGCGGGACTGTCAGGATCACACCGGGCAACTGATCCATGCGATTGATTCGCTGCGGGAAATGAGTGCCGACCTGCGGGAGTTTCATCACTCCCTGGCTGCGGAACGTTCGAACGAGACCGCTCAGTTTCTGACCGTAATCGCGACGATCTTCATCCCGCTGTCGTTTATCGCGAGCGTGTACGGCATGAACTTCAACTCCCGGGTCTCACCGTGGAACATGCCGGAACTCGACTGGTTTCTGGGCTATCCATTCGCACTCGGGATGATGGCCGCCGTCGCGACTCTCATGATGTTTTACTTCTGGCGAAAAGGCTGGTTCGGCCGCCATTCGTGAGACTCGCCTGCGCGACGCAATCACAGTAGCGTGCGAGCATGTCGTTCCGTTTGCTGCCGAAACTCTGGACGCTCAACACTCGACTCTCAACTCTGGACTTCCCCCATGAAAATTATCCGCTTTCTGAATGACGCTGGTGAAGTCTGCCTCGGCAGCCAGCATGACGATGGCACAGCAACACTGCTCGAAGGCGACCTGTTCGGCGACTTTCGTGATACAGGAACGCCCGCCACCGTGCAGAAACTGCTGGCACCGGTGGCTCCAGCAGACATCCTCTGCATCGGTCTGAACTATCGGAAACACGCCGAAGAAGGCGGTCAGGCGATCCCGGAGTACCCAGTACTGTTCATGAAGACGAGCAGTGCCCTGCAGAACCCCGGCGATCCGATCGTGCTGCCGCGGAAACTGGCCAGCGACGCCGTCGATTACGAATGCGAACTGGTCGTCATCATCGGCCGCGAATGCCACAACGTGTCGCGCGAGAACGCACTCGACTACGTGCTGGGTTACACCTGCGGCAACGACGTCAGTGCCCGCGACTGGCAACTGAAGAAGGGTGGCAGTCAGTGGTGCCGCGGGAAAACGTTCGCGACATTCGCGCCACTGGGGCCTTGTCTCGTTACCGCCGACGAGATTCCCAATCCCAATTCGCTCGGCATCCGCACCGTACTCAATGGTCAGATGATGCAGGACTGGAACACGGACGACATGATCTTTGACGTGCCGGCACTGATTGAATTCCTCAGTGGCAGCACTGTACTACCTCCAGGAACGGCGATCTTCACCGGCACGCCGCACGGTGTCGGCGGGGCTCGCAAGCCGCCGGTCTTCCTGCAGGACGGTGACACGATCACAATCGAAATCGACGGAATCGGTAAGTTGACGAATCCGGTCGTCAACGAGGCCATCGCTGGCTGACCGAGAGTCAGATCGGCGCGAATCCGTGTCTGTTTAACATCCAGCCACAGGCGTCGGCTGATGCGCGACGGTCTGCTTGTACAAGATCAAAGGGTCGAACAATGCCTCTCTACATTTATCAGATCATTCGCGCCGACGGTCAGCCCGTCGAAGAGTTCGAGGTTGTGCAGAGTATCCACGACAAGCCGCTGACCCAGCATCCGGAAACGGGTGAGCCTGTCAGACGCAAAATCGTCGCCCCGTTCGTTGCCGGTTCGCACTCGCAGATGGCAATCGAAGGTAAGCTCAAGGATCCGAAGAAGCTCGAAGACCTGGGTTTCACACGCTACGAAAAGCAGGGCAGTTCGTACGTCAAGACAGCCGGCAAGGGTCCGGACCTGATCAACCGGGACTGATTTTGTGAGAGAAAGATCGTTTGACCCGAAGCCGCAGGCGACGGCGACGGCGTTTCATCTGATTGCACTGTTGCCAGAACACCGTCGCCTGGGGCTTCGGGTCAAACAATAGTGGCGTCGGGCAGTTTCAAAACAGCGCAAGCTGACTAACAATTCTCCCGAGTCTCGCGATGACACGCGGCATCTGTTCGGCGTCGATCTGCTGATCGGCGCGGCGCTGCAGCCAGGACATTCCGCTCAGCAGAAGACCGGAGCGATTGAGCGGTCGCAGAAGCTGGTGCTCGGCTGTTGTCAGCGGCCGCTGCTGTTCGTAGGCATCGAGCGCCCGTTGCCAGTCGGCCGCGCTGTCGCCGAACAGACTGCCGAGCAGTCGCGACAGATCGCAGGCGACGGAGTCTGTTTTGACGGCTCCGAAGTCGACGATTCCAGTCAACCGGTCGTCGCTGAACAGCAGATGGTCATGCCAGATGTCGCGGATGCAGGGTTGCTGGCGGACAGGCAGCGACGCGACCTGCTGCAGTTCGCGACCGATCGAATCGCTCAGCAGCCGAAACAGCGTCGTCAGTTTCTGACCGAGACTGCGAAACTGCGGATCCGCGTCGAGCAGCAGTCGACGTTCGGTTGCCGGCAGATCGACGCGCCACTGCGCGAAACGCCGCAGACGACTCGATACGGTTGGCGAAACGTCTTCGTGGACTGGCGACAGCCAGTTCGTCTCGCGGGCCGAGGGTGCAAACAGTGCGGCAACACGATGCCATGCAGCGAGGCCACTCATCGCAGCATGAAGCCGGGATTCCGTCGGGGAGTCATCGAAGTCTGCCGTTCCCGGAAGCCACGGTTCAACCTGCCACAGACGGCCCTGATATTCGGTCACTGTCCGACCGTCCGCCGACAGCAGTGGGACAGCAATCGGAACCTGGCTCGACTGTTCGACGTGACTCAGCAATCGGTGAATGGCAAGCAATCGCTCGCCTGACGCCCCGACTGGCCACTGTCGGACGCAGTACGCTGCCGATTCAATCGCGACACGATGGACGCGAGCCCCGCTGAATCCCGGCGTCGCTGCAGTGACGAAGGCCGGCTGACCGCGTTCTTTGAGCGTCGGATAAAAAACGTCAAGGAACTCGGCGGGAGCAGACATCGGCGGTCAGAACCCCTGTTCCTGTCGAATCGTTGCGCTAGGTCGCGTCGGCAATATCGTCGCCGTTGAAGTGTTCGTAAAACAGGCGGCCGATCTCTTCACTCAGACGCGACAGATACAGCATCTGAAACTGCGGACGGCTGACTTCGCTGGTGTCTTTGGGAGCGGCCAGGGGATAACGCGAGACGATATCCTTGCTGTAGATCGGCTCGCCATTGCCCTCGTCGTCGAGTTCGTACACCGTGACGACTCCCTCGGACCGGCCGCGATACAGCTCGTGACTGTTTTCCTCAAACAACGTGAACTCGGTCAGATCGATATAGACAACGTGAGTCGCCCCGACGCCGCGACCGATTTCATCTGGATTGTCCCAGTGTGGATTTTCATCGAGCCACTGCTGCACGCGGTCGGGATTGATCGTTTTGATTTTGTGCTCGTGCATCCGGTACGCAACGTATTTCGTAATTTCGCGATCGACGTGCGAGAAGTTGTAGAGCACTTCTTTCGGCGCGAAGCACGCGACAGCGACAACAACATCCCTGTCCGTCATTGAGTTACCGCTCAACGCTTCGTAGTCAGGCTGAATCGCCGGCGGACCGCCGATCAGATAACCGAGCAGGATGATGTAGTTGCAGCCGCTGGTCGTTGTCAGCAGCAGCAGACTCAGCAGCAGCGACAGCCGGAATCGCATGTCGAAATCCTTCGGATGATGGCGGGCGAGAGGTTCGCTCCGATGATTGGTTTCGGTCGTCGTGAGTGAATCGAGTGGTCAGAACTCGTCGCCCATCCGGTAGTCATAAAACTGTCGAGCCAGATCCTGGCTGAGGTGGTCAACAAACTGCTTCTGAAAGACACGTTCTGAAATACTGTGAGCAGGAACCGGACTGAACCGCGGATACTCGGTGTTGAACCCGCCGGAGAAGACCTGGAGAGCACCGCGCCGCCCGCCACGTTTTTCGACGCGATAAGCCCGAACCGCTCCCTGCGCTTTGCCACGGTACATTTCCGGACTGTTTGGCTCGAAGAATTCGAGAGACTCGACATCGATCACCGCGATGTAGTCGGTGTCGAAGTCGGCCGCGAGTTCCGCGACGTTGTCAAATTCGCCGCCGTTGTCATCAAGCCAGTCGGCAACCGCATCCGGCGAGACGATTCTGATCCCCTGCTGCTTCAGCCGGCGCAGAATGCCGTCTGACAGGTCATGCTGCAGTGTCGGCAACTGATTCTGCATCAGCGACGGCGTGCGGCAGACGATCAGAATGGTCTGCTCACCATCCATCAGGTCGACGCCGGTCTGAGCGTTGAAGACGGATTTGATCTTCGGATCGCCGAAGAACATTTTCCCGGCCATGACAAACAGCGAGCAGCCACCCGCCTGAGCTGGCAGCAGCGCAGCAAGGCACAGCAGCAACAGGCGGCGCACGATCGGACGTGCCTGAGAGTGTCTCATCGAGAAGCTCGGTGTGAGGAATGTCGTCCCGAAGCGGACAGGAAGTGACTCGGTGCGAGTACGGCTGGGCAGGATGTCAGCCGGAAGGGAGCGGAGTCATAGTCCCAATCAAACAAATGCGGCAAGACGAGTTGCTGCCCGAGTGATCTTGACCCGTTCTTTGCGGCACTGTTATTCCACCGCCCCCTTCCCGACGGTGTTCTCCGTCAGCCGGACCCTCTTTTCCTGCCTGGCCGGTGAAACAATCCCTGCTCATTCTCCTGATTGCTGCGGCAACGCTGCCTGACGCTCCGACTGCGTTCGCTCAGTCGTCCTCAGCCAGTGGGGGTGAGCGTGCGTCCGGAATCGTGACGAGTGATGGCGTTCCGCCCCTGCCCGGTGAAAACCGCTTCCCCGGCGTTTCGTCGGCTGCAAATTCGCCGTTCGGACCGCCGTTGTCTGCTGCGCCACGAGACCCGCTGCCGAGTCGGCCTTATGTCACTCCTGACGGCGTTCCTCCGGCCGGTGGCAACCGCGGGAATCCGGATCGCAACGGGCGGTTTCCTCAGCCAGGAATGCCGGGCAGTTATGCGCCGGATCCCACAGGATTGTCAGGGCCGACTGGCGTACTGGATTCGCCGGGTTCGTTGACCGCGCCAAACTCTTCATTGGCACCGCGTGACTCCGCCACGGGCTCAGCCGGACCCGCCAGCCTGAGCGACCCGATCGACCCGTTGACCGGACTGCCGCTGCGGATGACGTCGCTCTGGCCGAGCCGCAACGGCGAGCTGCAACCGCTGCCTCCACCAATGGTGGAATCTCCGATTCCGTCGCCCATCCCGCACGCACGGATCAAAGCCTCGCCGGGCTACTACCCGGACCGGCCGCTTGACCAGATTCCGCCGAGTGATCTGCTGCCGACGCCTGATCTACCGCATCTGCCCGGCATACCCGGACCGTCGTATTCGGGGCCGGTCCTGTTCGACGGCCGCGTTGATGGTCTCATCGGCGCTCCGTTGACCCGCGACCCGGACGCACTTCCGCTCGACACGCCCCCGAATCCGAACATCGATTTCCCGCAGGACACGCTGCTCGATCCGACGCCGTTTGATTCCGGCAACCGCGACGGGCAGCTTGACTGGATCGACCTGATCGAAGAGTACGCCGGACGAATGACCCGCAGCGACATTCCTGACGAGCCGCATAACACGCCGAAGGAAGAACGAAGCTGGCTGCGGATCGAACACTGGCGCGCAGACGCGACCTGGTTCCCGACGACCGGCGACAGTCTCGGCTGGCTGACTGGATACGGCGACGTGACGATCGGTCTGGCAAAAATTCGCGGGCTGACAATCACGCCTGGCTACGCGATTCATATGCTGCAGGGTCCGGCGCGAACGGACTTGCCGAACACACTGCACGACCTGCGGGCTGAGGTCGCCTGGATGCGGCGCTTCGATGCCCGCTGGCGGCTGCGTCTCGCGGGTACAGCTGGCTTCTACAGCGATCATCTGAATCTGAGCAACGGGCTGCGTTTCAGCGGTCAGACACTGGTCACGTACGAGTGCAACCCCGACCTGCAGCTTGTGTTCGGATCCTCCTGGCTGAATCTCGAAAACCGCCGCGTGCTGCCGATCGGTGGTCTCGTCTGGTTCATCAACGACCGACACCGACTCGACCTGATCTTCCCCGAATGGAAGTTCGCCTTTGTCGCGCAGGAAACACTGCTGTGGACCAAATGGGCGTACGCGACCGGTGGCTTCTGGGGCCGAACCTGGCAGATCGATCGAACGTCCGGCGCGAGCGACGACGTCACTTATTCCGACTGGCGTGTCGCTCTGGGTATGGAGAAGAAAACGGAGTCAGACATTTACTCGTTCCTCGAAGTCGGCATCGCCTTCAACCGCAAGCTGGATTACGTGTCGAACGTCGGCGACTACCGCCCCGACCCATTCGTCTTCGTCCGCGGCGGCTTCCACTTCTGACGACTTGAGAATGTGCGTGAAATAAGTTCCCGGCTCTGAACGTTGCTGCTCGACGCTGTGCATTGGAGAACCACAGCGGGTCGAGACCGGCCACACAACACCGGGTTCTCAATGCAGACTGGTCCCCTATCGCTGATAGATCGGCAGATAGCGGTACTCGACGGCCAGCGCGAGGACGGACATCGCGGTTGCGTAGACGCGCCCATAAGCACTTTCCCGGCCCTGATTCGGCCAGCTTCCGTCGGGAAGCTGCATGGGTAGCAGTAGATTCGCCATCTGCGTCCGGGTTGTCTCCCAGTGCCGATCTCCGACCTGAAACATACCGACTGTGCAGTAATAGACTCCGTAATAAAAAAAGCTGTCGTTTGGTCGCAGCGGCTGCCGGAGCAGATACTCGGCTGCCCGCATTGTCTCGTCCGCGTGATGCTCGCCGCAGATTTCCAGACACAGAATTCCCGTACCTGCCCGCGTCGGCGAGGTCCCGTGGCCGGGCTGATAGCCAAAACCGCCCTGCGGAGTCGCACACTGCCGGACGTAGGCCACTGCCAGTTCGATCGCCTCGGCGGGAACATCGCAACCAATGTCTTTCGCAGCGCGCAACGCGAGCAACTGCCAGCCGGTGACGCTCAGATCGCTGTCGTTCGCTCCCGGTTGATATCGCCAGCCGCCCAGGTGTCTGGGCCCTTTGGGGACAGCCTGCGCAACAAGGATCAGGCGGACCGCCCGTTCGAGCCCCTGCCGCACGCGGAGAGCCAGGTCTCCGCGGACCATGCCGGACACTTCTGCGAGCATCAGCGTGCAGATCCCGTGTGTGTACATCGGCCCGGAACCGGCGACATGTCTAAACAGACCGGTATCGTCCTGATGATCGAGCACCCAGCGGATCCCGTTTTCAATCCGCGCCCCGTACGGACCGTCTCCGGGAGTATGTCCGACGGCCAGAAACGCCATGATCGCAAGCGACGTTACGGACGGCGCGTCGCGGTTATTTGCCCGCCAGGCTCCGGAACCCTGCTGCTCAGACGCCAGAAACTGCAGCGCCCGAACAACGGCCTGGTCCGTTTCGCGCGACCGGTCTCCCGGCTGTGCGACGGCCTCAAACCGGGGCACAGCCAGCAACAGCAACAGCAACGCGGAGCAGTGGCAACGACGATTCACGGTGTGGCTCTCAACGGACAGGAGCCGCTTACAATCGCGCAGCGTTCGACATCGAACAACTCTCGGCGCATAAATAACGGCAACGCGAACTGCATGCGTCCGCGTTGCCGGTTGAGATTTCGCCGCCAGTTCGCCGACGATCAGAACTCGTACGCCGGGTTCTTGACGTCGAAGTCGATGTCTTTCAGGCCAACGTTTGTTTTGACGTTGAGGTACGTGTACTGCTCGACGATGGCCGGCTGTGCTCCGGTCTTCGCCGGGAAGTCAAACTGCTCGACGCGCACCGGCAGCTTGTTGTCCTTCTCCACGTACAGCCGCGTCATGTGGAACTTGACGCCGCGCGCCGGCTCGGCGTGCGACGATTCAAAGACGCGACATTCGACGTTGTCGACTTTGGCGTTCGGGAAGTAACGCACTTTGGTATCAGTGATCGCGATCTCGGACTGCCACTGAGCAATCACCTGATTGAGCATCGTCCGCATTCCGATCATCGTGACCGGATAGCGGGCTTCTTCCATGGCCTTGTTGCCTTTGGGATCCAGGCCAATGGTCCCGATCAGGCTGGTCAGGCCGGTCTCGTGAACGAGCAGATCGCCGTCGTTCTGACCGTCGATGTAAATGACTTCGCGGCCTTCGGCGGGGGCTTCAAACCGCAGATAGACACTGAAGGGCTTCTCGCGCAGCTTCAGCGACATCCGCTGAGCGATCCGCTTTTTGCCCACCATCTCGTTCTTATGAAATGTCGCCGTGTAGTCCTCGATGGAATCCAGCGCGTCCAGACTGTCGGCCGCCATGTGCAGCCCGGCAGCCAGCGGATGCGACTTGCTGACTTTGGACGTAATGGCCGCAATTCGCGGCGTTTCGGCGAGCAGTGCCTGCGGCAGGGCTCCCAGCGCAAACGCGCCGGCGGCCAGAGTCTTCAGCGACTGGCGGCGGCTGATTGAAGCAGCCTGATCATGGGAGAGCAGTTGAGTCATAGCTTCCTCGTGTTTGGTCGCGACACGAGCATCCGTGCGAAGTGATCGCGGTTGAGTTCCAGAATTGCGGCGTACCTGCGGCGGCGTGTTTCAACGCTCCGACCATGAGCTGCGCTGGTCAGTGCCCTGTCCTCCTGAGGCATGTTGAGGTATCGACTCGGGCCGCCGGCACGATCGACCATTTGGATTCGCTCCGTCACATGGAACGGAGGCCCGCAACCCGCTGCTTGCATATTCGGATCAGTCCGGCGACTCACTCAGTGCCGACACTCAGGCAGGTATCACTGACGGTGCGGTCTCTGTCACTCAAACGCCGAAACTCCAGGGGAATTCCTGACGGGAAAATCCGCAATCCTCCATGACGGGAAAATTGTTTGGCGCATTTTCTGACGGCGCAAAAAAAAGAGCGACGAATGAATCGTCGCCCTGAAAAGTGACTGATCGGCCGCGGAAATTAAGGGCTGACATCCGGGTTGTCGTTGTTAGTGGCTTCCACGATAGCGATCGTTCCACCGGCAATCACTCCAGCGCCGATCGCAAGTGTCGTCAGCGACGCTCCTCCACCAAAACCACCGAGCCCCAGAAATCCACCGGGCTGGGCTCGCACGACCGGGTCATCGTTCACAACAAGGGCCAGCCGTGAAGCCTGCTTCGGAGCGGTTCCGTTCTTCCAGATACGGAACAGGCTCGAACCCTTCGACGACGACACCTGATAGACGCCGCCCTTCAGCCCTCGAACTTCAAAATGGCCGCGAGCGTTCGTCTTCGCCACCGCGATCTGCTTACGGCCCTGATGAATCTGAATCGGCGACTCAGCTTCTGGCTTACCCTGAGCATCGACGAGGTAGCCCGACAGCACGCCGCCGGCATCCAGTGAGACATCGCGGATCTGAACGGCTGGTCCGCGGGCCTCTTTTTCACGGGCCTCTTCGCCAGACGGAGCCTGACCGGCCATGACAGGACCCGGCAGGGCGACGGCAATTCCCGTCAGGATTACCAGCGTGCTCTTCCAGAGGCGTTGAATTCTCATCCTGATCCAATCCTTGTCGCTGATTCGGCGCAGTTTGCGCTGTGAGTACCGACTGCTTGAAGCGGACACATTCCCCAGGAGCGACCGGCAATTCAGCGCGCCCACCCCGATGGCAGTCACACTCGAACTGCTGCCCAGTGTCCGCAGAGACGACACACTGCCTGCAGTATCGGGATACGGTGATTGACGCCTCGAAAGAATCGGCCCAACAGTCACAGGCTGCTGACGAATTCGAGCGGTTGCCCCCGCAAAGCTTCACAGGCTTACTTAACGCGGCCCCTCATAAGGGCATGACAGAGACCTCAACCGACAGAACCGACGACCGAACCTGTTGAGAAGGAACGGGTTGTTGAGATCGCACTCGACCGGCTCGACCTCTGCTGGATTGGACGGATCCGACGCGGCGACTACGCTTGCCGGACGCGCATCCCGCGGTCTTGACGAGCCGGCCGACGCCGACTCCGGATTCCCGCAACGCTTCAGCAGTCGGGCTGGCCGATGACTTTCAGTACGCATCCACTGAGCTATTGCAGCAACGTTCACCCAGGGCTGAGCGTTGACGAAGTCCAGCGCGGCTTGACCGAGTTCACTCGGCCGGTCAGGGAAAATGCAGGCGATCTGGCGGCGGGACTGTGGCTCGCTCAGCCCGTCATCGAGGAACTGCTGACGACCGCCGGGCGGCTCGACCAGTTTGTCGGATTTCTGCAGGACAGCGGCCTGACGTGCTACACGTTCAACGCGTTTCCGTATGGCAACTTTCACGATACCCGCGTCAAAGAGAACGTTTACCTGCCCGACTGGACTCGCGATTCGCGCTGGCGGTACACGCTCGACTGCGCCCGCGTACTCGCCCGTCTGCTTCCGCCCGAGATCGACTGGGGCAGCCTGTCGACCGTGCCGCTGGGCTTCAAGGAGTTCCCACAGCCGGTCGACTTTCAGGATCAGTGTGCGCAGCGACTGATTGATCTCGCGCAGAACCTGTCAAAACTTCGAGATGAGACCGGCCGGACTATCCGCCTGGCGATCGAACCGGAACCGTTCTGCGTGCTGGAGACGACCGACGAAACGCTCGACTTCTTTCAACGATTGCGGAAGCTGGCCGCCGACCGCAACTCGCTCGACGAGGTCTATGACTTCATCGGTGTCTGTTACGACGTCTGTCATCAGTCGGTCGAGTTTGAAGATGTCGCCGATTCGCTGCGTCGGCTGGAAGCGGCAGACATCGCCATCAACAAAGTTCATATCTCGTGCGCAATTCGTGTCGAGCACCCGGCCGAAAACGAGGACACCCGTCGGGCGCTCGCACGCTACGCCGAGCCACGTTACCTGCACCAGATGCTGGGCCGCACGGCTGACGGGACGATTCACCGGCTCGTCGATCTGACCGAAGAAAACGCTCTGCATCCGAATGCGGACTTCGCCTCCGCCGATGAATGGCGGATCCACTTTCACGTCCCGGTCAACGCCGAATCACTCGGTCCACTGCAGACGACACGTCCCGACCTGCGTACCGCGCTGGCGACCGTGAAAGATCTCGCCGACTGCCCGCATCTGGAAGTCGAGACCTACACCTGGGAAGTTCTGCCGGGCGCTGAGAAGCCATCGCTTGTCGACGGCCTGTCAGAAGAACTCCGCGCAACACAGCAACTGCTCGACGAACTCTGAAACACGGCGGCATTGAACGGCAGTATCACGCCGCTGAGCTGAGCTGCAGTTCGTCGGCGTTCAGCGAGACAACCGCAATGCCAAGCTTGTCGGCGAGGTCCAGCACTTCCTGCTGATCAAGCATGATGGTCATGCCGGCTTCAATCGCCAGACAGCGGGCACCAGCCTGGTGCATAGTCTGAATTGTTTTGACACCAACCGCCGGCACGTCAAACCGCATGTCCTGCTGCGGCTTCGCAACCTTGACGACCGTCATATTGCCGCGGCGGCAAAGCTGGCCGGCACGTTCGATGCAGCGATCGGTGCCTTCGATCGCTTCGACGGCGATCACCGCCAGATCGTTGACGACGATCGACTGGCCAATATCGAGGCCGCCCATGCTGCGGGCGATGTCCCAGCCGAACCGGATGTCGCGCCACTGCGCGGCTGTCGGCTTGCGGTTCGTCAGAAATCCATGTTCCACGAGAAGCTCCGGACAGTATTGAAGTGCTGAGTCGAACGTGATCCGGTCGCGTTCGAACTCGCTGATCACCGCAAGTAACAGCGTGTCGTCCTTGCGGTCCTTTTTGAAGACGTAGGAAAACAGTAGATGCCACGCACGCAGATCCGGCATGAACTGCCACCAGCCGCGCCGCTGCCACAGAATGACCTTTTCGATCTTACCCGCCATCACTGCGTGCCGAACGTTGTGACGTCTGAAGGCTCGAATCGCTCGCCCCACCTTACTGATGGGAACGGTCTCGAATGATGCGCAGCAGTCGCGGAGTTCCTCTGGAGCCATCCCCTGCACACCGACGGCGTGAACGGCGTATCCCTGCTGTCTGGCCGCTTCAGCAAACAGCACTGGAAACCGGCCGGCACCGGCCAGCAGGCCGATCGGCTCATCGATATCGGGAGTCGCGTCGAGATCGAGAATCTGCATGTTCAATTCCGGCTGTGGTTGACGATCCTTCGTCGCCGGTGAGTTCTGGTTGCCTGTGATTTCTGAGAGAGAACTCAGCCCCGGATCCTTCCGGAAGACTGCTGACTTTGTTTCAACGACTGATCAGGCGGCATCCGCAGTGGCGTGTGACTTCAGTTCGTCGAGTTGTTCGGTCAGTTGAGCGACCTGCTTTTCGAGGCTCTTCACCGTCGAACGCATCTCCGGCAGCTTGTTCTGGACCATCAGAACGCGTGAGGCTTCTTCCATCGGTCGAGCCGGATAGCCGGCCCACGTCTCGCCCGCTGGAACGTCCTTATGGAACCCCGACCCGGCAGCGAGCGACGCACCCGTACCGATATTGATGTGATCGCCAACGCCAACCTGACCGCCCGCGCGAACGTAGTCGCCTGTCGAACAGGACCCCGCGATGCCGACCTGCGAGGCAAACGCATTGTGTTTTCCGATCTGACAGTTGTGCGCCACCATGACCAGGTTGTCGATCTTCGTCCCCTGACCGACGACCGTTGCGTCGATCGCCGCGCGGTCAATCGTCGCATTGGCCCCAACCTCGACATCGTCTTCGATGCGCACGGTCCCGAGTTGCGGCACTTTCTCGAACCGGCCGTTGCGGAAGCGGTATCCGAAACCGTCCGCCCCGATGACCGCACCGGCGTGCAGAATGACGCGATTGCCGATTTCGACGTCTGAGTACAGGACCACGCGCGGGTGCAGCGTCACACCGTCGCCGATCCGGCAACCCGCTCCGATCACCACGCCGGGGTGAATATCACAGTTCTCGCCGATGACGACGTCGTCGCCGATCACTGCCGTCGGAAAAACATTGGTGCCAGTGCCAATCGACGCCGATTCGGCAATCACTGCGGCGGGCGAACAGCCGAAGTCAGGCCGGGACCGCTGCGGCCGGGTTTCCGCCAGCAGCGAGAGAAACGCGTCCTGAGCATCGTCGACGACAATCAGCGTCAGGCTCTCACGCTGCGAATCGGACAGTTCGGACTCGCGCGCCGTGCTGATCAGAACAGCCGCCGCAGAGCAGTTCGCCAGCTCGCGGAGCTTCGTATCTTCGCCGAGAAACGTCAGGTCGCCGGGCACGGAATCGCTCAGCGGAGCCAGTCCGGTAACCGTCGTCTCCACATTGCCGACGACGCGACCGTTGAGTCGTTCAGCCAGTGCGCCCACTGTCGCTTCCATGCAGAAGTCCTTCTCCGGATGCCGTGTCGTTTTCGGAAGCGAATCCACCGGGCGCAGTCATCGAGACACTGTGCGTCTCGACCGGCCCGCGGACTCGGTCGGTCGCGACTGCTGCTGTCTCCACCGCAAAACGGCGCAGCCACGCAGCCTCATCACCACCAGCCGCGAGTTGTAAGCCAATCCCAAAAAACCCGACAAGACGAGCTTTAACCGCTGACACATCCCTTCCGCTCCTCACCTCAGCCGCCCTGCGTCCGACATTGACACAACAGTCCTGTCTGAGAACATCCACGCGGCCGAACAAGCCGCAACTCTGACCGGTGAGGAGAAACCGCCATGCGACAGGCTGTCGTTGTTGATGCCGTCCGGACCCCGATTGCGAAAGCTCACCCCGAAACGGGAAACTTTCGCGACGTCCGCGCTGACGAACTTTCCGCCGGTCTGATGGCGGCACTCGTCGAACGCACCGGAATCGATCCGCAGCTCATCGACGACGTCCGCTGGGGCTGCGTCCAGCAGCAGGGCGAGCAGGGCTTCGACGTCGCACGTATAGCCGCGCTGATGGCCGGCCTGCCAATCGAAACCGGCGGTGTCACGATCAACCGCAACTGCGCGTCGAGTCTGCAGGCCATCAATGACTGCGCGATGAGCATCGCGGCCGGCTGCGAAGACGTGCAGATCGCCGGCGGCATCGAGCACATGCACCACATCCCGGCGAGCAAGGATTACAACCCCGCGCCCGGCCTCTTCTTCCGGCACAGCGAAGCCATCATGAACATGGGGCTGACTGCCGAGTACCTCGCGATGAAGTATCAGATTCCGCGCGCGGCGCAGGACGAGTTCGCCGCTCGGAGCAACCAGCTCGCTGCCGAAGCAACAAACAGCGGCGCATTCGGCAGAGAGATCATGCCGACCTGGGGCCGCAGCGCCGAGGGTCGCAAGGAACTGATTACTGCCGATCAGGGCGTCCGAGGCGACACAACTCCGGAGGTGCTCAGCAAACTGCCGCCCGTCTTCAACCCCGCTGGTGGAAGTGTCACGGCGGGCAACAGCTCGCAGCTCAGTGTCGGAGCGTCCGCGCTCCTGATCATGTCCGAAGAACGGGCCAGCGAACTCGGCTTCAAACCGCTGGCCCGGATCAGGTCGATGGCGGTCGCTGGCGTCGCTCCCGAAGAGATGGGCATCGGACCGGTCCCGGCTGTCCATAAGGTGCTGCAGCGCGCCGGACTGACGCTCGACCAGATCGACTGTATCGAGATCAACGAAGCCTTCGCGGTGCAGGTGTTGAGCGTCCTTAAACTACTGGGCATCAGTGAGGAGAAAGTCAACACCCGCGGCGGCGCCGTCGCGATGGGACATCCACTCGGAGCCAGCGGCGCCCGTATCGCCGTCACACTGCTGCACCGCATGCGCGACTCCGGCGCAAAATACGGTCTGGCCACTCTCTGTGTCGGTCAGGGCCAGGGCGTCGCGACGGTGTTCGAGACTGTCTGACCGTCGCGTCTGCCAAACGCGAGACTCGTCGCGTTGAAAGCAGCCGCCAGCAATGCCATCGCCAGGTTTCTCCGAAACCTGTGTCAACGGAGCAGCAGTCGTCATCCCGCGAACTGGCTCGTTCGACACGCAGGCTCGCTCGTCTGACGTTCTGAGAAACTCGACTGCTGTTGAACATCGACTGTTCACAGTGCCTCACCGCGTGTGTCAGATCGTTGCGACCGACTCATCGATCGATCACGATGCCTTCGCCTGATCGGCCGTTCGGCCGCGCTGGCTGATTTCCGGTGGCGTTTCCGACGTTTTCCCGAAATCCAGCCCGCTCTTCACTGCATCTTCAGAAAGGACATCCCAGTGGCTCGCTACTCGACTGAAGACATCCGCAACATTGCTCTCGTTGGTCACGGACACGCAGGCAAGACGACGCTCGCCGATCTGATCCTGTTCAGGACGGGTGGCAACAATCGAGCGGGTTCAGTGGATGACGGGTCGAGCCTTTTTGACACTGACGACGACGAAAAAGAACGCAAGTCGTCGATCACGTCTTCGGTCGGGCACGCGACGCATAACGGCAAGCGGATCAATATCATTGATACGCCTGGCTTTCCGGATTTCCTGGGCCAGGTGCCAGGGTCACTGCGAGCTGTCGAAACAGCCGCCATTGTCATCAACGCGGCGCACGGCATCGAAGTCAACACGCGCCGCGTCTTTCAGATGGCGGGTGATGCCGGCGTCGGCCGGATCATCATCCTGACGAAGCTCGACAGCGAGAACATCGATTTCGCGAAGATCGTACAGAGTCTGCGCGAGACGTTCGGAATGCAGTGCATCCCGATCAACGTGCCGGACGAAGTCGGTCACAGTTTCTCGCGCGTCTTCGGCACGCTGAAGCCGGAGGTTGGCGGCGTTGTCGCCTCGACGATCTACCACGAACCGCTGGTCGATGCGATCGTCGAAGCCGATGACGCGCTGATGGAAAAGTACATGGAGACAATGGACCTGTCGCTCGACGAGGCGACGGCCGGCGTCACCAAAGCCATCGTCGCCGGCACGTTGATCCCAATCTTCTGCGTGAGCGGCAAGCAGGATATCGGAGTGACGGAGCTGCTCGACCGGATTGCCACAATGCTGCCGTCGCCCAAAGACGTCGAGCGCACGGACGCCAGCGGTAATCCTGTTGTCGCGGACTCGAACGGCCCGCTTGTCGCTCAGGTCTTCAAAACGCGCATCGACCCGTTCGTTGCGAAGATGAACTTCATCCGCCTGTTCTCCGGTTCTCTGAAGAAGGACGCGTCGGTCACGAATCGGACGACTGATAAGGACATCAAAGTCGGCACACTGAACGAAGCGCAGGGCAGCCATCTAGCGGCGATCGACGAAGCCGTTGCGGGCGATATTGCCGCACTGGTCAAGATCGACGGTCTGCACACGTCAGACTCGCTGGGCAAGGCCACAATGCCGGCGCTGGAATTCCTGCAGCCAATGGTTGGACTGGCGATTGAACCGAAGACAACCGCCGACCAGCAGAAGATCTCCGGCGCTGTCAGCAAAGTCGTCGAAGAAGATCCCACGATTCAGGTCGTCCGCGATGAGCAGACGCACGAGATGGTCCTTTATGGAATGAGTGATCTGCACCTGTCGCTGACGATTGATCGCATCGGGAAACGCGACAAGGTCGGCATCAATACACACACGCCGCGGATTCCCTATCGCGAAACATGTACCGGGTCGGCCGAAGGCAGTTACCGGCACAAGAAACAGTCCGGCGGATCAGGCCAGTTCGCCGAAGTCCACTTCAAAGTCTCTTCGCTGCCGCGTGACATCAATCCCGAGGAGTATTTCACGAAGGCCCGCTTCGAGAGTATGCGGGAATTCCACTACGACCCCGAGCGGAATTATGCCTTCGTTGACCGCGTCACCGGCGGTTCAGTCCCGAACCAGTTCATCCCGGCCGTTGAAAAGGGCATCATCGAACGCATGACGAAAGGCGTCCTCGCTGGCTATCAGGTGCAGGACTGTGTGTGCGAACTGTTCTTCGGGAAAGATCACCCGGTCGACAGTAATGAAACCGCCTTCAAGACTGCTGGCAGCATGTGCTTCCGCGACATGTTTCTGAAGGCGAAGCCGGTGCTGCTGGAACCGATCGTCCATATCGAAATCACAGTCCCGGCCGACAAGATGGGTGACATCACCGCGGACCTGACGACTCGCCGCGGACGCATGGAAGGCATGGACGCAGCTCCTGGCGGCTATACGGTCGTGAAAGGTCTTGTCCCACTGTCCGAAGTGCAGGAGTACGCTCGCGGCCTGCTCAGCATGACCGGCGGCCAGGGTTCCTACATGCTCACTCCCAGTCACTACGAAGTGGTTCCGGCACACGAACAGCAGAAGATCATCGCCGCGGCGAAACACTCGGACGAAGACGAGTAGTCGGCATCGCTTCCCCGGTTGACCGTAATCCGAAGGCGTGCGTCTGCGACGCGTTTGTCTCAGGCTGACGGTCCACGAATTGTCGAGTCGTCAGTGAGACACCTCAGATGGATTACGAAATCGGCGTTGCTCGACCGGATGAGTTTCTGGATGTCGCGGCGCTCGACCGCATCGCCTGGCCGGAATCGCGAGACACATTCATCCCCGATGGTGAACACATCTGGCGGGTTTGGTGCGATCAGGCCGTGCTGCTGGTCGCTCGCGTCACGTCGCGTGGCCCGCTGACCGCATCGAATCAGATCGCCGGCGCGCTCGTCATGTTTCCGACAGTTGGCCACGAACTCTTCCTGCACAAGATCATGGTCCACCCGATCTGCCGTGGACTCGGCATCGGATCGGCTCTGATGCGACGGGCACTTGAGCGGGCTGATGCGCCGGTACTGCTGACCGTTGACCCCCACAACGGACCGGCGATCAAACTGTACGAGAACTTTGGCTTCCACCAGCGCGAACGTATCGACGGCTACTACCGCCCGCACGAGCACCGTCTGATCATGGCGTATGACCCCCCACTCGGGTCGTGATCCGGCAATTCGCCTGACGCTGAGTTCCACGAACTCGCCACAGTTATTCGATTCCTGCTCAGCAACGAATCGAGCTTCGTGACCTGCCAGACCGTCGTCGCCAGCAGCAGCCCCGTAAGGCAACCCGGTTAATCGTCTGTCAAACGAGATGGCTGACCGTTTGCGGAGGAAGTCTGCTGCGCGAGTCGCTCGCGCATCTGTGTTTTGACCTGTTTGAGATCTGCAGCTTCCGGCGCGTCCTTGTAGTGGGCGTCGAGCGGGTAGCAGCCGGAGATGATGCCGTTTCTCGGCGCCGTCGTGCAGTCACTGAAGGTTCGACAGACCTGCTTCGTGCGCAGTGGCCTGCCCTCGAACACGTCAGCGGGCAAGTCCCAGTAACTCAGCACCAGCCGGCCGATACCCACGAAGTCGCACCAGCCATCGCGAACAACCGCCTGGGCAACGTTTGGCAGGAACTCCTGGAAGTACGACCAGGCAGAGCCGACAATCGGAATACCAGGCAACTGCCGCTTGAGATCGCGCACGGCTTTGATCTGCCGAACGCAGCCGAGCAGCGGATCCTCGGGCGGCTGGTATCCGTCCGAGGGCGGGTAGAACGCGGGCCGCTGAATATGCGGGTTGTAATACGGCGAGCCTGCCGACAGGTTGAAGATCGCAACGCCCAGATCATCGTACAGCAGCCGGATCAGTTTCACTGGTTCCGTCAGATCCATTTCGAGTGGGTTGTCGCGGTTGCAGCCGAAACCGGGATAGTCGTGCGCCGGGTGATCATCAGGGATGCCAGGACCCAGCTTGCCGCTTGACGCGCGATCCGGATCGGGATGAAACGGCGGCTGATCGAAGCACGATAACCGGACACCGATCATCAGGCCGGGACATTCGGCACGAATGCCGGTAATGATCTCGCGAATGAAACGAGTGCGGCCGTCGAAGTCGCCGCCATACGGACCGGGGCGCGTGAACGCGGACAGGAACTCGTGCCCCAGGTAACCGTGGCAGTGCTTCACGTCGACAAACTGAAAGCCGACGCTATGCGCGAGCTTTGCCGCCGCGACATACGAGTCGATCAGCCGCTTGATGTCGTCGTCGGTGAGCACGACCGAATCGTCATCCGGCGCGATGCCGAACTTCGGATCCAGCGACGGGTGGTGATAAACGATTCGCGGTTCGAGTTTGTCCTTGCGGTTCGGGCGACAGAAACGACCCGAGTGAGTCAACTGCAGGCCGACGAGCAGATCGTCGGTTGCGCCGGCACCGAAGCGTTCCGCGTGAGCGCTGCGCAGCGTCGTAAGCAGCTCGCGCATGGGCTCGGTATTTTCGGGACGGTTGAGCAACTGATTCGGATTCGCGCGACCGTCAGCCTGCACCGCGAACGCTTCACCACCCCAGATCAGCTTGCAGCCGGACGCTCCGAAGTTGTGCCAGCGGCGAATCGTATGCTCGCTCGGCCGCCCGTTGCTCGTCCCGTCCCAGCCTTCCATCGGATGCACGCACCAGCGATTACCGACGGTAAACCCACCGACGTCAATTGGAGCCGCCAGGGGCGAGCCTTCCGCAGCAGACAGTGGCACATCGTCGACCGGCAGATCAGCGATGCCAGCCTGGGCGAGACAGACGCGAAAGTCGTCGGCAGTTTTCAGTGCGCCAATACGCTGCCAGTTCATGGCGGGTTTACTCCAGACTGAGATGTACGGCCACAGATCCGACACGGATGTATAAGCGACTGGCCCAAGTGTACCACTGGCTCTGCCAAAGCCGGTCCAAACTTTCTTGAGCACCGGCAGAACACGCGGCACACAGTTCCGAAGGCAGGTCAGCCGCGCGGAGCTGGATCGTAATCCGTGTTCATTCCGTGTTTCACCCGTTGCTCGCTTTGCTGAGTCGGCTGCCGGCGTCAGACTGCAGGACCAGTTTCACATCGAATTGTGCCTATTCGACTTCGCAAGACAGGAGCCGTCCGATGTCTCATCCGTCGCCCGTCAGCCGCCGTGATTTTCTGGCCGCGTCGGCATTGTCGGCAGGTTTGTTTGCTGCCGGGTCGTCGACTCTGCGAGCGGCCGGGCCGAATGACAAACTCAATGTCGCCTTCATCGGAGTTGGCGGGCGCGGCGGGGCGAACCTCAAAACGATCTCCGGAGCAGGCTCGGTCAACGTCGTCTCGCTGTGTGATGTCAACACGGTTAACCTCGGAAAAGCTTCCGAGCAGCACTCTAAGGCGCGAACGTACGAAGACTTCCGACAGTTGTATGAGAAGACAAACGACATCGACGCCGTCGTTGTCAGCACGACCGAACATACGCATGCGTTCGCGACACTCCCCGCTTTGCAGCTTGGCAAGCACGTCTACTGCGAGAAGCCGCTGACACACAACGTGCTCGAAGCCCGCATCATTACTCAGGCTGCCGCGAAGGCTGGCGTCGCGACGCAGATGGGCACTCAGATTCATTCAATGCCGAATTACCATCGCGTCGTCGAACTGATTCAGTCCGGGGCGATTGGTCACGTACGGGAAGCTCACGTCTGGGTCTCGCGCGCCTGGGGGCGGCAGAGTCCCGAAGACGCGAAGAAGAACGGCGACATCGTCACAGTGCTCGAAAGGCCGGAAGAAGAGATGACTCCGCCCGAGACACTCGACTGGAACCTGTGGATCGGCCCTGCTCCGTACCGGCCGTACAACGACGTCTACTTCCCCGGCCCGAAGTGGTATCGCTGGTGGGACTTCGGCAATGGCACGATGTCGGACCTCGGCAGCCACTGGATCGATCTGCCGTTCTGGGCGCTGAAGCTCGATGCGCCAAAGACGATCGAAGCGTTCGGTCCGGAACCTCATCCCGAAATCGCACCCGCGACGATGAAAGTCACTTATGAATACGGAACGCGAGGTGACCTGCCAGCCTGCACCGTCCACTGGTACCAGGGAGCGATGAAGCCGGACATCTGGACGCGCGGCGAAATTCCACAGTGGAACAACGGCGTGCTGTTTATCGGCGACAAGGGGATGGTCCTGTCCGATTACGGCAAGCACGTGCTGCTGCCCGAGGACCAGTTCAAGGACTTCAAGCGACCCGAGCCCTTCGTACCGGACTCGCCGGGCCAGCATCAGGAATGGGTCAACGCCTGCCGCACGGGCTCGCAAACTGGCAGTCCCTTCAGCTACGCCGGGCCGTTGACCGAAGCGAACCATCTGGGGAATGTTGCCTTCCGGGCTGGAAAGAAGCTCGAATGGGACGCGGCGAATCTCAAAGTGACGAACTGCCCGGAAGCTGAGCAGTTCCTCGGTCGAAAGCCTCGCGCCGGGTGGTCGCTCAGCTAACGCTGTCGCGAAATTGTGGACGTCATTTCACTCGACCCACCCTGCCCTGATCAAACCTCGGGAGCGTAGAGGACTTCGTGTTCGGTGCTGCCGGGTGAGTAGAGCACCAGGCCGCCATCGACGCCGTTGACTCGGACAACGCAGTCCGGCTGTCCGGCGGCGGCGCGTTCGAGGATCGCTTCAAGAGCCTGCACCGTCGCAACAGTCTGGCGGTCCGCGCTCAGATCGTTGTAGTTGAGCCGCCGCATTTCGCTCAGACGGTCAGCGCGGCCGGACTCATCGCCGCCAAACTCGACATAGGCGACTTCGCGGACGAACCGCTCAATCACCTCGACACCGTAGCCACGCTCGGCTCGCTCGCCCCAGGGTTCAAGGCACGGCGCGTTGTAGTGGTTGTTGAGGGAATTCTTGATCGAGAACGGCGTCTTATCCTCGACGGTGCATTCGACGCCGCGTTTCCGCGAGTGGCCGTTCCACAGACCGTTGTCAAAGCGGAACTGAACTTCCTGTTCGACATAACCGGGAAAGTTGTCCGGCGTGACCCAGGAGGTGTGGATGTCGAACGCGGCCTCGCGGCCATCGTCGTATTCGTAAACCATCCGAAGCTGCGTACTGTCCCAGGTGTTGCCGTCCTGAGGCCCGACAATGCCACGCTGTCCGGTCGCGGTCACCGTCTTGAGTTTTCCGCCGAAGCTGAAATCGATCAACTTGATGTAGTGGCAGGCGACGTACGTGCCGGGGTTGCGACCCGTGATCCACTGAGCGAACTGAGCGCCGGAAATCTGCTTGGGCTCCAGCAGCGAACAGTATCCACTGTTGACGTGCTGCAGGACATCGTCCTGATAAAACGTCCGCATCCGCTTGTGATCGGGATCGAGCAGCTTGTGGTAGACGACTTTGGCGAGCAGACCTTTCTGCTCAGCAAGTTCAACCAGCGCATCCAGTTCCTGCAGCTTCAGCACGGACGGTTTTTCGACGATCAGATGCTTGCCGGCTGCGAGCGTCGCCTGAGCGGATTCAAAGTGGCGATCATCTGGCGTCGCGACGCAGCAGAAGTTGACGTCAGATTGAACGAGATCGGCACCCGAATTATCGCCGACGAAACTCTCGAACGGGAAGATTCGGTCGCCGGCAGCCTTTCGATACGCCTCAGCACGGGAACCTGTTCGTGAAGCCACGGCAGCGAGTTGTACGTCGACCTCGCCGAACCGACGATCGAAGAGCCCCTTCACCCGGGCCTGCTCGAAAAACGGCCGGTACGTCTCCTCGAAAATCATCCCCATACCGACCATACCCGCGCGAAGCTGCCTGCTCACAATGCGTCCCCCTGTCGCCGAAATTCGAGATATCCAAGCGGGAGGCAGTCTGATCGATGGCCGCAGATGGGAAAAGCGAGCGGAATGGTGAAAGCGGAATCAGCAAAGCACCGATCATTGCAGCGAACAACTTCTCGCCAGCAGCCACCCGCGCATAAGAAAACCCCCCGGCGTCTGGCCCGACCGCCGGGGGGTTCCCGAGGATTATCAAATTAAGCAGGACGAACTGGCGGCTGCCATCCCGGACGTTGCAAAGTTCCTGTGAAGGACTTTTCTGACCGATTGGCAAAGTCCGGGAAGCAGCACAGACCAGTTGCTGAAATCCAGAGATGGGCAGCCCGGATTTCAGCATCGTGACGTCGGCAACCTGATGGAGTGTGAAATTGCTGACGCCTGCTATCTTGGGATCGTATTCCCGGCCTTTTCCGGAAGCAGATTCTGTCGTTTTTTTCTGATCGCTGTAAGTTACTGCTCTGCTTCGGGTTGCAAGAGCTGCAGATCCCGAAAACTGCTGAACAAAAACCCGCGTCTCCGGTCGTCCGAACCGGCGGACATTCCACTGGAGATGAACATGCGAGTTGTCACATTTGGCGAAGTCATGCTGAGACTGGCTCCGGAAGAGTTCCTTCGCGTGCGTCAGGTCATCCCCGGTCGGCTCGAAGCGACGTTCGGCGGAGGTGAACTGAATGTCGCTGTTTCAGTCGCGTTTCAGGGAGGAGCGTCTGCATTTCTGACAACGTCACCGAACAACCCGCTGACCGACTGTCTGGTCCAGGAGATGCGGAAGCTGGGTGTCGATGACTCACTGATTCAGCGCGTTCCGTACGGACGGTTCGGTATCTACTTCGTCGAGACGGGGGCGAATCAGCGCGGTGGGACGGTGATCTACGACCGGGCTGAATCGGCGATCGCGCTGACCGGAGCGGATGGCTACAACTGGCCGGCATCGCTTCAGGGAGCCACCTGGTTCCACATTACGGGAATCACACCGGCGATCAGCGGCAAGGCCGCACAGGCAGCGATGGCCTCGGTTCAAGCCGCGCGTTCAGCAGGAATTCCCGTGTCCTGCGACCTGAACTATCGCAAGAAGCTGTGGAAGTGGGACCCTCAGACGCAGCCGGTCGAACTGGCTCGACGGACGATGCGGGAACTCGTGCAGTCCGTCGATGTCGTCATTGCCAACGAAGAAGACGCTGACCTCGCGCTGGGCATTTCGGCGCCGGACTCTGACGTCGAGTCCGGTCAGATCAACACAGCCGGGTACGTGGCCGTCGCGCGGGAAATCGTCCAGCAGTTTCCGAACGTCTCTCAGGTCGCCATCACGCTGCGGGAGAGTTACTCGGCCAGCCACAACAACTGGGGAGCCATGCTGTATCACGCGGCCTCTGACGCAGCCCACTTTGCACCGCTGAACAGCGCTGGTGATTACTCACCGTACGAAATCCGCAACATCGTCGATCGCGTCGGCGCGGGAGATTCGTTCGCAGGCGGACTGATCTTTGCGCTGAACACGCCCGAACTGGCGGCTCCGGAAACTGCGATTCGGTATGCGGTCGCGGCGAGCTGCCTGAAACACAGCATCAAGGGCGACTTCAACTACTCGACGCGCTCTGAGATTGAGGCCCTGATGGGCGGCAGCGGCTCGGGACGCGTGCAGCGCTGAGCAAAGTCCTCCTGATCAGCCGCGCCCGGAACTCGCATCGACACGGCGTCAGAACATCTCCTTCATTCCGCAAAATCGGCATATTTTCACAAGTTGCCTGGCCCCGGCGTTCGATAAGAACTTCAACGGACTCTGCCCGGCAAGCGCTGGCGCAGAGACATTTTCCAGCGGTGCTCCGACAGGACCTTCCGGGTCAGTTCGGCTCCCGCAGGCACCGGACTCGTCCAGGATGGAACCGATGAAACGGATGTCTCTCTACGCGGTTGTCGCCACGCTCGCCATTTCTACGACCGGTTGCGAACTCACCTTCGGGGCTCTCAAAACCGCCTTTGCGTTCTCACGATTCTGGGGCACAACCCCGCTGATTCCCGTGAGCCCGTATTACAGCCAGAAAATCGAAGACACCTATCACGAGGAAGAACGCTACGGCAAGGTGCCGGTCCTCGACCCCGTTGAAGGCGACAACGCTCCGCTGTACTGCCTCGACCCGCCGTCTCCGGATGAGGTTTACCGGGCTCTGCCGGAACCAGTCACCGGCTCCGGCGGCTTCGCGTTCATCGCTGAAAAGAACATGAACAACGTGCGGATCGTCGTCGAACCGATCGTCGATCGCGTCGACGAATGCCGCTTCTTCCCGCTGGTTGGACCAGCCAGGTTGCACCACTGTCACTACAAGTGCACGGTGTATTTTGACAAAACCATCCGTTCGGACTGGCCAGTCCCCTTCACGCATTCCGACCAGAGCCAGGAAGTGGTGTACATTGACCACGACCACCTGATCCGCTGTGCCGGACCACAGACGAATTAGACATCGCAACGTGTCAATTCGCTGATGAATCACCAGAACCCTGTGGCGGACCATGAGTTCCGTCACAGGGTTTTTGCTGCGCCAGCACCAAAAGCGGGACTGCCCGCCCAATGAGCTGGTGGAAATCGCTCGGCAGTTCGATCTGACGTCCCCTTTACTGCTCGAATGACAAATCTGACCGAGCTGGCCGGCGGTGCTGCAATCAATGCGTCGCCAGTCTGATTTCTGCTCGCGCCACGTGTTTGTGAGGCAGTTTTCAGCGGGAACCAGCTTACCGGCGGGCCACAAACTCACGGATCCGCTGCAACTCAGTTCCTCGAAGCTGCGTCGTCACCCGTAATCTGATCTCAGGATTGTCTCGATGATTGCCCATCTTTCCCGATCTGCCAGCAAATGGCTCGACTTCTACGTCGACTACGTGGCGAACTGGTGGCATCACATTTCATACACAGAGTACATGGTGCTGATGCTGCTGAGTCTGGCGGGTGGCTGGCTGCTCCTGAAAAGCTGCGTCAAAAGTGCGAGCTGATCTGCCGAGAGTTCTTCTGACCTGAGACCCGGAAATCCCGCTCAGCTCGCTGCAAAGCTGACCATTGACTACTAGAATCCGCCGCGGAAATCAGACGTGTGAACCTTCCACGAGGCGGAGCGATGGACTTTGAGAGTCGCCTGTCCCAGGCAATTCAGCGGGGCGAACAGACGCGAGACGCACGCCAGTACGCTCGCGAACAGAAGGCGCTCAGTGAAGAAGAGCTGAAAAACCTGCACTCGGCGATTCGGCTGGAACTCTCTGAGCATATCGAATCCGGCCTGCGGCAACTGGCCGAACATTTCCCCGGTTTCCGCTTCGAGACTGTAGTTTCTGAAGATGGCTGGGGCGCCAGGATTTCGCGCGACGACCTGAGCCTCTCGCGTTCGCGGAGCAGCCGACGATCCGAGACCTTGTACAGTCGCTTTCAGATTCTCGTCAGGCCGTTCTCTCAGCAGGCGAAAATCATCGAAGCACACGGAAAAGGGACAATCCGTAATCGCGAAATCCTGAACCGCAACAGCTTTCAGTTTCTGGCCGAATGTGACCGCGAGCGATTTCTCGAAGTCATCGACCAGTGGATTCTTGAGTACGCTGAGAAGTTTGCCGCCGGAGAATAACCTGAATGGACCGCCTGGAAGCTCTGCAGAAAACGCTTGATACCGGCATCGTCTCGATCATCCGCGCGAAGTCCGGCGAGCAGCTTGTCGAGGTCGCCAAAGCGCTTTACGACGGTGGAATTGACGTGATTGAGGTCACGTTTACCGTCCCCGGAGTCCTGGACATTATCGCGGCCGTCAAACGCGAACTCGGCGACCGGATTCTGCTCGGTGCCGGAACGGTGCTCGACACGGAAAGTGCCCGCGCGGCCATCCTCGCCGGCGCGGAATTCATCGTCACGCCGACCGTCAAACCGGACGTCATTCAGCTCTGTAATCGCTACAGCAAAGCGGTGATGCCGGGAGCGTTTACGCCTACGGAGATTCTGACTGCCTGGGAAGCCGGGGCCGACTTTGTCAAGGTTTTCCCCGCAGATATCGGCGGCCCAAGCTATCTGAAAGCGGTTCACGGGCCGCTGCCTCAGGTCCGACTGCTGCCGACTGGTGGCGTTGACCTGCAGACGCTTCCCGCCTTCATCAAAGCTGGTGCCAGCGCCGTCGGTCTCGGTTCGGCACTGGTCGAGAAATCGGCGGTTGAATCCGGCGATATGGACCGCATCCGGTCGCTCGCTGAGCAGTACGTCGCGCTGCTGAAAAAATCGCGTGCGGAACTCGGCTGACGTCAAACTGCAGAAGCGTAATAAACAAGTAAAGGTGTCAGCGCCCGCTCAGTCCTCGTTACCGCGTCGCTGCAACTTCCTGTTTGCTCACAGGTTGAGGCGATTTCAGGACAATTCGACAGCGGGTGGCTACAGAAGCGGTTGACCGAAGGCTGCGGCAGGTTGCCTCACATTCGACAGAACCCGGAAATTCGGCACAGTCGGAATAATCGCTACAGCTTACCAGTCGCCCAGGACGATAAGTCCGGCAGTGTCATGCTCTGGCGCGGATTGTCGCGTCCGAGTACCGGTCACAGCCTTCTGATAGTCAGGGACTGACTGATGCGGCGACATCGTTGGCTCGCACAGATTCTTATCACGCTGATTTCGATCGGCGTCCTGCCGCAGACCCGCGCTCAGGATCAAGCACCTCCCGGCTTCGGAGGGTCACAGGTTCCGTCCTACGGACTTGACCCCTCGATGTTTCATGGAGGGCAGGCTCCGCTGTATTACCAGTCATGGCCGGGCACGAACCCGTACATGGGGGCGGGCCAGCAGCTCTCGAACGAACACGGTCTGTGGGAATATGAAAACCTGTCAGACTTGAAGGGCAGGCGGCGCTACCGTTTGCGCGCCGAGTATGTTCGGTCACGTACCGAGCGTGGCCGAGATCGGATCGGTAACCCGAATGCGCCGACCTACAAGCAGGAAATCATTCCGGTCCTGCAGGCTGCCGGCGGGACCGGCGGTGGCGGCGGTCAGGCGAATCTGAGTTCCTATGCTGACGAACTGGCTGGCACGACTGGACACGGCTCGTTCAATCTCTTCGATCCGGTTTCCGGCGGCGAAATCGAACAGCCGACTCTGAACGGAGTTCGTCTGACGCTCGAAGGAGAGAACCTGGACGGCAGTGGATTCGAGGTCTGGGGCCTGTGGGCGAATGATGACCACACGGATTTCAACGCTCGCGATTACGTCCATCCGAGCCGTGGCGGCGACCCAGGAGCGGTGCTGTTCTTTCTCGATCCGACCAACGCCACGTTCGGCATGAATCCCGCTCAGGATCCAACCGGCACTCCAGACCCGAACGAAGTCTTCCAGCGTGAACTTCTCAACCTGCGCGGCATCCCGCTCGACGACGGCTCGTTTGTCCAGATCGGCAATACGCTCGCGGGGGGAGCCAGTGCGGTCTACGACCTTGATTTCCGGATTGCGACCCATCTCGAGATGTACGGGACCGGACTTCGCTGGAAAGGCTTTAAAATCATGGAACGGGGCAACTTCATCATTCGCCCCATGGGTGGAATTCGCCTGAACGTCTTCCGCGATACGTTCAGTTTTTACGGTCGCGACAGCGGACTGCTCTACGACGGCCAGACAACCGGGACCACTCCACCGTTGCCTGACGTCAAAATTCACTCCATTCCCAACGGGTACGACGACAACCAGGATGGCATTATCGACAACGCCGGACTCATCGAAGACTCACTCGGCGGGCAGGGTGGCGGTAACAACGCGAACAATACGACCGCGACCTTTACGACCGCGGTCAACGATTTCAATCTGACTTTCCCGATCACGTCGATACTCAAGAACCAGGTCCGGTCTTATCTGGCCGGTCCGGAAGTCGGCCTGAATTATCTGATCGGTGAAGGCAAGGCATTCCGGCTCGGCGGCAGTACGGTGGTCGGTCTGCTGGCGAATCATCAGCGGATCAACCTCTCTGGCGATAACATCTTCGTCACCACGCGTCCGGCTGATTTGAATCCGCAAACGCCCGACAACGCCACTCCAAACGTCTTCGCATCGCGGCACAGTAACACCAGCGTCTCTCCGCTGCTCGAACAGGAAATCTTCGTCGAAGGCCCAGTGCTCGCCTACGTCCCTCTGCTTCGCCGGTCGCCTCTCCTGCGGAAGGCTAACCTGAGAGCGTCCTATACCTACACCTGGATTGGCGAACTGACTCGGGCTGCCGACAGCATTTACTGGCAGGGCAACCCGTCGATGGACCTGTACCCGCAGATCCAGGTCGACCGATCAACCTGGCGTGCCAACACGTGGAACTTCGGTATTTCCTGGGCCTGGTAACCAGCCGGGCAGGCTCCGGCCGCAAATCATTCCACAGCCCGTCGAGCTGCTGCCACTCGATGGGCTGCTTTGTTTGAGTCTGGGCAATCGAATCCTTCCTCAGCAGGAAGCCAGCATTCGATGACTCAGTCGAATGTGCTTCGCGGAAAAATCGTCAGTCAAACCCAGCTCAACGGGTCGGATTCGGCTTCGCTGGCCCAGACGGTGAGCGACGGAAACTCGGACTTCAGCCGCGTCGCAAGGTTCTCCATTGCGGGGCGTTCGGTGGCGTAGTGGCCGGGGAGAATCAGCGCGATGTCCAGCGTGCGGGCTTCCAGACAGGCGTGAAAGCGGGCCTCGCCGATCAGCAGGACATCGCAGCAGAACGCTGCGGCATCGCGGAGAAACTCGGCCGCCGAACCGCAGGCAATGCCGACGCGGTTGATCGTTCGCGAGAGGCTGCCGACGAACCAGGTTTGTTCGACACCGACAATCGGTTTGATACGGTTAATCAGTTCGCCAAGCGTTGTCGGCTCGGGCAGGTCACCGTAGCGCCCGGAGCCGATCGCCGGTTCGGTTTTGCACTCGGCAAGCGGGCGCAGCGGTTTGATGTCAGACAGGCCGAGCGATTCAGCGAGTTGCTGATTGATGCCGTCGGGGGCGCTGTCGTAACTGGTATGCGGCGAGTAGACCGCGATGCCGGCGCAGATCAGGTCGAGCAGCATCCGGCCTTCGCTGCTGCGGCCGGTGATCTGTTGCACGCCACGAAACAGGATCGGGTGGTGCGTGATGATCAGGCTGGCCTGCTTCGCGATCGCTTCAGCCGCGACGTCCGGTGTCAGCGTCAGGCAGGTCATGATCGACGAGACCTCGTCACCATCTGCCCCAACAAGTAGACCTGTATTATCCCAGTCCTCAGCGAGTTCCGGCGGAGCGAAACCTTCGAGGAAGTTGACGATGTCGGAAACGGTCATGGCTGTTCTCGTTGGAGGTCACGGGACGGTCGTTGCTGCGCAAAGACGCTGAGACGCGAAGGAACGCAAAGTTTTCGAGTCGATGTCTTCGCGATTCTCTGCTGCTTCGCGACTTTGCGCTGCAGTCAGATCAGGTTTCCGCAACGGCGTTGCTGTCTGGTAATTCCGTCTGCCCATTGATTGAAAACAGAGCCCGCGTTGCTCCACCAACCAGGTTGTTGCGGACGATGACTGTCCCGGCCAAGTCGCGGACACGGATGGCTTCACACATCGTCGGCTGCTCGCGACGGTCGATGACGGTGTTATCGGTGACTCGGCAATTACGGCAGGTGGTCAGTTCAATGCCTCGATGACGGGGATCGAGAACCTGACAGCCAGTGACGCTGCTTTCGCGGCAACGGAGCAGTTCGATGGCGGCGCCCGTATCTTCGCTGCCGGAGCACAGTCGCTCGGTCACGAGGTTATGCAGCGACACGTTACTGCTGTCTTCAACGCGGATGCCGTCGCGTTCGGGCAGGCTGTCATCGGCGCGCCAGACGATCGTGTTGCTGCCGACGCTGATGCCCGAGCACTTCTGGATAAGCAGCGAAAGATCATCGGAGTCGTAAATCGTGTTGCCGGTGATCGACAACCGATTGACGTTCCGCAGTTCGATCGCTCGCGTCTGGCTGCCGATCACGTTGCCACTGATGGCGATCAGCGGGCTTTTGTTCGGCGAGTCGGTTTCCTCGCCGTGAATGCGGATGTTCGCGCCGTTGGGCGTCACGGTGGCCTGGATTGTATTGCTGGCAATCGAGACTTCGCTGATCCGGCCGGCAGGAGCCTCGAACCAGATGTCGGCGGCGGGCTCGTCTGTGCCGGGCCGGTTGTTGTACTCGATGTCGTTGCCGGTGATGTGCAGATTGTGGACGTCGCCGTTGAGCGACTTGATGCCGGCTCGCTTGTTGTAGCTGATGTGGCAGGCGGAAATGATCGTCTGGTGCAGGTTGCACTCGTCAAAAAAAATGCCGTACTCGTCGTTGTCAAAAATGTGGCAGTGCGAGATCAGCACGTTCCGGTTCCGCTCGACCAGATGCACTCCGTACCAGCAGTTGCGGATCAGGACACCGGTCACCGTCGGCTGTATCGTTCGCGTGAGTTCGATGCCGACCGCCTGCGGATGAGCCCCGAGGATTTCGAGACCGCTGACAGTCGGCATTCGCTCGTTCTGCCAGACAAGTGGCTTGATCGACGGTGGAGACGCTGTGCCCTGGTGCGTTCCGACAATGCGGATCGCCGGGCCGGGGCCGTCCATCACGATCCGCGTCGCGCCGCCGGTTCCCTGCACGGCGGCGTATCCGGTCTTTGTCAGGTCAAAGAGCAACGGCTTTGTGATGCGGAAGCTGCCCTTACCGAACTGCAGCGTGCCGTTGCCGTCGGCAATCGCATGCTGGAGAGCTTCGGTATCGTCGGTCTGGCCGTCGCCGGCGGCTCCAAAGTCGTAAACGCTGGCCATCAGAAACTCCTGCCTCGAACTGACTGCGTCGAGCAGTCAGAAGCCTCGGCGAATCAATGTCAATTGCCGATAGTTCTCATAAGCCAAGCTGCCGAAAAGCAAGCCGATATACCACTGCCCGATGTCGAGAGAATATGCAGCGACCGCCACGCCGGTAACGAGGCCAACTATGTGCATCCGACTACGCCCCTGGATGCTGGACCTCGCGTCAAAAACTTCTCGGCAGATATTGCCACCGTCCAGTGGGTGAACCGGGAGAAGATTCATCAGCCCCCAGAACAGATTGATGTATTCCAGGCGTTGGAAGGTAAACACAACTGTTTGCCCCATTCTGCCAGTCCGCAGGCGGACGGCCCATTCCTGGCCTGCCTGGACTGCAGAATCCACCGTCACGTCCAAGGTGAAGACAATTCCAAAGAGAACAAACCCAGCAAGCGGGCCTGCAAACGAAATCCAGACGGATCGACGCCGGGTGAAGCCATGAGTGGGCTGGAAGAAAGCAAGGCCGCCGAACACATAAAGTAAGATGTGCGGCGACCAGCCATAGCTTCGAGAAGCGAACGCGTGTCCGAGTTCATGAACAAGGATCGAGACGAACACGCAAGCAACCCAGACTCCCGTCAGCCGGAGATTGCCCGGCTGAAAGCCCATCATGACCGCCATTAACCAGAATAGAGGATGAACCCGTACCGGAATGCCAAAGGCCCGAAAGTTCAGGTCGTACTCGGTGGTTGCAACAGGGAGCATGCACTCAGGCTTTCACTCGTCTCTGAATTGTCACTACTCGCCGACAGCCAGCGGAGCGTGCGGGATTTCGACTTCCGTGCCGAGCAGGTGTTTCTCGAAAAACAGTCGTGTGCGGCGGTCGAGTTCGGGGCTGCGGAAGCCGCCGTGTTCGCCGTCTGTGATTGTCTGCAGCGTGACGCTGACACCGGCTTTTTTCAGCGCGGCTTCGAGAACTTCCGACTGGTTGTACGGCACCAGAGGATCTTTCGTGCCGTGAACGATCAGAAACGGCGGGTCGTCTTTCGAGACACAGGTCAGTGGCGACGCGTGCCGGACTTTGTCCTTGTGCTCGGTGATCGGGCCACCGATCAGCAGCGACTCGGGCGAGGTCGGCGAGAGGTGATCGATGCGGCTCGGGAAGTCGTTCATCGTGAGAAAGTTCGTCGGACCGTACTCGTCGACGACGCAGGCGACTCGACTGCTGACATCGGTGTGACTGCCAAGCGAGCCGTCAAGGTCTTTGACGTCGCCACTGGTGCCGAGCATCGCCACGAGGTGTCCGCCGGCGGAGGATCCCATCACGCCGATCCGGTCCGGATCAATGCCCAGCGAGTCGGCATGCGCTTTCAGCCAGCGAATCGCCGCTTTGCAGTCATGAATCTGCGCTGGCCAGGTCGCTTCATCACTCAGGCGGTAGCCGATGGAGACACCGACGAACTGCCCCGAGGCAACATAAGGAGCGACTCGACGCCGACCGCCAGCCTTATCGCCGTTTCTCCAGCCGCCACCGTGAATAAACGCGACGACCGGCAATGCTTTGTCCGAAGCCCGCTGCTTCGGCAGCAGCAGGTCAAGTTTCTGTCGCGGATTGTCGCTGTCCGCATATGGCTGATCGAAACGGGCCTCGATCGCGTCCGGCAGCCGGCGGTTCTGCGCGGTCAGCTTTTGAGGGATCGCAAGAATGCTGGCAATCAACACTGCGCAGCACAGCCTGAAACAGTCCCGACAGACAATTCGATCAGCGGGTTGCTTCACGATATGACCTCGTTGTGATTTCCGGTTGCTGGTTACTGAACGATCTGACCCGAGGAAACTCGCGCAGAGTCTCGCTGCGGGAAACTGGACGCCAACCGGCGGAACTTTACGCGGTTGGATCTCGGGAGGTCGACCGTCCCGATTCCTGGTCGCCTGTTGCGTTTGTCATGTTTTTCGCAGTTCCCGTCGCTTGCTGGCGTCTGCAGGGATTGACACTATGCGTTCACGTTTCGTGACCAGGCTCGAAACGAGTAACCACAGGGGAAGTTTTCGCGGTGTGGGTCCATGTCAGACCGGCTGGTGACATCTCAGAGCGAATTCGACGACTTCTGCACTCACGTGCGCGAAGCCGGAGCGGTCGCGTTTGACACGGAATTCATCTCGGAAAACACATACCGGCCGCAGCTCTGCCTGGCTCAGTTTGCAACACGCGAGGCGTGCGTCGCCGTCGATCCGTTTGAGGTCGACCTCACCGAGTGGTGGGACATTATGGTCGACAATGAGACGACGATTGTCGTTCACGCCGGCCGGGAAGAGACCCGTTTCTGCCTGACGCATCGCGGCGCGCCGCCTCGAAAAATGTGGGACGTACAGATTGCCGAAGGCCTGCGCTGCACGAACTATCCGCTGAGTTACGAACGGCTGATCGCACGTGTGCTCGGCAAGTCGGTCAGTTCGGCAGAGACTCGCACGGACTGGAGCCGTCGGCCGCTGACGACCCGGCAGATTTCGTACGCGCTCGACGATGTCAGATTTGTACTCGACGTTCTCGATACTCAACAGAAGTGGCTTGATCGCGAAGGTCGGCTGAGCTGGGCGGAAGAAGAAACCGAACGAATGATCGGCGAAATGCTCGCCGAGCGCGGCGACGATACGTGGTTGCGTTTGTCCGGCGTACGACGGCTGCGTCCGAAACAATTGGTCGTCGCACGCGAGCTGTACCGCTGGCGCGATCGGGTCGCGGATAAGAGCAATCAGCCGCTGCGGCGGATTCTGCGCGACGATCTGTTGATCGATATCGCGAAGCGCCAGCCGCAGACAGAGAGCGAGCTGCTCCGCTCGCGCGAGATGGGGCGGCCGAACTTCCGTCGTCATGCGCACGAAATCGTGTCCTGCGTTGAGCGGGCTCTGAAACTGCCGAAGGATCAGTGGCCGGCTGCGTTTTCATCGAAGGATTCGTCTCCGGATGAGCCGGTGCTCGGCAAGCTGCTGGCGATCGCGCTGGCGAACCGCTGCGCCGAACTGGGACTTTCAACAGGGCTTGTTGGAACATCAAACGATCTGAAGGAACTGGTCCGCTGGTACAACGCCGGCTGTCCCGAGCACAACCGACCGACGCTTGAAACCGGCTGGCGGAGCGAGGTCTGCGGCGATCTGCTGCGGCAGGTGCTGGAAGGAAAAGTCAGTCTGCGCGTCGCGGATCCCAGTTCCGATCACCCGCTCGTGTTTGAGCCGGTGGAGTAGGTCGCGTGTCGCACTTCCGCTTTGAGCTGGAACACGTCGACGCGGCAACCGGTGCGCGAGCCGGTCGCTGGGTGACGCCGCACGGCGAGGTCGAAACGCCGGTTTTCATGCCCGTCGGGACACAGGCGTCGGTCAAAGGCCTGACGCCAGACCAGTTGCGGCAGGTCGGCGTGCAGAAGATTCTGGCGAACACGTATCACCTCGCTCTGCGGCCGGGTTCTGAGCTGATCGCGGACCTCGGCGGCCTGCACCACTTCATGGGCTGGGGCGGGCCCATTCTGACGGACAGCGGCGGGTTTCAGGTCTTCAGTCTCGCGACGCTGCGAAAACTCGACGACGACGGCGTTTCGTTCCGCTCGCACATTGACGGCAGCCTGCTCGAACTGACGCCGGAAAGCGCGATGCGGATTCAGGAGCAGCTTGGGGCCGACTGCATCATGTGCCTCGACGAGTGCCCGCCGCACGACGTTCCGCTGGAACAGCTCCGCGAGTCCGTGGACCTGACAACGCGCTGGGCCGCCCGCTGTCGGGACGCGCACAGTCGTGCGGACCAGGCTCTGTTTGGCATCGTACAGGGAGCGACGAACCGGGAAATGCGGGAGCGGTCGGTCGCGGGCCTGCTGCCGCTGGATTTTCCGGGGTACGCGGTCGGTGGGCTGAGCGTCGGCGAAGCTCCGGCGGCGATGTATCAGACGCTGGAGTGGACGATCCCGCTGCTGCCGACTGATCGACCGCGGTATCTGATGGGAGTCGGGACACCGACCGATCTACTGGAATCCGTTCTTCGCGGTGTCGACCTGTTCGATTGCGTCATGCCGACGCGAAACGGCCGCAACGCGCTGGCTTTCACAAGCCTGGGCAAACTGCGGCTGCGAAACGAGAAGTTCAAACGGGACGATTCGCCGCTCGACCCCGATTGCGAATGCCCGACGTGCTGCCAGTTTTCGCGGGCGTACCTGAGGCATCTGTTCCTGACAAAAGAAATGCTTGGACCGATTCTGCTGTCCTGGCATAACATCGCGTTCTACCAGAAGTTAATGCGGGACCTGCGGGCCGCGATTCTCCGCGGAGAGGCGGCAGTGTTCCGTTCCGCTCAACTTGCCCGGTGGAATGCGTCTCCCTAAGATGCCGCGCTTCATTTCGGCGGAATCGGCGGAAAGTCGTGCTTGGCGCGGCTGCGAACGGTCCTGATCGAAGCGTGTGAGCGGCGAAACTCAGTCGGCGATTGTGACGGCTGCGTGGCTGGCTGCGAGCTTCGCCGGCCCTCGCCCGTCCCGCAGAATGCCCTCGCTTGGCGAGGGTGTTTGCTTTTCTGCGGAACGGAAAGAATCGACGAGAACTCCACCGAACCGGTCTATCGAGAGCAAACGGACTGATCGGAAACTGCCCGTCCGCACCGCTCAACGAACCTGTAAAGCGATCGCTGATGAATTCGTTGCTTGCCAGTCTGACCCTGCTCGCGGAAGAGCCCGTGCCTGACGCTGCCGACCAGCCGCCGCCAATGGGCCAGATGTTTATCCCGCTGATACTGATGGCCGTCGTCTTCTACTTCCTGATCCTGCGTCCGCAGACGAAGGAGCGGAAGAAGCACGATCAGATGGTTCGCGAACTGAAGAAAAACGACCGTGTGGTCACGGCGGGCGGAATCGTTGGCACCGTTGCCAACGTCACGCCGGACTCGAATGAGATCACGATCAAGATTGACGACAACACTCGGATTCGCGTGCTGAAGTCACACATCAGCGTGGCGGCACCCGAACCGAAAGATTCCAAAGATTCGAAGGAGTCGTAGGCTGCCTCCCAATGCGCCGCGGTTCCCATCCTGAATGACTCAAAAGGTGCGTCAGGACGCACCCTACTCAGTTAAGGATTCATCAATGCTCTGGCTTCTGGCACAGCAGGTGGAGCAGTCCGCTCAGGCACAGCCGCAGACTCAGTCAGCTTCCGGCTGGCTGATTTTCTGGCTGATTCTGGCCGTCATTTTCCTGCCGTACATCCTGGGATCAGTCCTTGCCAGCGTGCTGAAACTCAAGCAGTTCAGCAACCGTTTCGGGACAATCCTGTTCGCGCTGGCTGCGACACTGGTTCCCGTCGGTTATCAGCTCGGTAGCGGCAAGGAGTTCAAGGACTGCTTCCGTCTGGGCATCGATCTGAAGGGCGGCACCAATCTCGTCTATCAGGTTGACCACGATCGTCTGAAGAAGCAGGAAGCGAAAGAGGGCGAAGCGAAAGACCTCGGTCGGTCGCTCAACAATATGGTCGGCGCGATTGCCCGCCGCGTGAACCCGTCAGGTACCGAAGAAGTCACCGTGCGAACTGTCGGTGCCGACCGGATCGAAGTCATCATTCCGGGAGCCGATCAGGCTTACACGGAAGAGATGAAGGCGCGGATTACGAAGCTCGGGACGCTGGAGTTTCAGATTCTGGCGGCGGAAGAGAGCCCTGAGCATCGCGAATGGATTCGCGAAGCCCGCGAACTGCCCGCAACTCTGACAGACACAGATATCCTGTCGAATGGAATCGTCGTTGCCCGGTGGGTAACGGTGGCGGAAGGTGAATCTGTCGGTGCCGGTGGCGGCGAGTTGCTGCGAGGCCTCGTACGTGAAGTCACCACGAAGAATTCCGACGGCGAAGACGTTAGCGTGCAGCAGGCTCTGGTTGTGTTGACGCCGAAAAGCGACGAAGTCACAGGCGAGTTTCTGACGCGGGCGACCGAACAGCAGGACCCGCAGACCGGGCGAATGGTTGTCGGATTCCGCTTTAATCAGACCGGAGCCAACCGCTTTGGCCGACTGACCGAGAAGTACCGACCGACGGATGCCGAGCAGAAGTACCGCCTGGCCGTGCTGCTCGACGGCAAAATCCAGACGGCCCCCGCGCTGAACGAACCGATCTACGGTCAGGGGCAGATCAGTGGCAACTTTACGCGTGAGGAGGTGCGGCAGCTTGTCGATGTGCTTAATGCTGGTGCTCTTGACGTCCCGCTCAACACGACACCAATCAGCGAATTCACCATCAGCCCGCTGCTCGGGGCTGACGTCCAGAAAAAGGGTGTCACCGCGATCTCGATCTCCGCGATCCTCGTTGTCGCCTTCATGGCGGTCTATTACCTGAAGGCCGGGCTGATCGCGGTCCTGTGTCTGTTGATGAACCTGGTCCTCATCATGGGCACGATGATCTTCGTGCAGGGAACTTTTACGCTGCCTGGCCTTGCCGGTCTGGTCCTGACAATCGGTATGGCCGTCGATGCGAACGTGCTCATCTTCGAGCGCATGCGCGAAGAACTCGCCCGCGGAGCAAGTGTCCGCATGGCCGTGCATAACGGCTTCGACAAAGCCTTCAGTGCAATTGTCGACTCGAACATCACCACGCTGATCGTCGCAGTCATCCTGTTCATGATCGGTACCGATCAGGTGAAGGGCTTCGCGGTCACGCTGTTTATCGGCATCGTGATGAGCATGTTCTCGGCCCTGTACTTCGGCCGGACGGTCTTCGAAGTGCTCGATCAGAAACGCATTCTGAAGAAATTGCCGATGCTCTCGCTGGTTAAGTCGCCCAGCATCGACTTTATCGGCAAGCAGAAGCTGGCCTTTGCATTCTCTGGCTTGCTGATTTTCGCCGGTCTGGCCACGTTCTTTTCCCGCGGCGATAACAATCTCGACATCGATTTCCGTGGCGGCACGATGGTGACGTTCGAGTTTGAAGAGCCGCACGCGCTGACGGAATTCCGCAGCCAGCTCGAAGAAAAGTTCGATTCAAGCATCACGGTCGAACGTCTGACGCTGGAAGGTGAATCTCAGCAGGCGGATGCCGGTCGCCGCTGGCGTCTGAGGACCGTCAATGACAAAGCCAAAGACGTTGAAAACGGTGTCGCGGAAGCACTCAGCAGCATGGCTTTGAAGAAGGTCACACTGACTGCTGGCGATGTCACTCCAATTGCCGACGCGGCTGACACAACAGGCGCCGACGCTGCCGAAGCAAAGCCCAGATCGGCGTTCGCAGGTGGTCTGCAATCGTCACTCAAATTCAGTGATGAGATTTCGCTGGTGACCGCTGTCGAAAACCTCAACGACGCCATCAAAGCTCTGCCGGACTCCCAAAGCCGTTATCCCGAACCATCGGCTCTGTACCGTCTCACCGGGACGGCCGGAAAAGGAGTCAATGCGGAAGAAGGACAGGTTAAGACCTATAATGAAGTGCTCCTGGAAGCTCGCCCCGACGGCCTGACGGAAGCGGATCTCAAGGCAGCGCTCAGCTCAGTCGAGCACAAGATGGCCACGACGCCTCTGTTCGAGGAAGTGACAAACTTCTCACAGTCGGTCGGTGGAGAAATGCAGGAGCAGGCGATCCTCGCGATGGTGTTAAGCCTTGCGGCAATCATCGTCTACATCTGGCTGCGTTTTCAGCGAGTCACGTTCGGCTTTGCGGCCGTCGCCGCGCTCGTACACGACGTCGCTGTCGTACTCGGATCTGTGGCGCTGGCTGCGTCAGTCAGCGGGTCTGGAATCGGATCACTGTTCGCATTCAACGACTTCAAAATCAACCTGCCGATGATCGCTGCTTTTCTGACGATCGTCGGATATTCGCTCAACGATACGATCGTCATCTTCGACCGGATTCGAGAAGTTCGCGGCAAGAACCCATCGCTGACAACGGACATGATTAACGTCAGTTTGAACCAGACTCTGTCGCGGACTCTGCTGACGTCGTTCACCACGTTTATCGTCGTCGCAATTCTGTACGCGTTCGGTGGCGAGGGCATTCACGGATTCGCGTTCTGCCTGCTGGTCGGAGTCATCATCGGAACCTACAGCTCGATCTACGTCGCCAGTCCGATTCTGCTGTGGCTGATGAATCGAGCGAACCAGCGCCCCGCAACGGCACCAGTGCAACGTTGAGTGTTCAGCATCCGTCAGAATGACTGATCTGAACCCTGCCACTCTCTGGAGTGGCAGGGTTTTTAGTTGAACAGCAATTGTTCGAGTGAAAACGCAGCGGCACGACTCAACCGACTCCGCAGTAATCACGGACGGAAACCCGGTCAGAATTCCTGCGGACCCCACCTCGGATTGCCGGGACACGCTTCCAGAGTCTGTCAGATCTTCAAGCCCGGACAGCCGGGACTGAAGGCACACGCGAAGGAACTCTTGAGGCTCCACTCGCAGCTTCAGCCAGGTCCCGGCCACCCGCGTCGAAATTCATGACCTGAGTGATCACTACTCTGTTTTCGTTCCGACCAGCTCGATATCGAAGATCAGCGTTTCGTGCGAGCCAATGTTCGGCGGAGCGCCGCGTTCGCCATAGGCCAGGTCGGACGGGATAAACAGTCGCCAGCGGTCGCCGACTTTCATCAACTGCAGCGCTTCGGTCCAGCCTTTGATGACGCCACCGACAGGGAAGCTGATCGGACGGTCGCCCTCCGTCGGCGTTTCTCCCTCGTACGAACCATCGAAGATCGTGCCGTCCAGCAGTCGGCCTTTGTAGTGCGTTGTGACGGTACTCTCCGCTGTCGGCGTTTCGCCGGTTCCGGCTTTCAGGACGAGATACTGCAGGCCGCTCTTTGTGGTTTTGACGCCGGGCTTCTTTGCATTTTCCGCGAGGTATGCCTTCCCGCGTTCCCGCGCCTTGTCTGCGGCAATCTTTCTCAGCGCTGTAACCGCTTCTCGAAACTGCTCTTCTGTGACGGCGTTTTCCTTGCCGGCCAGAGCGTCATTCAGGCCACGAATGATGAGCTGGAGGTCGATCTCGAACCCCGTTGATTTCAGATTCGTTCCGATCTGATGACCGACACCGTAGCTGAAAACCTGAGTCGGTGACGTTGGAGCGACGGCTGGCGCCGCGTTTGATTGTGCAGGTTGAGCGGTTTGTGCCGACAGTACGGTCGGCAGGCTGAGGACCGCAAACGCGGCCAGACTGAAAAACAGCGTACGCATGAAAAACTCCCGTCTGAAATGCAGCGACAACGGCGATAGCAGGTTCAGAGCGTGCCGGTCACTGGTAGGCCGCGGAGCGACCTGCGGCGAATCTCGCTGCCGGTCATCCGCGTCGGACAGGAATCTCCAAACGATCTCCCCTGGCGCGATTCTGAGCTGAAACGCCCGGTGCGTTTCGTGAAACAGGATCATAGCTGCCCTCCTCGCTGGCGACACGGAAAGCCGCTTTCAGCAGCACCTGCTTTGTGACGCAAGTGATGCCTGCCCAGTCGATACAGACCAATCGATCCGCGTGTGCCGGTCAATCGAAAGGCGCACGTTCGACACAATCGATACAGCCTCGGAGCCTGCGATTCAGTACCTCAGTTTCGAGTCGATTGCTCAACGTCACACAGCCTGAGACGCCGAAAAACCCAGCGTGTTACCCAATACGCCGCTGTGAAGCGGGACACTCCATTCCCGGGCCGACGCCCGGATAAGCGCAACTGGAGTGACTCACAATCGTTTCAGGTTTCAGGATTTCGAGGAGATTCCCGGGATGAAGTGGACGACCCTGACCACCGCGTTCATGGTCGTAGCCGCCAGCATCAGCTCAGCTCAGGCTGGACTGTTTGGCTTTGGTGGCTCCGATCCGTCGTGTTGTGCGCCGGCACCGAAATGTGCTCCGGCGTGCGCACCGAAAGCCGCATCGTGTGCGGCCCCATGTGCTCCGGCTTGTGCGCCGAAAGCGGCCTCCTGTGCCGCTCCATGTGCTCCGGCCTGTGCGCCGAAAGCGGCCTCCTGTGCCGCACCTTGTGCTCCGGCCTGTGCTCCGAAAGCGGCCTCCTGTGCCGCTCCGTGTGCCCCGGCCTGTGCTCCGAAAGCGGCCTCCTGTGCCGCTCCGTGTGCTCCAGCCTGTGCTCCGAAAGCGGCCTCCTGTGCCGCTCCGTGTGCTCCGGCTTGTGCTCCGAAGGCCGGCTGCTGCGAATCACGTGTCAGTTGCTGCGAAAAGCGGCTCTGCATGCCGAAGCTGAACATGCCGAAGCTCTGTATGCCGAAGCTGAACCTGCCGAAGCTTTGCCTGCCGAAGCTTGAGCTGCCGAAGCTCGGCTGCTGCAACACCTGCAACTCCTGCTGCCACTAAGACAGTGGAGCTGACGATTTTCAGCACCCGTCTGGTTTCCGGGCGGGTGTTGTTGTTCCCTGGCACTGACGCAGATGCTGGCGAGTGACGGGACCGTCTGAATTCCGTCTACAGACTTTCGACGGTTCAATCAGCCAGGACTCTCTGCGGCGTTGACGACACCTGCGGCACAACCGCGACGCGGATTGTTCGCGGGCTGTGGGCATCTGAAAACGTGATCGAACAAACAAGACGATCAGTCTTCCTGACTGGTCGTCTTGTTTTCGTTGGAGGGGAGCAAGTCACCCGCAGACGTCTCGCCATTGCCGGCGGCATCCTCAGATGGAAACAGCACGCCGCCATTATCAACCACGTTGTCGAACGTCGGCGTCGGATCGTTCAGTTCAACAAGCGACCGCAGCTCCGAACGTTCACGATCTTCAATCCGCAGACGCGCCCACAATCGAAACGCGTACCAACAGCCCAGCGCCGCCAGTGTCAGCACAATCGCGAGCAGTCGCGGGTCAATCCCGCCGCTCAACAGACCACGCGGTTCCATGACAGGCCGATAGCGGAGCCGTTTTGTGATCACCATCGGCGCGGCCCAACCGTTTTCCTGTGCCTGATAGCCGTAAAGTTTGAAGAACCAGCCCGCAACGGACACATTGTCGATCAGCACTTCGGCACCGGGCTGCATTCGCTCATCGCGTTCAAGGCTGACAATCAGAAACGGGTTGTTGCGCGCCTGTTCGGAGTACAGCCACGCCTCCCAGTACTCCTTGATGCCGTATGCGTTTTCGCCGGCTGGGACACGGACAAGTTTCCGGACATGGCCTTTCAGCACGACGGTCCGCCCCTGCCAGAGAGCGGGCTCTGAAGTCATGTCATAGAACGCGGGAAACACTGACGGAGCCCGTTCTCGGAATTTCCCGTCGAGCCCGTTGGCCATGCGCTGCCTGAGAAATTCTGCGGCTGACTGCCGGACCACCAGGTCGTCCGTCTGCGCGGCCTTGTGCAGCATCGCGTAGAACGCCGGCCCCTCGTCCGCTCCCAGACCGGCAGGCTTGAATGGCTTGTCGGGATAGACCTTTGCAAACAGCGAATCCGGCACGGCGGCCTCGCGGTACTGAGTCCATTCGACAGGCTCGTTCGGAGGCACGTCGATCGGCAGGATCGTCGGCGTTTGCAGTGCCGTCGCGGCGGCCTCGTTCAGCGTGACCAGCCGGTCTTCGGGAAATGTTTCGAGCATCAGCTTGCGGAAGCGGACTTCCTGCGGAACCTTGTTCGAGTGCAGTTGCAGTCCGATCGGTCCCTCCTGGATGCGTTCCGGCTCGGGCTCGCGCCAGTCCGAGATCAACTCGCCATTCAGTACGAAGCGGATTCGGTTGCCCTGCGCCAGAATCTCGATGTGATTCCAGTCGTGCTGCTTCCCGGCCGCTTTGGCTTTTTCCTCGTTCTGATGAATGGAATTGCGGCCGTACAAATCCCAGAAGCCGTAATTCGACGGAAACATCACCAGATGACCGGCATAAGTGAACTCGTCACCGTGTTCCGGCGCGACGCGGCCCCAAAGTGCAATCCCCGAGTGCATCTCAGAGGTAACGAGCTTCGTCTCAAACGTCAGCCGGAAGTCGCTGAAACTCCCTGCGGTCAGCAGGTATGTACTGACCGGAACTTCGTCGGTGTTCCGCCCGACGATCTCACCGTCCTCGACTGACCAGAACTTTTCGTGCCCGACCCAGCCGGTCAGCGTCTCGCCATCGAAGAGTCGAATGACCTGCGAGACGCCACGTTTCGGCGGCACGACGGGGGCATCCTGCGCGGCAGCGTCCGGCACGCCGTTCAGCAGCAGGAGCAGAATCAGAACCAGGAAACCGCGCATCGGTTGGTTTTCCTCCGAGACTGACGAATTCGCTCGGCCCTCGTCACAGCGGCTCAGGCAGAGCAGTGATGATACTCATCGAGCGGGCCACCTGCTTGTCGAGACGGCACGACCGAACCAGGATTCTCTTCCTGGCCCTCAAAGTCACCCGACCTGCATTCGTGAGGTGCTCTCATGCTCCGTCGACTTACTGCCGCACGTTGCCTTCTCGCGCTGTTCGTTCTGGCCTCTACAGTGCCGCTCGATGTCGAAGCCGGCGATCTGAAACTCAGCTTGCGGTCACAGGTGCCCACGGCTCCGCAGAGTGGTCGATTCCACACAGTAACCCGCGACGAAACCTGGCCTGGCAACCAGACAGCAGTCATTGTCTGCGACATGTGGGATCTGCATCACTGTCTGAATGCAACGCGCCGGGGAGCAGAAATGGCTCCGCGAATGAATCAGGTGCTGAACGAAGCACGGCGGCGTGGAGCAATCATCATTCACGCACCCAGCAGTTGCATGGAGACCTACAAAGATCACCCGGCGCGCAAGCGTGCTCAGACGACGACGCGATCAGAGAATCTGCCGAACGAGATCGGCAAGTGGTGTTATCAGATTCCGGCAGAAGAGCAGGGCGAATACCCGATCGATCAGACAGACGGCGGCGAGGACGACGATCCCCAGGAGCACGCTGACTGGGCAAAGAAACTCGCCGCGATGGGCCGCAATCCGAAGGCTCCCTGGAAGTCACAGACCGACCTGCTGACAATCGATTCCGAGCACGACTTCATCAGCGACAACGGCGAAGAGATCTGGAGCGTTCTCGAAAAGTACGGACGTCAGAACGTGATCCTCGTCGGCGTCCACACAAACATGTGCGTGCTTGGCCGACCGTTCGGCCTGCGTCAGCTTTCAAAGAACGGGAAGAACGTCGTCCTGATGCGCGACATGACGGACACGATGTACAATCCGCAGAAGCGGCCGTTCGTGAGTCACTTCACGGGAACGGACCTGATCGTCGCTCATATTGAAAAGTGGGTCTGCCCAACGGTCACCAGCGACCAACTGCTTGGAGGCAAACCGTTCCGGTTCGCGCACGACGAGCGCCCCGACTGCCTCATCGTGATGGCCGAACAGGAGTACCTCACCAACGAGTCGCTGCCGAAATTCGCCCTGGCACAACTCGGCCACGACTTCCGGGTCAGTTATGTTTTCGCCAACGAAAGCGAACGTAACGACCTGCCAGGCATCAATGTACTCGCCGACGCGGACGTTCTGCTGCTCAGTGTCCGCCGCCGCGTTCTGCCTCCCGCGCAGATGGCCGTCGTGAAAAAGTACCTCGCAGCCGGCAAACCAATCGTCGGTATCCGCACGGCGAATCACGCATTTTCGCTGCGCGGCAAAACTCCGCCGGAGGGGCTCGTCGGGTGGGAATCCTGGGACGCGGATATTTTCGGCGGCAGCTACTCGAACCACTACGGCAACGGGCCGCAGGTGACGCCAGCAATCGCTGACGGTGCGACAGAACATCCGATTCTCGCAGGTGTCGACGTCAAGTCATTACGGGGAATCGGTTCGCTGTACGTCGTCAGCCCGCTGGCGGATTCGACAACGCCGCTGCTGCTGGGAGCGATTCCTGGCAAAGCCGCCGAACCAATTGCCTGGACAAACAGAACCAGGTTCGGAGGCCGCGCGTTTTATACGTCACTGGGCCACGTCGGCGATTTCGAGCAGCCCGCATTCCAGCGTCTGTTGAAGAACGCGTTGCTGTGGGCCGTCAGCGAGACGAAGTGACAGGCATCAAGGTCTCTCGAAGAAGTCACTCGACGCCGATCACTCGCTCGGCGACCGCTTCTCCCTGGTGCTGCAGCACGAGGCTGTACTGTCCAGGCGGAAATTCCGTTGGAATGTTGTACTGCCAGTCCGCCCGCAAGTGCTCCCGTGAGACGATCTGCCCGACTTCGTGCAGCAGTTGCCGGTTGGAATCGAGAAGCTGACAGTTCAGCCAGACGTCTTCATGCGGCGGCGCCATGCTGGCCTGCACAAAGAACGGCTGACCGCGATGAACCGTCCTCTGCGTTGTGAGCAGTACACCACCGAGCATGTCCAAGCCGACATCGAAACTCAGCAGTCGATCACTGAAGAGGATCGGCGAGTTGGGACTCATCAGCCGTTCGGCAAGCTGGGGATCAAGCTGCTTTAACGGAAACGGACCTTCGGCACGACGGAGGCCGTACGGGTCACAGAATGACTCGGCCGCAACGCCGGCAAGCGTCGCCGTCAGCAGAATACCGATCCACACGACACCTGACGCTGCGGCGGCAGGCACACGGAAACGTGGCTGCAGTCGCTCAACGGTTGCCGCCAGTCGGCTGCTGTCCAGACGCACCGGTAATTCGCTCCAGAACTGACGGGCGAAGCCACGGACACGCAGGAAGTGGCCTTCTTCCACGTATGACAAATAGCTGGAAATCATGACTTGGGGGAACACGTACAGGCCAAGCAAAGGTGTCGTTGAAGCATGAAACATGACGCCAATCGCGAGCATGACCCAGCGCACGACGGGTTTCCAGATGATGAACACGAAAACGATCTGCCAGACGATGGCGAAGTTCGCCATGGCGATGACCACTGCCGGATAAAACGACAGCAGTTCACCCGCCGGGTTGTCGTTATTGACGTTCGTCATCAGCCAGTAGCGCAACTGGTCGCTGGTGAAGTACGCGTCTGTGTGCATCTTAGTACAAGCCGCACCGAAGTAGACCAGAGCGATGAAGAGCTGAATCAGACGCTGCGGCCAGATCGGGTATGCCTGCGGAAGCTGCGGGATTCCTGTCATTGAGTGGCTGTGACTGCGACGTTTCCGCCAGGCGTCGACAGACCAGATCGAACCACACTGCGAGAGACTCAGCAGCAGCAGCATGTGCGATGAGATGACTGAGTACTTCGTCATCGTGCTCACGCAGTCAAGCAGCGTGAGATACGTGTAAAGACCGCAGGCAATCAGCAGCGACGGCCGCGTCAGCCAGCCGATGCTGGCGGACATCAGGGCGACGATCAGAGCCGTCATCATGGCGACCGCCAGCGTGCCACTCGGCTCCGGTGGAAAGCCCGGCAGGTTGTAATTGATCGCCAGAGGAGCCGCGGCGCCGTCTGCCGAGAACAGTTCGCGCGCGTGGATCCAGCGCGGCAGCAGCGTCTCCAGCAGGACCAGAGGCAGCGTGATCCTCAACAGCGCCGGCCCGTAAGGCACCTGCTCCTGATAAAAGAATTCACGCACCGACACACGAAGGGAGCGACGACTGGTGATCGAAGAAACGTCCATGTTTCTACTCGCTGAGATTGTCTGTAAATCTATCGCATCTGAAACGTTCGGGTGGTCTTCAGTTTGCCGACCGCAGTTCCGCCGCGCTGTTCTGTCCCTGCATTCCTGACGCCAGGATGACCTGCTGCTTTGACGGAGTCACTTCGCGTTGCAGCCGCGGATTGTTTGACACGGCCTGCTGAGCCTGAATGTCAAACCACGAGACATATCGCTGCTGCACTGTGCCCTCTCCGTCGCAGACCCAGCGGAGTTGAAACTGCGAAGCAGGATCCTGCGGGACCGGGCACAGTCTCTGTCGCAGTGGCTCGGGCAGGTTGCACTTCTTCGGCCAGACTTCTTCGTACACGAGGATCCGGCTGATCGGTTCGTGCCGTGTATGCTTCAGCACATTGATGCCCTGTCGCACTGCATGGTTGAAGAACGGGTCGTAGTGCTGACGCGGGATGTCGCCGTATGGGTGGTACTCGCCCCACGGACCGGGCGCCAGTTCATAGAGCGTCCCGCTTTCGCCTTCGCCGACGATATGTGTCCGCTGCTCCCAGGCACTCCAGCCGCAGAACATGTCCCACACGATGTAATAGGTCAGCGGATGACGGTGAGCATGGTACTGCAGAGCATGCGTCACGACTCCGAACAGCAGGACGCTGAGATACGCGACAATGAATCCATTCGACAGGCAGCGTTTCATCAGGAGAACTCCATCTCGAACGGGCACAAAAAAAGCCCTCCGGTGCGGTTCACAGACCACTCCGAAGGGCATTCGTCACCCGGATTCATGACGCCGACCTGGCGTCGGGCGGCAAGCTATGACACGTTCTCGAAGCAGGTCAACACGAAAAACGGATCGCATTGCGTTGTGCAGTGCAGTGCCGCGCGCCTGTGTGCCCGTTATCGCACAGATTTGAGCCGGCTTCTGCAGCATGGGGTGCCGGCCCGCAGGACTGCCAGCGTGGCACATTCTTTGCTTTCGGTCCGGCCGACAGAATTGAGTCCGCAGCGCAGGTCGCTGCGCAGTGCCGGACGCAGGCAATGTGTCGCAGTGAGCAGTGACAGTACGTTATGGGTGAACCTCTCAAAATCGTCGTGGCCGATGACGAAGTCGACATGCGCGACTTCTACCGGTCGATCCTGTCCGGTCTGGGACACACTGTAACGGCCGTCGCCAGCACGGGCCGTGAACTTGTTGAGGCGTGTGCCGCAGAAATGCCGGACCTGATCGTGACCGATATCCGGATGCCTGAACTTGACGGGCTCGAAGCGCTGCGTGAAATCACACGGCTGGGCCGTCCGGTGCCCGCGATTGTCGTCTCGGGGTTTCATGACGACGAGTTCATCCAGCGGGCGCAGCAGGAGTGCGTGCTCGCTTATCTCGTCAAGCCAGTCCGGGCTTCTGATCTCGAACCAGCGATCAAGCTCGCCCGGCAGCGGTTCCGCGAGATGCAGGCACTGCAGCAACAGGCGGACGATCTGCGACAGGCGCTGGAAGACCGCAAGCAGATCGAACGTGCAAAAGGGATACTGATGGACCGCAGCGGCCTGTCCGAAAGTGACGCCTTCAAGCGGCTGCAGAAACTGTCGAACGACCGCAATCAGAAACTCGTCGAAATTGCCCGCGCGATCATCACGGCCGAAGAAGCATTTGCTTAATATGCAGCGAGTTGATGATGGAACCAGGCCTTGGATCACCGATGACTACACCCGCTGAAAAACCCATCAACCTGCTGCTCGTCGAAGACGATGACGAATTTCGCGAGACGTGCGCATTGTGGATGTCCCGCAAGGGGCACAAAGTCACTGAAGCCAGTGACGCGCACGTGGCACTGCAGCTTTGTCAGACGAAACATTTTGACGTCGCCGTCGTCGACCTGAATATGCCCGGAATGAACGGTCTGGAGTTGCTCGACCGGTTGCAGGGCGACCAGATCGAAATGCAGGTCCTGATGCTGACCGGGCAGGCGTCAGTCGACACTGCTGTCCAGGCAATGAAACTCGGCGCGTACGATTATCTGTCGAAACCGTTTCCTCTGCCCGAGCTGGAAAAACGCTGCCGGCTGGCCTTTGAACGCGGATGTCTGCAGAAGGAAAACCAGCAGCTTAAGGCCGTCATTGAGCGAACACGACCGCCGGTGCGGATGATCGGCCAGTCTCCGCCGATGTTGCAGGTGCAGCGGCTGATCGAACGGGCAGGACCGACCGACAAAGCGATTCTGATTCAGGGTGAAAGCGGGACCGGCAAGGAACTTGTCGCCCGTGGCCTGCAGGTCTGCAGCCTGCGAGCCGATCGTCCTTTCGTCACGATTAACTGTGCTGCGCTGCCGGAACAGCTTGTCGAAAGTGAACTGTTCGGTCACGAAAAGGGTTCGTTCACGGGAGCAACGGCGACAAAGCCCGGCCTGTTCGAGGTTGCAGACGGCGGCACGATTTTCATCGACGAAATCGGCGAGATGCCGCTCGGCCTCCAGCCAAAGCTGCTTCGTGTTCTGGAAGACGGCTCCCTGCGGCGAGTCGGTTCACATAAGGAACGTCGTGTCAACGTGCGTCTGATCGCAGCGACGAATCGCAACCTCGGCGAGATGGCGGCGGGAGGCAAGTTCCGCGAAGACCTGTATTACCGCATCAATGTGCTGACGATTGAACTGGCCCCGCTGCGGGAACGCGAGGGCGACGTCGATCTTCTGATCGATCACTTCCTCGGTAAGGACTGGACAATCAGTCCGGAAGCGAAGAACGCCATGCGGGCCTATCACTGGCCAGGCAACGTCCGACAGCTCATCAACGTGATCGAACGGGCGACAATTCTGGCCGAGGACGGCTGCGTGCAGATCTGCGACCTGCCGACCGAAGTCACTGGCAACTGCGAACGGATCATGCCCGCCGCGAAGATGTTTTCCAGCTCCGAAAAGCTCGAAGACCTGGAGCGGGCGCATGTCCTGCAGGTGCTGCATTCGCACGAGGGAAACAAGGCTCGAGCCGCACGGGCACTCGGCATCCACCGCCGCAAACTCTACCGTCTGCTCGAACGCTTCGAGATTCGGCCGGAAGAGTACGCGTGACGGCAGGCGGCTACTCCCGAGGGCCGGAGTTGCGCAGACGTCCGACCGGTTGGGTTGAGACGTTCAGACAAACCGTCACTCGCTGTGAGTTGCATTTCGTACACATCCAGCGCAATCAGGGTCGCTCATTGGGTGGCCGGCGCTGGGCGAAACCCGCGAAGGAAGCCCCGGGGTTTCGCTCGTGCCTCGCTCCAACCACGGCCACTCCGATTTCCAATCATTTATCGCTGGGATGTGTACTTCGCAGCGCATGACCACTCGGACGGCACACTGCTCGCTGTCAAACCGACGGCGTTTCCTGACTGTCGCTCGCTGCAGGAAACTCGACCGGACAGACAAAGCCTTCAGGCTTAATGGCGAGAACGGAGCAGGTCAGATGGGCGAGCACTCGTTCGGCGGTATTGCCGAGCAGGATGCCACTGATGCCCGAACGGGCCTGCGTCCCCATCACGACCAGATCGATCGACAGTTTGTCGACAGTGTTGTGGATCAACTGATGCGGTGAGCCGGCTGCGATGTGACGACGCCCCGAATCGATCGACGAGTCGAGCTGCAGGCGGGTCAGAGTGTCGTTCAGTTCGCGCTCAGCATCGGCATGAACCTTCGAGCGATACTGTTCGAGATCGTTGACTGGAATGATCAGGTCGCGCAGTTCGGACTCATAGTGGTACTCGATCACGTGGAGAATATGCAGCTCCGCCTGTAACTGCTGAGCGAGCTGGTCGCCGAGCCGGACTGCTTCGTCGGCGGTTGGTGAGAAATCCGTCGGCACAAGAATCCGCCGAACCATACCGTCCTCGACGGGCGACGTGACCCAGACGGGGCACGGGCACTTGCGCAACAGGCGTCTCCCCGTATTTCCAAGCAGAACCCGGCCGAGAACGTGCCGACGATGACTGCCGACCAGAACGAGATCATAGTTTCCGAAGACGGCCTCACGCAGCAGCTCCATCCACGGCGTTCCGGTCGTCTGAATCCAGTTGGTGTCAATTCCCGCCTGCCGCGTCTCGTCGGTCAGGGTTGCCAGACGCTGCTCCGCCTGTTCGTACATGGCGTCGAGTAACTCGGTGTAACGCTGCATTTCGGCAAGGTGCCGGGCGTCTGCATTCAGATCAAGACACGACATCAGCGACGCACAGAACGTGACGCTCGCTGAAGTATGACCGGCAACCCACCGCGCCTTCTCAATCGCCGACCGCGTACTCGCCGAAAGCTCCGCGCAGATCGCGCCCGATTCCGAACACAGGTCAACCCCCACAAGAATCTTCCGAAACCGTTTCATGGTCAGCGACTCCTCTGAGAAAACGTCAGAGCTTCACTTTTTCATCCGGAGGGTCAGACGAGCAAGCTGTGTGCCGTGCTTCGCGATGCCGGGATTTCGCGACGGCTGGATCACAATGTGCGATCCAGTACGCAGAAAACAACAGACGCGTCGTTCGATATTGCCGAACAATGCCGTTACCCGTCCTTTCCGAACGAGCAATTCCAGGGAAAGGATACTCTCGTTCCGGAGACGCGGGCACAAACCTTGCGTTGTCAGGGCAGAACTGTGAGAGTCGCGGTCCTTGAGCTACGCATTCCGGCACGAGATCGAGTTCTGGTCCGGAGGGTATCAGCCCAGGTGATCTGGCTGAGCAACAAACACCGGCAACAGAAGGCCGCCACTCTCTTTCCTTCGCGGAGCTTCTAACGAGATTCGGAGTCGCGATGAGACTGACTTTTCTGGGTGCAAACCGCCAGGTGACCGGCTCGCGATACTGTCTGGAAGCGAACGGTTCGCGCGTAATGGTCGACTGCGGGCTCGTCCAGGAGCGGGCGTTTCTCGATCGCAACTGGGAGCCGTGCTCGATCGACCCGAAGTCGTTCGACGCGCTGCTGATCACGCACGCTCATATCGACCATCTGGGTCTGGTGCCGAAGTTCGTGAAGGACGGCTTCAAGAGCACGATCTATGCGACGCATCCGACCGTCGAGCTGGCCGACGTCATGCTCCGCGATTCCGCAAAGATTCAGGAAGAAGATGCGCACTACAAGCAGCGACGGCATCATCGTGAAGGGCGTCGCGGCCGGCATCCGGAAGTGCCACTGTACACGACTGACGACGTCGTTAAGGCACTGCCGCTGTTTGAGGGTGTTGATTATCTCGAACCGGTCCACGTGGCCAAAGGCATCACAGCGACCTGGTACGACGCCGGACATATTCTTGGTTCGGCGATGATCGAAATCGCAGTGACTGAAGGCGGTGAGAGACGGACGATTGTTTTCTCGGGCGATATCGGCCAGCGGGATAAGCCGCTGATTCATGATCCGTCGTACTTCCGGTACGCCGATTATGTCGTCATGGAGTCGACATACGGCGACCGCGAGCACGAGCACAACGGCGACATCGAAACGCAACTGGAAAAAATCGTCACCGATACCGTCGCCCGCGGTGGCAACGTTGTGATCCCCGTCTTCGCCGTCGAACGCGCACAGGAGCTGATGTACTACGTGAGCCGCCTGGTCCATGCCAACCGGATCCCGGACATCCCGGTCTTCCTGGACAGTCCGATGGCGTCCGACGTGACGGCCATCTTCCGCAAGCATCGAAACTGGCTCGACGACGAAACGCGGGAACTGATTCAGTCGCACGAGCCCCCGCTGCAGTTTCCGGGATTGCGGATCACACGGTCGACGGAAGAGTCGATGGAGATCAACCGGATCATCACCCCGTGCATCATTATGGCACCGGCGGGGATGTGTAACGCTGGCCGGATCAAGCATCATCTGCGGCTGAATATCGGCCGTGATGAATCGACGATCGTCTTCGTCGGGCATCAGGCAAAAGGGACGCTGGGGCGTCGCATTCTCGACGGCGAACGCGAAGTGCGGATTCACGGCCGGTCGCTCCGCGTCTATGCGAAGATCGAACGGATTGACGGTCTGTCGGCACACGCGGATCGGAACGGTCTGGTCGAGTGGCTGAGTCATTTTGAATCGCCGCCGCGCCGTCTGTTTCTGACACACGGTGAAGAAGAATCCTCGCTGGCACTGGCGCGGACCATTCGCGACCGGCTCGGCTGGGAAGCGACAGTGCCTGAGTATGGCAATTCGATCGACCTCGCAGATGAACCGGTGAAGCGAACGGTTCTCGTCGCGGAACCGAAACCCGCAGCCGAAATCCCAACACCGGCAACGCCCGTGACGCTGCCGGTTTCCCGACACGATTTCGAGTTTCTCGACAGCACGGCACGGCCGGGGACGGACTTCCTCTATCAGGACCCGTGGCGGGTCTTTCGGATGCAGAGCGACACGATTCAGGGCATCGAAGTGATGGCTCGCGCGCTGGAGGGAAGACGCCGTTCAATCGCCGTGTTTGGCAGTGCGCGACTGCCCGATAGCGATCCCGTTTACGCACTGGCGCGTGAGACCTGTCGCCGGCTCGGTGAATGCGGTTTCGTAACCATTACCGGAGGCGGGCCGGGCGTGATGGAAGCTGCGAACCGCGGCGCTCGTGACGCCGGCACACTCTCAATCGGATTAAACATCGACCTGCCCCATGAACAGCATCTCAATCCGTACTGCGATGTCAGCTACACGTGCCGATACTTCTTTGTGCGAAAGATGCTGTTTGCCAAGTATGCCCGGGCCTTTCTGATTTTCGCGGGTGGCTACGGCACAATGGACGAGCTGTTTGAAGCGCTCACGCTGATTCAGACCGAACGGCTGGCAGGCTTTCCAGTCATCCTGATCGGCAGCGACTACTGGAATCCGCTGGTGAGCTGGCTACGCTCGACGATGTACGCTCACGGCTGCATTTCGGAAACCGACCTCAGTCGTTTCGTCGTACTTGACTCGCCTGAAGACGTGGTCGCGGAACTCGAAGCCTGCATTTCGGATAACGGTCATACGGCGGCTGCCGCGGAAGGCTGAGCTGCTGGTCCGACACCTCACGATCGACCTCTCAATGCCCGAACATCCGCAAACGAACTGGCACTGCCAGGATGCGCTCCAGACGCTGGCCGAGATGCACACGGACAGCGATCGTGGCCTGTCAAAACTGCAGGTGCGCGAGAGGCTGCAGCGTTCCGGGCCGAATGAACTGATCGACGCAGGTGGTCGCAGTCCGTGGCGGATCCTGTGGGAGCAGTTTGCCAGCTCGATGATACTTCTGCTCGTCGCCGCCGCTGGCGTCTCAGCCATGCTGGGCGAGGTGCGCGACGCGATCGCCATCGTCTGCATCATCGTGCTGAATGCAGTGCTCGGCTTCGGGCAGGATTACCGTGCCGAGCGAGCGCTCGCGGCGCTGAAAAAACTCAGCGTTCCGCGGGTGCGAGTGAAACGCGACGGATCCGTGTCCGAAATCGCGTCGACGCTGCTGGTTCCAGGCGACGTGATTCTGGTGGAAGCCGGCAACTCGGTCCCCGCTGACTGCCGCCTGCTGATGGCATCGAATCTAAGGACGCAGGAGGCAGCGCTGACCGGCGAGTCTGATTCCGTCGAAAAGCAGACAGCCGCGTTGACCGACAGGCAGGCTCCGCTGGGCGACCGGTCCAACATGCTATGGATGGGGACATCGGTGACGTATGGACGCGGAACCGCAGTTGTCGTCGCGACGGGGATGTCGACGCAACTCGGTCGGATCGCTGACTCGCTGCATCGCGTTGTCCCGGAGCAGACACCTCTGCAGAAACGGCTCGGGCAGTTGGGCCGTTCGCTGGCCGTTGCTGCGATTGCGATTGTCGCGGTTGTCTTTGTACTCGGCGTTGCACGCGGTGAGGCTCCGAAGCTAATGCTGATGACGGCGCTCAGCCTCGCCGTCGCCGTTGTCCCCGAGGGGCTGCCTGCCGTCGCCACCGTCGCGCTGGCACTCGGTGCGCGGCGAATGTTTCAGCGCCACGCCCTCATTCGCAAACTGCCGGCAGTCGAAACGCTCGGTTCGGTCACTGTCATCTGCACGGACAAAACGGGCACACTGACACAGAATCGAATGACCGTGACGGTACTCGATGTCGCAGGCACGCGGCTCGACCTGCCCAACGTGCCAACGGAGTCCGATGGTCAGTTTCAATTCGATACGACAACACAGACAGCGATCGCAGACAGTTCGACCCTGTCGCTGCTGCTGTTGACCGGAAGTCTGTGCAACGATGCCGAGCTGACTGGCGACGCTGAACGTGACGGAGTTCCCACCGTAAGCGGCGAACCGACTGAATCCGCACTGGTCGTTGCGGCAGCTTCAGCCGGGCTTGAACTGACGACGCTGAGACAATTGCTGCCGCGCGTTGCGGAGGTGCCGTTCGACTCAGCCCGCAAACGGATGACAACAATTCACCGCACAGCAGGCTCGGCTGTGACAACTCGCGGTGACGGCAGACTTTCAACGACGGAACGTGCAGCAGCACCGCTGCTCGAACTCGACGAGTCGGATGCAATTGCGCTCTGCAAAGGAGCACCCGGCAGCCTGCTCGACATCTGCAGCGACGTCTGGGTCGACGACGACGTTCGCACGCTCGACGACCACTGGAGGGAAAAGATCAATGCAGCAGGTGACGAACTGGCGGGGCAGGGGATGCGCGTGCTCGCCTTTGCGTTTCGACCTCTGGACGAAGTGCCCGCTGCCGGTCACGAAGGTGATGTCGAGCAGCAGTTGATCTTTCTCGGCCTGATGGCGCTGATCGATCCGCCGCGACCTGAAGTTCGGAACGCCGTCGCCCGCTGCCGCACGGCAGGCATTCGACCGATCATGATCACGGGCGACCATCCGCTGACGGCGCTGCAGATCGCCAGAGAACTCGGCATTACGACGTCAGATAACGATGGCTCCACAGCAGGCCCAAGTGTTCTGACCGGTCGCGAGCTGACTGCGCAAACGCCGGCAGATCTGCGGGACGGAGTCGAGCACGTCGTTGTTTACTCGCGAGTTGCGCCGGCGGACAAGCTGCACATCGTGCAGGCTCTGCAGGCAAACGGGCAGGTCGTCGCAATGACGGGTGACGGCGTCAACGACGCTCCCGCACTGCGGCAGGCACACGTCGGCGTGGCGATGGGGATCACCGGGACGGACGTTTCGAAAGAAGCTTCCGAAATGGTCCTGCTTGACGACAACTTCGCGACGATCGTCAATGCCGTCGAGGAGGGCCGCGTCGTTTATGACAACATCCGCAAGTTCGTTCGCTACACAATGACCAGCAACGCGGGCGAAATCTGCGTCATGCTGTTCGGACCGCTGTTCGGGATGCCGCTGCCTCTGCGCCCGCTACAGATCCTGTGGGTGAATCTGGTGACAGACGGTCTGCCAGGACTGGCTCTGGCTGTTGAACCCGGCGAGCGGGACACCATGCGCCGTCCACCGCGTCCGCCGAACGAGCACGTGCTGGGACGCGGGATGGCGACCGATATTGTCTGGATCGGACTGCTGATGGGCGGCGTCTCGCTGCTGGCCGGCTCATTGTTCCACAGAGCGGACGACGTTTCGATCAGCAACCGGCAACAGACCATCGTCTTTACCGTGCTGACGCTTTCGCAGATGGGTAACGTTCTGGCGACTCGCTCCGACCGCAACCTGCTCTTCCGGATTGGTCTCTTCTCGAATCCGGCTCTCGTCGCCGCTGTGCTGCTGACGTTCGGACTGCAACTGGCCGTGATCTACCTTCCGCCGCTGCAGACTCTGTTTCACACGCAGTCCCTGAGCATGTCCGAACTGGCATGCTGCTTCGTGCTCAGCACTGTTGTGTTTGCGGCGGTCGAACTCAGAAAGTGGATCTGCTTTCGAGAATCTGATCGCGCGTGATAACCCGCAGCCGATTCCGCTTCTCAGCTCGAAGTCTTCCCCGGTAACGGACGCAGCAGTCCGAACGCGTCAGGAATTCGAGTGATGAGTGAAGCAAGAGTTTTTCGCGGAATTGTTCGCTGGTCGGCGCGGCTGGCTGGAGCCTTGTCTGTCGGCACGCTGCTGTATTTCGTCATCGCGCATCTGATGAACCCCGATGACGGCGGTCCCGGCCCGACACCGTCCGAATGGTTTGGTCTGACGTTCTTCCCGGCCGGCGTGATCATCGGGCTGGCACTCGCCTTCTTCCGGCCGACGGCAGGCGCGCTGCTCGCACTCGGCAGCCTGGCGATCTTTTATCTCTGGCACATTGCGGACCGCGGCCACTTTCCGACGGGCGTGGCGTTCTTTGTCTTCACCTCACCGGCGATCCTGTTCCTGGTCAGCAGCCTGCTCGACGCCCGCGCGGCCTCGCATGATGAGTCCAACCGATACCGCGAACCCGGCCCTTCAAAAGGGACGCAATGAAAAGCCGGGCCGCGGCCTCGGGACTGCGATGGATTTACGTGCCGAAGAAGGGATGCGCTGTGAACCCGCCACGGCCGGCACTCTCGCGGAAACGGTGCCAGCTTTGAGCGATCCGCGCATCTTCTTCCTGCTGCAGCAGTTCGCTCAGCCAGTCGTCGGTTTCCTGCAGGCGGACGCCCAGAATTCCAGCCGCGTTCATTGCAATCTTCCACGCGACGGGACGCGATGCCTGCAGAAGTTCATCGAAGCCGGCTCGTGGGATGGCGAGCAACTCGACATCATTGACGGCGGTTGCTTCGGCCGCGTGCGAACCTCCGGAGAAGAACGAGCTTTCGCCGAAGACGTCCCGCTCACCAATCTGCATGATGTGTGCCCCGCCAACACCTGCGGACGGCAGCCGCAGCTCGATGTCGCCGTTCAGGATGATGCACAGGCACGCGTTCTGACTGCCCTGCTCAAAAATGACATCATCCGCCGCGTAACGTCGGATTTCTCCACAGCCAGCCAGCTCGGCCAGCTCTTCATGAGTCAGACCGTCAAGCAACGGAACCTCGTTGAGCAGCGATACCGGAATGCCGCCAGCGAGCTGGGCGGTCGGAGCAATCGGCGCGGTGTCGGCACGCTCAAGAACGACAAGAGCGGCCGGAAGCTCACCTGCTCGGGCAGCCGTTTCCAGCGGCATCTCGCGGGATGGCTTCCAGCCGCGCACGAGCAACTGGTTAACCCTTTCGACGTTTCCTGCCGTCACAACTTCATAACGGTAAATCGACATGATTGCCTCCCGGCGCGAAGAGTGCTGATTACGTGCCCAACGCCGGCTGCTGATGCGACGTCGGCGTTACCGTTTCAAAAAAGCCCAGGCACCGGAACCGGTCAACACCACCCGGATCCGGTGCGGGAATGCGCCGTCACGACTTGATGGCGACGCGATGCGTCTTGTCGGTTTCCACCTTCGGCAGCGTGACAGTCAGCACGCCATCCCTGTATTCCGCCGCCACTTCGGACTCCTTAACGCTGCAGGGCAGAGCCACGCTGCGCTGGAACGATCCGCTCCGGCGTTCAACCCGGTGATACTTCTTCTCTTTGTCTTCTTCCTTCTTTTCTTCTTCGTGCTTTCCGCTGATGGTCAACGTGTCGCCACGAACTTCGATCGCGATGTCTTCGGCGGCCATGCCGGGCACATCCATTTTGACTTCGAGCGTGCCGTTGCTTTCCGTGAGGTCGAGCGATGGCAGTCTCTCAGTCACCGGCCATTCCGCATCCCAGCCCTCACTGAAGCGTCTGAACATCTCGTCCATATCACGACTCAGCGCACCAAAGGGATACCCGGAAAACAGACTCTGAAGACCACGCGGTCCTCGGCGAATGAGAGTAGACATGGCTAATTCCTCCATTCTGAACCCATCAGACGCCGCCTCAATCGCCCCGTGCGACCGAGACGTCTGAGTGTCGCCCTGAAGGCTCCACGGCTTGATTTCTGAGCAGAACGCGTGCCGAATCGAAAGCCGAATCGAACACTCGATGCGTGACCGACCGCGACTCACAGGCACGACCCGGCCACTGGCTGAAAGCAGTCGCCTCGATTCCCTTCCCGGTCGCAGTATCACTGTCGGAAGCAGTGGTTAAGCAGAAGCGAGGGCCGAGTGGCCACAACGAAAGACTCAAGCCAGCGTCACCAGCGGAGTGGTGGCGTGCAGTACGTGCCCTTATCCGGCCGATTCCGGAACTGTCTCGCCGCGCATTTCTGGATCGGTCCGATCCACACGTCGGTCGCAAGAGGGTTCAATGTGCCTGAAAAGCGGTCATCCAGCGTCTGCGACAGTCACCCCTCAATTTCGACGCCCAGGCTACAGTCGTCAGGGCTCTGAAGGCACTATTGAAAAGGCCTATGGCTGGCAGAGCCTTGCTACGCGGAGCTGATTGTTGAGGCTCTCAACGCCATCGAGCGGCATGACGGCTGACGTCGCCACCTGCTTGTGGTAATAGCAGCTCACAATCCCCTTCAGAGTGACAGCGCCTGATTCAACCAGAACCTCCACAGCGTGCAGTCCCCCGTAGCCGGTTTCGCGCAGCGCGGACTGTACACGGGACGCGAGCCAATCCGGATTCGGTCCTGGGACAACCGCAGATTCATCCGCCGCTTGTTCGACAGGCAGGACATGGGGACGTGGACGGCTCAAAGACCGAGTTGTCCGTAAACCGGACATCGCCAGCGTCGTCATAGAGTTCTCGCAGTTTCGGAAACGTGTCTTATTGATGCCTGTGGCAGAAGCCCGCAGATGCGATCCGAAAACGAGCAAAACTGTTCGTTCGACTTGCGCGCTATCGCACCAGTGGAGTTCTCCTGCAGGCTGAGTGGAGTCGGTCAGCAAAAGTGGCGCCACTGTCGTTTGAAAATTGAGTTCTTCGTATCCCGGATGCTGCAAAGCACTGCATTTGCAGGGTGAAACCCTGGCCTGTCGTTTGCGTGCTGCTCATTCTGATTGATTCCCAGTGCCCGGTTCTCACGCAAATGTCGCCTCCAATTGAGACGCTTTGTCGACTGTGGTGATGAAAAACAGCAATGCAATTGAAGGAATAAGCAATGAAGGCGATGGTGCTCTACGGGATGCACTCGCTAGCAGAGAGCGACGAGCCTCTCCGACTGGCTGATCTGCCCGTCCCTGAACCGAGTACCGGCGAAGTGTTACTGCGCGTCTCAGTGTGCGGCGTCTGTCACACTGAGCTGGACGAAATTGAAGGCCGCACACCGCCGCCGTCTTATCCTGTCGTACCCGGCCACGAAGTCATCGGCCGCGTCGAACGGCTCGGCCGCGGCGTCTCACTGCTGCACGAAGGGCAGCGCGTCGGCGTCGGCTGGATCCACTCGTCAAGCGGCGACGTGTTCGAAAATCTCAGCCCGCAGTTTCGAGCGACCGGACGAGACGTCAACGGTGGCTATGCCGAGTTCATGACCGTTCCCGAAGCCTACGCGTACCCGATTCCCGAGGTCTTCTCCGATGCGGAGGCGGCGCCGTTGCTGTGTGCCGGCGCGGTCGGTTACCGAGCCCTCAAGCTGACCAACCTGTGCGATGGCCAGCGGCTCGGCCTGACGGGATTCGGCGGGTCTGCGCATATCGTTCTGCAGCTTGCCAGACAGCGGTTCCCGAACTCGCCCGTTTACGTGTTCGCCCGCGACGCCGCTGCCCGCGACTTCGCCAGGCAACTCGGCGCCGTCTGGGCCGGCAATACGGATGACCGACCGCCGGAACTGCTCAACGCCATCATTGACACAACGCCCGTGTGGAAGCCGGTTGTTGAAGCGCTTGCCTGCCTGGCACCCAACGGCCGTCTGGTCATCAACGCGATTCGTAAAGAGAACCAGGACATCCAGGAGCTGACTCGACTGAGCTACCACGAGCATCTGTGGATGGAGCGGGAAATCAAAACGGTCGCCAACGTCACGCACTTCGACATCCGCGAGTTCCTGCCACTGGCCGCCGCGATCCCCATCCGTCCGGAAGTCGAGACCTACCCGCTCGAAGCCGCCAATCAGGCACTCGTCGACCTCAAGCGTAAACCGGTCCGCGGTGCGAAAGTGCTGATCGTCAATCCCGCAGCGACATCCAACCGCTGAAATCCTCCCGAGCACAGCCAGACACCGCAGTACCGTTACGCACGCCCGGTTTCCCGCTGATACCTCACTGCTGTTGCTGTTCCCTGCGGATCAGTTTGTGACACTTCACGCAGGACAGCGTCATCTGCATGTAAGCGAGCGTCGCTTCGTCGATCTGTTTACGCTGCGCCCCAGATTCAATGCCTTCCAGTGTCGTCCAGAAGACCTGCAGTTGAGTGCGGTATTCATCGGTCGGCTCGTTCGCCCATTCTTCTCGAGCAATTCGCCCCAACTCCTGCGCAGCGACCTCAAGCTGCGGATAATCCTCGCGGGCCAGGCTGGTCAGAATCTGGTGAGCGAAACGCAGCTTTTCCTTCATCACGGCCGACAGGTCTTCTTTGGGAGCCTTCTGTTTCGGCTGGTCTTTCGGCTGCGGGTCCTGAGCGCTGACAGCAAAGAAGCCGACAACAGCGATCAGACAGGCGAGTGCAATAGCGGACTTCTTCATAACGCTTCTCCTTTAACAGATGACGGAAACCACGGGCTGACGCGGCTGCGATCGCGGCCACATCTGAGGAACTCACGACAACTTCTCCAGAACTCGCTGCAGACCGGCAGCGGTGCTGCGTTCGTCTGAAGTATCAACAACAACAATCTGGCTCGATGGTTCGTGCTCGATTCCGGTATCCCGACGTCGTTGCTGCTGCAGTACAGCAACGTTCGCATCCGAAGCGTCGTGGTCTGACTGTTCGCGCACCGCAACTCGTGCCGTCAGAACGTCGTCCGGAGCCGAACACGCAACGATCAGAAACGGCACGCGCAGTTCCACTGCGAGCTGCCGGAACGGTTCTCGCTTATCAGCCGACAGGAACGCCGCGTCGACAACGACTGGAAACCCGGCCGCAATCACTGTTCGTGCCAGCTCGATCAGTCGGTCGTATGTGCGGGCATTGGCCTCGGCCGAGTACAGCTCTGCCGCCGCTGTTCCGGTCACACGGTCTGTTTCGTCCAGACCGAACAGCCGCTTCCGCTCAACATCCGACCGAATCCGAATTGCCGCGCTGCGTTCGAGAATCTGTTCGGCGAAGTGTGTTTTCCCACTGCCCGAAAGCCCGTGCATGATCAGCAGAGCCGGGGGTGATCGCTCGGCATCGTGGTCAGCAACGGACAGATACATGCCAAATTCGCGGCGCAGTGTCCGGCGCTGCAATTCCGACGGCATGTCGCCGCTGAGCCGGATCAGGTCGACCTTTGCCCGCACCATCGCTCGATAGACCAGATAAAACCGCAGGACCGCGAGGCCCGCATAATCGCCAGTCCGCTCAAGATACCGATTGAGCAGCCGCCGCGCGAGCTGCGGCTCGCCGTGCTCTTCGAGATCCATGACGAGGAACGCGATCTCGCTGATCACGTCACTCCAGCGAAAGCCCGCATTGAATTCCACACAGTCAAACAGGCACGGCCCGGTGTCGAGTTCGACGATATTCCCAAGATGCAGATCACCGTGGCACTCGCGGATAAAGCCGCCGTTTCGCCGTTGTTCAAAGACACCACTCAGTCGCTCAGCCTCTGTCTGCGTCCATTTCCGCAAGTGTCGAATCTCGCCCGAATACGCTGCTTCGTCACCTGCGTGTTCCTCGATCGAAACAAAATTCGCCAGCGCGTCGCCCCGGATGCCGTCTGCCCGGCCATAAGGCGAGTCAGTCTCGGCGGCCTGAAGCGACAGATGGAAATCGGCGATGCGTTCCGCCAGCGCGTCAATCTGCAGAGGCTCAAGCCGTCCCGCGACGACAATCCGCGACAGCAGTCTCTCGTCATCAAAGCGGTGCATTCTGACCGCATACTCGATCGGCTCGCCATCGCCGCCGATACTTGGAGCCTCCCCATTGCCAGAGATCGGGACAACGTCGAGATACAGTTCAGCCGCCGTCCGCCGGTTCAGTCGCAGCTCTTCCTCGCAGAAGTGCTTTCGCTTTGCGAGCGTCGAAAAATCCAGAAAGTCGAACCGTACCGGCTTCTTGATCTTCCAGGCGAAGTCGCGTGTCAGCAGGACCCATGAAATATGAGTTTCAATCATGCGCACCGCCTCCGGACGATCCGGCCAGATTGCCGGATTCTGCAGCGAGTCGATCCGGATTGCGGTCCGCGTGCTCATCCCGTCAGTTCGCCCGATAAAAGACATCGTTGATTGAGCTAAAGATTCCGCGAGCAAACTCAATGCCGCGTCGGAAAAGAGCCGCACCGCCGCCTTTCATTTGCCCTCAGAAGGGTGTTCAGCTTCCCCGCGCAGACGCGTTGAGACCCGGTTATGCTTGGCGCTGAATTCGAACATCGTGGCATCGCATTTGCCAAGAGGTTCACGCAGCGCGTCGGGCAGCCTTGGAAGCAGGGAACGAAACATGAGTGACACGCCGTCAGCGACAGCTCGCGGAGGTGATTTTCGAGTAGCCGTGTTCAGCCGCGGTGACGATATCGAGGCAATGGCTGCAGTGCTCAGCGAATCGCTCGGGTTGAATCGAGTCGATGCGAAGATTCATGCCGCACATCTGCCCGGACTTCTCGCAGACAGACTGACAAACGAGCAGGCTGAAATCGTCGTCGCTGCAGTTCGCCAGCTCGGCGTTGCCGCTGCTGCGGTCGCACAGTCCGACGTTCCGCAACTCAATCATCCGGAGACGATCCATCGTGCCGCGTGTCTCGACGACGGCCTGGAGATCATCGGACTCAGCGGCGCCCGTTCGGGATTCATCGCCTGGCCGGATCTCGAATTCATCAGCGTCGGATACGTGCCTCTCGAAGGCGCCCATCATTACGCGCCCGAATCGCCCGTCGTCCTGCACAGTGCGCCGCACGAGGTCGAGGAGCAGTCAGAGGGAGTCGCCGTCAGCGGCCCGGTCTGCTGGTTTATCGCCAGGAATCCACAGCGTATCTACTTTCTCAATCACAGCCGGATGAATTACGACTACCTCGCCGATCGGAAGTCGTCATCCGCCGCCGCCAACTTCTCGGAATTCCTGACAGACCTGACGGGCTCGGCCACGACGGCTTACCTGACGCCGGCAACGCGCGCGATCCTCCATCACGGCTCGGCCAGCGACTACCTCTTTAAGGACGCTGAACAGTTCAAACAGGCGACGATCCTGCAGTATCTCCTGCATACTACGGTCGCCGCCGCTCAGTTACCTGAACACAGTTAAGCACTCTTCCAGCGGCAGTTCGGCAGTTCCCCGGTACGCAATCTGCTCGATTTTGAGTACGGGGTCGGCAGTCAGAGGTCTCGGACAACGTCATTTGAGCACGGAGAAACAGCATGTTACCGCGATTCAAAAACGTTCTGGTTCCAGTCGACTTTGCCGAGAAGAACTGGGCGGCGCTGGATGTCGCGTTTGAAATCGCCGTCAATAACAAGGCCGCCGTCACTCTGCTGCACGTCATCGAGACGATTGACGAAGGTGACCTGGACGCCGATCCGGACGTTACCGAGTTCTACCGCCGGCTGAAGCAGCGGGGAAAACGCGAACTCGAAACCATGGGCCAACGTTTTGTCGAAGCCGGCATTGAGGTCCACGAGAAGATTCGCTTTGGCAAGCGAGCCCCCGAAATCGTGGCGTACGCGGCCGAACACACCTCTGACCTGATCATCATGAGTTCGCATCCGCTGCGCGAATCAAATCCAGCGGCGAGCCTCGTCACGCTCAGTTATCAGGTCTCGCTGCTCTGCTCGTGTCCGATCCTGCTGGTCAAGTGAGGTCGCGGCCAAACCCTGTCTGCACGACACGGCAGCCTGACTCTGCAGTGCGGAATGCGACCGATTGACCAGCCTGGAGTACCCTGATGCCGGACCCGTCTGGCGGATCCCTCACCAACCCCGAAGACAAGCTCGACGCCGCGGAGCTGACCGCCTCGCTGGACAAGGCCGAAGAGCGGCTATGGCTGCGGCATCGCGCGATCTGGTGGGCAACCCTGGCTGGACCGCTGCTGATTACCATCGCTCTGCTGGTAACAGTTTTTGTAGCTGCCGGAGCTGACTTCACTCAACGTCTGCTGACGACCGCGCTGTCTGGTCTGTTTCTGTTTGGTCGTTTCATCATCCTGGCGGGGCACGATCCGGAAGTGGCGCGAGTGACAGGCGGTCTCAGCTCACCGCAGTTGTTCGTGATGGTCACATATCTCGATGTGATTGTCGCCGTGACGCTGATTTTCCATACGGGCTTTCTATTTCACCTGCCATGGTTCGGGTCACGAGCGACCGCATTCGTCGCCGATGGCCGCTTCCTGATCCGCTCGCACCCCTGGATTCGTCGCACAACGTTCCTGGGACTGGTGCTGTTTGTCGCCATTCCGCTTGCCGCCATGGGCAGCGTGGGTGGGACGATCCTCGGCCGAATGCTGGGCGTCACGCGGCTGCGCATCTTCCTGGCGATTCTGTTCGGCAGCCTGCTGGGTAACAGCGTGATGTGGCTCGGATCTGACTTGATTAACCACTTCGTCGACAAGCACCATCCGGTTGTTCGTTTCGGCGGAATCATCCTCATACTGACGCTGATCGGTGCGATCGAATTTTTCTATCGCCGGGCCAAACGAACCGACTCGAAACACTCCAAATCATTGTTTTCGAAAAACGGTTGACGACGCTTTTGTATGCCGCCTGCTATAACTCGCGTGCTGATCCGCACGACTGTGCCGTGTTGACACGCGACTGTCTGGGGGGGGGCACAGCAGTCGGAGTGTGGCATGGCTTTCGCTTTTCTCACAGTTGATGGCGAGTGGGTCGACGCTCCCCCGCTGGACTGGACACGAGACCGCGTTTCTGGATGTGAACTCAGATGGCTCACGCATACTCGCGAAAAAGGAAGGTGTCATGAGCTGGCTACCCAAAAAGACCGTCCTGGTCCCCACCGACTTTTCCGAACCGTCAGCCGATGCCGTGCATACCGCTCTGGAACTGGTCGAATGCGGGGCCGATGTTCACGTCCTGCACGTACTGCAGCCAATTGAGCATAACGCTCCCGAAGTTCTTTTCGGCGATCTCGACGACGATACCCGCCGGGATAAAGCCGGGCAGTTTCTGGCCGACTTCCTGAAGCGTCATGGGATTAACGGCGTGACCAGGATCATCCGCATCGGCGACCCCGGCCTGGCAGTTGCCGAGTACGCTGCGGAGAACAACGCTGACCTGATCGTCATCCCCTCGCACGGCCACCACGGACTGCGTCGCATCCTGCTGGGCTCCGTCGCCGAACGCATCATCCGCCATGCGGAATGCCCAACGCTGATCCTGCGCCGCAAGGACCACGACTGACACTGCTGCCGCTGGCCACAGTCAGAAACACGTCCGAACTTTAGTTTTCGGAATCAGCCAGCCGTCGGTGTGACAGTTCAAAGCGAACCAGCCTGCTGGATGCGTCACGATTTGCCTCAACGTGAAACGTGATCTTTGCCGAACGAATCCCCGGAGAGAATAATTCGCCGCCGCGACATTCAATGTGGTGTCTGAGGCGTTTCGCGAGCGAGCGATCATCCAGGCAGCTTGACGGCTGATGAGGCGACGATGCTGACGATTCAGGGACAACAAACAGCATCTCAGGATTTCTGCGACCGGCTTGCCCGTCGGAAATTCCTGCAGATTGGAGCACTGGGTACGCTGGGACTGAGTCTGCCTGGGCTGCTGAAAGCTGAACACTCGACGGGACAGACAGGCAAGTCCGTGATCCTCGTCTGGATGCATGGCGGACCATCGCAGCTCGACATGTACGATATGAAGCCGCTGGCTCCGGCTGAGTACCGAGGAGCGTTCTCGCCAGTCGCGTCGACGCTGCCGGGTCTGGATGTCTGCGAACTGTTGCCCGAGCACGCTCGGGTCATGGACAAATGCACGATCGTCCGCAGCTTCTCACACAACAACGGAGACCACTGGGCCGCCGCTCACTGGATGCTGACCGGCCGGCTGGGAGCGACCGGAGCCGACCGACCGCCGCGGCATCCGTCGATGGGCGCCGTCGCGGCGCATCTGCTCGGGCCGACGCAGAACGGATCACTGTCCAACGTCAACATGAACGACGGCGGCTTCGGCTATCACGGCGGAGCGTGGCTCGGCGTCAACTACAACCCATTCCGATACGGCGAATTCAGCTACGGCAACGAAGCCGGCCGACTGCCAACCGGCGACCACAAAAGCTTCTCACTGGTCGACGGGCTGTCCGAGCAGCGGATGATGAATCGCATAGGCCTGCAGCAGCAGCTCGATCAGTTGAAACGGCGGATCGACAGTAATCGGACGTTCGATGCGCTGGACGCAGTTGATCAACAGGCGCTGGACATCGTGCTTTCCGGCCGCGTCCGCAAAGCGTTCAACGTTGACGAAGAAGACTCAACGCTGCGTGAGCGTTACGGCTCGGGCTGGGGCGAACAGGCACTACTGGCCCGCCGGCTGATCGAAGCAGGCGTCCGTTTTGTGTCGCTGAACACCGGCTACTTCGACGATCACTCGAACATCGAGAACGCTCTGCGTGACAAGCTGCCGCGGCATGACAAGGCCGTCGGTGTTCTGATACAGGATCTCGCCGACCGGGGAATGCTCGATGAAACACTGGTCGTTGTCGCTGGCGAGTTCGGCCACACACCGCGGATCAACGGCAACGCCGGACGCGATCACTGGCCTCAGGCGCAGAGCCTACTGTTCGCTGGCGGCGGATTCCGACACGGGCAGGTCGTTGGCAGTACAAACTCGAAAGCCGAATACCCGACATCGCGTCAGATCGGCGTCGAGGACTTCTGCGCAACAGTGTTCCACTCACTGGGACTGCAGATCAGCGATCAGATCACCGATCTCGCCGGCCGCCCGACCAACCTGGTCCCCGGCGGTCAGGTCATCCGCGAACTGCTGTAGCGATCCCTTCCAGGCGAGCGTTTCAAGCCTGAACGTGTCACAGAAGTCGCGAAGACTTTCGTCAATTCACGACGACAGACCGATCGGCTGGTTGTCGATCAACCTCGTTGTGCCAACGCGGGCGGCGATCAGGGCGACCATTTCACTGGTCGCTTCGTCGAGGTCTTCCAGCGAATGACTGTCAGCGATCGTGGCGTAATCGAGCGTCAGCCCCGGCGTAGCGGTCAGGTGCTCGATCATCCGTGCGCGGGCCTCCGCGGGAGACTGGCCGTCGTCACACAGCGACTGCTCGGCGATCTTCAGTGCCTGCGACAGTGCCAGCGCCGTCTGACGTCCTTCTGTGCTGAGGTAAGCGTTGCGGCTGCTCATGGCCAGACCGTCCGGTTCACGGACCGTCGGGCACGTGCGGATTCTGACCGGGACGTTGAGGTCGGCGACCAGGTGCCGGATCAGAAGCTGCTGCTGATAGTCCTTCTGGCCGAAGAACGCGACATCGGGCAGCACCATGTTAAACAGCTTCAGCACGATCGTCGTCACGCCGCGAAAATGTCCCGGTCTGTGAGCACCTTCGAGCACTTCCGACAGACCCGGCACTTCGACAAATGTCGCATTGGCGGTCGGATAAACGGTCTCGACCTCCGGGTTGAATACGAGATCGACACCCGCGGCCCGACACTTCGCGAGGTCAGCTTCCAGCGGACGCGGGTACTTCGCGAGGTCTTCGCTCGGCCCGAACTGCGTCGGATTGACGAAGATGGTCACAACGACAAAGTCGGTCTCGCGCCGGGCGGCTTCAACAAGCGACAGATGCCCGTCATGCAGCGCCCCCATCGTCGGCACGCAGCCGATCGTTCTGCCGTTCTGTCGAGCGTCGCGCACGGCAGAACGCAGGTCGTTAATCGATTGAACCGTGGCGAAGGAGTGGGGCACAGAGGATGCCTCCCGTAGGGCCGGTTCCCAACCGGCCGGTACACATTTTCGGCCGGTCGGAACCGGTCCTGCGGACTACGGACGCGAGACGTTACCCGAACCGCGGATCGGGTTCGAGGTCCGTGTTGAGGCGGTCGATGAGCTGTCTCAAGCGGCCGATGTGCCGACGGTCGAAACGCATCCGCAGTCGCGGCAGGTGGCTGATGTGCGTCTCGTCGCTCTCGAATTCGTGCGTCGCCGACTTCTCGATGCGTCCCCGTGCCAGCAGGTCCTTGAAATCGTCGGTAAGCTGTTCGACGTACTCGTCCGACGGTTCGGCCCGCAGGCGCAGGACCAGACGATCGCGGATGTAGCGCATACTGTCATAGACGCGGTAAAAGTTCATGATCTCGTTGTAGGCCTCGTCAAGATCGTCGGTCACCAGAAACAGCGACATATCCTCAGGCGAGATCAACCCGGCCTCCAGAAACTGGCGCTCGACAAACTTCTGCCACTCTTTCCAGTACGACCCGCCCGGCTCGTCGATAAACACGATCGGCATCATGTCGCGCTTGCCGGTCTGGACCAGCGTCAGCGTTTCAAAGGCTTCGTCCTGAGTCCCGAAGCCGCCGGCAAACAGCGCGATCGCGTGAACCTCTTTGACGAACAGCAGCTTGCGCGTGAAGAAATACCGCAGGTTGATGAGCTTGCGGTCGCCCTCAATCACGGGATTCGCCCGCTGCTCGAACGGCAGCATGATGTTCACGCCCATCGCCATGTCGCGGCCGGCGCCGACGTGAGCCCCCTCCATGATGCCGCCACCGGCGCCGGTCACCACCATCCAGCCGGCATCGGCGAACAGCCGGCCGAAGTTCAACGCGTGCTGATACGCCGGTGCCTCGGACGGCGTGCGGGCCGAGCCGAACACCGTCACCTTCTTCGTCAGCCGGTAGTGAGAGAAGATCTTGAAGGCGTAGCGCAATTCACGCAGCGACCGCGAGAGAATCTTCAGATCGCCGATCGCGGTCTCGTCCTGTTCGAGCTTGTCGATCGTCGAGCGCAGGTCATTCAGCAGATCGTCCCGCGTGATGGGGCCGTGACGTCTGCCACGCCGCTGCGCCTCGTGCGTGCCTTCGTCGGCTGGCAGACTTTCGTCATCATCAGGACCAGCCTCGCCGGAGAGGTCAAACCCGGACCAGGACTGAGTAATGTCCGTGTCCGGGCTGTGGGGATCATCCATGAGGAAACCTCGCAGTCGCACGTTGATTCGTCAGGAAACCGGCGACCGGTCCAGTCCGCTCAGCCGGCGAGCGCTTCCAGCGCCTCTTCCCGTGTATCGTAAATCGCCCACAGGGTGTCGAGCGCCGTAATTCTCAGCAGTTCTTTGGCCAGATCGGTCGCTCCGCACAGGACCAGTTCCCCGCCGGCACTCTTGACCAGTTTGTGACACCGCAGCAGCAGTGCGAGAAACACCGACCCGAAGTAGCTGACCTCGCTGAGGTCGAAGACGACCATCGGAACTTCCATCTCGCGCATCGGCGTCATAATGACTTCCGCCGCCTGTTCGACGAGGTCCCATTTGAGGTTTTCGATATCGCTGGCTGGCGTGATGACAACCGTGTTGCCGTGCCAGTTGAGTTCAAAGGTTTCGTTAAAGTCCGACATGCTGCGCTTCCGTGGTGCCCGAGTGCGGTCTGCCATCGACCGGCAATTCCGATCGTTGAAGGCGAGGAAACTATCAGGTCACGGATTGGCGGAGAAGCCGGGTTACTCGCCCGGAGTATCTGCACTCAGAGTGCTGCCCGGACGTTTCAGCACCAGTCCAGCCGCCAGGGCAAAAACGAGGTAGGCAGGCAGGTCGACGAACGGGAACCAGGCCGGGTGAGGGAGCGACGAGAGATTGATGATCCCGCACGCTGTGAAGAAGATCCCAACAATGAGAGCCGGTGCCGTAGAACGCCGGCCCGAGATCAGCATGGCGACAAGCGCGCCAACCATGCAGCCGAGGCCGTGGCACACAGTCGCCAGCAGAAACGCACCGGCGGGCAGAGTACCAAACCACTCCTGCAGCCGCGTCACGTTCTCAGGCTCCTGACTCATGAAGTCGACGCCCTCAGGCACCGGGTAGACGAAGGCGCTCAACATGTGCAGGCCCATCATCACAACCATGCCAACCACGATTCCCGCCACGACACCGAGCACACTCAGGATGATTCGCTGGATCATGGATCACATTCTTTCAATCCCGAGACAATTCGGCCTGCGCCGCCATTGCAGCGTTACCTCACCAGTTGAGCTCAAAGGTTCTACTGAAAGTACAGAAACTATCAGGTCCCCCACCACCGTAGAAGCCGACTTATGTGGCTGGGAAATCCAATTCAGTTCCAGCCGCGCGACTGTCGCCATCGAGTCAAGAAGTTCGAACTGCTCACGGACCGATACGGCATTACTCTGACTTGCAGGTACGCCGTCGACTGTCGCATGTCGCTAACTGGTCATGACTTATTAACCACACAGGACGTTGACAGGCCATGTCCAGCATCGGATAAACCGAAAGAGCCGTTCGTGTTCTGGATCGAACTGGATATTGTCTTGATATGTCAGAGGTCGCCTTAGTCGTGACGCCACGCATGCATCTCGAGTTCGCATCGGCCTCACCGGTCGCCGCCATTCTGCGTCGAGGCCCAACGAGTTGGGTGCGGCTTCTTGCATGGAACACACTGACTGATGTGATCGAAGCTGGTTCCTGGTTTCATGGCAGAATCTCCGACGACGGATGCAGTGTCTCTCCCGATGGGAAGTTATTTGCCTATCGGGCCACGAAGTACCATGGGCAAAAGACTCGCAGTGTTGATTACGCATGGACAGCCGTCAGCAAACTTCCGTGGTTGACTGCTTTGGCGTTGTGGCCGCAATCAGGAACTTGGGGCGGGCGAGCAAAGTTTGTTGACAACAGGTCCCTCATTATCGATTGCCCCCACTGGGAGTCATTGGCGACAAATGACCGGTTACCTGAAGGATTTGTGGTTTATCCAAGGTGGATCGGTGTCGGTGCGCCAGAACAATCTCTACCGTTGGTGCCGACTTCGGAGGCCTCATTTGATGGAACGAATGGAGTCGATCCCCTTGGTCGAAGTTTTGAATACGTTGATGGCAGGATAGAACGCGACGGCCAGGTCATTGTTGACCTACAGGCTATGGTGCCAGAGCCTCAACGTGCTCCCGAATATGCCTACACTTGGTGAAGCGACGTAACCAGTGCCGCCAAGCTTTGCAGGGTGTGTCAAGTCGGCACGTTGATCTTTGAGTAGCGTCGACTGACTGTGCGGTGCCGAATGGTCTTGTCGCGTCGATCAACTCTGGCCGGCGCCGACGCACCATCCCTCTCAAGGAGAATCCCGTGCCGGACTATTGGCGGTGGTGCGTGGCAGGCGGGGCGTTCTTTTTTAAGCTGGTTACGTGCGAACGGCGGCGATTCCTGATCGAGGAACTTCCGCGACGCTATCTTCGCGAGGCCATTGCGACTGTTCGCCGTGATTTCCCCTTCGAGATCGTTGCCATTGTGCTGCTGCCCGACCATCTGCATACAGTCTGGACACTGCCTCGCGGCGATGATCGCTACGCCACTCGCTGGCGACGCATCAAGGAAGAGTTCACCGAAACGTATCTCGCTGACGGAAGCGTGGAACTGCCTGTTTCGGAAGCGCGCCGCAAACGTAATGAACGCGGAGTCTGGCAGCGACGGTTCTGGGAGCATACCGTCCATTACGAGGATGATCTCAAACGCTGCGTCGACTACATCCACTGGAATCCGAAGAAACGCGGTTATGTGACGCGTGTTCGTGACTGGGAGTTTTCAACATTTCACCGGCTCGTCGAGCGCGGCGAATATGATCTCGATTGGGGTTCGGCCGATCCGGTCTCCGAGTTTGATTCAGCGGAGTGGGGCGAATGAACAGCGCGATGGTGCGTCGGCGCCGGTCAGTCAAAAGTTCCTGGCGTTTGCTGGTGCGTGAGTTGCTGGAGCATTGAGACCTTTCAGACGGACGGCTTGACAGCACCCTACGTCATTGCTGCACGGGAGATACCAATGTCGGCGAAGAAGGCTGTGAGTAAACGTGCTCATGCAAAGGGCACGACCAGGAATGCCACGAAGAAAAAGGCGGCGCGGCCTCGGACGGCGAAGGTGGACGGGGAAAACGCCGTGCTGGCGAACCTGGCTGAGATGCCGCAGCCGGATCGTTCGCTGGGCGAGCGGCTTCATGCGATTATCAAAGCCGCCGCGCCGGACCTCGTGCCGAGGCTCTGGTACGGGATGCCTGCGTATTCCAAAGACGGCAAGGTCGTCTGCTTCTTCCAGAGCGCGGCGAAGTTCAAAACGAGATACGCGACGCTCGGCTTCATGCACGAGGCCAACCTCGACGACGGCGCCCTGTGGCCGGTTGCTTTCGCACTGACGGACCTGACCGCCGCCGAAGAGGCGAAGGTCGCCTCGCTTGTGAAGAAAGCCGTGAGCTGAAGCGGGTGACCTTCATTCTCGATCTCATGCTCTGCGTGGGAATGTCCGCGCCACCGCTCTGCGGCGATTCCGGATGCGGAGCGCCCCTGCCTGGCGTTCTCACGCAGAGCGTGGGAACGAGAAGAATGTGGACTGAATTCCTGCGAACCCAGCTACGGCAAACAGCGGCAGGGTCAATCGCCAGGAAGCTTTATCGTGCCGGCGTGTCGGCTGCGAGGGACGCGAATGCGGTCGATCTGCCACCAGGAGTGCAGAAGCTGCCGGACGACCTTGAGCAAGCTTCGAAACGCACGTGAAGTCGACGGCAGCATCTCAGGCCTCCTGGGCGGCGAGCTGTTGTTTCAAGGACTCGAATTCCGACTGCAGGCGGTCGCGGCGTTCGTCGGCGGCGAAGCGGCCGGCGAGTTCTTCCGCGTCCGGGTCGCGTCCGTCGAGTCGGTCGCGGGCTTCGCTCAGTGCTTCCGCGCGGTCGACGCGTTCTTCCAGACGAGAGAACTCGGCGAACGCTGACGAACTGCCTGCGTGGTCGAGGGCCTTGTTGATTCGCTCGGAAGACTCCGCCCGAGCGAGCCGCGCGACGAGCAGCGTCCGCTTGTGCCGCGCCTGTCGGATGCGGTCTTCAAGTTCGCGATACGACGTCTGCAGACGCTCGACCTGCACGCGCTGCGTTTCGTAACCGGTTTCGAGCGTTGCGACGCGCTCCTCGCACCGCAGCTTCTGATCGAGCGCGTCCTTCGCCGCCGATTCGTTGCCGCGCTGAATCGCCGAGTGAGCCCGGCGCAGCCAAGTGTCGATCTCGCCGCGTGCGGTTTCGATCTGCTTCGAGAGCTGAATCTCGTCCGCAACAGCAGCCGCCACGGATTCCCGCACGGCGGCGAGTTCCTCCTCCATGTCGCAAATGAGCTGATGCAGCATCCGCTCGGGGTCTTCGATCTTTTCCCGCAACGACGAGATGCTGGTTTTCATGACGAGCGTGAAGCGGTCGATGAGTTTCATGGTGGTAATCCTTGAAAGGGAACAGGGAATCGCGAGAAGGGAGCAGCAAAACAGCCGGACCCAGTGCAGCGAGTTCCGGCAGCCGGGATCAGTTCCAGGTTTCGAGTTCCGCCGCGAGCAGGCGGACTCGCTGCTGCAGCAGTTCGCGGTGGCGTTCGCACCAGGCGGCCAGGCCGATCACCAGCAGGCCGAGGCTGATGCCGGCGATCCACAGAATGCTCGGGTTGTCGATGCTGCCTCGAACGACCATCGCGATCAGGTCGGCGGCAAGAAACGCCGTGCCCGTATACATGAGGGCTCGAATGCGGAGACCCATCGCCAGCAGCGTGATGCCGACAGCCGCGACCATCAGCGTGAAGAGGTGCAGCCAGCTCCCGCCGACAATGTGAAACGTCGGCGAGACCAGAATCACCAGAGCCCCGACGTAACGCAGCGGGTTGAGCGTCTTCGCCGGCAGTTCGTTCCGCAGCAGTTCAACCAGACCCAGCAGCGAGATGCCCAGCGGGATCATGAAAAACTGCGGGTCGGTCCAGCTCAGCTCGTTCCACAGCAAAGCGAACGCGACGTTCAGAATCACCGCCGAGCCAACCAGCAGGCCGGAGCTTTTCCGTTCGAGCCCACGCCAGAAATAGAACGCCGCCGCAAGCAGCAGCGCGAAGCTGTTCATGCCCAGCCAGATCGACACGCTACCCGCAATGTGTCGGCCAAGTCCGATCACTACAGTCAGCGCCGGCAGGCAATGTCCGGCCAGAGCCAGCGGCCCGCTCAGCACTTGCGTACGTGGCGACCGTTCCGCCACATGAGCGATCACCGCAGCGGCGAATCCGGTTCCGAGCACCGCGAACATGCTCAGTCCGCTGCCGAACGAGATGACTCCGCACAGCGCCAGATAACTGACGCCGAGCGTGATGATCGCTTCGGTCAGCCAGACGTGCTCGGTCGCGGACAGGCTGTTCTTTGAGTCTCGAACAGCTTTGTTTGCGAGCGATGGCTGCTCGACGGGGATGAACGCCCCATTACCGGTCGGCAATTCGATCGACGACCCGTTCGACAGACGCAGCGCCGACAGAACGGCATCAGCAGCCAGTGTCAGAAACGTCGCAGCGGCGAACGCGGCTTCCAGTCCGGTCAGCTCCGTTTCCAGAGAGAACAAAGCCGCGAGCAGTGCCGCACTCGCCACGCACTTCAGCAGCATTCGATGCACGACGATCAGCTCGGTGATTTCGTGACAGCCGCGCCATAGCGTCTTCTGCCAGCCGAGAGCCAGAATGGTTGCCGCCAGCGCGACGGGGATTGCCACTGGAGCGAACGCTGTCAGCGTGACGTCGAGCAGCGAGTTCAGTGTCGGGCAGCAGCACTGAATCAGCACGCACAGCAGTTGCCAGTTGACGAGCATCAGTGCGAGCGCCCGCATCGTCGTCTGCCGTCGCACGGCAGCGAGGATCAGCAACCCGGTCAGAGCAATTCCGCCAGCCACTCGGATCGGTGTGCTGAAGACGAGCAGCGAAGCCGTTGCCGTCAGAGCGAGGATCGACAACGCCGAGGACATCAGCGTGATGCGCGTTGACTCGCTCAGCAGCCGCGGGGACCGGGCGGTCAGAACGGTCAGCAGAGACACGCCGCTCCACACAGCCGGCAGCCAGGCAAAAACGGCTTCGCGACCGAACAGTTCGACACTCGCAGCCCCGACGGTTGTCTGCAGTCCGCTCCAGCCGAGCACGATCAACCATTGCGCCTCAAACCGGCGCGACGCGTCGAACGCCCACAAAACAGCGGCCACAGCCGGGAACCACAACTCGAAGGATATGCCCATCGCGAGCGTACTGAGCCAGTTCGGAAGCAGCACGCCGGTCGTGATGAGCAGCATCGCCGCGAAGGAAATCCGTCGCGCTGGCTCGGCAAACACTCCGAGCACAGGACCGCGGAGCCACGGTCCGCTCAACCACAGCAGCGTCTGGATCGCCGTGACCAGAGTGATGATCGCCGTCAGCGACCAGCCAGCCACCAACGCCAGCACTCCTGAAGCGACGCTTGCAAAACTCAGCGCGAGTTCCGGGACGAGCTTCCGTCGTTGCACGATTGCGTGTGCGAACAGAGAGACCACGATCAACCCGCCGGACAACGGTGCGACTTCGGGCAGATGCAGAAACGCGCTGATGAGCCAGCCGCCAGCGATCGCCATCAGCGTCAGCAGCGACGTCAGGCTGCAAAGCTGAGTCGCGCCTTCCCGTTGCTTGACTGGCAGCCAGCGAGCAACGTGGCGATCAATCAACGAGCCAGGAAACAGCAACAGTCCAGACGCGACGGTCAACGGCAGCAGTGGCAACTCGGAATGCGGAGCGACCAGCAGGACGGTTGTCAGAAACGTCGTGCAGCTCAAAGCCGCTCCGCACCATGCGGCGACGCCGAGACCGATCGCCGTGCGACTGCGGAACAGCGACGCGTGCAGAGCGAACAATGCCACCGACGCAAGGCTCACCGGGAAGATCGCTTTTGCGTGCGTCAATGAGACAGTCAGCAGCAGCGTGCCGAGTCCGATCGCAAAGTGCATCAGCGGGGCAGCGAACAGGGCGCGATCGCGTCGTGCCAATTGTTTCGCCAGGACAGTCAAGCCGGCCAGCAGAGGGAAGTACGTCAGTCCGTAAAACGCAATCGGCAGTCGAGCTTCGTGGACGGCGGTCGCGCTGTGTTCGACAAGCTGCCGCGCGAGGTCGCGGAAAAAAACCGGTGAACTCTGATACGCGACCAGAACGGCAGCGAGCATTGCCCAGACGAATGCTCGGTTCTGCGTGCGATGAGCGACGATGCCGAGCAGGAGTGCGGCGAGCGTTGCTGTCGGGACGAGGGCCACTCCGTGCGGAAAGTTCAGCGCGGACAGACAGAGGCCCGTCGCGGTCAGGGCCAGGCCGAGAAAGATCGGCAGGACGATGCTCCACGGCAGCGGGCGTTCGAGCTGGCCATGCGCCTGCAGAAAGACGCGGGTCAGTGAGTCGACGGCCAGCAGCACAGGGATCGCGGTCAGCACGCAGCCAAAGCCGATCCACTCGTACGAAATCCGGGACGCAAGGCTGCTTGCAAACAGCGTCAGATACTGACCACACAGCAGCAGGATCGGAAAGAAGCCATAGATGCGTGGCAGACGGTACTCCTCAGTCAGCCAGAAGACGTGCCGGTTGACTTTGATCGCTCCGATAGCGAATACCGCCCACAGCAGCAGAGCGACCCAGACGGCGGCAGTCGTTGACACGGCTGGCAGCACAGCAGCGGCCAGACACAGCGTGCAGTAACTGACCAGAAACGTCGGTTGCGATGATCTCAGCAGATGGCGAAAGACGCGTCCGGCGGCGAGAAATGCGAACACGCTGTTCGCTACCATCACTGCCAGTGCGGTCGCGTGCGTAAGAAAACCGTCGACGTGAATCCAGCGCAGAACGTGAAAACTGAGAGGGATCAGCAGCACGGTCAGCGCCATCAGACCAGTGCCGGTTTTCCGCAGGCCCAGCGAGTGAAAACTGATCTGTCCGGCGACGTGAATGCCTGCGGTATAACCCAGCAGGATCAGCGACTTCCACAGTGGCGTGCAGGTATCCCAATGCGACGTGACGAGCATCAGCGACGATCCCAGCAAGATCATGATGCCGACGCCGAGCATCCATTTGATGCTCTGCTCCTGAAAGAACACTTCGAGGAACCGACCGAACAGAGACCGCTGTTCGCTGCTGGCACTCATGCTTCACCTGCTGTCGCTGCCGGGGGAATGACACGGCGGACGGCGATTGGATCGATCACCGGCGTCGGTGGGGCAGTGCCGTTCAGCAGGCCCGGCCGCTCGACGCACGCCTCAGAGCGTGAGCGAATCCGGAGATATCACGCGCGAATCTGAAAATCCGGCGATGCGAAGCGTCTCGCGTTTCAGTCGCCCACGAGCGACTTATGAAACGCGTGGCACACCCAGTGCTTCAGCCGCTAGGCGGACCACTGATACTGCTGGAAAAGAAGATCAGATCGGGTGAAATACAGATCAGGCTACGCCCTTCGCAGCTCAGGGAGTGCCACCTCGTTGAAAAATGAGCGAGGCTGCTTGTTACACCAGGCCGTCGATGACTCGGCCGTCGTTGACGATCTTGACCGGCCGGCCTTCAGGGGTGTGGAATTCGTGTTCGGGGTCGATGCCCAGGCAGTGGTAGAGTGTGGCGGCTAAATCTTCGGGGCCGACGGGGTCGGAGTCGGGGTGTTCGCCACGAGGGTTGGTAGCGCCGATGACCTGGGCACTCTGCAGACCGCCACCAGCCAGCAGGATCGTGTTTGCCGGTCCCCAGTGATCGCGGCCCGCGGACTTGTTCACGCGCGGCGTGCGGCCGAACTCGCCCATCACACAAACCAGCGTCGTGTCGAGCAGGCCGCGTTCGTCGAGATCGGTCAGCAGCGCGGGCAGGCCCGTATCCAGATGCGGCAGCAGGTCGTTCTTCAGCACGTCGAAGTTGTTGTAGTGCGTGTCCCAGTTCGTATGGTCGATCGTGACGCAGCGTACGCCGGCTTCGACCAGCCGCCGTGCCATGAGACACGATTGTCCGAGCGAGTGCCGACCGTATCGCTCGCGCATTGCGTCGCTTTCGGCCTGAATGTCGAAGGCGATCTTTGTCGCTGGTGACGTGATCAGGTCAAACGCCTTCTGCTGAAACGTCGTCAGCGCGCGGGTGCCGCTGTTGGCGGTGATCTCGGCCTTCTTCTGGAAACGGTCGACGACACTCATCAACTGCCGGCGGTTGTTCATTCGCGTCGAGTCAATCGCCAGAGGCGGGATCAGGTCCGGTACTTTGAAGTCCGGCGCGTTCGGGTCAGCCTCGACGACAAACGGTGCGTACGACGAACCGAGATAGGCCGAGCCGCCCGAGTTGTGCATCTTCGGCAGGCAGACGTACGGCGGCACGGAACCACGCGGGCCAAGCACCCGCGAGATGATTGAACCATGCGACGGGTAATGGTTGTTCGGCTTGAGCCCGCCGTTGAAGCCGGCTCGCGGGGCGTAACCGGTCAGCATGTAGTGGTCGGCCGGTCCGTGTCCGGAATCGTGATGTGTGAAATTGCGAACCAGCGAGAAGAGATTCGCGGTCCGCGCGAGCGTCGGAAGATGCTCGCACAACTGCATTCCCGGCACGGCGGAGTCAATCGGGTTGAACTCGCCGCGAAACTCCGGCGGCGCCTGAGGCTTCAAATCCAGCGTATCGATCGTTGCCAGTCCGCCCTGCAGGAACAGGATGATCAGCGAGACACCGTCTTTTGACCGGCTGACCCGACCATGCGACGCGGCGTCGGCGGCCAGAATCTGAGGCAGACCGATGGCTCCGCCGAGCGACGCACCGAGGCCAACACGCAGAGCACTGCGGCGATTCATCCCGTCACAGAAGGGGCGTTGAGACTGCATGGCGAACTCCACGGTCGGTGCTTCGAAAGGTGAATCTCGAACTGGTTCGATTAAGGCCAGTTGGTCTAACAGAAGTTGAGAAGAGAACGAAGGGGACTCTCAGAATTGAAATCGGCCGGGCGTTCGCCTGCGATCACGGATTTGCTGGAACGCTTCCAGCCAGGAACGCACTGGTCCGCGGCAGCCAGACTTTATTCCCGGCAGTTTCCTCGGCAGCCAGCAGGCCGCGCAGCGTTGCAACGTCGGCTTCAGTATCGACATCGAACCAGAGCGGCAGAAGCGCGAGCCTCAGGTTCAGTGAGCGCGCGCGGGCGACGGTTTGATGCAGTACGTCGGAAGTGCTCCAGAAGATGCCGTCGAAGATGCGGCGGGACTGCGGCGAGGAACCTCGCAACGCGACGAGCCAGTAACCGCCATCGGCTGCCGGGCCGAGGACAACGTCATGAGTTTCAAGCAGCGACCAGGCTCGTTCGAACGAACCGTTCGGCAGATTGGGACTGTCCGAGCCGATGAGCACGACTCGGTCGGCGGGCTCGCGGCACCAATGCTCAAAACACGCTGCCATGCGTCCGCCGAGGCTGGAATCCGGCTGCGGCCAGAGCAGCCAGCCTCTGACAGCTTCCGCAAACCAGCGCTGGCTTTCGTCCGTCGACGGCGAGTAAGCAACGACGCGCTGATCGCCTTCATTAGCAAATCGCTCGAACTGGTCACGAAGGAAGCACTCATAAAGCGCAGCCGCGCGTCCTGGCCCCCAGCTCGCGGCAAGGCGGGTCTTGACCTGGCCGGGGATCGGCTGTCTGCCGAACAGAACAAGAGTTTTCATAGGAACTGCAATTGAGAACGGTGGTCAGTGACAGAACTCAAAACTGTAGCCGGCAATGCCCGGCAAAATTCTGGCCCTCAATAGTCCTGGTTTTGAGGCCCGCGAATCACACGACGTCCGCGGACGATTACAGAGCATTTGTGTGACTGGCAACATTGGCGAACAGTGTCTTCTTTCAGCGGCGAGTCGCTTGTCGGGAGATCGGGTGTTCCGCGATGCTCCGGCGTTGTCGGCCTTCTCTGTATAAAGGGTGATTCCGTGTTCCCGACGCTGGAAACCGAACGGTTGCGGTTGCGGATGTTTGAGGCGTCCGACTTTGAAGCCTACGCCGCCATGCAGGCGGACTCGGATGTGATGGAGTTTCTCGGTGACGGCGTACCGCGGTGCCGCGACGACGCCTGGAAGCATCTCGCGACGATGATCGGACACTGGCATCTGCGCGGCTATGGGTTCTGGGCTGTCGAAGAGAAATCAACGGGCGAACTCATCGGACGCGTCGGTCACTGGAATCCGGAAGGCTGGCCGGACTTCGAAGTCGGCTGGATTCTCCGCAGTCAGTCGTGGGGCAAAGGTTACGCGACCGAAGCCGGTGGCGCGGCACTCGATTACGCATTCGAGCAGATGGGGCGTGACAGAGTCAGCAGCGTGATCCGCGTTGGCAACGAGCGATCAGTCAACGTGGCGACGAAGCTCGGCGAGACGCTGGACCGTGAGGAAATCGTGATGGGTCAGCGCTGCTGGATTTACGCGATTACCCGCGATGTCTGGGAAGCGCGACGCGATCATGTTCCCGGCAGGCGTCGTTTCGATTGACAGGCAGGATGCTTATCCCGCGGGCGAAGGGGCACTCGATTGAGCACTCGATGGACAACGTGGAACGAGCACGCCTGGCTGCAGCACGTGGAGGACGGCACCGCGACGATGCAACTGGCCGATCGGTTGCTCAGTCAGGTGGCGACATCGACATCCGGTGCCGATTACCTGACGCACGTGCTGCCGGATGTCGCGTCTGAATTCGCGGTGCAATGGGCGGCGATCGTGGATCGCTGGCCGCAGTGGCGGATTCGTGCAGAGTTCGGCCGGCAGCCGTTCGATCATCTGCCGGTGCGGTTCATTGAAGAGGTACTCGATCGCGAAGCCGGTGGACTGACGACGGACACAGAAAAAGACGGCTGGGCGCTGCTCAACGTGCCGCTGGCGACCGACTCGCGGCAGCAGACGGTCCTGGCTCTCGCTGGCCGCCGGCTTGAACTCGACGATCTCGCACGAAGTGTCGCCATCAGCCGAACACTGGCAACGAGTCTGCTGCTGGCTGAACGACTTGGACGACTCGCTCATAAGGAAATGCAGCTTCGCGAAACGCTGCGCGTCGCGTACCGGCTGTCGGAGATCTTCGAGACGGTGCCACTGCTGGAGGCTCTGGCCGAAGAGGCGACGCGTCTGCTGAAGTGCGACCGCGCCAGCATCTTCATCTGGGATCGCCCGGAGCAGAAGCTGCTGGCGTGTCCGGCGCTCGGCGTTGAGGGCCGGACGCTGTATCTGCCTGACAATGTCGGCATTGTTGGTGCGGTGATTCAGAATGGCGAGTCCATCCGCGTCGACGACGCTTACGAAGACGAGCGGTTTAATCGAGCCGTTGATCGTGAAACCGGTTACCGCACGCAGAGTCTGCTGTGTGTCCCGCTGCTCGACGGCGACGGCCGGCTGATCGGCGCGTTTCAGGGCATCAACAAGCTCGACGGCCTGTTCGATTCCGACGACGAGGACATCCTCGGGCAACTGGGCATTCAGGCGGCAATCGCACTGCGGAATACGCGCGAGCGAGAGCGGCTCATCCGGACGCATCGGCAGTTGACCGAGCAGATGGCGAGCCGCGTTCGGATCATCGGCGACAGTACGGCTACTGAAGCGGTGCGGGAAAAGATCGAGCGGCTGGCGCCAACCGACCTGCCGGTGCTGATTCTCGGTGCAAGTGGGACTGGTAAAGAGGTCGTCGCTCAGTCACTGCACTATCGTGGACCGCGGTGCGACGAGCCGTTTGTCGCGGTCAACTGTGCGGCACTGACGGAGACGCTACTCGAAAGTGAACTGTTCGGCCACGAAAAGGGAGCGTTCACGGACGCCAGCGCGACTCACAAAGGCAAGTTCGAACTGGCAGACGGCGGGACGGTGTTCCTCGACGAAATCGGAGATATGAGCCCCGGTGGCCAGGCGAAACTGCTGCGCGTGCTCGAACAGAAAGTCATCACACGCGTCGGCGGAAGCCAGACGATCCCGGTCAATGTCCGGATCGTTGCGGCAACAAATATCAACCTGGCCGAAGCGGTGCGCGAGAAGCGGTTTCGGGAGGACCTCTATTACCGTCTGAATGTCGTGACGCTCGAACTGCCTCCGTTGAACGCGCGGCCGGACGATATCGTGCCGCTGGCCGAGTTCTTTCTGCGGCAGTTCTGCCCGCAGGCACGACGCCCGGTGCTGGAACTGAGCGACGACGCAGTGCGGCGACTGAAGACACACGCCTGGCCGGGCAACGTTCGCGAGCTGCGGAATCTGATGGAACGTGTCGCGTTCCTGAGTTCCGGCGACCGCGTCGAGGAAGTGGACCTTGCGTTTGTGCTGAGTCCATTGAAAGAGGAGCAGCAGATCGAGGCCGGAGTCGACTTCGGCCTCACGGATGCGACCACGCGCTTTCAGACGCAGTACATCGAACGGGCAATTGAACGGAGTGGCGGCAATATGAGCGAAGCCGCCCGGACGCTCGGTCTGCATCGCTCGAATCTTTACCGCAAGATGAAGCAGCTTGGAATGAACGTCCCCGACGAACGCTGACTGAAACCACCGCCGCGCGTGCTTTCCCGGTCTTTCAAATCGCCGAATCTCTGCCGCAGGGCGAAGTCGCGCACCCCGCACAACGCGCACGTCGTGACAGTTGTGACGAGCTGCTGCATTCGGCCCTCCGACCGAATGCTCCTTTCGATCGCGCCCAGGCGGACGTACCATGAACCGGCCGGGCGCTCCACACTTGGCCCATCGGGGACTCTCATCTTTTCCGGCCGGCCTCACATCTCTGCATCATGTCTGTTCCGCATCACTGGACTAAACGCTGCTTCCGTCACTCCGGGTGCCAGTATCGCGCGATTGTCCTGTCGACTTTCGTGCGGTCGATGCGCTGGCGTCTGGCGGTGATGCTGCCCTTGTTGCTGACCGCGCTGACGCAAAATGTTTTCGCCTGGCAAGGCGGCTCCACAGGTGCGTCGAAGTCCGAACCGGCAACAGCAGCAGCGGAACCGGCGAAGAATCAGCCACGTACGGAGACTCAGCCCGCGCCGAACACTGACACGGTCATCGTGCTCGATAAAAACGGGAACCCCGTTGAAGTTCCTCTGGGACCGACGTGGGAGGAGTATCTGAAGTTCGTGCGCGAGCGAAGTCTGCCGGCAGTGGGCAGCCTGCCGGACTTCTACATCGCGCGACTGCAGTTGACCGGACAGGTCAACGTCGAGGACGCCGTTGCCAGTCTTGAGATTGAAGCTCTGATCCGTGTTCTTGCTGAAGAACGGACGGTCGATATTCCGTTGCGACTGGCTGAAGCGACGCTGCGTGACCACAGCTACTCTGGTCCCGGCACGCTGGCGTTTGTTCCGACCGAGCGGAATAACGGCATTGTCTGTCGGCTGCTCGGCGCCGGTGAGCACACCATCCGACTCAAGACGCTTGTTGCTGTTCGCAAAACGGGAGACACATCGCGACTGCAGTTGTCGCTGCCGCCCTGCCCGCAGAGTGAATTGACACTGACGATCCCGGGCGAACGGATCGTCGTGCGAGGCGACACCACCAACGGACGGACGGAATCGACGACGCAGACTGACGGGACAACGCGCATTCGCGCTTACGGGCTGGGCACCGCGGTCGATCTGTCCTGGCAGGAACTTTCCACGCGAGCCGAAGTCCGTCCGGAAATTGCCGTCACGTCATTCGTGTCCGTGATGCTGGATCCCGACGGCGCTGACATCGACGCCGAACAGACGATCGTTGCGACTCGCGGCAACTTTGATCGACTGACCATCGAGATTCCCGCCGGATTCAATCTGCGATCACTGACGAGTCCGACGCACCCTGAAATTCAGTACGAGCAGCCTGAGTTTCCGCGCGTACCGATTCAGTTTGCGGGACCGACGGCCGGACCCGTCAAGCTCACCTGGTCGCTGTACTCCGTGACGGCCGCGGGTGAGACCGCCGGCCCGGAGACGCAAACCGACAACGCGGTCATTCCGTTCGAGCTGCAGGGATTTCGTGTCGAGGAGGCGTCACGGCACGAAGGCTTTCTGCGTGTCGGTGTACCGGAGGGATTCCGCCTGAATGCACCGCGGCCAGACACGGCCGGCCGGACACCGCAACTGCAGCACGCGCGGCTGAGTTCATTTCAGCCGGAGCTGATTGGGCGACGGTCTTCAGGAGCGGATGGCTCGATGGAAGTCTGGCGAATTCTCGATCCTGGATTCCGTGCCGGTTTCCAACTGGAGCGGATCGAACCGGGCTACCTTGTTGAGCCGCGTTATTCGCTCACCTGCAACGACCGACTCATCGAACTGACGGCCGCATTCGACGTCAGCGTTTACCGCGGCACATTGCAGAAGCTCGATCTGTTATGGCCTGAATTTCAGAAACAGAAATGGCGTGTGGAAGTCGCGGGTTCGCCCGTCGATATCGAACTGCAGCTTCCCACAGCGAGTTCCGACGAGCCGTCACGTCAGAACGACCTGCTGGGAATGGTCCTGACCGAACCCAGATCGAAAACACATGGAAAATGGACCATTGAGTTGACCTGCCGGGCACCCGTACCGGAAGCCGGTAAGCCGTTTCCATTGAATCTGCCGCAAGTCGACGTCGCTATTGAACGACTGCGATCGCCGCTCGTTCGAGTCACCAACGAACGCAACATCGAGAGCACCCTGACTGCGGCACGCGGCACCGTCGCGCACCTGATTCCCGATGAGTCGTCTGACAATTCGGCGAGCAACGTCCCAGCCAATCTGCAGCCACGTGTCTGGGAAATCGATTCGCCGTCGATTCAATTCGACGTGACGGTTTCCGCTCACGAACAACAGGTAACCTGCTCGCCCTCTGCGACGCTGCGTTACGACAACGATCGCTTTGAAGTCGTCCAGCGGCTGGACTATTCGGTGATGTACGAACCGCTGTCGCGCGTCCGTGTCGATATTCCATCCGAGATTGCAGACGCGACAATCTCGCAGGCGGAGTTCTGGCTGAGCATCCCGAACAGCGACGATCGGCAGAAACTGGTCTCCGTCGGAACGGGACTGCAGCTTGGCGAAACCATTCAGCGTTCTCTGCAGCTCCCGGAATCGATGTGGGGTCGGTTTTCGATCATCTGCGAGTATTCCGTGACGGCTCCGGATTTGACAGCGGCACCGGCGGGAGCGGTCAGTGAAGTGCCGCTCATTCAGTCGGCGGATGCCGTTGCAAAATCAACACGCGTCGAGATTCAGGCCCCGGCGAATGTCGAGCTGCATCTGCCGACGGAAACCTGGCAGCCGGAACTGTCCGTCGGCCGCTTTCCCGCATGGATTGCTCAGGGCGGTCAGCAACGACTGCAGGTCGAAGGGCAGTCGTCAACTGGTCGCGCTTCAGAACGATTTGCCGTGCAGCGAGCTGCGCTGCAGACGCAGTTGTTCCGTAATGGCTCAAAAACGAACGCGGCGTATCTGATCGAAGGCGACGTTTCGTGGCTGTCAATCACATTTCCCGACAACTGCAATCTGGCCTCGATTGAGGCCCGCTGGGATGGTGAACTGCTGCCGGCCGAAGCAATTCGCCTGCTTCCCGACTCAACGCACTCGTTACGGTTTGATCTGCAGGTTGAGGACGACGCTCCGGCGCACACTCTTCAGATCAGATATCAATCGCTGGACGGTGCGGACTTCAGCCCGTTTACCAGCCTGACCATCCAGCCGCCGCGGTTCTCAAGCGACGTGCTGCTGTCTGAATCCGTCTGGGAAATCACGCTGCCTGAAGATCAGTACGTCTTTGTGTATCCGGAAAACTGGGCTCCCCAGATGCGCTGGCAGCGCGACGGCGTGGTCTGGAAGCGTCAACCAGTCGGTGCAGTACCGACGGTCTGGGCCGCAGCAGGATCGTCTGGAGCAGCCAGTCCACGTGACGAGTTCGGCGGCGCCGACGGGTCGATAGTGCCGTATCGTTTCAGCGCCTTCGGGCATCAGCAGCCGCTGGTCATCCAGTCGATGAGCCGGCCGGCAATCGTGATGGCCGGAACCGGTCTGGCGCTGGCGATCGGTCTGGTTCTGCTCCGCATTCCTGCAACCAGGCACGTGCTGACGCTGCTGGTTCTGACGTTTGCCATCTCGGTGGTCGGACTATGGCATCTGGAATCGCTGCAGCTTCTGGCTCAGCCGGCCGTCTTCGGGCTGTTGCTTGCCGGCGTCGGAACACTGATCGATGCGCGAGCCCGGCAGAAGCAGAAATCGTCATACGTGGCGTACACGTCCCCCAGCGACTTTGTCGTTCCCGGCTCATCCGTCGTGGACATCATGCAGGAAGAAACTCGAACCAGTCCGCGTCGAACCCCGGACGCGGCCGGAGCCTGATGCGGCCGTTGATGACGGAACCTGGTGCAATCGCTGCGGCGTGCCCGACAGCCTTCTCGCCGATCGTTCAATTCAGAATGTGTCGTGTACAGTCAATGGGTCCACTTACTCGGCGACAGTCACAGTCTGTGGCTGCTGCAGCGTTTGAATAGAAATGCGTATCTGCAATCGACTGACCCTGCTACTCATACCAGTCGGAATCGTCCTGGCGATTCTGATCGGCGGTTCGAGGTGCGCGGTGGCGGAAGACGTCGCTCCGGCAGTGCGGCACCGTTTCGTACCTGCCGATCATCCGGAGCTGTGGCCTGATGCTGCGACGATGGACTGGGTTCCGGTCAAGCGTTCTGAACTCGATCAACTCATACAGCAGGTTCGTAGTCTCCGATCAGAACAGCGGACGATCCCGTTCAACAAAGCGACCTACTCAGCGACATTCGACCCGGCGTCGCTGACGCTGAAACAGGGCACGGCCACACTGCGGTGCTCATCAAATCTCACCGCGGGATCGACAGTTGCCTGCGTTCCTCTGAATCTTTCCATCGGTGAGCCCGTCTGGGAGGTCAACCGGGCACCCGCCATATTCGGAGCCGTTCCGACGGGCGAACACTTTCTGGTGATCGCTGATGACAGTCGTTCGCTGCAGTTCGACTGGCAATTAACCGGACTGCAGCGGCTTAGCGGAGTTGAGTTTCTATTGCGTGTTCCTGCTGCCGTTGCGTCGACGTTAACTCTGCAGGTTCCGCAGGGCTGGTCGCTCACCGCATCTGCCGGCACAGTGACTCGCTCGCGAGTCACTGGCGGTCCGCTGGCCTGGCAGGTCGATCTGGGCCGGCGCACGGAAACCCGCTTGCGGCTGATCGAACCGGGTCAGTCCGCGTCCAGTCAGCAAAACGAGCCGACAGCAGTGAGTCTCAATTCGCGGTTTGAGATCACCCCATTGGTTGTCGAAGCGTCGACGGAAGTCAGTTTTGAGTCGCTCGCGGCAAATGCCCGCAGTCTTGATCTGCAACTCGCCGAAGCCTGGCAGATTCGTTCGGTCGAACGATCGTCCGGTGGTTCGGTCACGTGGCAGGATCTCGGACCGACTGGTGGCCTGCGTCGGCTGCGCATCGAAATCCCGGTAGGAGCAACTGCGGCTGATCGCGGATTTGCGGTCAACGCGTCGCTGCCAGTTCAGCGTGGTGCGAAACTGCAACTCGCAGCACCTCGGCTGTCTGATGCAGTTTTGTTTGATGGTCGATTACTCGTGTCTCTGGGACCACCGTTCACGCTGCAGGAATACGCGACGGTCGGGCTCGGTCAGACGGACGTGTCGGTCGAATCCGGCAATGGTGGCCGAACAGTGATGACGTTTCAGCAGTTCGCCGCCGACGCGTACGTCAGCTTGAGTCTGCGTGACGATGCTTCCAGCCGAGCGCGACTGGTCAGCATTCGCGAGTTCTCTGTCGGCCGGTTTGACCTGAACCCGCCCGAATTTCAGGCCGACCTGCAGGTCACAGCGCGTTCGCGCGAAGTCTTTTCGCTGGAAGCATTCGTGCCCGCTGGATGGGAACTGACGCGCGTGACTCACCGCGTCGCGGCGGGACTTCAGATCGATCTTCCGTGGCGGGTGTTGCGTTCACAGGCCGACGGTCCGGGCCGCTTGCTGATCAGTCTGCCCGACGGTGTGGAAACCGGCAGGCCGGCATTGCTCCAGATTTCTGCGCAGCACGTCCATTGGTCGCGTGAAACCACGCCCACTCTGCCGGCACTGTTCCCTGACATCAATGCACTGACGTCGATCACAACCGCCCTGGTCAGTCCTGCAGGAGAGAGCGCGGCCAGTCCGCGCATCGACGGCTTTGAACCCGTCGAACGAGCAGTCACGTTGCCGCGCTTTGCCTGGGCACCGTCGGCCTCAGGACTGGAAAACCTCATCGCATCGCTGCACACGGTTGACTACTGGGAAAACGCCGAACACCTGGCCGCATTGACTGTCCGCTGGCCGGTAGCCAGTGAACTCTCAAGTGAAACAAAGGGCGAGCCCGCGGGTGCCTCTTCTGTCCAGCATGCCGCCGGCCAGAAACAGCCTGTCACAACAACGGCCGGTAATTCGTCGTCTGCAACAGCCAGTGCGGACAACAGCGTTCAGATGCAGCAGCGAAGCGGCGCTGTGTCGAGCGAACCGCTGCGTTCGGTCGTGAAGACGAGACTGGAGTCGTTTGTCGCGCCCGGATACGACGGACGTGATCTGCACCGGATGAGCTGGCAGTTTGCGTACGCGGTTCCAGCCCGCAGCATTTCGCTGCAGCTTCCTGAAGGAGCGGTCCTGCTCGAAACACTCTGGAACAGTCAGACGCTGGGAGCGACGGTCAACGGCGATCGCTGGACGGTTCCGGTACCGGAAACAGCGGCCGGCGATACGCTGAGTGTCAACTACACATTGAAGGCGCGGGACATTTATCTGCGGGACACGATCCGCGTCGGCGTGCCTGAGTTCAACGCGATCAATGCGTCGTTTGAATGGATCCTGCATCTACGGAAGGGATACGCGGCAGTCTCTCTGTCGGAGGAGATGACGCGGCTGGATACCGCACGTTCGGCCGGCTGGCTGCGCTGGTTCTTCGGACCTCTGGCACGCGGCTCAGCCAGTGACTGGTTCAATCCTTTCCGTCTCGATGACTGGCGCGGCGTACTGCGACAGGAAGCTCCGACAGCCGCAGCAGACAACCTGCAGAACGCGGACGCGGAGCCTGGTCGCGCGGCCGGGATTCGGCTGCGACGCGACTGGAACACGGTCCAATCCGTTTCCGGCGTCGTTCCTAAGTCACTTTCAATTCACGTCTGCCGGGTCGATCGCCTGAACGCACTGGGCTGGTTTGTTCTCGTCACAAGCTGCCTGATCGGCGTTCTGCTGAGGACCTTCCGCGTCAGCAGTCGTAACCGGATTGGTCTGATCTGGCTGAGCGGGTGCCTGGCCGCAGCGATGCTTGTCCCCGACCGCTATGCCGAACTTGTTGGTGCAGCCATTCTGGGAACGGTCATTGCGACGCTGCTGCCACGCTCACTCGTGCGTCCGGAACGGAAGGCTGATGACGACCTCTCTTATCCTCCGATGTCGTCAACAATCGCGTTGCCACGTGGCAAAGTGACAGGACTCGCCACCCTGTTGATCGCAGGTGCCGTAGCTGTCTTCGCTGCACGAGCCGTCGCGCAGAACACTCCCGCGGCGCTGCCCGATCAGATCGATATTCTGCTGCCATATCCCGGAGAACGGTTTGACCCGCGGGCAGAACCGCCGACCGTCGTCTACGTCAATGCGTCGGTTCTGCAGGCGCTGCAGCAGACAGCGACCGCTGCGCCTGACCCGCCGAAGGTTCTCGTGGCGCAATCAGTCTGGGACGGCATTATCGATCGCAATTCGCACTCCAGTGTCCAGGGCCGGCTGACCGTCGCCATTGCGAAAACGGCGGGACCGGTAATCGACGTCCCGGTTCCGGCCTCGCTGGTTGATCCGGAATCGAATGTTCTGCTCGATGGTCAGCCCGTCAGAACCCTGCCCGGCTTTGACGGCGGATCGCTGCTGGTTCCCAATCCCGCGCACAGACAGCAGGCTGATCCAACTGACAGCCCGGACCCTGAGCAACTCGACCGTTCTGCAACGCCAGAGAACAACCGTCCGGGATCGCCTCCGCTGCCCGAAACGGCCACCGTTGATCCCGCACAGATGACGTCAGAACGACAAGCCGCAGAGATTCGGCCGGACACAGGCGCCGATTCAACCTGGAGCCTTCACACAATCGAATTCCGGTTGCGTCCGGAGATTCGTGCTTCTCAGGAACGTCGTCAGTTTGAGCTGCCGGTTACTCCGGTCTCCCGTTGCGGATTCAAGTTGAAGTTCGAAGTTCCGCCTGCAGTCGTTCGCAGCGTCAACGGCCGGAGCATCAAGCTTCAGAAAGACGGAACGATCACGCTGCAGCCGGGCGCCGTCAGTCGCATTGGACTCGACTGGCCAACCGGCGCAGCATCGTCCGCGCCGATCACCGTTCGTGCAGATGTTCGCTCATCTGCCGAGATTTACACGGGACGAATCCTGCGGCAGACACTAGCGCGTTACGTTCCGGCCGACGGCACTTCGGTGAGCCAGGTTGCCTGGAAACTGCCACACCAGATTCGGCTCGACCGGCAACAGATTCGTGCCGCGCGACTGGTCGATGTCTCGATCCAGCCACAGCCGGATCACACACTGGTCACGCTCGAGTTTGAGCCGCCTCACACAGCGGCGTTCAATGTCATGATGAACTGGCAGCAGATTTCCAATGATGCGACGGGCTCTCCGGTCATTCAGTGGGAAGGACCGGTGTCGCCGCAGCGTGTTCCGACAAAGTTGACCGTCAGCAGCCACGTCGCCGGTCTGAAGGCTGCTCCTGGGTTCAGCCTGTCCAATCAACTTGTCCAGCTCTCCGAGCAGTCACGGGTCAGCAGCGACAGCTTTCTGGATCTGTGGCCTGACAATGAACGGCCGCGTTCACCGCAGATTGCCCTGCGCATTCCGGATCGTGATCGAACAGCACTGCCTGCTGAGATCGTTCCAATGCAGGTTCAACGCGCAGTGCGACAGAACCTCGATGCCCGCATTGGCCCGGCATTGATTCGCTGGACACTGTCCGCGGAGATTGAAACGAGCAACGCACCCGCCTTTCTGCACGAACTGATCATCCCGGAAAAGATTCGTATCGACTCTGTTTCGCTGCAGCGCGACGAGGTCGACCGTCTCAGCCACTGGGAGCGCCGCGACGACCGGCTATTCCTCTTTCTTCGCGATCGTTCGACGGGTATCCAGAATGTAACGATCGAAGGCCGCCAGCGATTCGACCAGCAGAAACCGATTGCCGTCCCCACTGTCAGCGTCGTCGGTTCTCAACTGCTGGCTAACACATTGCAGGTTTACAGCCAGCCGGGCATCCGTGCGATCGTGCATGGCGCAGAGGCAATCGGCAGTGTACCGGTCACGAACGTCGCCGACGCGACAGCCGCCAATGGTTACTCCGGCCAGTTCCGGCTGATCGAGAACAATCGGGCGAACATCGAACTGCAGACAGTTCGCGATGAGCACCCCTTGAAGTGGCTCGGCATCCTCGACCTCTCGCCAGAGGGCCAGTTGACTCTGGAACTGGCGATCGGTGTCTCGACGACCATGCCCCGCGACTGGACGATCGAATTGCCCGAGTGGATCGCTGACGATGCCGCGATCCTTGAAATCGACGGAATGGATAACGTCTCGTCGAGCGAATCGTTGTCCGCAGAACTCGACGGGCATCTGCTGCGCCTGACCGTCGCTGCACCGGCACCGGAACCCAGCCGTCTGCGCGTCAGGCTGCCGGTCAAACCATCGCTGCTTGACGCGACAGTTCTGGGGCAGCCATTGAGACTGACACCGCCCGTCTGCAACGAACTCGCGCAGATACCCGCCGCGATTTACTCTCGACAGGGCGCGCAGCGGCTTGAGATCACTGGCCAGTTGATTTCCGACGCACATCAGCAGCAGCTTGCGAATCTGTTCGACGCGGCCGTCGAGCCCGTCGGCGTGCTGCAGTGGGATACGTCGACTGCGGCTTCGATCGAACCCGCGACGGCGTCGATTCTCCCGGCCATCGTGCTGCATTCGGTCCGTACCGGAGGTCAGGTGGCTCAGATCTGCCGCACGCGTATTCTGCTCGGATCGGATGTCGCGTCACTGCAGATTCGCTGGCCGGCTTCGATTCAGCCGGTTTATGGACGCATCGACGGACAACTGCAGCCATCGGACTCTGGAACCAGCAGACCCGATAACGTCCAGACTTCCGCAGGCGATCGTGTCGAACGGATCGAACTGCCACCGCAGAATGCGGTGCATTACCTCGAATTCCTGTGGCAGCCAGCGCCGGTCTCTGATTCACTTAAGATTCGGCGCGAGACCGTGAGTTTTCCCGTCGTGAAACTGAACGAGCCAATCGGACAGTTTGTTGAGATCATTCCGGCAGCAGGAGTGAACATTCTGCCGAACCAGGCCACAACCAGTGTTAAAGGAAACCGGGTCGCGCTGCTGGAACAACTTGGTCCGTGGCAACGTTATGCAGACGGTTCGTCGTCGTTGCTGCCTGGTGCGCGCCAGGCGCTGGCAGCACTGCTGGCAACGAGTCAGGCCGCCTCGCTGCTGCACGACGTCATTCTGGCGAACAGTGACGATTCAGCAGACGACCTCGCAACGTCCAGTGAACCAGTTCCGTCTCCAAAGGCGACCGTTACTGGCGAGTCGCTGCTGCTGCGTACGACTCCGCAGGGAGACGTCACTGTCTGGCTGATCGACCGGCATCTGGATCTGGTGCTGCTGTGTATTCTCGTCGGACTCGCAGTTGTCGTGCCGATCCTCAAGTTCTTCAGCCTGGAGTTCGGCGAACGTCTTGCAGAAAAGCCGGCGCTGTCGCTGCTGCTGCTGGGCGGCGTCTGGTGGTGCTGCCTGCAGGGCAGTGCTGTCGGCTTCGGTCTACTGCTGGCAGCTCTCGCCTGGCGAGCCGCACAGTTCGTCGTTCCGCGACGTTTCCGCCGACAGCTCCGCATTACGCCGACGCAATGACGGTAACACGGGCTTCATTTCGTTCAATGCCGCGGCCGCACTGCGAACAACGCACTCACAAGCGAGTTGACCTCAAAGCAGTCCGCGCAAATGCTCTTTCAACGCGGCGCCGTAATCAGGATCGGCCAGAGCAAACTCGACAAATGATTTGAAATAGCTCTCGTAATTGCCGATATCGAACCGCCGCTCGCTTGCCGGCAGCGTCATGCCGACACCCTTCGCGCCACGTTTGAGCAGAATCCGGATGGCGTCGGTCAGTTGAATTTCGCCGCCCTTGCCGGGCTCGGTTTCGTCGAGCGCTTCAAAGATCGCCGGGCTGAAGACGTACCGAGCCGCGACTGCCAAGTGACTCGGCGCCTCGTCGACCGACGGTTTCTCAATCAGGTCGGCCAGCTCAAATCGTTCGCCTGCTGCACCCCGAGGGTGTGCGATCCCGTAGCGAAACACTTCCGACCGGTCGACCTCTTCAAAGGCGACGACAATGTCTGCACCCGACGATTCAAACTCGTCGGTCATCCGTCGCACGATGTCCGACTGCGCGTTGATTCCGATGATCGAATCACCGAGTGCCACGACGAAGTTCTGACTGCCGATCAGCGATCGCGAACACAACACCGCGTGCCCCAGCCCAAGCTGCCGCCGCTGACGCGTGTAGAAGTACTCGATGTCCTGTCGCTCGAACGCAAGTTGCTGCAGTTCGTCTTCGCGGCCAGTCTCGCGGAGATAGTTGATCAATCGCTCGTCGAAGTCGAAATGGTTTTCGATCGACGTCTTACTCGCGCCGGTGATGAACAGCAGCTTGCGAATCCCGGCCTGAGTCAGCTCTTCGACAACATACTGCACGACCGGCTTACGCCCGACCGGCAGCATCTCCTTCGGCTGCGATTTCGTCGCGGGCAGCAACCGCGTTCCGTGACCAGCAACCGGGACAACAGCAATATCGATGGGCATCGAGAATCAGCTTTTCGTCTGTGTCAGGGAAAATCACGCTTCACTTCGATTAACACTCAGCCGCAGGCGCCGGCCACTCTCAGCTTACGATGTCTCTGGTAGCCGGCGCGCGGCTGGGCATTAAACGAGACCGTGGATTACGAGCACAGCTCGCGCAACTGCTTAATGTATTCCGGAATCTCTTCCCGTGGTTTGCCTTCTTCGTATTCGAGCACGACGTAGCCGCGGTAATTCGCTGCCTTCAGAATTCTGACCATTCGTGGCAGATCCGCCGGCTGCTTCTGACCCTTCGCCGTCACAGCGACTTTGATCTGAGCGTTGATGGCGTACGGAGCAATTTGCTCAAGATCACCGTACGGATCGTCCGTCTGAAAGTTTCCGCTGTCGTAGTTGATGCCGAACCACGGCGACTCTTTGACGCGTTTGACGATGGCCAGCAACTGCTGCGGTGTGGCAGTAATGCCGCCGTGATTCTCCAGAGCGAGGAAGACGCCTTTCGTTGCGGCGTAATCGAGGCATTCGTTGATCCCCGCGACGCAGCGGTCGAGTGCCACTTCTTCGGTGTCTCCCTTCGCAACTTTACCGGCGAAGATGCGGATCACTGGAGCACCGAGCATCGCGGCGTGATCGATCCAGCGTTTACAGAGATCAATCTGCTCGGTCCGCTTCTCACCCTCGGGCACGCAGAAGTCGTTGCCGATCGCCGTTCCGGAAACATCGAGTCCCAGACGGAAGCAGCGCTGCTTGAGGCTCAGCAGGTACTCGGACGATTCCTGAGTGAAGTAGTAGGACGTCAGCTCGGTGCCGTCGAGATCCAGTCCAGCGCAGTAATCGATGAAATCCTCGAGCGTCATCTCGCCGGACTGACTGCGACCCGGTCGCGGCAGAAAGCGGTTAAACGAGTACGCAGCAAGCGAAAGCTTCATGTACGACGTGCCGTTCCGCGACAGTGGCGCGGCGGCCTGCCCATCTCGCAGAGTCAGTCCGGAAGCGACGGCGGCCGCACCAGCAGCCAGAAACGATCGGCGTGAGAAATCACTGGTCATCAATGGTCCTTTGCGTTGTCAGTTCCGCGTGATGAACTCGTCCAGGTTGAGCAGGATTCGCGACGTCGCGATCCACGCCGCATATTCGGCCGGTGTAACACCGTCGGGAGACTGGTCACCGGCAAGCTGCTTCGTGTCGGCGTCGTGCGACTTGTACCAGTCCCGAGCCGACTGCAGCAGTGAATCGATCTCATCAAGCTCCGTCTTTGAGGGTGGCCGGGCGACACACAGCCGGAATGCCTGCGTCAACCGCTCGGCATCCGATGAACCGGTTGCCGCCAGCAGCCGCTTCGCAAATGCGTGAGCCGTCTCGGTGAAGACCTCATTGTTCAGCAGAATCAGTGCCTGCAGCGGGGTATTCGACGCCTGACGCTGGAAGCAGGTTGTGTTTGCATCGGGACAGTCGAACGAAACCAGGTTCGGATGCGGCGAAGTTCGCTTGAAGAACGTGTACATGCCTCGGCGATAACGATCCTCGCCCTTGCTGTCCTGCCACTTGAAATTGCCCGCGTAGCTGAGTTCGGCGACGCCCGGCGGCAACGGCGGAAAGACGCTCGGGCCGCCGACTTTGTCGGACAGAAGACCGCTCACCGACAGGCACAGGTCGCGCACGATTTCCGCTTCCGCCCGAATCCGATTCTGCCGGCAAAGCAACTGATTTGTTGGATCTTTCGCCTGCAGATCGTCGCGGTGATTCGAACTTTGTCGATAAGTGGCCGATGTCACGATCAATCGAATGAGGTCCTTGCGGCTCCATTTCAGCGTCGATCGAAACTCGTTCGCCAGCCAGTCGAGCAGCAGCGGATGAGTCGGCGGTTCGCCGCGGACACCGAAGTCGTTGACGGTCGGCACGATGCCGCGGCCGAATAAATGCTTCCACACATGGTTGACCGTGACTCGCGGCGTCAGCGGATTGTTATCCGAGACCAGCCAGCGGGCCAGGTCGAGCCGGTCGCGCGATTCGTCGCGCGGCCGCAGTTCCGGCAGAACGGTCAGCGACGCCGGAACAATCTCACGATCGGTCAGCGGTTCGAGGAACTCGCCGCGACGGAACACGTGCGTCGTCCGCGGATTGCTCGTCCGCTGCGTCACCACGCGAACCTGCATGTAAGGTCGCTTTGGTTCGGCAGCCTTCTGTTTCTCGATAGAGGAAAGCAGTTTCGCCGTGCTCTCGTGCCGCGTCGCAAACCAGTCGATCAGACGAGTGGACTGCTTCGCGTCGCGCTGATCGGCGGCGACATCAAGGATTGCCAGAACATCGGCCGGAATCCCATCGCGCGGATCGGTCCCCAATCGCAGCGAAACGCGGAAACGGCCGATCGTGTGCTGACCTCCGTACTGCTGATCGAGTACCACCTGCAGGCGGGTCTTCTCTGTCACGGCGACCGGTGACTGAAACAGAAACTCCGCCGTGTGCGACTCAGCCATTTTGGGCGAGACAGCCCAGCCAGTCGTTGCCGGCTCGCCATCGAAGGCGTTCTCTGGCGGGAACTTCTCCTGAGCGAAGTCGGCCGTCGCCGAACCCAGCGCGATCTTGTCTTTCGCCGCGAGTTTCTCGACCTCGCCCGCGTAAACACGAAGATCGCTCAGCACAAAGTTACCGTTCTGCATTCGACCGGCGCCCTTCGACGGGAGCCGCTCGTCCGGAATCGTCTCGATCTTCAATCCGGAAGCCGGCAATGCAGAATCGAGTTTCGGCAACTGCAGTTCCAGCGTGTACTTGTCCTTATCCGGCGTCGCTCCTTCGACGAGATACGAGCCGTCGTCCTGCCGCACGAACTTCGCCTTCGAGGTCGCCTGCACTTCGTCGAACGTCAGGACCTGCCACTCGATGGGTTGTGAGTCAGTTGCGGCAAGCTGCGTGCGAAATTCGGCTTCCCACCCGGCCAGTGCCGGAGCGAGCTTTGCCTTCTCTGCATCAAACTCGCTCTGCAGTTCGGCCAGCTTCGCCGACCAGGCAGCGTGGTCCGTTTCGTATTTCGCGAGTGCCTCGTCCGAGATCGGCACGTCGGTGTTCGTCTCGTCGCCGTTATTAAAGAACGCAAACAGCCGGTAGTATTCGCGCTGCGAAATGGCGTCGTACTTGTGCGAGTGGCAGCGGGCGCAGGTCAGCGTCAGGCCAAGCCAGACGGTCGCAGTCGTCTCGACGCGATCGAAGCACGCTTCAACGCGAAACTGTTCCTGATCGGTACCGCCTTCGGTGTTCGTCAGCGTCTGCCGGTGAAAGGCCGTCGCCAGCCGCTGCATGTCGGTCGCGTTCGGCAGCAGGTCGCCAGCGAGCTGCTCGACGGTGAACTGATCGAACGGCATATCGCGATTCACCGCGTCGATCACCCAGTCACGCCAGCGCCAGGCATTCGGCCGGGTTCGGTCTTTCTCGTACCCGTCCGAGTCCGCATAGCGGGCCAGATCGAGCCAGTGCCGCCCCCAGCGTTCTCCGAAGTGCGGCGACTGCAGCAGGCGATCGACGAGCTTCTCATACGCGTTGGCTGACGAGTCGTTCACAAACGCGTCGACGTCTTCAATCGACGGCGGCAGCCCCAGCAGATCGAGATACAGCCGCCGCACCAACGTGTACCGATCCGCTTCCGACGATGGCGTCAGCCCGACCACCTTGAGTCGTGCCCGGATGAACGCGTCGATCGGATGTAACGCTCCGGTTTTCTTCAGCGGCGGCGGTGGCGAAGCCAGCGGCTGATACGCCCAGTGATCGTTTCCGGCAGCGACATCGTCAGCACTCGCCGGCCAGTCCGCTCCCTGCTCGATCCAGCGTTTCAGGAGAGTAAGTTCTGTTGCGCTGAGCGGTTCTCCTTCCGGCGGCATCCGCTTCTCAGGATCGTCAGACGTCACACGTTCGAGCAGCTCGCCCTCGCCGCTCTTGCCCGGCACGATGGCGTACCCCGAATCGCCGCCCTCGAGCGCCACACTGCCCACATCGAGTCGCAAACCGCCTTCCTGAGCGTCGGCCCCGTGACACTCGACACACCGCTTCTGCAGCAGCGGTTTGATCTGGCGTACAAAGTCGACCTTTTCGCCCGACGGTTCAGCGGCAGCCGCGGGCACCGTCAGACCGAGCAGCGTCGCGGCGAGAATGATCGACCGTCGCGTTGCCATGATCAGCTCCGTTTCTCATTTCGAGGTGGGCAGGTTCTGACGCAAAGCCGCGAAGACGCAAAGGAGCGCAAAGTTGGAGATGAGCATTCGCACGTGACGTCCGACTTAATTGCAGGCTCTCTGATTGTTATTGTTTTTCTTTGCGAACCTCTGCGTCTTCGCGACGTTGCGTCAGCTCAGCGTTTGCCGCGTTTCATGCGGCCTACTTGAACACGGCGTGGTCCGGGTTGCCACGAGCCTGCAGGTAGGCCAGCAGGTCGCGGATTTCCTCAATCGACATAGTGTTCAGCAGTTTCTCAGGCATCAGGGAAATCGGCGAGGCCTGGCGGATGTCGATTTCGTCCTTCTGAATCACGATTGGTTCGCAGTTCTCGATTCCCAGCGGATTCGGCATCAGCGTCAGCGTTCTGTCGTCTTCGGCCACCATCATGCCGACGTATTGCTTGCCGTCTTCGGTCACAACGATCCAGGCCTGATACTTCTTGTCGATTTCCTTCGACGGTTCAGTCAGCGAGCGTGCGATGTGAGCGAGATCCTTCTTCGCCTCCAGCTTGCCGAGGTCCGGGCCGACACGGCCTCCGACGCCGTTCATCTGGTGGCACGTGAAGCAGGCGATCGCGGTGAAGAGCTGCTTGCCGTTCGCGAACGACTGACCTTTCAGGTTTTTCAGTTCGCCTTCCAGTTCATCGAACTTCCAGTCGCGGACGAATGGACGCACTTCGCCGATCTCGACTGGTTCGGCAATCGGGTTCTCGGCGAGGTATGCGTCGACGTCGTCTACCACGTGCATGATGCCAGCCATCGTCCGCCAGTGACCGGGAAACGTGCAGACGTACGGGTAATCGCCCGGCGCGGTCGGAGCGACGATGACCATGCGTTCGATCTCGCCTGCCTGCAGCAGTTTCGTCGAATGCAGAATCTCCTTTGATTCCGGAATGAAGCCTTTGGCAAACGCGTCCGGCGACGTCGCCATCCGCTCGGCCGCCAGCGCGACGTCCATCATTTTGCCGGGAGCCGTGATCAGCAGGTTGTGCGGCATGATGTCTGTGTTTTCGAGCACGATCTCGACCGGCTTACCGGCCTGAACGGCGATTTCAATCCGGTCATAACGCATCCGATGCGGCACGGTCCGGATGGTGACGATGCGGACGCCCAGGTCGCCGATATCCGCCTTGATTTTCTTCGCTTCTTCGTCCGGCAGCAGAGATGTCAGGTCGTTCGCCAGTTGCAGCGAGGACCGCACAGCGAGCGTCGCACGTTCGGTCGCGTCGACGCCTTTTGCGTAATCGACCAGTGACGCCACCAGCGGTCGGATCGTTTCGGCGTCCTTGGGCCAGCGGTAACGCGGGATGCGCTGAATGCCGCGGATGGACGCCGTACGAGCCTCGCCCTTCTGCACAAAGCCGGCCAGTGTGAGGAACGTTTCCTGATCGTGCCCCGGCACGTAAGTCACAGCGTTGATCGCCGCACGTCGGATCGCGTCCGCCGAGTCAGCTCCGACTTCAAACGTCACCGATTCCTTCGGCGCCGGGTTGCCCTTCTTCGAGAAGACGACTTCGCGGTCCTTGTTCAGCACGGTCAGCCAGAAGCCGTCGAGGCGATCAACATACTTGCCGTTGTCCTCGCTGCGATTCCACACCGAGATGGACTCGATGGGGAACTCGGCCCCGAGATCAACTTCCCACCAGGGATCGGTTGAGTTCTCCGCCGTGTGCGTCTGCCCGCCTTTCGCGAACGCGCCGTCCTTGTTGCCATCGATAGCTCGCGCGGCTTCGCCGCCGTAGCCGGTGCTTGACTGCTTTGCCGAGCCCTTGCGCGCGACATTCTGCCCGCCGCTGATGACTTCGACTTCGGCAAGCGTCAGCACACGACGGCGGCCGGCCAGAGCAAGGCGGACGTACTGCCCGACAGTGCCTTTATCCTGCGCCGCCCTCTTCGCGAGCGATTCCGGCAGGCCGTGCAGCAGCGGTTCGACGCGACTGTGCAGCGTTCCGCGCAGCGTCGCGTCCGGGATGATCTGCACCGCGTCCAGGAAGTCGCGCATCGCTCGCGTCGAACCGAGCGCCAGCGCCCAGACTTTGTCGACCGACTGGTCCGCCATCACGAGTGCCACGTAACCGATGCGGCGTGTGATCGAGCGTTTCGCCGACTTCGTCCACTGCTCGAAGAGATCGCGCGAGCCGACGAGTTCCGACGGATCGCGGCGGCTCAGCAGCAGCACCAGGTCGTAAATGACCTGAGTCGCTCCGGCGATGTCATTGCGGTCGACGTACTCGATCGCGCCGGTCAACTCGGCGAGTTCGTTCGAGCTTTTCGCCTTCGCCAGCCCATCGAGCGCTTCCAGCCGCTGCTGCTCGCGTACTCCCGGTCGCGTCAGCATCGCCAGATACACCGGTGCCGACTTCGGCAGTTTGACCAGGTCCGCGGTCGGAATGCTGCCGAGGATGTAATCAATGCCAGCCGGATTGTTCGCCGCGAACGGCTGACCGGAACTGATCGCCGACTTCCACAACGACTCGGCACCACGCATCGTTTCCGACAGGGAATAGTTGAGATAGTAGTCGCGTTCGTGCTTAACGATTTCCAGAGCGACTTCCGCTGCTGCCGCTGTGTTAACCCACGAGCAGGCTCGAACCGCTTCCAGTCGCACGCGCGGATGCTCGTCGTTGGCCTGGACTCGCAGCAGCACGATAACTTCGTCTGCCGGCAGCAGGTCGCGCCAGTGCGAGAGCACTCGCGTGGCCGCCGCTCGCGCCCGCGGTTCCGGTGATCGCAGCAGTGCGGTCAGCAGTTCACGGTCAACTATGTTGTGATGCTGCTTGACCCAGAGAGCTTCGAGCAGATTGTGCTGGTAGCTCTCAGCGTTCTTATCCTGACCGACGAGCCACTTGCCGAGTGCGGCCTCGACGTCTTTCGCCGGGAACTCGCGGAGCTGAATGCGAGCCCGGTGACGGACGCGATCTTCCGGAGCTTCCAGTCGCGTGATCAGCTCGTCGAGCGGCAGCTTGGTCAGATCCTCGGGTTTCAGCAGCGGGCGGCTCGGATAAGTGATCCGCCAGATTCGGCCGTGCGTGTGGTCGCGATTGGGATCGCGGAGATTGTGCTGCATGTGGCCGATCAGCGGGTTGAACCAGTCGACGATGTACAGCGCGCCGTCCGGTCCAAACTGCAGGTCGGTCGGTCGGAAGTTGCGGTCGGATGAGAAGAGGATCGGTTCGATTTCCTCACCGACGAAGCCCGAACCGTCTTCCTTCACTGTGTGCTGCAGCACGCCCTGGAAACCGATGCAGTTATTGAGCAGATAGTTGCCCTGCGCTTCCGGCGGAAAGTGAGCACTCGAAACGAGTTCGCAGCCGGCGGTCGGTCGGACGCGCTTCTTGAAGAACTGCTCCATCTGCTTGCGATAGACGAACTTGAACGGGCCGAAGTCGTCCTCGCCTTCATAATTCTTCGTCCACAGCGAGAAAGCTGTGCCGAAGTAGTTCGCTCCACCGGACGCATCGGCGACGAAGTTCTGCCCCCACCGGTCCCAGCAGTGGCCCCACGGATTCGCGAAGTTGTACGAGACGAACGTCTCGACTTTCTGACGTGTCGGATCAACGCGGTAGACAGCACCGTGTCCGTTGCGAGTGACACCGTAAGGCGTTTCGACCTGCGTAATGTGGAACGTGCCTTCGTGCATGTAGATGCCGCCGCCCGGTCCCCAGACGAAGGCACCAATCGCGTGGTGGCTGTCGCCCGAGTCAAAGCCGCCGAAGATGATGTGCTTTTCATCCGCTTTGTCGTCGCCGTCGGTATCAACCAGGTGAACGAGGTTTGGTTCCTGAGCGACATACACTCCGCCATCGCCAACTTCAAAACCGGTCGGCAGGTGCAGGCCGTCGGCGAAGATCGTCTGTTTGTCCGCTTTGCCGTCACCATCGGTGTCTTCAAAGATCAGCAGCTTGTCATTCGGCTTGTGCGGCGGCTGATACTGCGGATAAGTCGGCATCGTCGCGACCCAAAGCCGGCCTTTCGCATCCCAGGTGAAGTTGACCGGATTCTTCAGATCAGGGAAGTCAATCTCGGATGCGAACAGATTGATTTCGTAGCCCTTCGCCAGCGTGAACTTCTTGACCGCCTCTTCGGGTGGCAGGATCACGATCGGCTCTTTGAAGTTCGTCGGCACCTCATAGACCTGCCGCGTGGGCGAATAGTCAACCGGGGACGCCGGTGGGTGGCCCTGAGCGGCGGCCCAGATGCGGCGGTCGACGATCTCACACATTTCGTCGAGCTTCCCACGCTCGTTTTCCAGCACGTAGTTGTCGGTGAACGGCGGGTTGCCGTTGTCCCGCTGCGACCGGCCGCCGTAGATGTAGAAGCCGTTGACCGCCCGGTAACGATGGAAGTACTGGAAGTCCTTCTCCGCGATTTCGGCCATCAGTTGCGGTGTAATGTCGTCGTACTTTGCCGACCTGCCGAACAGGGCTTCACACAGTGCCGGGGCGAAGACCTTGTACCCGTAATCGCTCAGGTGGATGCCGTTGGTCGTCAGTTTCCGCGGCTTGTCCGAACTGCCGTAGAGTCCGCGGCTCAGCTTGAAGAGGTCGACGAACGGCGTCTTCGTCTCCGCACAGACGCGAGCCATCGCTTTGGTATACAGCTCGAAGTTCGGATTCGTGGCTGATCCGTCCGGCAGATTGGGATTGCCGATATCCTCGTGAGCGATCGGCGAGAACAGCACGATTCGCGGTGCTCCCCTGCCCGAATAATCCTGCTGCCGTGTGTGCTCGATGAAGTCCTTCAGTTCCTGCTCGAACGTCGCCAGCCCGGCTTCGCCTTTGAACGATTCGCTGAAGCCGAAGAACGCCAGAATCACATCGGCGCGGGCCATCGTCAGGTGCTTGTCCGGCTCGCCGAAGTCCAGCGACCGCGGTCGGAAACGCACTTCATCGGCCGTGAAGCCCTGATTCCGCATCGAAATGTTGAGGTCCGGATGCGTCGCGTGAACCTGAGCCTCAAAGTGCCCGAAATACTGCTCGCGTTCCGCCAGAGCGTTGCCGATCAGAACGACCCGGTCACCCTTCTTCAGAGTCACAACACCGTCGGCCTGAGCAAACGAGTTCAGACCAGCAGCAACCAGCAGAGCCAGCGCAAGCGAGCGCACAGGAGAAACCGTCATTCGTCAGTTCCGTCGAGAGAAATGTCGCGGGAGGGAAGCCGTCGAGGCAGGAAGCGAACCATCCTCGCGGGGCCATTCCCGAGTGTCCAGTGAACGGCGCCGGGGACCACTCCCGGATGCCGTAGGGTGGGTCGAGTACAGCGAGGCCCACCAGCAAACCTTCGACTGAGCAGTGAGGCGACACACACAATCACTCGGAACCGTACGCTGTTTCGAGCACGGCGAGCCATGAATCACGGGACATTGCTGCGGCAAACGCGTTGCGTGTCTCTTCAGGATGAGGGTGCAGGCGGGCGAATTTGACGGCGTGTTTGCGGATGGCCGCCAGTGCTTTCCTCTCATCGTAGATCTGGAGACAGAGGTCGAATTGCATTTTGAGGACTCGGGCCTGTTCGGCGAGGTCGGGTGAGTACGGTTCGCGACCCGCGGCCAGATCCTGCGTTTGTCTGAAGATCCAGGGATTGCCGATCGCTCCTCGTGCGACCGAGACGCCGTCCACGCCGGTGTGACACAGCATGTCGAGGCAAGCTTCCGCAGTGAAGACGTCGCCGCTGCCGATGATCGTTCTCTCGCCAGCGTGCTGTTTGACTTCGCGGAGGAAGTCCCAGTTGCTCGGCCCGACGTACTTCTGCTCGACCGTCCGGCCATGAATCGTGACGCCGGCAACGCCGCGTTCAAACGCGCCGTCGAGGATCTCGAAGAAGCGGTCGCGACTCTCGTCCGAGTCGTCAATCCCGCGTCGCATCTTGACCGTGACTGGAACGTCGGACGGCACGGCGTCGCGGACGCGCGAGACGATTTCGAGAGCCGTTTCCGGCTGGCTCAGGTGGTATCCGCCGCGGCAGCCACCGACGGCAGACTTCACCGGACAGCCGAAATTGATGTCGATGACGTCAAACCCGGACTCAACGAGCCGCGTCGCTGCCGGACCGAAGTCCTTCGGTTCCGAGCCCATCAACTGAGCCCCGACCGGATGCTCCTCGTCGGTCACCCGCAGATGATGCTTCGTCCTCGCGCGGTCTTTGAGATCGAGCACGAAGCGATCAATGAGCACCTCGGCGATCGTGTACGGCGCTCCGAGTCGCCGCGCGATAACGCGCATCGGCCAGTCGCTGTACCCGCTGAGTGCGGCCTGCACGACCGGAAAGCCGATCTCGACCGGTCCGATCTTCAGCGGCCGCGGCGCAGAAGGCACCGCCGCCGATTCGTCTCGCGAACAGATCGGCGGCGGCAGCAGTTTGAGATCAGAGTTGACGTTCGCCATCGCTTCGCGGTCTGTCGAAACCCATCGTTCAGAGTGGGTGGCCGGGGCTGGACTGAGCCTGCGAAGGAAGCCCCGGCATCAGAAGAACCGGGAACGCAGACCGGGGCTTCGCTCGTGCCTCGCTCCAGCCCCGGCCACCCGTCGCCAGCGAAGGACGTAAGTGGTAGCTGGATTCGCAAGAATTCAGACTTAAGAGGATACGCTGGACTCACGCAGAACTGGCCTGAATTCTTGCGAATCCAGCTACTCAGGAAACTATTCAGCCGCGATTTTCCACAAATGCCCGTCACTGCGGACGAACATTTCGTTGCCGGAAATGGCCGGGGTGCCGAGGATCGTTTCGCCGAGATTGTTCTCGCCGACAAGCTGACCTTCCTCGCCACTGATGTCGACGACCTGGCCGTCGCCCTTCTCGTTGAAAGCAATCAGGTGCTTACCCGCAACGACCGGTGTCGCACTGAATGGTCCGGTCAGCCGCAGCCGCCACAGGATATTGCCGGTCGTCATGTCTGCCGCCTGCAGCACGCCGGCTCGGTTGATGACGTAAACACGGCCATTCACAACGACGGGACTCGGCGTCGACGGGCCGAGGCGGTTGTCGTTCCACAGAATGTCCGACGGGTTGCCGTCGCCGGTTCGCAGCACTGTCAGACCGTTTGATGGAATGAAGACGTAATCGCTCGACACGACAGACGACGGGATCGTCGCCGCGCCATCTTTGTACTCCCAGGCAGTCTTGCCCGTTTCCGGATCAACAGCCTCAATGCCCGCTGACGACTGCAGCAGCGCGAGCGACGTACCGTCCGCGTTCTTCGCAAACGTTGGCGACGTCCAGTTCGCCCGTTTGGGGCGATCCTTCTTCCAGCGGGAGACGCCGCTCAGCACGTTGATTCCTGTCGCGAACGATTCGGCATCGTTTTCGACCTGCACGATCAGGGTATCGCCAACAACAATCGGCGAAGACGACATACCCAGGCTGTTGCTGGCATTCGGGAAGTCGTACGTCAGGCCGCGATACCACAGCAGGTTGCCGTCGAGGTCCAGGCACGCGAGGTCGTTGCTCGAATAAAACGCGTAGATTCGCTCGCCGTCACTGGCGGGCGTCGGCGTGGCGACGCACATTTTGGGATGCGTCATCGTCCGGCCGGTCGCCAGAAACTGACGATGCCACAGCGCCTTACCACTGGCCCGGTCGAAGCACAGAACGTGCAGCCGGTCCTGATGGAATCCGCTGCTGGCCGTTACGACCACTCGATCGCCAATGACGATCGGGCAGGACAGGCCGCGGCCAGGCAGTTCGACTTTCCAGGCGACGTTTTTGTTTTCCGACCATGTCGCCGGAATGTTCGATTCGAGCGAAACGCCGGAGACGTCACTGCCACGAAACTGCAGCCAGTCAGCTCCCGTGAGACAGACCGCCGAGACGGCCGCGAAGCAGACCGGCAGAAACCGTCGAGTCATTGTCAAAGTCAGCATTAGCGGGTGCCTCCCGTCTGAGCGGTCAGGTTTTTCTGAGAGTTTTGTGGCAGTGCGGCGGCCTGCCGATTCGACGCGGCTGAGTGAACGGCGACGCCGGATGCGTCGGACACTCGGAACTGAAGCTGGTAACGCTGAGCCCAGTCTTCGGTCTGCTCGTTCTGGCACAGCTTGACCAGAATGACGTTCTGCCCCTGCTTCAGCGTGGCCGGCACAGTGTACTGGTCAATGGCCATGCCGCGGTGATACTCGTCGCGGCCGAACAGGTACTGGCCGTTGACCCAGATCTTCCAGGCGTTCGGCGTGCCAAACCGGAACTGCACATCGCGAGTGGCTGGCGAATCAAACGTCGTCGTCAGATACATGACGGCGCCCTTGTACGGCGAGATGGTCTTCGCGATGTCGAGCACGCCGAATTCGTCGCCAGTGGTGATCTCGTCCCACTTCACCTCGCCGAGCTGACCTTCAAGCGTCGCGTCGAGGTCGATCTTCTTCTCCGGCGGATAGGTTTCCGCAAAGCCGACCAGACCACGGTTGTTGAACGGTCCAATGATTTCCCAGTCGGTCAGGAATCCGAAGTGCTGCACCAGACTGACGTCGTCGCCCAGGCTGCGAATGCCTTTCGCGAGTTCCTTCACCTGGTCCTCATCCGTCGCCCCCTGCATTGCCTTGCGGAACGTCGCGAGCTTCTGCTGCTTGTCGTCGATCGTTTCAGCCCGGTCGATGAGCTGCTGGACAGCGTCGCGGCGGAACTCGGGACTCGGGTCGAGCAGCAATTGCGGGATGATCTCACTGCTGACATTGGAATCGACTTTCAGCAGCACTTCGTACGCCAGTCGGCGGGCTCGCGGGTCGAGCTTCGTATCAAAGATGACCGCTCGCAGTTTGTCAGCCGGCAGTGAGTGCCCGGCCGCGGTTTCGCGGTCCGCAACAGCCTCGACCACGTTTCGCAGATAGTTCGCGGCCAGCGGTGACGCTCCCGCGAACGCGTCGAGCAATGCCGGCAGGTCAGCGGCCGTGCTGCTTTTCTGCAGTTCAGCGACAGCGGCCAGAGCGGGTACGTTTCCGTTGCCTTCGTGTCCGACGGCCTTGATTGCTTTGATCGAATCCGTTTGAGCCGCCTGAGCGAACGGCGGCGCGACGAACAGCATCAGCGACGCCGCGATAAGCCAGCGCATGGGAGTCTCCTTTGAGGTTGTGCTTTGACTGGTAGGCCGCGCGTAACGCGCGCAAACGTTCGGATTCAGCGCCGCGTTGCACGCGGCCTACGATGCGAAAACCTCCGCGAACGCGTTGCGGTAAGTGATCTCGTTTGGTGGGAAGGTTTCGTCAAACGTTGACCGTTCGGCGGCGCCGTGCTGGAACCGACGTTTCTCGAACACGGGCATCGTGATGCCGGTAATTGCTTCAACGCCGCGACGGACGACTTCGCCTTTGAGCGCATACAGTTTTTCGTGGTCCCAGTCCGTCAGTTCAATAAACGGTATACCTTCGGCGACTTCGATCACATTCGGCAGAGCGAACGGACTGAAGCCGCTGAATCTGAAGTGCCGCGCCGGTGCTGACGTCCGCACGTGACCGCGGCTCTGACCGCCGGAGAACGTCAGCGAATGCTTGATCGCGTCGACGCCCCAGCCTTCGTGATACAGCATCTGATTGTTGAGCACGCTGCGAATCGTCAGCTCGGGATTCTCTTCGATCGGATAGTCCTTCAGGTTCTCATCACCACCGTCGCCGTCCGCCAGGTACTTCCACTCGGGATAACGCTGTCGAATACCACGGCACAGAGCGATGGCCATTGTCGCCGACTGAACGTCGAGCGGTTTGTAGTCTTCGATGATGCGGATCGTCTCGCGGTAATCGAGTTCACTCCGCGGCACGCAAACGACTTCACCGAACATACTCAGATCGGTCTCGTCGAGAAACCTCAACGCCTGCTGCGCGTCGGCGCAGAGATCCTCAGGCTGGCCGTCTTCCATGACTGACAGCGTGAACGCCTTCAGCCGTGACAGATTGCCGCCGCGTTCCCGCAGCAGGTGATACAGCGTCAGGAAGACGGCGCCGCTGTCGATGCCTCCGGAGAAGAGCACACCGATCGGCTGCGTTGGATCGTCCGCGTCAATCCGGTCGAGCCACTTTGAGCATTCATCGGCGAGCGCTCCGATATACTGCCGGCCGATTTCGTTGAGGTCGGTGCTCAGGCGATTGCGCTGCGGATCGAAGTAGCGGGTCAGTTTCGGATTCGGATCCGGGCAGCCGACGAGAGCCAGCTCGACAATGTGATGTGCCGGCACCATCCGCGTGTAGGACGGATGAAACTGACCGTCGAGACCTTCCTGCCTGAGCCATGCGGCGATTTCATCAATCCGCTCGGCGACGATCAGGCACGGGCCATCGATCAGCTTCGCCAGGAAATACCGCAGCGGCCGCCCGATCGATCGCGCCAGGCGAACGGTCTTGCCGTTCCGATGCAGCAGCGCGAACTGGCCGTCGATCGCACGGACCTGAGCCGCGTCGCCGGAGCCGACGCGTTCAATCGCGTCCTCGACAGACATGTTGAAAATGACGTTGCCGGCTGGATCGAGCAGATTGACCAGTCGTTCAACGTACGCATGATTCTGCACGGTGTGTCTCCTTCGGAACCATCGCAGTGAAGCGAAAGAGCGTAGTTGGCAGTCGCGACTCGTGCGAGTATCCGCAGCCTGGCAGCCCGTCCAATGGCTCGGCGAATTGAAGCTGTCGCTTGGCGAGCCTTTTTCGACGGTCCTAGAATCCACGGTTCCCACCTCGTTCCCATGCTCTGCATGGGAGTGCAAACTTCGGCGTTCTGCGCCGATGCCTCAGACCGGACGCGGAGCGTCCTGTGCTGTGTTCCTACGCGGAGCGTAGGAACAAGATCGACCTCCCGCCTGCCATCCTGCCACAGACCGTTTTTATGACGACCGACACCGCACTGCCTTCCAGTGCCGAACTCGCCGCCTTCGACTTTGATCCCCGCACGCGCGTGATTTACGGAGCCGGTGTGCTGTCACGGTTGGGCGAGCTGAGCCGGTCGTTCGGCTGTCGCGCGTTTCTGGTCACGGACAAAGGACTGAAAGCGGCTGGGCACGAGGAGCACGCACTCGGATTCCTGCAGCGGGCTGATGTCGAAGTCATTTATTACGATGACGTGCATCCCAATCCGACGACCGACGATGTTGGGCGTGCGCTGCAGGTGGCCCGCGATGCGAAAGTTGATCTAATCATCGGACTCGGCGGCGGCAGCAGTATGGACTGCGCGAAGGGCGTCAACTTTCTGCTGACCAACGGTGGGAAGATGGAAGACTACTGGGGCATCGGCAAAGCCACGAAAGCGATGCTGCCGATGATCGCTGTCCCGACCACCGCTGGGACGGGCAGCGAGGCGCAGTCGTTCGCGCTGATCGCGGACTCGCAAACGCATATGAAGATGGCCTGTGGCGACAGGAAAGCGGCCTGCTCCGTCGCACTGCTCGATCCGGAACTGACCGTCACGATGCCCAGTTCCGTGACCGCCGTGACCGGCATCGATGCCGTCAGCCACGCCGTCGAGACTTACGTCACAACAAAACGGAACGCAGTCTCGCAGCTTTTCAGCCGTCAGGCCTGGAAGCTGCTGGCAACGTCCTTTCCACGAGTGCTCGCCGAGCCGACGAATCTCGACGCGCGCGGCGGAATGCTGGTCGGGGCTCATTTTGCCGGAGCGGCCATTGAGAACTCGATGCTCGGCGCGACGCATGCGCTGGCGAATCCGCTGTCGGCTCACTTCAACCTGACGCACGGCATCCCGATCGGCGTTATGCTGCCCCACGTGATTCGGTTCAACGCGGAAGTCGTTGGGGCTCTGTACGGAGACCTCGCTGCTGACATCGGGCTCTGCCGGAGCAGTGATCCGGAAGCTCCCGGTTTTCTGGCCGATTTCGTACAGGAACTCGTCGCGAGCTGGGGGCTGCCAACCAGTCTGAAAGCCTGTCATGTCAGTCGCGATCTGATTCCCACAATGGCTGCCGAAGCGGCGAAGCAGTGGACGGGAACGTTCAACCCGCGTCCCTGCACCGTTGACTCATTTCAGGAGTTGTACTCATGCGCGTTCGACGAGAGTTCGACAAACTGAACCGGCGGCAGTTTCTCCGACAGGCCAGTGTGGCCGCAGCCGGTGCGAGCGCGGCAAGTCTTGCCGGAGCCGGTCTGCTTCCAGGTGTCCCTCAAATCGCCAGCGCGGCGAAGCAGGTCGCCGAAACCGGCCCGAGTGCCTGGCCTTCGTTCCGTAACGGCAACCAGTTGCGCGGTATCGCGGGCAGTTCGCTACCGGATTCGCTTGAACTGTTGTGGAAAGTCCCGGTCGACGACGGTGTGACGGCGACGGCTGCAATCGTCGGCGACCGCGTTTACGCAGGCACGTTCGGCGGCGAGCTGATCTGCTTCGACCGGAAGACCGGCGAGCGTATCTGGACTTACTTCTCGGCGGAGAAGAAGAAGCCGAACGACTTCATCCCGGGCTTTCAGTCATCGCCCACAGTCACCGGCGATCTGGTCGTCATTGGTGACGAGGACGGCATTTTCCACGCCGTCGATCGCGCGACCGGCAAGCAGCGGTGGAAGTACGAAACCTTCGCCGAAGTCATCAGTTCGGCGGTCGTAGTTGGCGAACGGATCGTTTTCGGATCGTACGACTCGACGCTGTACTGCCTGAACGCTGCCGACGGAAAGGAACTCTGGAAGTTCGAGACGGCCGACCGGATCAACGGCTCGCCCGCCGTGTCCGGAAACATCACATTCGTGACCGGCTGCGACACACACCTGCGGGCGATCAATATCGACACCGGCAAGGAAGAGTTCGACATGCCGCTCGAACGCTTCCTGATCGCCTCGCCCGCAGTCTTCGACGGAATGCTGTATGTCGGTTCGCACGAGAGTGAGTTCCTGGCGATCGAGATCGCGAAGCAGGAGATCGTCTGGCTGTTCAAGAACGAGAAGAGCGAACTGCCGATCCACTCGTCCGCTGCCGTCACCAACGAGGTCATCGTCTTCGGCGGCCAGGACAAGCAGTTGCACTGTCTGGACCGAAAGACCGGCAAAGAGAAGTGGGCCTTCTCGACGCGCGGCCAGATCAACAGCTCACCGGTCATCGTTGACGGCGACCGCGTGTACGTCGGCTCGAACGACGGCAATCTCTACGAAGTCGGACTCACCGACGGCAAACAGCGCTGGAAAGAAAAACTCGGCCGCGCCGTCTCCGCCTCCCCTGCCGTCGGCGAAGGCTGCCTGGTCATCGGCGCGGAAGGCACCGAAGGCGAGATTTACTGCTTTGGTGCGAAGTAACGATGCGAGAATCTGACGCAAAGAGGCGAAGAGGCAAAGATCCGCAACGGCCCGCGGAGAGCAACGGAACGCACCCTGCAACTACACATCTTTCCGCTCGTCAAATCTCTTTGCGTTGCTCACCAGCAGCAACGTGTTTTTCTGACAGGAAACCTGTTGCCTGGGGTGCCACTGCTGGCTTGCCCAGCAGTGTGGATTCGAGTGCCTGCAGAGCACTGCTGGGCAAGCCAGCAGTGGCACCCAACAGACCAGTCAGGAATTTGTGCCGACATCGTTTGCTTAAACCATTTGTGGGACTCCGTGTTCATCTGTGGCTGAGATTCCTGCCGGACGGCTCCGCCGCGCTGTGGAACTCTGCGCCTCTGCGACTTTGCGTCAGCCTCGTGCTTCTTCTGCTGCCAGCGCATGCCTGCTTCGGCGACATCTTCAAACCCGACGAACGCTTTCTCGGGATGCTTACCAATGGTGAGTACGTTCACGGGGACCGTCTGCATGACTGGCATGACGCAGCCGCCGAGCCGAAGCTGGCGGGGAGGGCGATTTTTGATGGAGGGAATCCGTTTCGCTGGGTGATCGATCAGGGCGTGACGTTCGGGCCGCCACCGAATGCACTCATCGAGTTCTACGGTGGCGATTGTCTGCCGGGCCGCGTCGTCGATTACGAGGCCGCTGAGTACGACTCGTTTGACGCTCACGACGAGTATCTCGTTGTCGAACCGGCAATCGTCGTCGACCGCCCAGGCGAAAAACGGACGCCGTTTTTGCGGATCAGCACGCGGTGGCTTAAACGAGTTGTCTTTGAGCGGAAGCTCGGCGTGCCCAGCGAGTGGCGACCGGGCACTGCGTTTCTACATGACGGCAGTGCCGTCCGGTTTCGCGGAGTCCGCTGGGCGAAGGGTGCCGTCGCCGTGCTGACTGACGACGGCGTCAAGACGCTGCTGCATTCGCAGATCGCTGAGCTGCATCTGCCGGATCGTGATGGCTGGGAAAACTGGTTCGAGCAACTGGCGGTTCTGTCTCCGGACTTGAAGTCGCGGCTGCTGCAGATCGAGTGCGAGAGCGGTCTGCGTCTGACCGCATCGACGACTCGTTACCGGCCGGAATTTGCCGGTGATCAAAGCGTGTCGAGTGACTGGTACCCGGTGTTTCACCCTGCCTGGAGTCTCGACCCGCTGACGATTCCGTTTCCGTCGATTCGCGTCTGGCGGTTCTTTGCACCGACGCAGGTTCCCGCGACGCTGCTCGAACCAACGGCCGAGCGCGACGGCGTCGTGTTCAGCTCGGGCTGGAACTGGCAGCGCGACCGCAGCGTGCAACAGACGACCGCCATCAGCGGACAGAGGCACCTCGGTTGGGGCTTTGGGACACACGCTCCGTCGCAGTTGAGGCTGCCGCTGCACGGCGCCGTGACTGCGTTCCGAACGCGCGTCGGTCTTGATCAACTTGTGCGTACGGGCGGCTGCGCGCGAGCCTCGCTCGCGTTTGCCGCGAATCCCAGCGCCGCCGTCTGGCGGAGTGTGACGCTGATCGGTTCTGAGAAGACGTTCGATTCCGGCTGGCAGAACGTTCCGAACTCGAACGCTCCCGATGCGGCACTGCTGCTGACGTCCGACCCACTGATCAACGAGCGTCCGCGCGGTGCCGACCCGTTCGACATCCGCGACTGTGTTGACTGGATCGAACCCGAGTTCCGGCTTGACGCAACAAAGCTGCAGCAGGAAGTGGCTCGACGACGAACGCTGACGCTGCCGGCGCTACACGACTGGAAGCTGACTCAGTCACTGCCGCCAAAGTCCAGTGAAGCGGATACAGGAAACGAAACATCGGCCGAAAATGGTTTGGCAGACGACACCGGTGCGACCGGACTGCGATCTGGCAGCGTCTGGAGCGAGAGCGTGCCGAATGACGAACGCTTCGGCATTGTGGCGTCGATCAACGGACCCTTTGCCGCGTTCACCCGCGAGCTGCGCGTCAAAACCAATCATCGCTGGCTGGCGATCTCGATCGATCGTCCGGAACTGAAACAGCCAGCGCCGAACGAACTGCGACCGCTTGATGCGATCGTCCGACTCGGTGGACGCACCGTTCTACAGCAGCCTGTTCCGCAACGTTCGGGTCAGAACATCGCCGACCCGATCCTCGTCCCGCTGACCGGCCTGCAGAATCAGAAGGTCCGCTGCGAGGTCATTCTCTTCTCACCAGCCGGAGCCGATCCAACCGTCAAGCCCACCGACGAAGCCATGTCGCTGGTGAATTCGTTTGAGTGGCTCGGTGCGGAACTGACCGAACGCCCGCCGGGAATTGCTGTCGTCTTCGACGAAGATCGGGAGTTCGTCGACGAATTAACCGATGGCGAGGGCATCCTCGAACTCGCAACGTCTGACGTCTCGTCAGGGTCCGCCGCGTTGAAGGTCAGCGGTGGCGAACGGTCGAATCCATTGATCAAAGGTGTCGAACTGCCGCTGCGTGAGTATCCGCGCCTCGGCGAGTTCCGGTATCTTCGCTTTGCGTGGAAGAAGCCCGATGGCGAACTGGTCGCTCTGTCGATTGCTCACGACGGACTTCTGGGACTGCCCGAGATGGCGTTTGACGGACCGCGTCCGCAGGCGTTTCGGCCAGCAGCCGCACGGCGCGAGTTTGAGAAGCAGCGGAGCAATCCTCGACGCGTCATTCAGTCCGATGATCGCGGAGCAAAGTACGCGTACCAGTACGACAGCGGGACGCTGAAGACCGAACAGCCGGTCCTGCGGCTTGATCGGAGACTGCCGACCGACTGGGTTGCTCATACGCGCGATCTGTTTGCCGAATTCGGCGCATTCACGCTGACCGGGATTGGCATTCAGAGCCGCGGGGGCGGCGCCGCGATGTTCGACCAGATTTACCTCGCGCGGACGCAGGCCGACTTCGACTGGATTCCGCACCTCAATGGGACATCACCGACAAAGTCACCCGATGAGAACGTGCTCGCCGAACCTCGACGTCCGCGCGACCTTGGCCAGACTGTCGCGAAGATCGCACCGCAGTTTGCACTGACGCAGACGAATGACTCCGTTCTTCTACTGCGTGAGTCAGGCGGAAGAGCGAACGTGCTGCGGACTCATCCGCAGGCGCAGGACAAGCCCGCCGTGTTCCGCTCGCCGGTCTCGATCCGCGCGGGAAAAAAGACCGAATTGCACATCAGCACGACTCACCATCCCGACGCCGACTGGGAACTGCTCGTCCGCGCCGCTGGTCAGGACCTGCATCGGCAGGCGGTTTCAAAGGACACCGTCAAAGACGGCTGGCTCGACGTCAGCATTGACCTGTCGCGCTTCGCCGGGCAGAACATCGTGCTGGAAGTTGTGCATCAGCCGACTGGCTGGCAGAACGAATTCGCCTACTGGAGCCGACTGGAAATCACCGAGCAGTAACCGGCCGATGGAACCCGCATCAATGACTGACCGAGTGCCTCTGACAGACGAAGAACGAGCCACTTACGAATGGCAGATCTGGGTCGATGACTTTGGCGAAGCCGGACAGGAAGTTCTGAAAAACTCGTCGGTGCTGGTATCCCGCCTTGGAGGACTCGGTGGAGTCGTTGCTTACGAACTTGCGGCGGCCGGCGCCGGCAAGCTCGTCCTTGCACACGCGGGCAATGTCAAGCACAGCGACCTGAACCGGCAACTGCTGATGACGCACGACTGGCTGGGCAAGCCGCGGATTGAATCGGCCGTGCGTCGCCTGCGGGAACTCAACCCGCGACTGGAGATCGTCGCGGCTGGCGAGAACATCTGCGAAGACAACGCCCGGCGACTGGTCAACGAAGCCGACCTGATCATCGACTGCGCGCCGCTGTTTCCTGAACGCTTTGCGATGAACCGTCAGGCCATGTTGCAGAACAAGCCTCTGATCGAGTGTGCAATGTTCGACCTCGAAGCAACGCTGACGACAATCCGCCCCGGTCAGACACCGTGCCTGGCCTGCCTGTATCCTGAGAAACCGCCAGAATGGCGTCGCGAGTTTCCCGTCTTTGGAGCCGTGTCGGGCGCCATCGGCTGCCTGGCCGTCATGGAAGCCATCAAAGTGCTGGCTGGCTTCGGCGAAACTCTCGACAGTGAACTGCTCAGTTTCGACTTGCGCGACATGACGTTTTCGAAACGACGCATTCAGCGTAATGAAAACTGTCCCGTCTGCGGTTCGCTCAGTAGCCCGCTCGCATGATCATGCTGCCCGGCAGGCGGCGAACGAGGCGCTTCATTTCGAGAACCGTCAGGGTGGCCAGGACGCGCGATGGTTCAATGCCGGCGTCGCGGATAACTTCATCGACGAGACGCGGGTCGGTTTGGACGCAGTTGAGGACCGCTCGTTCCTGATCGTTGAGCGTCAGCTCGCGCGTGCTGCGGACTTCGCCCGTCTCTTCGGATGTGACGGGCTCGATCAATGGGCCAAGAGCGTGCAGGACATCGTCGGCATCGCGGATCAGAGTGGCTCCGTCGCGAATCAGATCGTGGCAGCCTTCGCTGGCGAGACTGTCGACGCGGCCGGGCAGCGCCATTACTTCTCGACCCTGCTCGTTCGCATGTCGTGCTGTATGGAGTGCTCCGCTCTTGCGGTTCGCCTCGACGATAATCACGCCCAGCGAGATGCCGCTGATGATTCGGTTCCGCTGCGGAAACAGCCCGGCATTCGGTTTCTGTTCAAGCCGGTTCTCCGACAGGATCGCACCAGACTCAGCGATCTGGGCGGCCAGGTCCTTGTGCTCGGGCGGGTAAACTTCCAGCAGTCCGGTTGCTGACACCGCGATTGTTCGGCCACCAGCCGCGAGGGCTCCGCGATGCGCTGCCCCGTCGATGCCTCGGGCCAGTCCGCTGACGATGGTCAGACCAGCCATCGCAAGTGCTCGTCCGAGTCGCTCGGCCTGCTGTTGGCCGTAAACAGTACAGCGTCTCGCACCGACGATCGCGACGGCCATGTCGTCGCGTTTGAGCACTTCGCCACGACAACGCAGTAGTCGCGGCGCGTCGGGAACCTGATCGAGGTTGGTCGGAAAGACCGGCGTGCCGCGTTCGAGAAACCGAAATCCGTGCTCGCAGGCAAGCCGCCATTCGTTCTCAGCGGCCTTGGAATGCCTTGCGGTCTGAATCAATCGAGCGAGCTTCGGTCCGATCCCGGAAACGTGTTCGAGTTCGGCAAGACTCGCCGCGAGCACCTCATCCGGTCCGCCAAAATAGTCAAGCAAGGACGTCAGATGCCGCGGCCCGATACCCGGAACAAGGCTCAGCCGCAGATGACTGATCAGGTCGGCTGACGGTTCTCGTCGTACAACCGGTCCGGCAGACGCATCGACGGTCGACTCTTCGGCAGGAAACAGTTCGGCAGGCTCAGTCACGACTGGTGTTCCTCGGTGGGCAGCTTCGAATGCTCTACAGACCCGTGGCTCAGAGGTTATCGAAGACTGTCCATCCTGACATGTCACTGCTCCATCAACACCGCCATTACTGAGTCCGGTCGTCACTGAGGCTGCCGACCGGAGGCAGTGCCGATACCACGGCACGGCTGACGGACACGTCGTCCGTAGCGCTCAATCGGTCCCAAAAGCCATATTGACCGGTTGTACGGGCTGAAATAAGCTCGCCTCACGTTCGCCGGATTCTGCTGCGCGGACGGCGAAAACCTCTCCCCTGCCGGCTCGTGGCAGGTTCTGAATCCAGTCAAATCCCCATCACATAAAGACGATCATCGAGAACGGTTGAGTGAGTCGGGGCCGTTGGCTGCCTCTGGTCAGGTTGACCTCAGGTGATTTCGGCCCGGCGTGATCACGACGGTCGCGGGAAGTCACATGCGACTTCACAAGTCAGGTCAGTCCTGGGTTCTACACACTCCGGCAAAGCTCAATCTGTTCCTGGAGGTTCTGGGAAAACGGGACGATGGTTTTCATGAGCTGCAGACGCTCATGGTCACTGTCAGCCTGTTTGACACACTGGTTTTCACAGAGGAGTCGACACCCCACGTTTCACTGCGTTGCCACGACGCCGGTTGTGCCCTGCGAACGGACGCCAGAACGGGCCGCTCGTCTTCGATGAGTATCCCGGAGGGTGCGGACAATCTCGCAGTGCGGGCGGCGGAACTGCTGCGGTCGAGAATCGGTGTCCGAAACGGCATTCACATCGACCTCTACAAGCGGATTCCGGCCGCTGCAGGACTGGCAGGAGGGTCGAGCAACGCCGCCGCAACTCTCTTTGCCCTGAATCGGATTCATGGCCTCGGTCTGAGTCGTCAGGAACTGCAGCAGTTCGCATCTGAGATTGGCAGCGACGTCAGCTTCTTCCTGTCTCCGTCTTCCACCGCATTGTGCGAAGGTCGAGGTGAGATCACTCGGCCAGTCACGCTCTCTTCCCGCCTGTATTTCGTCATCGCCAAGCCTGCCAGCGGACTGTCCACAACGGACGTCTTCCGTAACTGCCGGCCGGAATCGTCGCCTCGCGGTGCCGCAGCTTTGCTGCAGAGCCTGCACCAGGGCAATCTGCAGAAGGCGGGGAGTCAGCTCTTCAATTCGCTGCAGGCTCCGGCCGAGGCATTAAACCCGGAGCTTCAGCGACTGAAACGGAACTTTGCCCGGCAGCGATTTGTCGGACACATGATGAGTGGAAGCGGAACCGCGTGGTTCGGTGTCTGTCGGCATCGACACGAAGCTATGACGGCTGCCGCGCGGCTGAGGGCATCAGGCCCGGACCGCGTCTTTGTGGCGGAAACGTCGCTCTGACGTGGAGAGTTTCAGGAGGGACGGCTGTGGAGATCACCGAAGTCCGCATCAAACTCATGGACGATCCCAATGATCGCCTGCAGGGATTCTGTTCGATCACCTTTGACGGCTGCTTCGTCATTCGTGACCTGAAGATCATTCAGGGAGCGAAAGGAGCTTTTGTCGCGATGCCCAGCCGCAAGCTGACCGACCGCTGCGGCGACTGCGGCGCAAAGAATCACCTGCGCGCCGCCTACTGCAACGAATGCGGGGGCGAACTCGAACCCGACCGCGCGGTCAAGGATGGTGACGGGCGTGCGAAGCTGTATGCTGACATCGCGCACCCAATCAACTCGCGCTGCCGGGACATGATCCAGACCCGCGTGCTGGACGCTTTTGAGAACGAAAAGATTCTCGCAAAGAAGCCCGGCTACGTTTGCACGTACGACGATTACGGTGAAGATCGCATCGCGACGGTCAAACGGCGACCGGGTTCAACGGCGACCGAATCGGCCAGCTCTGACAGTTCGCCATCTGGCCGGACGATTCGTATCGACGGCCCGGACGGCCAACAGCGGCGGATCGACATACCGGGCGGTGAGACTGCCTCGCGGCCGCACCACCTCGATACGCCTGACCGAGCCCGAGAGGCAGCCGGTGACGCGGACGAAAGTTTCGGAGTCGGCGTCTAACCGGTTGTTTCGCGGCGCCCAGCCAGTCGACTTCAGTGATCACACATCCGGGAAGCAGCTTGATTCGATGAGTCGTCCGCGTCGTTCAGGACCGGCTTCCGGAAATGCCGTTCCGTTTCTCGTACTCGATGAGAACCGGCTTGCCTGGACCGGCATCCAATCGCTGGTCACGGAGTCGGGGTCGTCTGGCAGACTCGGCCGTTGCGTACTGATTTACGGCCCGGCCGGCTGTGGCAAATCGCACTTGTGCGACGTGCTGATCCGCGAGCAAACCGGCAGATCCGCGGCCCGCTGCGAACGACTGTCAGCGGCCGACTTCCGGGAGATTCGCAGCGGCTGGACACATTCAGAGACTAACACTGATTCAGACGGCGAACTGAGCGACGACGGTCAACCGGCAGGGGCCTTTGAGTTGGCTGGCTGGCTCAACCGACTGACGCGGTGCGATCTGGTCGTTGTTGAAGATATCCAGCAGCTCGTTCGTCACGCGGCTGCGCAGCAGTTGTTCCGGGCGTTGTTTGACTCGCTGCGGCAGTCAGGAACAGACCTTGTTGTGACATCGCTGCAGACGCCCGGCGATCTGAAGGGGCTGCAAGGCAGAATTGTCAATCGGCTGCGCGGCGGGTTATGCGTCGGAGTAAAGCGTCCCGGTCCGACATCGCGCGAACGGCTGCTCGGGCACTTCTGCTCACACCTGCAGATCACGATTCCACAGCCAGTCCTGAAAGCGTTTGCGAAACTACTCGCCGTTTCACCGCGCGAACTGCTCGGCACGCTGCTGCGGTTCGACGAAATCGCCCGGCAGCAGCGACGAATGCCGGACATCGAACTCGCCCGCGCCTTTCTGCGGCAGGAGATTCTGCCGACGAAAGTGACGATCGAATCCGTCGCGAAAGCTGTCGCCCGTGAATTCGGGGTCAAGCTCGCAGAGATGCGGTCAACCTCGCGCGATCACGTCGTCGCGGTGCCTCGCCAATGCGCCATGTACCTCGCCAGGGAACTGACGAGCGAGCATCTCTCGACGATCGGCGACTACTTCAGCGGACGCAGCCACAGCACGGTTCTGCACGCCTGCTCGCGCATCGCTGAGCAGATTGAAGAAGACGCCGCTTTACGGCAGCAGATCGTCGCGGTGCGGCGAGTGCTCAATGTCCCCTAACTTCGTCGCAACGGCGTACGGCGGTCCTGCGGACGCGCGCGAAACAGGTTCCTGGCTTAAACGTTGCCAATCAGCCCGGCACTTTGGTGAAACGCAGGGGGTCAGAATAAATGAGCAGAGTAATCCGGAGATATCTGTCTCGGACACGTTTCTTACTTCTTCTGCCGCCTCTTGACGATCCCTTCGAGTTTCTTGCGTTCGGCTTCCAGAACGGCTGCCGGAATCTCAGCCGGCTCGACATCGTTATGCTCGATCATTTCTTCAGCCGGGATTGAGCGCATCCGGATGCTGCGATACCAGACCGGGTCGCCGTGATCCTGCAGGAACAGACTGCCGGCGCGGGCATTCAGGTCGGCGCCGCGCTGTCTGAGCAGTTCGACGTTGAAGACCCATTTGGGGTCGGAGTAATCGAAGTCGATGACCTTCTTCCCGTTCAACCAGTGTTGAATGATTGAACCTTTGCAGACGATGCGGCCTGCGTTCCACTCGCCGACGGGAGCAGTCGCGTCATGCGAGGGCGCCATGCAGAAGTAGAGCGACGCGGCACTGGTCCGCGGGTTCTTTCCGTCGGCGTGAACGGCGTTGTCGAGGATCTGATACTCGTACTGCCCCGGCCGGTAATAGACGCCGCTGTTGCTCCCCTTCGCGACCTTCCACTCAAACCGCAGCTCGAAATCGTCCGGTACTTTCTTCACGTCGTACGTCAGACTGCCGCCGCGACCTTCCCGCGTAATGACTCCATCGGCGACCTTCCAGTTGCCGCTGTGTTTCCAGCCAGTCAGATCGCGCCCGTTAAACAGCAGTTCGAAACCGGCCTGCTTTTCCGAATCCGACAAGTGATTCATGTCGGCGGCGTTTGCCGGACGATCGGAACGGGAGGCCATCAATACAATCAGCAGCAGCAAAACGAAACGAACCATGTGGGGCTCTCCCAATGAAATCTTCACGTGAACACGACCACTGAATTTCGGAACCGGGCAGAGTATCTCTGATTCAACTTACCGGCTTCAAACAGGCAGACAGCGTTCCCTGGATCCGGCACGATCGAAAAAGCCCCGGCAGGATGGCCTGCCGGGGCTGTGCAGTGTTTGTCAGTCGTCAGCCGCACAAATCAGAAGCCCTGATTACCCTGCTGGGCCTGACGCTGGAAGAACGCGACGATGGCCATGATGCCTCGGCCCGTGCCGGCAGAAATCTGCGTTCTGCAGCGCAGTCCCTGCGGTTCCGTACCGATCGAGAAACCCACATAACTGGGCTGCACCTTGACGTCTTCGATTCCGTCCAGCGGAACCGGAATCGGAAGCTGACCGGTCTTTGACGCGATCGTCAGACCTTTGATCGCCAGCATCGGCAGGTCAATCAGCCCGACGAAGTTTGCCTGTTCGAGCAGTCCGTTGCGGGCCTTCTGAGAAACCGACAGTGTGGTCGAATCGGCAGGCGCCTCGAACGCAGCGAGCAGTTCCTTCATTTCTTCCTGTCCGCCACCAAGCGTCTGTATGACGTGATCACCCTTGATGACGACACGTTGGACGGTGCCTCCTTCGCCATACATCAGCTTCTGCAGTTCCCGCTGCATTCCCAGCGGATCGACTTCGTCTGAGAACTCCTGCTTGACACGAATGATGTCAGCGGACAGGTCGCCGTACTTTTCTGCGGCAGGTTCAACAGTGATCTCCTGCTTGATTCCCGGCAGTTCGATCTTTCCAAGTCCACTCATTTCGCGAGTGATCTCGCGCATCTTTTCGGCGGGTTTGGCTTCGGAAACGGTATAAGCCTGCAGAATGCCAGCCTCGGCGTCTTTCAGTCCGAACGCCCAGGCCGCCGAACCGAGTTCAACATCGTCAAACTTGCCGATCATGCCTTTGAATTTGCCGATCATTTCGGCAACCTGTTTCAGCTTTTCATCGTCCGAGTCCTTTGTGCCTTCCACGAATTTGTCGGCGACGTTCAGACCCCATTTCAGCACGGCTTTCAGATCCATCTGAATCCCCATGTAGCCCAGCTTGTCCTGTGGCAGACGATTGAGGATCGCCAGGTCACCGGGCTTATGGACCTGAAGGTAGGTGTCGGTGCCGCTGTTCGCCTTGACGAGAACCAGCTCTTCGATCGTGATCGCTTCGTTGGTCACAGCGATGCCCGCCGAGAACGACTCGGAATCACGCACGGCCTGAAGCAGGCCTTTCGCCATGTCGCCGTAGATGTCGAAGATCGGGCCAAGATTCAGCCCCTGCTGTGGAGGAATCTGCGCCTTCAGACCTTCAAGGAAGAGTTCCAATTGCTCATCCGCCTGAGCAAGCTGATCCTTGTAAGTGTCGGTAAGCTTTGCAGCGTTAACGTAGACGGAAATATCGCCGCCATCGAAGACGCCAGCGGCGCGACGTTCCATGGCGAGCGACTGACCAGTCCCGTCAGCCAGGTCTTCAACGAGTTCGATGACGGCCTCATCCTGCGAATAGACCGCCCAGGCATCCTTCGAAGTGAAAGTGAAGCCGTCGCCAATCGCACCCTTCAATGCGTCGGCATCGGTGGTCGGTACGACAAAGATGACTGCAGGTGCGGCATTCACGACGGGGAAGACGGCGATGTGCCAGTCCTGCTTCAGATCGACGCCAGCGAGCGTCGGGTTAGAGATCAACAGCCCCAGAGCCGACGCCTGTCCCTGCACCATGAAGCCCAGACCGGGCTGAATCTGGTTGGCAAAATTACCGACTTTGGTGATTGTCGCGTCGGGATTTCTGAGGCGAACGACGACGCCCGCACTGGCGGGGATCAGGTCGAGAGGACCGGCTGCCAGCGCCGCCAGACTGCTCGACAGAACGACTGCGACCGCCACTGTAGCACTGGCTATCCGCTGAATCGTTCTGCCGGAATTCTGGAAAGATGACCGAAATACGAGCCTCAACATGGTGCTGTCCTGTGCTGAAGGAGATGGCAGCCGGAAACGCCGCACGACGATCGCGTCCAACCGGCCATGGATCTGTTTCTGAGTCGTCGCCCATCTGACGGAATTCTTTCAGCCGTCGCGTACCTGTCAGGTCTGCAAAGAGTGTCAAATCGGCTGAACTGCGACACGGGCGGAGTATAGCGACGCGTTGACGAATTGGATCTTCACCTGCCCGATTTGACCGGACGGAAACGCGACCTATGTTTGCCTCAATCTGCAGATCTGGCGGGTGGGGAGCGTTCGCTTGTTCAATCCTGACTGGCTTGAATCGTTCTGACGGTCTCTGCTTGTGTCCGTTTGGAACGCAGCGCAGATTGCTGGTCACATCGTTGGTAAGGCGGTGAGACACATTTGGCGTCATGAGGCGTGACAGGGAGAGCTAGGAGCTTTGAGGGGACCCTGTCACGCCTTTTTTGCGCGCCGGGATTCGATGGCCCGACCGTGGCCCGCAGTTGCCGTCGTTCCTTGCGAACTGTTCCCGCCCTTTAGTCTGAGAAGTTTGGGTGGACTTTTTGGGTTCTTCCGAATCTGCTGATTCTCCGGGTTTTGACACGCCGATTCAGAGGATGGTGGCGTCAACGCGCCATCGGGGTCTGCGTGCATTTGAGCGGAAATCCGTCAGCCAGCGCAGCCCTGATTTCGACAAACAGGGGCGATTGCGGACGGAGCTGCACTGTGAAGAACGGATCATTTGACCTCGCCTTTCGCACAATGACCATCGGCCTGCTGATGTTCCTGGTGCTGAGCATCGTCAGCGTCGGCATCCACAATCTCCGACCAGGCGGTGGTCCGCCGATTGGACCGCTCGCCGGAAACACGAACTCGCCAAACAGCAGTGCGGTCGTGCAGACGCCATGGATTGATGACCCGGCGCGAGCGACCGACGAAATTCGTCGCGAGTTTGCATCGAGCCTTGCTCGTGTTTCGGACCGGCTGGCCGGCATCGAACAGCGGTTTGCAACACTGACTCCAGCGCGAACCGACGTCCCGACGGTGGACGATCAGCGGTTGCGGGCGGCAATCGAGACCACGCATCGACGCCTGGAACAACTCGGCGACCGCCTCACAGATCGCATCCAGTCGGTCAGTGTGGCGAGCGAGGTCGAACTGCGGGATCTGAACCGGCAGCTCACACATCTGCTCGACGAGCAGCAGCAGATTCAGGAGCAGATGGTCGACGTCCGCGTTGCGGCTGAGCACCGGCTTCGTCCGACGCGACTGGCTCAGAATCGCCCCGAACAGAATCCTGCTCAGCAGAATCCGTCGCCGCGACAGACGCGGCAGGACCGGCTGACGCAGAATCTCGAAGCAATGGTGACGGAACTGGCGTCGCTGCGCGAACAGCTTCAGCAGGTCAGAACGGCTGCTGCCGTAATCGCTCCACCAGACAACCGCCAGACGGATGAACGCGTCGCCGTCTCATTGAAAGTTCCGCAGAGCGGATCGACGCCAACAGGTCGTAATGAACCGGAATCGCCGGTTGATAAGACCGTGCCCGCTCCGGCGGATCTCGATGTTCGGCCGAGGTCCGAGCCAGCCTCGTCAGGCAATGGATCAGCCGCGGATGACGGTGCCTCCATCGCAGAAGACACCTCAGCGGCTGACGCTCTCGAAAGCACCTCGATAACGCCGGGCAGTTCGTTTCGAACGCAGGAAACCGAACGATCAGCCAACGGACAGCCGGCAGTGACAAACCCGTCAGCGACATCGGCTCCGGCAAAAAATACGGAGGCGTCATCAGGTTCCGCCGCTGCGGAAAGTTCAGCAACTCCTGAAGAGACGGATATCTCAACGTCGCTGGATGATCACTGGCAGGTGCCGGTTGCCGCTCGACCCGTCAGCACGATTTTTCCGGCAGATAAACGCCCCGGCAAATCGACCGGGACTCCGCGAGGCAAGACGCTGACACCACGTCAGCCGCCGGCACCGGCTGATCACAACCCGTCGGAGACTCGAAACGAACCGAACAGCGAGTCGAGTATTCGGATTGCGCTGCCCGTTCCGGCGCCAATCGCCACACACGCAGTCCAGCCAGCACTGCCGGCTCCGCGACCATTTCCGGCCATCGTCGCTGAGATTGTAGAACCGGCTGCGCCGGCGCCGCAGCCTCTGACTCCGGCGGTTCCGGCTGCTCAGGAACCTCGTCGTATTGGTCGCGACGTTCCCACGAATGCTCAGCGGGCGCCACTGCGGCTGGCTGATGCTCCGGTTGTACGACCATTTGAAGTACCGACGCGTCATCCGAATCAGGAAGCTGCTTCAGCCGAAACTGCAAAACGCGAGTCACCGTTCGCAAAGCTGGCGCTGACGTCTTCCAATTCGCCTGACGAAAACAAACCCGCGGTCCGCGGCGTCACGAACGCAAAATGGCGAGGCGCCCGCAACGAGTCCGACAGCGAAGAGCGTCCGGCATTGCGTGACTCACGCAGTCTGTTTCCGACCGTGCGCAAGACGCCTTCAGACTCTTCGGCACCGCATCCCACAGAGAGTCGGGCCGCAGATTCGCAGATTCCGCAACCATTGCCGCTGCCGCAGAATCTGGTGCCGAGTGACCGGACCTCGGACAGCGTCAGTGCGCCGGCACTGATCGATCCCGTCAGTGCGGAGATCGCCGGGCCGCAGCGGACATTCGCCATTCAGGCCAGCGTGCTGCACGTGACCGCTGACGATCTGACGTCTGTCGATCGAGCCGGTGTGAAGACGCTTGCCGTGATGGGTGGTCATGACTTCCGCGTTAACCAGATCCGGCAGGCCGTGCGAGCGTCCGATTCGGTCGTCGCAATCTACTCTGGGACGGTTACGGCAACTGGCGGAGTCCCGACTCGAATTCCGATCGGCTGGTTGTGCCCGCACTGCAATTCAGAAAAGGGTGTCGCAAGCGGTGACCAGCTTGTCGTGACGCTGCCGTACCGCAGCGGCGACAGCTCGGCGAAGATTTACGTCGAACAGGCTGACGGCACCGGCCGCTCGGAATCGTTTGCCGATGCGACGTCCATGCTCATTCCGGGAGCTTCGGTCCAGATCACCGAAGCTGCTCAGGATGGAACAGTCGAAACCGACGATGCGGACAGGACCATGCTCACACGGTTGCCGCTGATTGGCGAAAAATTCGACCGGAAGTCGGCGCAGCGACAGATCATGCAGCGCATCATCGTGCTGACGATTCGCGAAGTCCGCTCGCCGATACCGCAGCCGATCCAGCAGCTCTCCGCCCGGCAGACCGCGGCGGACCCGCTGGTCGTTCATGCCGATCTGACGGCACCAGTCGCGATGGGAACCCGCCGCCAGTACTTCGTACCGGATTCGAGCGGCGCTACGGAACGAAGCGCCGGGTTCGCCAATCCTCGTCCTGCACCGCCCGTTGAGGAATGAGTCACGATGGCGAGGACGGTGTCGTGCGTTCTGCTGACGCTGCTGGCCGGATGCCAGACGATCGCTTCACTGCAGACCTCGGAAGACGCTGCGCGCGCGGCGCGGCTGCGTGAGCGACTCAGCAGGCTCGAACTGCAGAACACCGTCGTCAGTGAGAATTCGGCACAGGCAGCGACCAGCGCCCCGCTTCAGGAAGCCGTTGAGCTGATGCAGGCTGGCCGTGACGAAGACGCGCTGACGGTGCTGGCTCGCATTCTGCAGGAGGATCCCGAAAACGTTGCGGCGATTCGTCTGACGGCGACGACGGCAAGGCGGCTCGGCGACTGGCGACTGCAGAATGCAGCGCTGCAGCAACTGATCGACCAGAACGACAATTCGCCGCTTGTCCTGAATCAATGTGGCCGGCTGTTGCTGCAGAGTCTGCCGCAGGTTGAACCGTCGACAACAGGCTCATCGGACGCGTCTCAACTGACTGACAAGGCGCTTGCTGCGCTGCGACGTTCGGTCGAACTCGCGCCGAACAATCCGCGATTCGCGCAGGAGCTGTTCGTCGCTCTGGCCGAACGGGGTCACGACGCCGAGGCGGAAGCTGTCCTGTCTCAGGCCATCCGGAACTGCCCGCAGGATTCGCTGCTGCCAATGGCTGCGGCCCGCTATTTCGAGGCGCAGGGGCGCTGGGCGGACGCAGTTCACCAGTATGATACGGCGTTGCAGATTTCTCCTCGCAACCGGCTCTGGCGCCGACAGCGGGGAATCTGCCACGCTCGGCTGCAGCACTGGGACAAGGCCTGCGATGATCTGCAGCCTGCTCTGCGCGACACGCCAGTCGAACCTCAAATGACCGAGTTTCTGGTCTGGGCTGACGCTGCATTTCACGCAGAGCGGTTCGCCGCAGCCATCGAGATTCTCGACGTGCTGCGCGAGGACGCCGACTATCGAACGCCGGAAACGGAAGTGCTGCGCGTGCGCTGCCTGACGAAACTCCGACAGTTCGACACGGCGACAGACGCGACTCTGCAGGCCGTGATTGACTGGCCACAGCACGCCGGTCTGCGACAGCTCGCCGCAGAACTCGAACAGTCACCGTCGGTCTCATCCTGACGGAGCGGCGCTACTGCCCTTGTTCGTCCTGTTCCCGGCACGATCGAATTGTCGCTCAATAGAAAACGAGGTCGACGATCCGGCCGGGGATCAGGCGAATGCGGCGCACGCCAAGTGTTCCGAGTTTGTCCTCGACGACCTTCTCAAACAGTCGCCCGTAGCGCCGTTCGTACTCGGTGCGTTCGCGAATCAGCTCGAACGTGATGTCGTAGATGTGCGGCACCGTCGGCAGCAGCGGCTCCGACTCGAAGTGCCAGACTTTGTCGTCTCCGAGATAGCCTTCCAGCGGCTTGAAGTTGTTGTACATGTCGCGGGCGGTGACTTTGACTTTGACATCCGGCGCCAATCCAGTACGCACCGAATCAAGCACTTCGACATCGAGCATCCCGACGCGTGGCGGTTTGTCCCACGCGATCATGCGAGTCGGCCGCTGATAGGTCCGGCCGAGTGTTCCCGGCGGTGGCTTCGTGCCGTCATCATCGAATCCGTAAACGTATGCCCCACGATGAGGGATCGCCGTCGGAACGACCGGAGCCGGAGGTGCAGCGAGCTGTTGCGGCACCGCAAGCTGCTGCGGCATTGTGGCGTAAGGGACCGCCGCCGCGTTCGGTGTGACCGGCACAATTCCCTGGGCCTGCGGCACAGGCTGAGATTGCTGTTGAAGCTGCAGTTGCTGAGCCTGCTGCTGGAGTTGAAGCTGCTGCTGGATCTGAAACTGTTGAGCCTGAAGCTGCTGGAGTTGAAGCTGCAGTTGCTGCTGCTGAGCTTGTGGTGCAATCAAGACTCCAGCACCTGGCTGAGGCGGAGCACTGGCCTGAGGCTGGACGGGGTGTGATTGAACGGCCGGCGGCGCGACCGGCGCATTCGATGTGCCCTGCTGTTGCGGCTGTGCCGGAATCGGTGGCTGAGCCTGGCCAGCCGTCGCTGGAGTCTGGGCCGGTGGACCGGGATCGGCCGCAGCCGGAGCAGCCTGCGCCACGGTGTACTGCTGAAGCTGAATCGTCGCCTGGGGCGGAACCAGAACACCCGCTGCCGGCTGTCCGGGAACCACGTTCAGTGTATTTCCAGACGGTGCAGTTCCATACGGAATGGCCATGTTCTGAAGTGGCTGGGCCGGAAACTGCTGAAGCTGTTGCGGAGCCATCTGCATCTGAGGCGCGACCGCCTGCGGATATGGCAGCGTGCCAGGATAGGTCGCCGGGCTGCTCGTCGTCAAAGCGGTGGGAGCCGCCCATTGCTGTACCGAAGCCTGAACCGGAATCACCGGGACGGTACCGGGTGGTCGAGCCCATTTCGGCGGAATGTCCGCCGGATCGGCACTCGCCTGTGGAACCTCACCGGGATAGCCAGTCGGAAGCATTGGAGCGACAGGAACAAAGCCCTGCATCGGCATGGCAGGGGCTCCGTATGCCGACCAGTATGGACTGTTGCGAAACGCGTAACCACCAGATGACCCACCGCTGCTTCCGCCGCTCGAACCACCCGACGAACCCCCGCGGAGCACGTAGGCGCCGCTACTCCCTCCGGATGAGCCTCCGCTGGAACCTCCTGATGATCCGCCACTGCTTCCATAGCTGCCGAAGCTGACTGCGTAACCGCCACTGCTTCCCCCGGATGACCCGCCACTGGAGCCTCCACTTGACCCTCCGCTCGAGCCTCCAAACAGGCCGAGCAGATTCGCATGCGCGAACTGCTGGTCAAATCCGACGCACGCGGCCGCCAGGGCAGCAATGGTTGCGAGTTTCGTAAACGAGAGCCTGAGCATGGTCGTTCCCCGTCGAATTTCCGGCCCGGCCGGACGCGACAATTCACGGACTGAATTTCACCGACTGATTCGCGTCAGACCGATCTGATCAACCGATTCGACCGATCGTCGAAACACTCAATTGAGGCACGTCTGCGCGACCGGACGATTGGGCGCAGCGGGACTCCGTCGAAAATCTTCCACCTGACACTACCACGAGCGGATTGCCGAACAACGACCGGTCTGCTACCTCCTGCCATTTCCGCCGTGCCGGCACACCGCGCGTCGCGAAGGCCGTCAGGTTGAGCGAATCATGCTTACGCGGAGCAATCGTTCGAGCCCGGATAACCGGGCAGAAGGGCCGAGGCAAAACGAACTCGGAAGTCGAAACTCCGAAGTCGGACCTGGCCGAGACCTTAACCAGTTTGTGATTTCCGCGTTCCGACTTCCGAGTTCGTCGATGTTTTTCCTGATCGCTGCCTGTTTCAGTTCCGCCTTCGTCGTTTCGATCGTTGCGACGCGACTCGTGCAGCACTTTGCGCCGAGCTGGGGTCTTGTCGATCAGCCCGCCGCGCGCAAGGTTCACGTCGTGCCGACTCCACTCGGCGGCGGCATCGGCATCTGGCTGGGCGTTGTGCTGCCACTGCTCGCCGCGCACCTCAGCGTCTGGTGGCTTTCTCAACTCAAGCAGCCTCCGGACTGGCTGCCCGAAGAAATCCGGCCGTACCTCGCTGGCGTGCTGTCACGCACCGGGCTGATGTGGAGCATCATCGCTGGAGGCACGCTGCTGTCGGTCATGGGCCTGATCGATGACCTCCGCAATCTGCCGTGGCAGCCGCGACTGGTGATTCAGATTCTCGTGGCGTGCGGCCTCGCAGCGGCTGGCGTTCGCGCAAGCGTCTTCGCTCCGTGGCCGTGGATCGGGATGGCGATCTCCGTCGGCTGGATGCTGGTGCTCATCAACTCGTTTAATTTCCTCGACAATATGGACGGGCTGACCGGCGGCATCGGACTCGTCGCCTCGATTCTGTTCGCGGCGATCATGCTGACCTGCCTTTCCGAGCCGCGTTGGTTCATCGCCGCCGTGCTGCTGATTCTGGCCGGCTCGCTGAGCGGCTTTCTGTGGTGGAACTGGTCGCCGGCAAGCATCTTCATGGGCGATACGGGCAGTTACTTCATTGGTCTTCTGCTGAGTTCGATGACGATCGTCGGGACGTTTTACGAAGAGTCCGCCGAGATCGGCCGGCACGTCATGCTCGCGCCGCTGTGCGTTCTCGCGGTTCCACTTTACGACTTCACAACAGTCATGCTGATTCGTCTGAAGGAAGGCCGCAGTCCGTTCCAGCCGGACAAGAGCCACTTTTCGCATCGTCTCGTCGACCTCGGCCTGAAACCGAGAAACGCGGTGCTGACCGTCCACCTGGCGACTCTGACCACCGGTCTGGGTGGGCTGCTGCTGTACCGGGTCCCCGACTGGAGTTCCGCCGCCGCGGTCGTCGGCCTCATCGTCTGCGTCCTCTTCATCGTCGCCATCCTCGAAACCGCCGGCCGAAATGCTCGGGCACGCGATGCAGAAGAAGCTCGCGCAGACACATCGAGGCGCGGAGACGAAAACGTTTCGGAGTAGTCGTCAGTCTGTCCTTCAGCTTCACTGTCTCGTGTGCCACTGACTCTGTCAGTGAATCAGTCGCAACGGGCATCAGCAGAGGCCAGTGGCTCACGTGGGCGTGGCGGCGCGGGCCACCGCAGCAAAAGGACAGAACTCATGTGCGAGTATCAAAGCCATCTCACCCTTCGGCGGGATCCCTCACCGCCACATTTCCACTGATTCGCTGTTCGCCAACGTTTGGTCCCATCACAATTCAACATGCTGACATTGCCTTCTCCTCAAGGAGCCTGCGTCTTATGCCTCGTGCAAGATCGTTCCTCGCCGCTCTGATCGTTCTCTCACTGACACTTTCTCATTCAGTCGCCAGTGAGTTTTCGCCGACGCAAACCGGCACGCTGATCTTTGAGGACAACTTCGAACGCGACGAATCGACACCCGACAGGGAAGAGATTGGCAAAGACTGGTGGAGCAACAGTGCGTGGCGAGCGCAGGGGAAGAAGCAGGTCGATCTTGACAGCGGTGCGATGCACGTCACACGGGTGCCGGAAGCCGATCATGGTGTTGCCATCTTTCAGAAGGTCGAGTTTCAGGACGGAGTTGTTCAGTTGCGGTTCAAACTCGGCAAGGGCGACGACATCGGCCTTGACTTTGTCGACCGCGAACTGAAGACCGTTCACGCCGGCCATCTCTGCATCGCCCGCGTCCGCCTCAACAGCCTGCAACTGACGGACTCAAAAACCGGCACGATGGACCTGAAGATTCGCGAACGACGCCTCGCGGGCGACAAGTCACCCGAACTGGCCGCGTTGCTCAAAACCAGAACGACCAGCTTCCCGCTTGAGTTGAAAGCGGACACCTGGCACGAACTGCGAGTCACCGTCGCAGGCGACGTCATGCGAGCCGCGATCGACGGCACAGCAATTGGGCAGTTTCGCTCGCCCGGCATTGCTCACCCGACCAAGCGAATGATCACGCTGGCCGTCAACAAATCCGCGTGGGTCGACGACGTCAAAGTCTGGAAGCTGAAATAAGTCATGCGCAGCCTGCTGTTTCTGCTGCTGTCTCTGGCCGGTCCGCTGCGCGCGGCGTCGGCTCAGGAAGACTGGGCCGATCGGCGGCTTGACGTTCGTAACGGTCTGCTCGTCTGGCTCGACGCGCAGGCTCAACCGGCGGCGTGGCAGGCGCATCGTTCGCGCGGACTGCCGCTGACCGATGGCCGGCCGGTCGACGTCTGGTTCGACGGTTCGGGCCGGAAGCGTCACCTGATTCAACGCGTGCCCGACTCGCAGCCAGCGTTTCGCCAGATCGGCGACCACTCACTGCTTCGCTTCGACGGCCAGGAAGACTTTCTGGCGAGCACCGCCGCGACGGCTCCGGTGCAGGACTTTTCGGTCGTCGTCTTCGCAGGGCCGAAATCAAACGCCGGAGGCTTTCGGGCACTGCTCGGTGCCGCGGCGTATGGCCAGAACGACTACACCAGCGGCTTCAACATCGATCAGAGCGGCTTCGGCTCGCCGGCGTTTCAGCAACTCAACGTTGAAGGCCCCGGCTTTGGCGGGGCTCGCGATCTGCTGGCCGAAACGTTTCCGTTTGGAGCGTTTCACCTGATCGAAGTCGTCGCGTCGGCCGAGTCCGTGCGCGTCGTCGTCGATGGTCAGTTGCCAGGCCAGTCGCGACCACGCGAGCGTCAGTCGCTGGCACTCGATGAACTCGTCGTCGGTGCGAGGCTGTACTCGAACGAGCCGCAGCCGGTTTTCGTACGCGGCTTTCTGGACGGCGACATCGCCGAACTGCTGCTTTTCGACCGGGCACTGACCGACGAGGAACTCGCAAAGGTCCGCGTGTACCTGTTCGACAAATACCGCGGCATCAACGATTCGCTGGCAAGTGAGAATCTCGCGGGCGGGCATCTGCTGCAGCCGGTTGAGGATCCGCCGCCGGTGCAGATGCTCGTGCCCGGCTTCCGTGTCCGGCAACTGCCGCTCGACCTGCCGAACATCAACAACGTGCTGTACCGGGCCGACGGGACACTGATCGCGCTGGGCTATAACGGCAACATTTATCTGCTTCGCGATTCCGACGGCGACGGGCTCGAAGACCAGGCGGATACGTTCTGGGAAAATCCGGGCCGGTTGCAGGCGCCGATCGGCATGGACCTGACGCCGGCCGGGTACAAGCACGGTCAGGGAGTCTTCGTCGCGTCAAAAGGCAAGTGCTCGCTGATTGTCGATACCGACGGTGACGACCGGGCGGACCGCGAGATCGTGCTGGCCAGTGGCTGGCCGCAGCTCAATCACGGCGTCGATGCGCTGGGCGTCGCGTTCGATCGGTCCGACGGCAGTGTTTACTTCGGGCTCGGGACTGCCAACTACGCCAACGCGTACCTGCCTGATCCCAACGGCCGCTCCGGCTACGACCTCAACGGAGAACGCGGGACGATCCAGCGCATCGCTCCAGATCTGAAGAGCCGCGAGATCGCCTGCACGGGGATTCGATTTCCGGTGGCGCTGCGTTTCAACGCGGCGGGCGATCTATTCTGCACGGACCAGGAAGGCGCGACGTGGCTGCCAAATGGCAACCCGTTTGACGAACTGCTGCACATTCAGCGCGGCCGGCACTACGGCTTTCCGCCGCGGCATCCGAAGTTCCTGCCCGACGTAATCGACGAACCGAGCACGTACGACTACGGGCCTCAGCACCAGTCGGCCTGTGGACTGAACTTCAACGAGCCCGTTGCGGGCGGTCGAGCGTTCGGTCCGACGGCCTGGCGCGGCGATGCGATCGTCACCGGTTACTCGCGCGGCAAACTGTACCGCACGCAGCTTGTCAAGACTCAGTCCGGCTACGTCGCACAGAGCCACCTGCTGGCGTGTCTGAACACGCTCACTGCCGACGCCTGCGTTTCGCCGAGCGGCGATCTGGTTGTCGCCGTTCACAGCGGCGGTCCCGACTGGGGCTCCGGCCCGGCCGGACACGGCACACTTTACCGGATCGAATACGCGGACAGTGAAACGCCACAACCGGTTGCTGTCTGGCCGTCGAACGAGCGGGAAGTGCGGATCGCGTTCGACCGGCCGCTCGATCCGCAGTCACTGCGCGGACTTGGCGAGTCGCTCCGGATCGAACACGGCGCCGCACTGGCCGCCGGGGACCGGTTTGAATCGATCCGTCCCGGCTATGCGGTCGTGCAGGCACAGTTGGCGACGCGGCGTTTTGACGTGTCGGTTCGCGGCGTTCAGGTCACACCGGATCGCCGCACGATCGTCGTCAGCACCGAATCGCAGAAGTCGCTCGAACATTACGGCGTCACTCTGCCGGACGCTTCGGTGACTGCACGGTCTGGCGGGAACAGCGCGCTCGATCAGCGTCTCGAGGTCGATCTTGAATACTCGCTGAACGGTGTCGCGGCTGAGCTGACCGATACCGACGGCAGAGTGCTCGACGAAACCTGGCTGCCGCATCTCGATCTGACAGTTGCCGCCTCGTTCACGCGCGGCAGCAGTCAGCACGAAGCCTTCCACAATCGGCAGAAGACAGCAGCAAAGCTGACGCTGCGGACACAGCTCGACCTGCAGAACATGCTGCGCGCGGCCGTGCAGCCGGGTTCACAGCTCGGCTTCGGGTATCCGCCCGAAACGGTGACGCTGGAGTTCCGCTCGCCGCAGCGGCTGACCGTCCGCTCGGACGCTCTGCAGATTGAAAGTGGCAAATCGGATCCCGCTGTACCTGCGCAGGAGTTTGTCGTCCGCGCCGTCGCGATGGCACCAGCCAGCGAGTTGATTCCTCTTGAAATCGTTCTGTCGAACACGGACTCCGCCGATGAGTTTGCACTCGAGGTCGCCTGGCACACGGCAGAGGACGATCGAGAGCGGCCGGTGCCACTGCGACGGTTCTGCGTTCCGTGGGCGCGTCGCGCGGAGTCGAGCGGGCAGCCGTCCGAGGACCTCGCCGCGTTGCCGGACGAACTGCAGGGTGGAAGCTGGGGACGCGGTCGGAAGGTCTTTTTCGGCGAGAAGGCGCAGTGCTCGAAGTGCCATCGTCGTGAGGGTCGCGGTGGAACAATCGGAGCGGACCTCTCGAACCTCGTGCATCGCGACTACGCGTCGGTGCTGCGCGACATCCGGCAGCCCAGCTTCGCGATCAACCCGGATCATCTGGCATACTCGATCATCCTGAAAGACGGCCGCGTGGTGTCAGGCGTCGTCCAGCGTGACGGCGAGTCTCTGCGCGTCGGCAACGCAAAAGGTGAGCTGATCGAAATCAAAACAGCCGACGTCGACGAGATGCTGCCGTCAGCGGCGTCCATCATGCCCGAGGGGCTCGATAAGCAACTCGGCCCCGACGCATTGCGCGACCTGCTGACGTTTCTGCTGACGCCGCCGCCGGGAATGCCGGCCGATCTCGACGGCGCGCCCGAGCCACGAAGCCTTGCGGAAGTCGAACGCGTTCTGGCCGGCAGCAAGAAATTCACGCTGCCGCTGCGACCGTTGAACATCCTGCTGGTGGCCGGTCCGAAGGATCACGGGCCGGGCGAGCACGATTATCCCGCGTGGCTGACGATGTGGAGCCAGCTCCTGGAAGCTGCGGACAACGTCACTGTGTCGACGGCGCTGGACTGGCCGAGTACCGATCAGTTCGCCGTGACGGACGCGATCGTCTTCTACCAGCACGGTACGTTCGACGATGCCCGAGCCGCCGACCTCGACGCGTTTCTGCAGCGCGGTGGCGGCGTTTCATACATTCATTACGCCGTTGATGGGGGACAGCAGACTGCCGCCTTTGCGAAACGGATCGGCCTCGCCTGGCAGGGCGGTCAGAGCCGCTTCCGGCACGGCGGCCTCGACCTGATCTGCGACTCCAGCCACGCCGTCACCCGCAACTTCGACCGCATCCACTTTCACGACGAGAGTTACTGGCAACTAACCGGCGACCCCGGCTCGATCCGTGTCCTCGCGACCGGCCTTGAGGACGCCGTTGCGCAGCCGCTGCTGTGGTGCAGCGAGCCCGGCGATGGCCGCGTCTTCGTCTCGATCCCCGGCCACTACTCCTGGACCTTCGACGATCCCCTGTTCCGCGTACTGCTCCTCCGCGGTCTCGCCTGGTCAGTCAGGGAACCCGTCGACCGCTTCAATGACCTCGTCACACCCGGAGCCCGCGTCACGGTTGGCCAGGAAGCGGGTGGCCGTCGCTGAGGCCGCTGAGTTCACGAGAATCCGTGGGACGATTTCAGTCGAGACATTCCTGCGTAGTCCGATCAGACCGTAGCGACGGTTCCCGCCGGCCGATAATCGTCTTCGCTCGGCCAGTGGGAACCGGCCCTGCAGCGACTGCAAAACACCAACCGGCTGCGACTCCACCGGGAATCGCGGCCGATTTCTTTTTTCAATTGATGATTTCAAGCATGCCCAGGTCGAACCTGCGTTTCGACCGGGCGGCACGTCCGTCGGCAAAGCACCGATCAAGCACGTCTGCGTGTGACGGATAATTGAGAATGCGGTCGCGTGACTTGAGCGTCCTGCCCGAAACAGCTATCTGAAATCGGCAGACTCGCGGAGTGGCGTGCGGGTTTCTGTTGATCATCACTCCGTTGCCGACACATTTCGGCCAGCAGTATTTCTGCAGAGGGGCGGGACTCCGTTGTTGCTCAGGCTGGTGTATCACGTTCGGCGCAGTATCGGGACGCACGGTCTGCTGCGAGCTTTCTCGATCGCCTGGTTTCACAGTTGCGAACGCCTGGGTGACGCCTGGTTCGGGATTGAGACTCGGCAGCCACAGCCGCTTGATCTGGGGACACTGTGCTATGACTACGAAGCGACCGACTACCGCGTGATCAAAGCTGGCTTGCGACTGATCAGCGCCCGGCACCGCGACGTCGTGTTTCTCGATTACGGATGCGGCAAAGGCCGAATGCTTGCCGTCGCCGCCACGCATTCGTTTCGTCGGATCATTGGTCTCGATGTTCACGCCGGGATGCTCGCCGCCGCAAAAGAAAACCTGTCCCGCATGAGGCGCCGCGCTCGTTGCGCTGACATCGAACTGGCCAACTCCGACGCGATGGTGTTCGAGGTCCCTGACGACGTGAACGCCATCTTCCTCTTCAACCCGTTCAGCCTGACAGTTCTCGAAGTCGTCATCCGGCGTATCAAAGAGTCGCTGGAGCGGACTCCACGGGAGATCACGATCCTGTATCTGCACCTCACCGACGAGCCCGATCCCTTTGCAGATCTGGACTGGTGCCGTGAGATCGCCGCGCTGCCGGTCGCCCGCCACCTGGCACTGCGGTGCCCTGTCCATCAGACATCAATCGATCGCAAGAGCGGTTGAGTGCCACCAGCACGGGAATCGCAGGAATTCCGACCGCGGCCTGTCTGACGTCTTGCGAATCCAGCGACGATCGAGCCGCCACCGCTCAACGAGACTGGCCGATAACACCGCGGCGACGACACCGGCCTTCAGACAGCAACGTCCCGCGGCCGGCTTCTCGTTGATGACGATGAACCAGCGTTTGGCTGTTCGCGACTGACGCCAGCTCAAAGTCGCCATCACGCTCCGGCATGATGAGCCGCCGTCACAGCAAGCGCTTCCGTTTTCGCTCGGCAATGAGAGCGGGATCACACTTTCAAGCGTGCCCGAATCGAACCTGCGTTTCGCCGGGTGGCACGCCCAGAGCGTCCGGTGACGGGCGTGGTTGGCAAGTCGTTTGCGTTCCACATCGCAGCACGCACGCCCTTCGCAAGCTCAGGGTCGTACCACCCGCGGACCAACTAGATGCCAGCGAACATCGCGGGCACCTGCTGGCCCAAGCCGCCGGTCTGCTCGCCACTGGGTGGACTGATCGCTCGCGGTCGAGTGCCGCAGGCACAGGACGCTACATCCTCGACATTCGGGTCTTGAGGCGTGCCGAAACTGACTGGATCGCGGATGGCCCGGACGGCCCGCGGCGCAGCAACCCTCGGCTGGGCGTCGGGACTTTGCTTTTTCCAAAGGCCACCGCCGCGAGCGAATCCACTGGGCTCCTTGAACACAGGCCTTGAATTTCGGCTCTCCTCCGCCGCCGTCCGAGCCGCCCGCCTGCCCCACCGCTCACCCGCTTCCAAGCTCACGCTTCACCGCCGCGAAGTCAAAGCCTTAATGGTTAGCTGGCTTTAGTCTTTGACCTCGTAGCCGCAAAAGATCCAAGCGTGACGTTGTCCTTTAGCAGTTTCGATGCAGAGTCACGTTCAAGAACGAGAACAGCACACGCAAAGACCAATCCTAACGCGAATTCGAACCTTGGACGACGTTCGTCAAGTTTTGCAGTCAGCTCTGGATGTTCCGAGAGGTGATCGATGACTTCCATGGGGTCATTGAACACTGTCGAACCATCATCTGAGAACGGGTTTTTGATTTCAAGAATCCGTGCCACGGCTGACCGAACGAGCAGTTCGTTTGCGAGATGATTGACACCAAGCGGAACTGTTGGCCCGATAGCCGCATACATCTTTCGGATTTCATCATCGTAATCAGCAAGCTTGAATTCACCTGAGGAATGAGCGGCGTGGTTGCGAATCTTTCGAAGGTGGCCAATGGCTTCGTAGACGTTGGCTGAAATAAGTCGTGTCGTAAACGCGATATCGGCTTTGGCAGACAGGGACGAAAGCGGCCCCGGATAATCCAAGATTCGTTTCGATTGCGCCCGTGACATTGACTTCGGTGCGAGCCGTTCGAATACGGTCCGAAGAAACTCATCAACGTGTGCTGCGCCGATTAGCACTGCTCCACGGTCAGATTCACTGACAAGTGTGGTCAGCGCGGATTCGAAGAGCGGCTGGATCTCCGGATGATCGAGAAAGTGGCGATCTGAATTGTCCGCAGATGCAGGCATAACTTCGATTGCCAGCTAACGAATTGCGATCTATGTGGCCGGCGGGTTTGTTCGGGGGGCTTGTGGTGTGGCCGGGTGGGCCGCCGGACGCATGGATCGTGCGTTGAACATTGCCGCTTCGCGGTGCCTCGCCAGAGGCTCTGCGGATTCAATGACGTCTCGAATGCGGCTCGGTGGGCAGCGTAACCACGAGCGGGCGGATTGTCAGGCTCAACCGGACGCGTGTTCTGTGGTCGGCTGGGCGGGTGGCTGCGGGTGTGTGGCTCGCGCGGCCGGGTGATTCCGGGATTTCCTGGCGGTCGGCGCGGACGGAGAGTGGGGCCGGCGGGTGGTGCAGGCCGGTTGCCGGGAGGTTGGCAGGTCGCCGTGTGGGGCAAAGGTCAGGCGTGACGCGGCCTCGTGTCCGGGGAGCCGGGAGACGGTGGTCTCGCGTACCACGCCGGGCGGTGGGGGCTGGCCATGATGTCCCGCCAGCTCGGACACGACCCGGCGGTGAGACGCTGCATGCGAACGCCGCAGGCCGGACACGCGGGAGCACGCCGGTCAGGGGGGCTCGGCGGCGTCCATGAGCGGACTGCTGCCAGGCTCGGTGTCCGGCTCGCCGGCGTGGACGTGCACCTCTTCTTTGGATTCAGATGGCTCCGGCTGAGTGAAGCCTTTCTAACCAGGCCGACAGCCCGGTGAAGGGCTGAACGGGTTTCGCAGTCGGGGCATCCTGTCCGGATTCTGGCCGATTGGCTGGTGATGAGTTCTCAACCTGATCGCTGTGTGTCAGCGACTCGGTTTGCCGTCGGCAGGGACAACTGCCTGGCCCCAGATGGCGGGGACCTGGAAGTCGGCGGGTGGCTGGTTTGGAGGGATGTTGGGTTTCGCGGCCTGAGCGGCCAGGGCTGCTAACTGTTGTTTCAGACGAGCGAGAATCTCGGGCTTCTCGGTGCTGAGGTCGTGCTCCTCGCTGATGTCGGCTTTGATGTTGAACAGTTCCCAGGTTTCTTTATCACTCGCTGACGTGACGTTCGCGCCGACGTGGCCGTTGTGGATCAGTTTCCAGTCGCCGGCGCGGAGGGCTCCGTGGAACGGGGTCACGTTTAACAGGATGCTGTCATGCGGCGAGGGTTTGGCCTGCGAGATCGTTGGCCAGGCGTCGCGGCCGTCGAGGGGTTTGCTGCCCTCGGTGGTGCCTCCGGCCAGGTTCAGCAGCGTTGGGTACAGGTCGACGATGTGCAGCGGCTCGTCAACGATCGCTCCGGCTTTCACGTGGCCGGGCCAGACGGCGACGGCGGGGACTCGGACGCCGCCTTCGTACAGCGAGCCTTTGCCGTCGCGCAGTTCGCGGTTCGAGCCCAGCTTGCGAATGCCGCCGTTGTCTGAGCAGAAGAAGATCAGCGTTCGCTCGGCCGGGAAGTGGTGCTCGTCGAGTGCTCCAACAATCTGGCCGACGGCGGCGTCCATGCAGGCGACCATCGCGGCATACGTCTGACGGTTCTTCTGTTTGAAATGAGCGTACTTCTGCAGCCACTCCTGTGGAGCCTGCAGCGGTGTGTGCGGGGCGTTGAGGGGGACGTACAGAAACAGCGGTTTCACCTGGTCATGCTCGGCAATGATTTGCACGGCGGCGCGGCCGATCAGGTCCGTCGAGTAACCCTCGTCGTAATTCGGCTGGTCGTTGCGATGCCAGTCGAAGCCGCCGTCGCGGATATGCGTGAAGTAGTCGAGGGCTCCGTTGTAGTGCCCGTACTGCAGATCGAAGCCGCGCCGCGTCGGCAGGTACTCGGGCTGAAAGTGCCCCAGGTGCCATTTGCCACAGATCGCGGTCGAGTAACCCGCCTCGCGAAGTGCCTGCGGCAGCGTGCGTTCGTCAAGCGACAGCCCGTGCTTCGCCCACGGCCGCACGACACCACACTGCAGCCCCAGCCGCATCGGATAGCGTCCCGTGAGAAACGCTCCCCGCGTCGGCGAGCAGACCGGCTGCACGTAAAACTGGTTGAGCTGCGTGCCTCGTTTTGCCAGATGGTCGATGTTCGGCGTCTCGATCCGGCTGCCGTGAAAGCCAACGTCTCCCCAGCCCAGGTCGTCCGCAATCATCACAACGATGTTCGGCCGATCGGCTGCCTGCACCGCACCGACGACAAACAGCAGAATGGTCGCACTGAGCAATCCACGCAGCAGTTGAGAGTTCATCAGCAGTTCCTCAATGGAGTAAGGATGCGTGTTCGCGTCAGGCTTTGATTGCGGCCGCGAAGGGGTTGGGAGTCTTTTTCGGTGGGCAGCTCTGCGTATTGCTGTCAGCCGTGGACCGAAAAAGACTCCCGACCCCCTGCAGTTCACGCGTCAATCGACGAAGACGAACTCGCTCAGGTTGAACAGGACGCGACTCAGGTTGGGGAGACCGTATTGCTGAGCGTACTGGATGAGCTGCTCGCGTTCGGTGGCAGTCGCTGAGCGGCCGGTGACGAGGCGGAAGGCGGCGTCGACCTGGTTCGGCAGTTTGTCGTGCTCGGCCGCGAGTCGTTCGGCGAAGTGCTTCGACATCGACAGACTGAAGCGGTTGTTGAGCAGCGACAGGGCCTGCAGCGAGGTCAGCGTTTCATCCCGACGCGGCGTGCTCTGCGACGAATCCGCGCAGTCGAGCGTTGTCATGTACGGGTCAGGCTGTGACCTCACAATAAAACGGTACACCGAGCGGCGGTGCGTCGTCGGGTCTTCCGGATCGAACAGGTGGTACTCGTAATGCGGCGAGTGCGCGGTCTTCTCCAGGACGAAGAGGTAGTAGCCGGGACCACCCATTGTCAGATCGAGCTTTCCGCTGACGGCCAGAATCGAATCGCGAATCTCTTCGGCGGACAGGCGGCGGCGGTCCATTCGCCACAGGTACTGGTTGCTGCCGTCGATCGCCGCGGCCTGCTCGTTATGAGCTGACGACTGCCGGTACGTCGCACTCGTCACGATCAGCCGGTGCAGCTCCTTGAACGACTGGCCGTTGTCGCGGAACTCAGTGGCCAGCCAGTCGAGCAGTTCCGGATGCGTCGGCAGTTGCCCCATGCGGCCGAAGTCGTTGGGCGAGGCGACAATGCCACGTCCGAAGTGGTACTGCCAGACACGATTGACGATCGATCGCCAGGTCAGCGGGTTGTCGTGACTGGTGATCCAGCGAGCCAGAGCCTCGCGACGCTCGCCTTCGCCGGCTGAGTCATCGAGAGCAAACTTCGCGTCCTCGGAACTCGACAGCGGCAGCGCTCCGGGAAACGTCTCGTTCTTCGGCTGAGTCACCTGGCCACGGTGCAGCAGCCGGATTTCGCGTGGCGTACCCTCAGTCGGTTTGAAGTTGCCTTGCGGGGTGAAGTGCGTTGCCGCGGCGTAAACCATGCGTCCCTGCGGCAGCGCGGCGAGTTTCGTACGCGTATCCGCCAACCGCTTTGCCACGACATCCTTTTTCATCGAGAGGGAAGCGATCTCTGGCTGGGCCAGAACTTTCGCCCGTTGCTTCGTTGCCAACGCGAGTTGCTCGAGTGCCTGTGGATCGGCCGCCTGTGCGAAAATGCCGTCGGTCAGATTCTTCTTTCCCCAGCGAACTGGAGCTTCGATCGAATCGAGTGCTGTAACGGTCGCTGCCCGTGCAACGTTGTTTCCATCAGCGTCGAACACCTGCAGTTCCGCCAGCGCGAAGATGAAGTCATTTTTGCGTTCGGCGAGTTTCGTTGCCGTGACGCGAATATGGCGGGCCGTGTGCGGCTCGATCGGGATTTCAAACGGAACGAGCCCAGGATTCGGAACGTCGGCCTGTGAGTCGTCGGCGATCGTGATGGACGACGGCTTTTCGGAAGCTGCAGCGGGCTCGGCACCGGGAGTCAACTCGACACGAAACCGCACCGGGAAGCCGAAGCCGGCTCCGATACCCGCATAGTCGTCGTGGCACGGTCGCAGAACGATCTTTGAAATCGCAACGTCGCGGCCGAGATCGATCTCGATCCACTTCTCAGCGTCGGCCCGTGGGGCGATCGCGCTGTGATAACCGAACTCGGGCTGCTTGCCCTGCGGTTCGGCCTTCGGCTTCAGCTCGGCAATACGTTTTTCGAGGTCGGCAAGTTCTGCTCCGCCAGCCTGTTTGATCTGCTCGTCGATCGACTTCTGCTCGGCCTGCAATGCAGCGATCTGGGCATTCAGCTCACGACGCTGCCGTTCGATTTCAGGGTCGAGATCATACGGCCGCTCGGCCCGATCAACGGCAGCGAAGACAGCCTGCAGTCCGTAATAGTGCTGCTGCGTGAACGGGTCGAACTTGTGATTGTGACAGCGGGCACATTGAATCGTGACGCTGCAGAATGTGTTGAACGTGCTGCTGACCATCTCGTCGCGATCGAGATTGCGGGCGACCTTGCCGTCGATCTTCGATTCGGGAACCTCGACATGCCCGATGAAATCCCACGGTCCGGCGGCGATGAATCCCAGACCAAGAATGCCGTCGGGCTCGCCGGGGAAGAGAACGTCGCCAGCAATCTGCTCCTGCACGAAGCGGGCGTACGGCTTGTCGTCGTTCAACGAGCGGATCACGTAGTCGCGGTACGGCCAGGCGTTCGGGCGCAGCTTGTCCTTGTCGTACCCGCAGGTGTCGGCATAGCGGACGACGTCGAGCCAGTGCCGCGCCCAGCGCTCCCCATACCGCGGTGATTCGAGCAGTCGGTTAACCAGCCGCTCGTACGCCTGCGGTTGATCATCGGCGAGAAAGCGATCGACCTCATCCGGAGTCGGCGGCAGTCCGGTCAGGTCGTAAGTCAGGCGGCGAATCAGCGTGCGGCGGTCTGCTTCCGGTGACGGCTTGAGATCGTGCTCGACCAGCTTCTGCAGCACGAAGGCGTCGATCGGCGAGCGGACCCAGCGGGCGAGATCCGGCTGTGCGTCGAACGTCGGCACGGCCGGGCGTTCGATCGGCTGGTACGACCACCAGTCGAAGTCGTCGATGACCGGTTCTTCGAGAACGAGTCCTTCCGGCCAGTTTGCACCGTCAGCAATCCATTGCCGAATGACGGCGACCTGCTCGACGGACAGCGGTGCGCCGTCTTTCGGCATGCTCGGCTTTGCGCTGGGCGTCTCGGGGACCAGTGTCGAGAGCAGATGGCTCGCCGCCGCATCGCCGGCTTCGACGTACCCGCTATCAAACAACTCGTCGCGTCGCTGCAGAGCGAAGTCGCCTTTGTGATCCAGCGAGTTGTGACAGCTCAGGCATTTCTTCTCGAAGATCGGCGCAACGCGCGTCTTGAAAAAGTCGTCGGCAGAGGCGGTCGCCGACAGGCTGATCAGAATCGCAATCGCAGCCGTCAGCCGCACAGAGTTCGGAGGCGTCAGAGTCATCAGGCCGTTCCGCAGAGAAAATCTCGAAGCAAGGTCGTCCGAACATGATCAGCGACCGGAGAGCCGAGATCCATCGACTCGGAAAGTTGTGGCAATCTGCCTTCGATTGCGAACAGAGCAGCAAGTCGGTTTGATGGCCGACTCGTTTGAGGCATCGAACGATCGCCGAACTCGCTTCACGCTCGCTGACCGACCACCGGGAGCCTTCCACATGAGTACCGCAACCACTCGCCGCCCGATTTACAAACGCGTTGGCCCAGGCCTGATCACGGCCTGCGTCGTCATCGGGCCGGGGAGTATCACGACCAGTTCGAGCGTCGGGGCGAATAATGGCTACTCGATGCTGTGGGTCGTGATTGTCTCGGTCATCTTCATGCAGGTTTACATGGCGATGGGGGCGCGGCTGGGTGTTGTGGCGGCCAGTGCTCCGGGCGATCTGATTCGCGAGAAAGCCGGAAAGTGGCTCTCGGTGCTGGTCGGCTGCAGCGTGTTTTTTATTTCGGCCGCGTTTCAGTTCGGCAATAACGTCGGAGTCGCCGCGGCTTTCAAGGCGTTTTTCGACAACACGCCGCTGCTGGCCGGACTGGTCATCGGCTTCAACGTGCTGGCAATTTCGTTTCTGTTCCTGTTTCGGAATCTCTACCAGATGCTGGAACGTGCGATGATGGGCTTTGTCGCGCTGATGCTGATCAGCTTTGCGATCAACCTGATCAATCTGAAGCCCAGCATCTCGGGGATGGCGGCCGGATTTGTCCCGAAGGCGGCGACGGTCGACCTGACACTGCTCGGTCTGGTCGGGACAACATTCGTGGTTACGGCGGCCTTCTATCAGGCGTATCTGGTTCGTCAGAAAGGCTGGACTATCGCCGAAATGCGTGACGGTCTGATCGACGTGCGCGTCGGGTCCGTGATCATGGCGCTGATCACGATCATGCTGATGGCGACCGCCGCGGCCGGCCTGCACAACGGCTCGGAAGTCAAACTGGGCAGCCCGGTCGACATTGCGAAAGCACTGCAGGCAACCTTCGGAACCAGCGCGGAAATCATCTTCTGTCTGGGGCTGTTTTCCGCCGCGTACTCGTCGTTTCTGGTGAATTCGATGATTGGCGGGTTCATGTGTGCCGACGGGCTCGGACTGGGCAGCAAGCCCGCCGACCTGTGGCCGCGGCTGCTGACGACTCTGGCTCTGCTCACCGGAATGTCGGTCGGACTGGCGACGATTCTCTTCGGCTTCAATCCGGCTCCGGCGATTATCGCGGCCCAGGCCGTGACCGTTGTGGCGGCGCCTCTCGTCGCCGGAGTGCTGTTGTGGCTGACGAGTCGACGCGACATTATGGGCGACCAGGTCAACGGACCGGTGACAAAAGCATTCGCAGGGCTGGGACTGGTCCTGCTGTTTGCGATGGCTGGAAAGACGGCGTTTGTCGATATTCCGGCAAAAATTGATGCCCTGCGTCACCCGCCACAAACGGCGCAGGCAGACTCTCAGCGTGACACTCAGAAGTAACCTTCAGACATTAGATACTGCGGCGTCGCCGAGCCGGCTGATCGCAGCAGGCAAACGGAATGAGTGCCGTCGCAGATTGACGGTCTGAACAGCCTCGCTTATCGTCACCGCCGCAATTGAACAATTCCGGCACGATTTGCCGAACCGTTTGCTGGCGGCAGAAGCCTGCCGCCGATCGAACTGGCTCCGTCCCTGACGGCCATGCAGCCGCGGACCGCGAGCCGATCTCCGCAGAAAGTAAAAGATCCTGATGAAGAAGAAGTCTGTCTCTGGTTTTGAAGACCTGGGACTCAGTAAGAAAATGCTTGCCGCCATTCACAAGGCGGGTTTTGAATCACCGAGTCCCATTCAGGCCGAGCTGCTTCCCGTTGCTCTCAACGGACAGGACTGTATCGGCCAGGCGCATACGGGTACCGGCAAAACAGCGTCGTTTGTCATTCCGATTCTGGAGCGCATCGACTTCAGCTCAAAACGGCCGCAGGCACTGATCCTGACGCCGACGCGGGAACTGAGCGAACAGGTCGCCAACGAAGCCCGCAAGCTGTCGGCCAATCGCGACGACTGCCTGGTCGCGTGCATCGTCGGCGGCAAGTCGATCCGGGATCAGGTCGTTCAGCTTGACCGCGGTGCTCAGATTCTGGTCGGCACACCGGGCCGCATCATCGACATGCTGGGCCGTCGGCATTTCGATCCGCAGACGCTCGATTTTGTCGTGCTTGACGAGGCCGACCGGATGCTCGATATCGGTTTTCGACCGGACATTGAGAAGATCCTGCGGCAATGTCCGACTGAACGGCAGACGCTGCTGCTCTCGGCAACGCTGCCGCCTCCGGTCGAACGGCTCGCTCAGCGGTACATGAAGAATCCGCAGATGGTGGACCTGTCACAGGACGAAGTCGCCTCGCGAGATATCCGCCAGTTCTATGTGACGGTCGATAAGGATCGGAAATTCGAGACACTCGTCCGGCTGCTGGCCCAGGAGCAGCCGAAACAGGCACTCGTCTTCACGCGGACCAAACGTGGGGCTGACGCCCTGCACGGCCGCTTTGTGAAGCGCCTGCCGGACGTCGCTCAACTGCACGGCGACCTGCCGCAGCGGAAGCGGGACCGCGTGATGAAAGATTTCCGCTCGGGAAAAATCCGACTGATGATCGCGACAGACGTTGTCGGCCGCGGCATCGATATCAGTGGCATCTCGCACATCATCAATTACGACATCCCTGAATTCTGCGACGACTACGTCCATCGGATCGGGAGGACCGGGCGCATGTCGTCTGACACGCCGGGTTGCGCGTTCACGTTTGTAACACGCGAACAGGGCGGCGAACTGACGCGGATCGAGATCCGCATCAACAAGTTGATCGAGCCGTACGAGATCAACGGCTTCGAAGCCGCTCGTCCGAAGAAGGCTCAGGCTCAGGTTGTTGAAGCACCGCGGTCGTTTGGTTAAGCAGAGCCGAACAAAACTGTGGAAGCTGATCCGTGGGCCGGATTGCTAATCCGTCCTGCTGCCTGGAGTGGATTCTCATCGAAACGGATCGGCGAACTGTCGCTGCGCGGCTTGAATCTGCGAGTCAGGTTGTTAACGTGTCGCACGTTTGCGCCGCCCCTCGAACGGACTCGCCCTGCTGTGCGTAACCGTGTCGTGGCATTTGACTTGCGTCGAATTCGCGACGCGGCGGGATGCCTCGCTCAGCGCCACCGGATTGCTTTCCGGCCCTGGTGCGCAAACGCAGCCATTTGACCGGCATGGTGCTCACCTGGGGCTGGGTGACCGCGCCGTCCCGGCAAGCCCTCATTCCTGCTTTGCGCCTGCCGCAAGCCAGTCAACAGGACGACACACAGTGCCACGCCGCGACGATATCAAAAAGATTCTCATCATCGGCTCCGGCCCCATCGTGATTGGCCAGGCGTGCGAGTTTGACTACTCCGGAGTCCAGGCCTGCAAGGCGCTCCGTGAAGAGGGGTACGAGGTTGTACTGGTCAACTCGAACCCGGCAACGATCATGACCGACCCGGACATGGCCGACCGGACCTACATCGAGCCGATCAACTGGCAATACATCCAGAAGATTCTGGAAAAGGAACGCCCCGACGCTCTGCTGCCAACGCTGGGTGGCCAGACCGGCCTGAATACGGCAATGGACCTCGCCCGCCGCGGCATTCTGGAACAGCTTGGCGTCGAGATGATCGGTGCGAAGGAAGCCGTCATCGCCAAAGCGGAAGGCCGTGAATCGTTCAAGGAAGCGATGGTCAAAATCGGGCTCGACGTACCGCGAAGCAGGACGGTTCACACAATCGAAGAAGCCCGCGAAGCCGTGAAGGAGATCGGCCTGCCAATCATCATTCGCGCGAGTTATACGCTGGGCGGAACCGGCGGCGGCATCGCCTACAACCGCGAAGAGTTCGATGAGAAAGTCGCGAAGGGACTCGCTCTTTCACCGGTGTCGGAAGTCCTGCTCGAAGAATCTATCATCGGCTGGAAAGAGTACGAGATGGAGGTGATGCGCGACGTCGCCGACAACGTCGTCATCATCTGCGCGATTGAGAACTTCGATCCGATGGGCGTTCACACGGGCGACTCGATCACCGTCGCTCCGGCTCAAACGTTGACAGACAAGGAGTACCAGCGATTACGTGACGCCACGATCGCGTGTATGCGCGAAATCGGGGTCGAAACCGGCGGCTCGAACGTGCAGTTTGCGGTCAATCCGCAGACCGGCCGCATGGTCATCATTGAGATGAATCCGCGCGTCAGCCGATCGTCGGCACTCGCTTCAAAGGCCACCGGTTTTCCGATTGCCAAGATTGCTGCGAAGCTTGCTGTCGGATATCGCCTCGACGAAATCCCGAACGACATCACCCGCGAAACGCTGGCATGCTTCGAGCCGACCATCGACTACGTGGTCACAAAAATCCCGCGCTGGACGTTCGAGAAGTTCCCCGAAGCCGATCCGACACTGACCGTGCAGATGAAGTCCGTCGGCGAAACGATGGCAATCGGCCGGACGTTCAAAGAGTCGCTGCAGAAGGCGCTGCGTGGCCTCGAAATCGGCCAGTTCGGACTGGGTGGCGGGAAAAAAGATCTCTGGGGCACCGACAATCAGCCCGACGAGGAAGAAATCAAGTCGAAGCTTTCGATCCCCAATGACCAGCGCATCTTCTACGTGCGCTATGCGATGAAGGCCGGCATGTCGGTCGACGACGTGCATCGCCTGACAAATATCGATCCCTGGTTCCTCTGGCAGATTCGATCGATCGTCGACATTGAAGAGGAACTGCGAACGGTCAGTTCGCTCACTGGCTGCAGCGATGAACTGCTCCGCCGCGCCAAGCAGCACGGATTCTCTGATCGACAACTGGCCTTCTGGTGGGAGACAACTGAAGCCGACGTCCGGAAGAATCGCAAGGACCGTGGCATTGAGGCGACGTTCAAACAGGTAGACACCTGCGCTGCCGAATTCGAAGCTTACACGCCGTACTACTATTCGACGTACGAGGAGGAGGAGGAGACGCCGGAACGGGATCCGAACCGCAAGCGGATCATGATTCTTGGCGGTGGTCCGAATCGCATCGGCCAGGGCATCGAGTTCGACTACTGCTGCTGCCAGGCCGCGTTTGCGATGCGCGAACTTGGTATTGAGTCGATCATGGTCAACTCGAACCCGGAAACGGTTTCGACGGACTACGACACGTCGGACCTGCTGTTCTTCGAACCACTGACGACCGAAGACGTGCTCAATATCTGCGACCGCATCCAGCCGGACGGCGTCATCGTGCAGTTCGGAGGCCAGACGCCGTTGAATCTGGCCCGCGGACTCGAAGCCGCCGGAGTCAACATCATCGGCACCAGCCCGGACATGATTGATGCCGCGGAAGACCGCGAGCGGTTCCAGGCGATTCTGCAGAAGGCCGACCTGATGCAGCCCCCGAACGGCACGGCGACGAATCTTGAAGGCGCCCGTGCTGCGGCCAATCGAATCGGTTACCCGGTACTCGTGCGTCCGAGTTACGTGCTTGGCGGTCGTGCGATGGAGATCTGTTACGACGAGGAATCGCTTGTTCGCTACATGACGCACGCCGTCGACGTCTCCGAAGGCCACCCGGTCCTGATCGACAAGTTTCTTGAAGACGCGATTGAAGTCGACGTCGACGCCATTTCCGACGGCGAAACGATCGTCGTGGGTGGCATCATGGAGCACATTGAAGAAGCCGGTGTCCACTCCGGTGACTCCGCGTGCGCTCTGCCGCCGCACACGCTCAGTGAACTGGTCATTGAGTGCATCCGCGAAGCCACGCACCGCCTGGCCGCAGCGCTGCAGGTTCGCGGACTGATGAATATCCAGTTCGCCGTGAAGGAAGAAGACTACGAAACCACGGTCTACGTGCTCGAAGTCAACCCGCGTGCCAGCCGCACGTCGCCGTTCGTATCAAAAGCGACAGGCCGTTCGCTGGCGAAAATCGCGGCGAAGGTCATGGCCGGTGTCAGCCTCAAAGAGCAGGGTGTGACCGAGGAAATCTGGCCGACACATACTTCGGTCAAAGAGAGCGTCTTCCCATTCAACCGCTTCCTGGGCGTCGACATCGTACTCGGTCCCGAGATGAAATCGACCGGCGAGGTCATGGGCATCGACGAGACGTTCTCGATGGCATTTGCCAAGAGTCAGATCGGCGGAGGGGCGGCGCTGCCCAGCGAAGGCAAAGTCTTCATCTCGATGGCAAAGGCACACAAGCAGGAGATGATTGAACCAGCGAGGCATCTGAAGGCACTCGGTTTAAACATCGTCGCAACGTCAGGAACGGCACGCGAACTGGAAGCGGCCGGCATCGAAGTCGAAGTCATCAAGAAGCTGCAGGAAGGTCGGCCCAACCTGCTCGACCTGATGGCCAACGGCGACATTCAGTACATCTTCAACACTCCCAGCGGCAAAGGTGCCCGCACAGACGAGGGCCGCATCCGCGCGGCTGCCGTCGCGTACGGAGTGCCCTGCGTGACGACACTGCCTGGCTGCATCGCCGTGATCCAGGCGCTGGAGGCTCTGGCTGAGGATCCCGTTCCACACGTGAAAGCTCTGCAGGACTGGATGCCGGCCGCGACGCAGGCCGTCAGCAGTACGGCAACGTCCTGAAAAAGCCTTCTTTCTTCGAACGATCCATTGCGAAGCGTGCCACCTCGTTTTCCTGCGCGAAAGTTGTCAGCGCAGGCCTGCAACACAAACGACTGCTGACTGTAAGGTTGGAATTGTAATTTCTGCCAAACTGCTCAGACGTGCGAAGATCAGCTTCAGACGCGTATTGACCGGTTTCGCGGGCAAGCTCAATACTCCTCGTCCCGCCTCGCTTTGCGGTTCTCGCGAAGCTGGTTCACGATTCCAAACGTCAACACGATCTGGATTTTCGACAGAAAGCACTGCCGTCGCGACGTTCCGAGTCGTCACCTCTCCCGTTGAACTTTTCACCCGGACTGAGTTCGCGGAATCGTTTTCGTCCGGCTCGATTGAACAGCCGAGCGTCATGCTCACAGTGATCGCCAGAATTCAGGAAAGGAATTCCGAATGAAGGTGCGAAACGTTTTGAAGTCCGCACTGGCCGGTTTGGCCTGCTTTGGCACTCTTATCCCCCAGACCTGCCTGAACGCCGCTGACACGGTTTCGGAACCCAGCCCGCCGGTCGCCGCCACGTCGCAGCAGGCGAAAAAGATCGCCGACATCGAACTCGATCAGCAAGGACGGTTGCTCGGCGTTCTCGTCGGCTCAAACAGCAAACCAGAAGCTCTGAAGAAGATCCTGGTGCAGCAGGGCAAGCAGACGCTGGCCGAAACAAAGACAGATAAAGACGGTCGCTTTCAGGTCAGCAAACTGCGCGGCGGCATCTATCAGATCGTCAGCGAAGATCAGGCGGCTATCGTTCGAGTCTGGTCGAACGGAACCGCTCCACCGAAAGCGAAAACAGCCGTCCTGCTGGTCACCGGCGACGTCACACGCGGTCAGGGCTTCGTTCCGCTGAACATGATCGGCAGTGGCCTCGGCTTCTTCGCAGGCGTCGCAGGACTGACTCTCTCGCTCGTAACGCTCAACGAACTGCATCACGTGAAGGATGACAACCGAGCGCTTCAGGACCAGGTGAATCGACTCGAAAACAGCCTGCATTGAGCGGCGGTGGCTGAGGCTCGCTCGCGAGAAAGGCCAAATTTCGCCCAGCCACGAACCGCCATCGTTGAATCAAAAAGCCCGGTCGTCACTATCGACGATCGGGCTTTCTGCGTTCCACAATTGCCTAATAAGGTCGAGCCGGAAGCGTTTGCAACTGTGACTGCGGCTGCACGTAGACTTTGCCAATCGTGCCAAGTGTCTGCGCAGGAACGGCTGCCTGGCCACACACGTCGCTCTGGACTCCAAATGCCTGAGCGGTCACACCAACCGTCTGCAGATACTGTGTTTGAGCAGCCTGCATATCAATGCGCGGATCGGCCTGCTGGAACCCCGACGCTCCCGTCGTCACGGCAAAACTGCTGGCGGCACCATTCGAAACGGCCGTCATTCCGGGCGCACCGCCGAGCCCGCCACGCATCGAGACATTTGTTCCACTAATTGAATAGCTCTGGTTGAAGCCGCGAAAAGCCTGGCCGAGCTGCAACAGCTCATCATTGACCGCACTGGTCGCGGTCGCGATTCCGGCGACGGCTCCGATCACACCCACCGTTCCCACAATCATTGTCTCCGCGGAGACCACCAGACCAACTTCATCTCGCCATAATCTCTGAAACAGTCTCATGTTACGTCCCTCTCTCTCGAATAGAACCGGAATGCCAGCGTCTCTCAAAACTGGCCGGAATGTCACAATATAGGGATTTTGCGAATTATAGTCAATTTCTATTCTGCGAGGGCGATGCTCCTCGAGGATCGCTGCGTCACCGCTGCCGCTGAGTCGCTCCCGGTTTCGGCCTCGCTTGCCGCCTTAATTCCGACACGCCATCATCGCATTCACGCCTCGCGATCGATTCATTGCCCGCCCGGGTGCGGACAATTCGAGGTCGTCGCACCGCGAACTGGCAAATGCTCAGACGCAGTCCATTCCTGCCCCGAAAGTGACCGCTCATGAATTCCCTGATTGCGCCCCGGCTGTCCGTGATGATGTTTCTGCAGTTCTTTATCTGGGGTGCGTGGTATGTGACAGCGCCGCGGGCACTTGGACCGCTGGGCTTCGCCCCGGAAGACTTCGGCTGGACGTATTCCGTCGGCCCCATCGCGGGAATGATCAGCCCGATTCTGGTCGGCATGATCGCGGACCGGTTTTTCGCAACCGAACGCGTGCTCGCAGTCATGCACCTGCTCGCTGCCGGGGCCATGTTCGCGGCCGTCAGCCTGATGGAAGCAGCGAATCCTTCTCCAAATGCGATCAACGTCGCGTTCTTCGTTCACATGCTCTGTTACTTCCCGACGCTCGCCCTGACGAACAGCCTTGCAATGCACAACATGACGGACTCGGAAAAGCAGTTTCCGCTGATTCGCGTGTTTGGCACCATCGGCTGGATTGTGGCTGGCGTCCTTCTGAGTCTGCTGAACTGGGACAACAAACTCATGATGTTCCAACTGGCAGCCGGTTCGGGTCTGGCCCTGGGGCTCTACAGCTTTTCGCTGCCGCATACACCGCCTCCGGCCAAAGGCCAGACGTTCAAAATCGGTGACGCGCTCGGCCTCGACGCACTTGTTCTGCTGAAGAAACCATCCTATCTGATCTTCATGGTCAGCTCGTTTCTCGTCTGTATTCCACTGGCGTTCTATTACCAGATGGCGGAACGCACGCTGGTGGCTGGTGGTGTCGAGGATACCGCATTCAAAATGACCTTTGGCCAGATGTCGGAAATCATCTTCATGCTGCTCATGCCGCTGTTCTTTAAACGGCTCGGCGTCAAGTGGATGCTGTTTGTTGGAATCCTGGCATGGGTGATTCGATACGGACTCTTTGCAGTCGGAACACCCAATGAAGTTGCCTGGATGCTGCTGGTTGGCGTGACACTGCATGGTATCTGCTACGACTTCTTCTTTGTCACCGGGCAGATTTATACAGACCAGGTCGCTCCGAAGGAGATTCGCAGTCAGGCTCAGGGAATGCTGGTGTTGTTCACGCTGGGTCTGGGCATGCTCATCGGCGCTCAGACTGCCGGCAAAATTGAGGCGCGTTACACGCCGGCAGAAACCGCTCAACTGGATGCTCAGGCCGGCGAGATTCGCAGCCGCATCGAAGCAGAGGGTGCTTCGCTGTCGAAGGATGAATCTGAGTCGCTCGAAACCGAGGCCCGTTCCCTGCAGCGGCAGGCACTGGCAAAGAAGAACTGGAAAAACATCTGGTCGATCCCGGCAGGTGGAGCTGCAGCGATCCTTGTCCTGTTTACGCTGATGTTTAAGGACGAAAAGCGGGAAGTTCCTGATACCGGTGCTGGAAGTTCTGAGGAGTATCCAACCGGTGGGGAGCCGATTGTCTGACGGGGCGTTGCCCATTCCGCTCAACGAACGTTCTGAGACTATCGTTTACCATTGCAGGTTCCGATCGATGCGAACGTTGAAGCCGCACGTACGTTCTGTCGCAATGGTGTTCCTCGGAATCTTCCTGCTGAGCCTGTCGCAGACAGCGGTGGCGGACAGCCTTACGGAAGTCGAAAGCCGCAAGTCACAGAACGATTCGGAACTGCGGTACTGGCTCGAAAACCTGGTTCGTTATCACGGGTTCTCTGATGCAGAAGTCAGCGCGGCCACCGGGTTGACTGAAGGTGATGTGCGGCGGCGGCTTGACGAGTGGGGGATCAAACCCCAGTCGCAGAAGGGGCGTGAGTCGCTGCTCGTGCTGCCGTGGCCAGGAGGGCGGCATCCGCGGATCGGGTTTCTCGAAGGCGCCATTCGACCGCAGCGGGAAACGAAAATCAGCGTCTTTACGCCGTGGGGAGATCACGATTTCGTCGTCGTCGACGTGCCAGAGGCCATCTGGTCGAACCTCGGGCTGACATATCTCGCACATACGCATATTCCGACGGTCTTCGACAAACAGCGGATCACGCTCGAAAAGCTTGAGTGGAACCGGCACGACGACGGGTCGCTCGATATTGAGCGGGTGCTGCCGAACGGAATCCGGTTCGGAGCGGTCGTTCGTCCGCAGAAAGATCATGTGCGGATGGAGCTGTCGCTGACGAACGGGACGCCAAAGACGCTCAGTGATCTGCGCGTGCAGAACTGCGTGATGCTGAAATCGGCAGCCGGATTCGAGCGACAGACAAACGAGAACAAAGTCGACCGGAAGCCGTACGCTCTGGCGAAAAGTGACGACGCTCGGCGGTGGATCATCACGGCCTGGGAACCGGTCAATCGTGTCTGGTTCAACGAACGCTGCCCGTGCCTGCATTCGGACCCGAAGTTTCCCGACTGCCCGCCGGGCAAAACGGTGCGACTGCACGGCTGGCTTTCGTTTTACGAAGGCTCAGACATCGACGCTGAACTGCGGCGCATCGATGAGACCAACTGGCGGACCTCGTCGACGCCAGGTGGCCGTTGAACTTCGGAACTGGTCGCGCGAGGCAGAACGGTGGCAGTGTGACTCCCTTTGAAGCCATCCAGCAGTCACGAAACCGGGAATCATCGACTGCCTGGGATCTGTACGAGCCACATCGGCGCCGGGTCACTTCACTGATTCTCGACGCCCTGCCGTCCGTCTCGAACGACAGCGCTCCACAGCCACGCGTCTGCCTGCTCGGCGCCGGCAACAGTAACGACATCGATCTCAGCGAACTGGCGACTCGATGCGAAGAAGTGCTGCTGGTCGATCTCGATGCGGCCGCGCTGCAGCAGGGCGTCGCCCGTCAGCAGCTCACGGAACATCCAGCGATCCGGCTTCGGGCCGAAATGGACATTACGGGGATCTTCGATCGACTGAACCCGGATAACGCGACGTCGAGATTGAATCACTCCGCAGAGATTGTCGAACTTGCCGAAATCGCGGACTCATTCTCCGGAAGCGGACTGCCCGACGGGTTCGACGTTGTTGCATCGATGTGCCTGCTCTCTCAACTGATCGACGCCGTGACCCACTGCTTTCCGGATCCGCACACAGCTCTGCCACTGCTGCAGGCGATGCGGCGGCGACATCTGCGACTACTGCTCGAACAGTGTCGGCCCGGCGGGCGAGCAATCCTGTTCAGCGAAATCGTCTCCAGCGATACGTGTCCGGAACTCGCGGCAACCCCGGACGCCAGGTTACCGGACCTGCTTGCGCGATTGCTGGCCGAGCAGAACTTTTTCACGGGGCTGCACCCGGGAATCATCGTTCAGGATCTGCGTTCGGAGTCCCGACTTCTGCCGCTCGTCGCGAATGTTCGACCGATTGCTCCCTGGAAATGGCCGTTCCTCAGTCGGACGTACGCCGTCACGGCGTTCGTGATTGAGCGGGCTGCCGTCGCCGGTTGACCGCAACTCGGCAATTCAGTCTCGTACTTCTACTTCCATCAGCTTTGCCCAGTCCTCGTCGGAGTTACCTGTCATGAAACGCCTGCTGCTTGTGCTTGTTCTAATTCCGATGCTCACGAGGTTTGCCGACGCCCAGCAGGCCAACGGCCAGACGAAAACAAAGCCGACGTCGCAACCGTTTCGCTGGGTCAATCCGCTGCCGAAAGGCGACTGGCCGAGCGGTCTGAAGCACGCGACATTCCGCAGCCCGTCGATGGGCACCGATGTTGGCTTCTGTATCTATCTGCCACCGGGTTATGACTCGGCGGAGAACGCGAAGCGACGCTACCCCGTCGTTTATTACCTGCACGGTGGCCGGCCCGGCAGCGAGACAAAGAGCATTGGTCTGGTGCCGATGATCGACGCAGCCATGCAGAAAGGCGACGCTCCGCCGGCGATTTACGTCTTTGTCAACGGCGGCGAGGTCAGCCACTACAACTATCCACAGAAGAAGTCGATGGGCGAAGACATCTTCATTAACGAATTGATTCCGCACATCGACGCAACGTATCGGACGATTGCAAAGCGCGAGGGTCGCGGCATCGAGGGCTTCTCGCAGGGCGGTCGCGGCACGACGCGGATCATGTTCCGCCATCCGGACCTGTTCTGCTCCGCCGCGCCAGGTGGAGCGGGTCACTCGACCGAGAAACGCATCTCGGAGGAAAACGGCCGCGAAAGTGAGACACTGGTTTTCGCACCTGGTTACAACACCTGGGATCTCGCCCGCGAATACGCGAAGCATCCCGAGCCGAAGCTCACCATTCTGATCCACGTCGGCACGAAGGGCTTCAATTACGAAAACAATCTTGAGTACATGGCCTTTCTGGACTCGCTGAAGATTCCGTACCAGAAGCTGATTGTCGAGGGCGCGCCGCACAGTGCGAAGATTATCTACGAGAAGAAGGGCCTCGAACTGATGCGCTTCCACGCGCGGAATTTCGAACGGGCTCTCGGCCGCTGAGTTGCGTGGCATACCAAAGCCGCAGCGCCGGAATCTCCTGCCGTCTCCAGGCTTCGCCGTTGCGGCGCATGGCTGGTTTGCGTCTTTCGTTGTGTGGCCGTGTTCTGTCCGCCTCGCCTGTTGTGGCGAATTCTGCTGACTCGGCACAATGAAACGCTGAACCGACCGTAAAACCATCCGTACTCGCAGCCCGAGGTGCCGACATGGCTCAGGCAATTGTCGATCCCATTCAGCTCCGCCAGTTCGCTCAGACGCTGAAGAAATTCAACGAGAACCTCATCGAACAGTCGACGGCCCTGGCCAGTCAGCTCGCCACGCTGAGCAACACCTGGCGCGACCAGGAAAACAAGAAGTTCTGCGAGCAGTTTGAAGGCCACATGCGACTGCTCGCCCGGTTCATCGAATCCAACAATGAGCACATCCCCTACCTGCTGCGCAAGGCCGAGCACATCGAGGAATACCTGCAGCAGCGCTGACCGACTGCGAGGTGTTCTGTGAGTCGCCGACCGGTTTCGATCTGGATCAGAGAACGCCTCAAAAGAGCCCGCTGGCTGACGCTGGCCGGAGCCGTTGGGCTGATTCTCGCCACAGTTGTTGCCTCTATTTACTCGTGGAGCCTGATCCACCAGATGGTTGACTTCTTCAACGTATTCGTCTTCTCGGGTAATCCGATTCCGGCGGCGGTGGTGACTTCGATCATTCTGTTGAGTCTGTTTGCCTGGGAGCTTGCTTCAACCTGGCGACGCTCCAGCGCGTTGGAGCTGGATGGGCATGAAGTCTCGTTTTTCGATGGTCTACTGGTCGAATCCGCCAGCTATGGTTCGTCTTACGGGGCGTTCATGATGAGGCGGAAAATACTCTATCTGGCGATTGTTTTCTGGATCGTCTTTCTCGCGCCTCGGCTGCTGTGTCTGTCTCTGATGCTGCTTCGACGGTTTCTCGCACTCAAACGGCTCGACGACAACACCGCAGAACGAGTCATCGCAACAATGATGAAAGGCGAATTCAGGTTGACGCTCGCTGAAATCCGCGAGCGGTTTCAGCCGGCTTCGGAGACCGAGCTGATCGGTGGCTTGACGGCGCTCGACGGTGTTGTGCTGATCGGAGCAGAAACGGAATCTCCCGCATTGACGGTCGCTCCGCGGCTGACTGAGGATTACAAAGACTGGCTGGCTGCTCGAAAGGAGCGGCAGGCTGCCCTCTGAATTCGGACGCTCGTCATGGCTGGTGCCAATGTCAAATCGATCGAGGCGATCCGTAACTTCCGCGTTGCGCTGATCAGATTCACCGAGAAAGTGGCGGACGCCGTCGAGTCCATGAAGGACCAGGTGTTCCACGCCGTTTCCTGGGTCGAACTCGAACAGCCGCGGCACTGGCATCAGCAGGAGCTGACGGCGTATGACCGCGTCTCGGAAGCCAGAATTCAGCTCGAAGTCTCGAAGATGCGAAAGGAAACTGCTGACTTTCGGCCGTCGCTGATCGAGGAAAAACAGGCTCTGCGGGCCGCGAAGCGACGTCTCGAATACTGCCGGCAGAAAGTGCAGCTTGTTAAAGCGGCGGCGTTCAAAGTGCGACACGAAGCCGACGAATTCCAGGGTCGCCTGGGTCAGGTCGACCAGGTGCTGGAAACCGACCTGCCGAACATGATCGCCATGCTTGAGAGAATGCTCACCGCGCTGGAAGCTTACGCGGAAGTGTCGACAAAGGACGTCGACGAGTAACCCGCTCCCTGCATCCTCCCTCCCCGCCTGAGCCACACACAAGATGTCCGATTCCGCCCCGCCTCTCTCCGACCCGCTGTATCTCGAAGCGCTGAACGCCTTCCGCGAAAAGTTTGCCCACACGAGTGAACTCGGTGTGCGCGAGCCGTCAGCGATGAGCATTGCCACGTGCGGCGCCGACGGCCAGCCGTCCGTTCGCACCGTCCTGCTGCGCGTCGTCGACGAACGTGGCTTCGTCTTCTTCACGAACTCGCAAAGCCGTAAAGGCCGGCAGCTCGCCGAGAATCCGCGCGCGGCTCTGACGTTTTACTGGGACGCCTGGGCCGAACAGGTGCATGTCGAGGGCCGCGTCGAAATCATCCCCGACGCCGAATCCGACGATTACTGGAAAACGCGTCGCCGTCTGAGCCAGATCGGCGCGTGGGCCTCGGACCAGTCACGACCGCTGGACTGCCGCGAAACGCTGATGAGTCGCGTGGAGCAATACGAACAGCAGTTCGAGGACCAGGACGTCCCCCGCCCACCCCACTGGCACGGCTACCGAGTTATCCCGCACCGGATGGAACTCTGGAAAGGACACGAAGGCCGACTGCATGAACGCTACGTCTATCAGGCTGGCAGCGACGGCTGGACAAAGCAGTTGCTGTTTCCATGAGTGACTCCTGACGAGCTGCAGGAACAGACCTGCATGTCAAACGTAAACTCGTCCAAATTCGTCGAGTTCCTCGATTTCCACCCCCCAGCAACGGGTGATCCTGGAGCCAGGCTCTCATTCGCTCTTTGAGTTCCTGATCAGACAACTCGGGTTTGTGCCTCTGGATGCTTTGCCGCATCATTGCGACAACGACATCGTGAATGTGAAAGGCAAGGACAAGGTGCCGACTTTCGCGGGAAATCTCACGCCAGCCTTCGGGAAACTTGAGATTAGTCATCAGAAATTCACTTCCATGAACGCTGTCGTCTCGAAATACGACAGTCTATCGACCGGCTGCGGGTCGATCAGTACGATTCGCTGTATTCTGCACGGCTGCCCCTATCCGACTGCCTGGGGCAGCCCGCCGGTTTGCGTTTCCTTTGACCGCCATCGCTGATCATTGCCGGTCAGTTACTGTCGCATCGGCGAACCCTTGCGTGACGTTGACACTTGGATTGCGTTCCAAACATGGACACACAGCTCATCCGCAACTTCTCGATCATTGCGCACATTGACCACGGCAAGAGCACGCTGGCGGACCAGTTTCTGCTGCAGACCGGAGCAATTACGCAGCGCGAGTTCAAAGAGCAGATCCTCGACGACCTGGACGTCGAGCGGGAACGCGGCATTACGGTCAAGGCCCGGACCGTCGCGATCTACTTCAAGCACGAAGGCAGGACGTACGAGCTGAACCTGATCGACACGCCGGGACACGTCGACTTTCACTATGAAGTTTCGCGCAGTCTGGCTGCGTGCGAAGGGGCTCTGCTGCTGGTCGACGCGTTTCAGGGCGTGCAGGCGCAAACGGTCGCGAACACGTACGCCGCCATCGAAGCCGACCTCGAAATCATCCCGGTCATCAACAAGATCGACCTGCCGGTGACGCGCGTCGAAGAGGTGATGGAGGAAATCGAAACAGTCCTCGGGCTCGACGGTCTGAACGCCATCCCGGTCAGCGCGAAAACCGGGCTGCATGTCGATAACGTTCTGAAAGCAATCGTCGAGAAAGTGCCGCCACCGTCCGGCAAGCCAGACAACCCACTGCAGGCGCTGGTGTTTGACTCGAAGTACGACGATTACCGCGGCGTCATCACCTATCTGCGCGTCAAGGAAGGCACGGTCCGCAAGGGCCAGCAGATTCGCTACATGAAGGGCGGCACCGTTCACGAAGTTCTGGAACTCGGTCAGTTCCGCCCGCACATGAAACCCTGCAACGAACTCGGCCCCGGCCAGGTCGGCTACATGCTCTGCGGCATCAAGGAACTGAGCATGGTCCACGTTGGCGATACCGTCACCGATCGGACCAGGCCGGCGTCAAAGGCACTGCCCGGTTACGAGAAGCCACACCAGATGGTCTTCTGCGGGATGTACCCGATCGACGCGACGGACTTCGAGCGGCTGCGCGAAGAACTGCAGAAGATGTCGCTGAACGATGCCAGCTTCTCGTTCGCGCCGGAAACCAGCGACGCACTCGGCTTCGGATTCCGCTGCGGCTTCCTCGGAATGCTGCACATGGAAATCATCCAGCAGCGACTGGAACGTGAAGCCGATGTCGACCTGATTCAAACCGCGCCAAACGTCACCTACGAACTGCTGCTGAAGACCGGCGAGGAGCAACTGATCGACAACCCGCAGGACGTTCCGGACTCAGGCCAGATTGAAGAGTTCCGCGAACCGATCGCCCGCGTGACGTTCATTGTCCCGTCGGAAAGCATCGGTGCGATTCTGAAGCTCAGCGAAGACCGCCGCGGAATCTACAAGGGCACCGAGTATCTCGGCCCGAACCGCGCGCAGATCACCTACGAACTGCCGCTGGCCGAAGTCATTTACGACATGCACGACCGCATCAAAAGCGCGACGCGCGGCTACGGCACGATGGATTACGAAGTGATCGGCTTCCGCGATGCCGATCTCGTGAAGATGGACATTCTCGTGAAAGGCGTCCGTGTCGACGCACTCTCAACGATCGTGCATCGTTCGACCGCCGACCGACGCGGCCGGGCACTCGTCAAGAAGCTGAAAACCGAAATCAGCAAGCACCAGTTCGAGATCGCTCTGCAGGCCGCGATCGGCACGCGTGTCATCGCCCGCGAAACAATCTCCGCCCTCCGCAAAAACGTCACCGCCAAGTGCTACGGTGGCGACATCACTCGCAAACGCAAGCTGCTGGAAAAGCAGAAAGAGGGTAAGAAGCGGATGAAGCAGTTCGGCCAGGTCGAAATCCCGCAGAAAGCCTTCCTGTCCGTGCTGGAAGCCGGCAAGGAAGAGTAGACGCATCCACTCGAACGTCCAGGCATGCCTCGCTCCTGCTCCTCAGCCCGGAAATCCGGCGGTTTCCATGACGATTCGTCATGCACTAAAACTCCGCGATCTGTCTGGCGTTCAATTTCCGACGCCGTGTCTGATTGCAGCGCAAAGTCGCTGAGACGCAGAGATCCGCTAAGGAACGTGTCCAAAACAACTTTCCGATTCCGGAGCATCCTGGATCAGCCGGCACGCGCTGGCGTCCGGTTCGTTCAGCTTCGAGCAGAACCGGACGCCAGCGCGTGCCGGCTGATTTCGGGACCTTGATACGAACTCGTTCCTGAGACACAGAGAGTCGCCAGGTCTTTGCGCTCCTTCGCGTCTCTGCGACTTTGCGCTGCCATCAGCCTCCTACCAACCAACCAGAAACGATTCGCCTGACCATGTTCCAGGAAGTCAAAGACGCTGATTTTGTTCGTGGTGAGCACGACATGCTCAAATTCTGGGAAGACAACGCGATCTTCCGGAAGCGGCGTGAGCTGAATGCCGGGAAGCCAAAGTGGAGCTTCCTCGACGGGCCGATTACGGCGAACAATCCGATGGGTGTCCATCACGCCTGGGGCCGCACGTACAAGGACACGTACCAGCGGTTCTTCGCCATGCTGGGCTACGACCAGCGGTACCAGAACGGCTTCGACTGCCAGGGCCTGTGGGTCGAGGTCGAAGTCGAAAAGCAGCTGGGCCTGGGCACGAAGAACGCCGTCGCCGAGTACGGCATCGACAACTTCGTCAACGAGTGCAAGCGCCGCGTGCTCCGCTTCGCCGCGCGGCAGACCGAGCAGTCCGTGCGGCTCGGCTACTGGATGGACTGGGACGATCCCGAGCAGCTCCGGGCACTGGCCGAGAACCTGGGCACCGACGCCGAAGTCGACTTCACCGCCCCGTCTGGCAAGGCGGAAAAAGGCAAGGCACATCAGCTCGTCGAACGGCTCGGCTGCCCCGAGTGGGGCGGCAGCTACTTCACGTTCTCGACCGAGAACAATGAGACCATCTGGACGTTCCTCAAGAAGTGTTTCACGCGTGGCAAGGTCTACCAGGGCCACGACGTCATGCCCTGGTCTGGCCGAGGCGGCAGCGCCTACAGCCAGATGGAAATCGCCGAAGGCCGCAAACTGACGACGCACAAGTCCGTCTTCGTCCGCTTTCCAATCCGCTCGAAGGGAGCATCCGCGGGTGCCACTGCTGGCTCGCCCAGCAGTGCCGGAGCCGATGCCGCAAACACTGCCGGACAAGCCGGCAGTGGCACCCAGAAATCTCTCGACCCTCAGCCCTCGGCCCTCAGCCCAAATCAGGAGTATCTCCTGATTTGGACAACGACTCCCTGGACGCTGACCAGCAACGTCGCGGTCATGGTCAACCCGGACCTCGACTACGTGAAGCTGAAGTCGGAACGCGACGGAGCGGTCTACTACTTCGCGAAGGACAACCTCAACTTCAAACGCCTGGAACGCGAGTTCAAGGAAGGCTTCGGCCGACCGGAATGGCAGTGGCCGAAGGACGTGCCGAAGCTCAAGACGATCGCTCAGATCTTCAAGGAACAGGGCGGCTTCGAGGAACTCGGCACGATCAAAGGTGCCGAGATGGTCGGCTGGGAATACGACGGCCCCTTTGACGACCTAGTCGGCCAAAACGTTTCACGGCATTTTGAGCAGGGAATAGTCCCAATTTCAGACGCGGATCTGTGCGACACGCTTAACGCCATCGATGCAAGACTGCGCGCGGTCACCGATTTAACTGACCTCGTGGTTTCAGATTTTTACCGAACGGTTCTGCAAGACGAGTTCGAGAGCCGATTGAAAGCCACGTTTCAGTTCGAGCGTTCGTTCACAGACAATAGCTTTGCAAACGCCATAGCCAGACGAGTGAATATTCATCTGCCGAAAGGTGTGAAGACGACGCTGTTTTCGTACTACATTCCTAAGTCGGTCACTCAAGTTGGAAACGATTCTGAGAAAGCAAAGTGGCTGGAAGAACGTGCCAACGCTATCCAAGTCGAGTTGGCAGAAATCCAGAAGAACTCGAAGACGTCTCGCAGTTGTCATGCAGTGATTGATGGCGGGCGTGATTCAAAAGGTTCTCCGAACGTCGTCGCAGGTGAAGGAACGGGAATCGTCCATTCGGCGCCAGGTTGTGGGGACATCGACCACAAGATTGGCGTTGCAGAGGGACTGCCAGTCATTGCACCGCTGAGCGAGGATGGCACGTTTATCCCCGGCTTCGGCGACTTCTCCGGGCGCGAAGCGATTGCTCCGGAAACCGCTGAGCTGGTGTTCGAGAAGCTCAAGGAAAAGCACTTGCTCGTCTACGTCGAGACCTACCCGCACATCTATCCGCACTGCTGGCGTACGGGGGACGAGCTGGTGTTCCGGCTGGTCGACGAGTGGTTCATCAATATGGACTGGCGCGAGGAGATCAAGGACGTCACGCGGCAGATCGAATGGCTGCCGCCCGCGATCAACGGCCAGGAACGCGAGTGCGACTGGCTGTCGCTGATGGGCGACTGGATGATCTCAAAGAAGCGGTTCTGGGGACTCGCTCTGCCGATCTGGGTCAACGAGAACGACCCAACCGACTTTGAAGTCATCGGCTCGCTGGCCGAACTCAAGGAGCGGGCCGTCGAGGGCTGGGACGACTTCGAGGGCAACACGCCGCACCGCCCGTGGATCGACGGCGTCGTTATCGAAAGCTCAAAGAACCCCGGCCAGAAGATGCGCCGCATTGAGGACGTCGGTAACCCGTGGCTCGACGCGGGCATCGTTCCGTTCTCGACCATGCACTACAACCACGACCACGACGAGTGGCAGAAGTGGTACCCCGCGGACCTCGTTACCGAGTGCTTCCCCGGCCAGTTCCGCAACTGGTTCTACTCGCTGCTGTCGCTCTCGACGATGATGCGGTACGACGAAACCGACGACCCGAAAGAAAAACGCCCGTTCAAAACGCTGCTCGGCCACCGCCTGGTGCAGAACGAACAGGGCAAGCCGATGCACAAGTCGGACGGCACGGCAATCTGGTTCGAGGAAGCCGCCGAACAACTCGGTGTCGACACGATGCGCTGGATGTACCTCGCGCAGAACCCCGCCGTCGACCTGCGCTTCGGCACGCGGCACCCCGACGAACCCGTCACGCTGGAAACTCCCGACGGCCCGCAGACCGAAACCAAAGAAGGCGTCACCTGCTGCAAAGTGACCAGCACGCCCGCCGACGAAACCCGCCGACGCGTCCTGATCCCACTGTGGAACAGCTACGCCTTCTTCGTGAACTACGCCCGCTTGGACGACTTCGATCCTTCAGCTGTAGCCGCGTCTCTCCGAGACGCGGACCCTGTATCGGAGAGACAGGGCTACATTCCCGTCGCCGACCGTCCGGAAATCGACCGCTGGATCCTCTCAAACCTGCACGCTCTGCTGAAGGTCGCTGCGGACGAGATGCCGAAGTTCAATGTCGCCGCGTTCTGCCGCGCGGCCGAGGACTTCCTCGACGACCTGACAAACTGGTACATCCGCCGCAACCGCCGCCGCTTCTGGCGCAGCAAGGACGCCTCCGACACCGACAAAACAGCGGCCTATCAGACGCTCTACGAAGTGCTGGTCACACTGTGTCAGGCCCTCGCTCCGTGCATCCCCTTCCTGACCGAGCGGATGTATCAGAACCTGGTCGGCGCTGCCGGCTCGGCGGCGACCGAGTCCGTGCACCTCTGCGACTACCCGACTCCGGACGACAACCTGCTCGATCCAACGCTCAACGCCCGGACGGCGACCGCTCAACTGGTCGTCCGCCTCGGCCACAAGCTCCGCGAGGAGAAGAATCTCCGCGTCCGGCTGCCGCTGTCCGAGCTGCAGTTCGCCTGCTCCTCGCCCGAGCAGCGGGAGGCGATCGAGCACCTGGCGGACGTGATCCGCGAGGAACTCAACATCAAGCAGATCACCAGCGCCGACCACCTCGACGAACTGGTCCACTACTCGTACAAGCCGAACCTGAAAACGCTCGGCCCGAAGTACGGCAAGCTGCTGGGAGCAATCCGCAACGAACTGCCGAACCTCGATCCGCAACTGCTCGCCCCACTGCGATCCGGCCAGAACGTCACGGTGACAATCGGCGGCGAGCAGATCGAACTCGGCCCCGACGACGTGATGGTCAGCACCGAACAGGCCAGCGACTGGAGCTGCGCCGACGAGTCCGGCATCCAGATCGCCATCTCGACGGTCATCACCCCGGAACTCGAACGCGAAGGCATGGCCCGCGACGCGATCCGCCTCATCCAGAGCTATCGCAAGTACCGAGAATATGAGGAAAAGGCGATGATTGATGTCCGCATCGACGTCGAGATTGACGACGAGGCAAATAAGATCGATGCGTCAGCGAGAATTACCGAAATCTTAGGCCAGTACGAGAGCGAAATCGGTGTCGAGACACGATCGGCATCGATCGAAAACTCGCTCAGCCACTTTCCCGGTGCAGATACTCTGGCGGGACGGATCGGTGACATCCCCGTGACTGTAACCGGAAGACTCAGCGGAAACTAAAGAGCGTCGTCAGAGTAGACCACGACCTCGATATCCAGGATTGGATTCTCGGCTCGCGAGGCCGTGGCAGAATGAGTCGTCTACATCAAGGCCGAGACGCTGGCAGATTCGGTCGAGCAGTCGGACGCGGCGCCAGACGGCCACTCGCCCGTCACGGTGGGCGCCGCCAAGGCGACGATCTGGATCACGGCTGCCCAGTAATCCACCGTCGACAGCAGCGCCGCTACCCGTCTGACGATCGCGCCGACCCATCAAAGCCCGCTGCTCAGCGCTGGAATCAGAGCGGCGCCGGAGGTGTCGACGAGTTTTTTCTGCAGTCCGATCTCGCGACTAAATAAGGAGTTAACAGTTTCGGCGCTTCGGCGCCCAGATTCCTGGCACTGACCTTGCTACGACAGCGGGCTCACATCGGTGCCGGCGCTCTTGCCGGCCAGACCCGCAGCATCGAGTTCGTTCTGAGAGCAGGGTTGGTCAATGCGTGAAGCAGTTCTTGTCCTCGGTGATTCTGTCACGGTCGGCGCTGGATTCAGCGGCGTCGACGAGTCGACGGCTTACGTTTCGCTGCTCCAGGACTCGCTCGACAATTCTGGCCTTCAGGTCACCGTCAGCCGCAGCGCGATTGATGGAGTGGACACTGGTTATGCCCTGCGGCGCTTCGACCGGATGGTCGGCCGCCAGCGCCCGCACATCGTGGTCGTCGCTCTCGGCCTGAACGACGCTCAGCCCCCCGGAGGCCGCACCGGCTGCGAGCCCGCTCAGTACCGCGACAACCTCTGCCGCATCGCCGAAAAGGTCATCGCCCTCGACGCCTTCCCGGTCTTCGCCACGCCATCGCCGCGGATCGATGTCCAGCGGGACGATGCGCCCGCTTGCCGGACCATGGAGCCGTATGCCGAACAGGTCCGAAATGCCGCGAGTCAGTTCGGTGCTCCGACGATCGACCTGTACGATCGCTTTTCCGACCGCCGCGATCTGGAAGCCCTGCTCCCTGACCGTCTGCACCCCGGCCCGGAAGGCCATCGGATCATTGCCGACGCCTTCGCAGAAACGCTCGTCCCCCTGTGCCGCAGCCGATCCCGATCCAATTCCGCCCGCGATGCCTTTGAAGCTCCGTTCGAACTGAACGCTGCGGAAATCGGCGAACTGGCCGGCGCGTTCTGCTGAATCGGTCGCTTGAAATTGTGCTTTGAAGGTTCACGGCCAGTAGCGAAAGTCGCGAAGACTTTCGGTAGCCTGATCCGAAACTCTCCGCGAGTTTCGCTACCCCTGACGAGGAGGCCGGACGGCTCGCGCCGTTCCGCTATTTGTCGTCGCTGAACTCCGGGTGGCGAGTGTGCCAGTCGGTTGCGTTCTGGTAGCGACTCGCGATCTCAAGTAGCCGGTTTTCGCTGAACGCTCGACCGACGAACTGCAGACCGGTGGGCAGGTTCAGGTCGCCAAAGCCGTTGGGAATCGTGATTGCCGGAACGCCGCAACTGTTGCCAGCGCCGCCCAGGTCGGTGATCTGCGTCGAGTAGAACCCGCGACGGTAATCGCTGAAGGATTCCTCGGCAGGATAAGCAACCGTCGGCAGCGTCGGAGTGACGATGGCGTCGACGTTTGAAAGAACTTCGTCGAATGCCCGTTGCAGTTTCGGGCGGATTCGCAGGGCGTTGATGTAGTCCTTCGCCGGGATCAGCGTCGACGAGTGCAGACCCCAGCGGTCCTCTTCGGCGGTCATCTCCCAGATGTCGCCTGTCGTGATCAGCCCTTCAAACGCCGCAGCGGATTCGCAGTTGATGATGGTGCTCGCCACCGCCGCCCAAGGAAGGTCAGGCAATTCGACATCGACGAACTCGGCGAAACCGCCGAGCACTTCCAGCGACGCTTCGTAGTTCGCGCGAACTTCCGGCTGCACATGATCGGCAACGCTTGGCAGAACACCGAGTCGGAACTTTTCATTGCCAGCCGCCGGGCGATCCTCGCGCGAGTACGAATACGAACGATCGGACGACGACTCGTCAGCCAGGTCGTGACCGGCGATCGCGTTCAGGGCGATGCCGCAGTCGTCCGCAGATCGGCACAGCGGCCCGATCTTGTCGATCGTCCAGCTCAGTGCCATCGCCCCGTGCCGGCTGATTCGGCCATAAGTCGGTCGCAGCCCGCTGACGCCGCAGAACGATGCCGGAGTCACGATCGAGCCCCAGGTTTCCGTTCCCAGAGCAAACGGAACGAGCCCTCCGCCGACCGCCGAACCCGATCCCGACGACGAGCCTCCCGACCAGCGGCTGACGTCCCACGGATTCAGTCCCGGTCCAGTGAACGACGCGTTCGCCTGCCGATAGCCGAGCCCGCCTGCGATCTCGACCATCGCCAGCTTCGCGACAAGGACGGCCCCGGCGTCGCGCAGCCGGGTCACAACCGTCGCGTCCTGATCAATGATTCGATCTTTGTAGATCGCCGCACCCCAGCTTGTCGGGGTGCCCTTCGTCGCGAACAGATCCTTGGCACCGTACGGGATACCGTGCAGCAGACCGCGATCGTGGCAGGCTGCCAGTTCACGGTCGGCCTGCTCAGCCCGAGCAATGGCCAGCTCACGAGTGACGACAGTCACCGCATTGAGTTTCGGTCCCAGGCGATCCAGTCGTTCGAGGAAGAACTCAGCCAGCTCGCGCGAGGTGAACTCTCTGGCCCGCAGTCGTTTTGCCAGTTCTCGAATCGAGAGGAAGGCGGTCTGGGCAGGTAGCTGCGGCATGCTGAAGGCATCCTGAAACCGGAGAGCAGATTGACCTGGAACCTCGGAGCCCAAGCTGATCGAGACAGCGAGGCGACGCAGCAGCGGCCGTCAGTCGTTGAACCCGTACTTGACGATGCACCACAATGCTTTGAAGCCGTCCCGCCAGCCGATCTTCTTGCCCTGCTCGTACGTCCGACCGGAATAGCTGACTGACATCTCGTAAACTCGATACCCGCGATGAGCGATTCTTGCCGTGATTTCGGGTTCGATGCCGAACCGCTCCTGCTTGAGCCGCGGGCCGATATCGTCGATGACCGCTCGCGTGAAGACTTTGTAGCAGGTCTCCATGTCGGTCAGGTTGAGATTCGTGAAGCAGTTCGACAGCGTCGTCAAGAAGCGGTTGCCCAGGTAGTGCCAGTAGTAGAGCACGCGGTGTGGCTGATCGCCCAGAAACCGGCTGCCGTACACGACGTCGGCCTTGCCCTCGACAATCGGGTGCAGCAGGCGCGGGTACTCGGACGGGTCGTATTCGAGGTCGGCGTCCTGAATCAGCACGATGTCGCCGTTGACTGCGCGGAAACCGGTCCGCACGGCAGCTCCTTTGCCCTGATTCTTTTCGTGATAGATCACCGTCAGCCGGTTCGACTCGGCGCGGACCTCTGCGCCGCCAGCATTCTCGCGGTCACGCTGTTCATCTTCGAGCTGCTTCAGCAGGTCGCGCGTGCCGTCGCGGCTGTAATCGTCGACGAGAATAATCTCCTTGCGAATCGGGACCGCTTTGACGTGGTCAAGCAACTGCGTCAGCGTCTCGCGTTCGTTGTAAACGGGAATGACGACCGACAGCAGAGTCTCCGCCGGGATCTCATACAGGCCGAGTTGCCGACACGCCGCCTCGCCAAGCGTCTGTCGCAATCTCTCGTACCATTCGCGGCTGTGTGGTGCCGCGCTGTCGATGTGCTGAGTGTCCAAAGACCGCCCCCGATCTGATCCGAGCGAAGAAAGACGGCGGAGTCTAACGCGAGAATCGAGACTGCCCAAACGCTCTGCGACATCCCGATTTCTGCTGTTGGCTGGCGGAAAGCAACGCAGCAGTCTGCACCGTTGGACGCAATCCCGAGCCGCGCCGGACGGCCTTCATCGATATCCTCAGCAACAGCGCGATCGGCAGGCTGTCACGAACGAAAGTCGCCGTTCTGAACAACGGCTGATTCAGACCGGCGGTCCCTCAAGTGTCGGAACTGAAGCAGTGTTCGCTCGGTCAAGAAGCTGCTGAAACGGGACGTGTTCGAGAATGCCGAACAACGGGTGACTTGAGAGCTTCGCACGAGTCAGTCGCGGAGACGAGATGCCGCACAGAAACTTCGCAAAGCGCTGTGGAGACGCCAGCGTCGCTCGCTCCGTTTCCCGCAGCGCTGCCGCCTCGCGCCAGATGGTTTCGTCAATGTTGACCGAACTGCGTTCTGTCGAGGCTGCCTGGTTCAACGGATCGTCCACAGGATCCGTTCGCGCACAGGCTGAACAGTGACCGCACGGCTCATTGAGTGGTTCTCCAAAGTGAGCACCAAGCAGCGATGCCCGGCACTGGTCTGCCGTTGCCAGCGCGACAACTTCACCCAGCCGCTGCAGATCACGTTCTTCCCGATGCTGCATCCGACGGGTCAGCGTCGCTTCGATCTCGCTCAGATCGGATGACTGCTTCACTCGACGAAAGCGATTTGTCAGACCGCTCGGCTTGAGTTCCAGCATCTGCTGCTCGGCCAGCCAGTCGAGTGCGCGGACGATGCGAGCCCGATCACTGCCGATCATCCGAGCCGTTTCGTCGAGGTCGATCGAAAACCAGGTACGGGCTTTCTTCGACTGAGCAAACACCGACCGCAGAAAGTCGCGCCGCTCTCCTTCAAACCGGCCGAGAATTTCAGCCGAGCTGAGCTGCGGAATGAACTGATAGTTGGCATAGACCGGCGTCAGTTCTTCGAGCCAGCCGTCCATTTCGAGATACGTCAGCAGCGTGCGGACCACCAGCGGCCGGATGTCGTGCCGACTCGATAACCCGGCCATCGTGACCGCGATCTCGTCGCCTGCCGTCAGAACCTCGCGGACCAGGCCGGCGACGCTCTCAGCTTCGGGCGTGTCGCCGAAGATGAAATTCTCCAGGACGTTCAGGTCGTCCTGACAGTACAGCATCTCGCACACCGACGACTGACCGTCACGCCCGGCGCGGCCGATTTCCTGAGCGTAATTCTCAAGGCTCTTCGGCACGTTGTAGTGATAGACGTACCGAATGTCCGACTTGTCGATGCCCATGCCGAATGCGATTGTGGCCACGACGATCGGATTGTCCGCCGTCATAAACCAGTCCTGAGTCGCGGCACGAACGTCGTTCTCCATGCCGGCGTGGTAGGGCTTCGCGGCAAAACCGGCAGCGGTCAGGCGCAAGGCAACCTCTTCCGCCGTTCGCTGCAGCGTGACGTAAACGATCGTCGGACCAAGTGTGCGCGTCCGCAGCAATTCGATCAGCGCTGCGTCCCGCTGCGACTCTGTGACGGTCCGGCTGAGCAGCGAGAGGTTCTCGCGATAGAACGGAGTGAGAACGGCACAGTCCGGAGCGATCTCGAAGAAGCGGCACATATCGTCGAGAACCTGCGGCGTTGCCGTGGCCGTCAGCGCGAGAATCGTTTTCGCCCCGGCATCGCGAGCGAATCGCGCCAGCTTCAGATAGTCCGGCCTGAAGTTGTGCCCCCATTCCGATATGCAGTGCGCTTCGTCAACGGCGAACAGAGATACGTCAATACACGACAACAGTTCCCGGAAACGTTCGTTGGAAAACCGCTCCGGCGCGACATACAGCAGCTTGAGTTCGCCGCGCCGAATCTGTTGCGTGATGCTGCGGTATTCCTCGAACGTCAGCGTCGAATCAAGCCGCGCCGCCGCAACGCCACGAGCCTTCAGCGCGTCGATCTGATCTTTCATCAGCGCGATCAGTGGCGAAACAACAAGCGTCGTCCCCGGCAGCAGCAGTGCCGGCAACTGATAGCACAGCGATTTGCCGCCACCGGTTGCGAAGACAGCCGCGGCTGAGCGACCTTCCAGCAGATGCCGGCAGACGATTTCCTGACCGGGACGGAACTCGGCAAAACCGAACGTCGAACTCAGTGCGCTGCGAAGCTGGTCGATCATGTGTCCCGTTTCCCATGCTGAGGGCGTCGAGGAAAGGGAACATAGTGCCATACCGACTGTTTGTATTCCAGTATCCTCCAGACTGTGTCGGCGGAACCAGCGTCTTCGCAATCCGGAATCAAGCCCCGGCGGCTTTCAGAAATGCGCAGCCAGCGGCAATCGTGGCGGCGCACTGGACGGTTTCGAGCAGAGCTTCGTCACTGACGCCGAGCTGGCGGGCTTTCTCGACGTGACCCGAAGTGCAGGGCTTGCAGGCGTTGAGATCGCTGATCGCGATATTGATCAGCTCGACCGTTTTCTCATCAAGGGACGTGTTCATGAAGGTGTGAGCCCGCAGGCCAACGGACATGCCGCCAAAGACGTCTGAGCCGCTGAGGTCACGGAACTTGAAGAACGCGTTGTACATCGCGTTCGTTGAGGCAACGGCCAGGACGTCGGCGATCAACTGGTCGTCACCGCCGAGAGACTTCAATCGATCGCTGAAGAAATCGCTCCAGATCCCAACCGCGTAATGCCCGGAAACGGCCAGACCGATGACCGCCTTCGTCCGCGCGTCGAGCTGGCCGTCTTCGTAAACGAACTTCTTGAAGTTCATATAGAAGTCCTGCAGAAAGGCATCGACGCGGCCATACGTCAGAAACGGCTCGGGTACGGTTTCGGCACCGAGCATCTCCCTGATGCGGCCATAGGTGCGTTCCGTTTTGCCGTCGGCATCAGCTTCGGGAAGCGGGGCGATGCGGGACATGAGAGGAGCCTCGTTAAAAGTACCGGGCAAACAATCGGTCAATGAAAAACAGGAGGGCGAGGCTCCCGCCGAGCCACAGCGACGAGCGCAGCTCAGCGGGAGCTTCGCCCTCCCGGAATCAGTGCCAAACCTGTGGCGGCGCGAGAGCCTAGTTCAGTGTCTTCTCGCCCTTGTGCCAGTTGCAGGGGCAGAGCTTGTCGGTCTGCAGAGCGTCCAGCACACGGAGCACTTCGTCGACGTTGCGGCCAACGCCCAGGTCGTGAATTGCGATCCAGCGCGTCACGCCGTTCGGATCGATCAGGAAGACCCCTCGCAGGGCGATGCCCTTCTCCTCGATCAGCACACCGTAATCAGACGACAGACTGTGGTTCGTGTCGGCGAGCATCGGGTATTTGAGCTGTGCCAGATCCTCGTGAGCGTCGCACCAGCCTTTGTGCGAGTAAACGCTGTCAGTGCTGGCGGTCAGGACAACGCAATCGCGGTCTTCGAACTCACCGATCGCCTTGTTGAACGCGACGATTTCGGTCGGGCAGACGAACGTAAAGTCAAGCGGATAAAAGAAGAGGCAGACCCACTTGCCGCGGAAGTCGGACAGTTTGATCGTCTGAAACTGATCGTCGCTGCCGTCTTTGGTACGATCGTATGCCTGAATCTCGAATTCCGGAGCGGGCTGGCCAATCTGAACGGTCATAGTTGCAATCTCTTTCTGGCTGTGTGAGATACTCGCAAACGAGCCCGATCACGCTGCCGGGCCTGATTTCGCAGGACGCGCCGGGATTGTAGGTCGCCCCAGGCTCGATTCAAGGCACACCAGCGGCGCATGAACACGCCCGAAGCTCTGAAAACTTCGGGCGTTCTGGAGTTCTGATTCGGTAGTTGCGTCAGTCGGCTGACCCGAGCACGAGACAGGCATTGTGTCCGCCAAAGCCGAAGCTGTTTTTCAGAATGCGGCGGATCGGAGTCTGGCGGGCCTGATGCGGCACGTAGTCGAGATCGCACTCTTCATCCGGATTGTCGAGGTTGATCGTCGGCGGCGCAGTCTGTTCGAGCAGAGCCTGCACGCAGACAACCAACTCAACGCCTCCGGACGCTCCCAACAGATGCCCGATCTGGCTCTTCGTGCTGGAGACGGCCAGTTTCTTCGCGTGATCACCGAACACGGTCTTGATCGCCAGCGTTTCGGCTTTGTCGCCCAGCGGCGTGCTGGTTCCGTGAGCGTTGATATAGTCAATCTCGTCAGGGTTGATGCCAGCATCCTGTAGTGCGCCAGCCATTGCCCGGGCGGCACCGCGACCTTCCGGATCAGGTGCCGTCATGTGCGTCCCGTCGGCTGACATACCGTAACCGAATACTTCGGCCAGGATGTTCGCCCCGCGGGCTTTCGCAAACTCGTACTCTTCGAGCACGATGGCACCGGCGCCTTCCGCAATGACGAAGCCATCGCGTTCGATGTCAAACGGCCGACTCGCTTTCTCCGGTTCATCGTTCCGCGTCGACAGAGCACCCATCCGGGCAAAGCCACTGAGCCCCATTGGGGTGATCGCCGCTTCGCTGCCTCCAGTGACCATCACGTCGGCCATGCCATTCTGAATCAGTTTAAAGGCGTCACCGATCGCGTTGGTCGCTGAGGCACAGGCTGTCGCGACAGCGCTGTTCGGGCCCTTCAGTCCCCAGTGGACCGAAACGTTTCCGCTGGCTGCGTTGACCATCAGCTTGGGAATCATGAAGGGCGAGACGCGCGACGGGCCGCGGTCAAACAACAGGTCGTGGTTCAGTTCGATTTCCTGCAGGCCACCGATCCCGCTGCCAATCAGCACTCCGTGGCGGTACGGATCGCCGGTATTCAAATCAATCCCGGACTGACGGATGGCTTTGGTGACCGACGCCAGAGCAAACTGGACGAACCGATCCATTCGCTTGACGTCTTTTGAGGAAATGTCGGCGTGTTCGGTGCAGTCAAAGCCACGCACTTCGCCACCAAAGTGGACCTTGTAATCAGAGCAGTCGAACCGCTCGATCGGGCTGATGCCGCTCTTGCCTGCGCAGATACGTTCCCAGAAGTCAACAACCTCGAATCCCAGCGAGGTCACAACTCCGGTTCCAGTGACGACGACGCGTCTGGCCATCAGGCTGACTTTCAGAAGGCAATCAAGGCGAAAGGTACATGTAGAAGAATCCCGGCTTCGAAAGAGAAACCGGGATTCCGGAGTGTCATACGCCAGGCAGCGATCAGCTCTTCTCTTCGATATAGCTGATCGCGTCACCGACGGTCTTGATCTTTTCGTAATCGTCGTCGGGGATGGTAATGCCGAACTCGTCTTCAAACTCCATGACAAGTTCGACGACGTCGAGCGAATCGGCCTTCAGATCGTCGACAAACGACGCGGCCAGAGTCACTTCTTCCTTCGGAACGCCGAGCTGCTCGCTGACGATTCCGATGACTTTTTCTTGTGTGGACACGTTCAATTTCCTCCGGTGGATTGCAGCCTGAATCGGCACGGTTCGACCTGTTTGTCGGAGTGAGCTATCTCCAGGAATCTGTTTGTGAACAGGCCCGAACTCACCGACCGGCCGACCCGGGTTTGCACTCCCACTGTCGCAATTTCGTGCGTCTGAATAGCTGCGGACGGCAGAGATTTCAGAAGCCCGCTGTGCAGCAGCCAGATACACGTTCTGCCCTGCGAAATCGCCGGAAGTGCAATGCCGCGAACATATAGTGAGATCGCCGATTCGTGTAAACTCAAATGCGCGGCCGGCAAACGGGCGATAATCAACGGTCGATGCAACGATTATCAGCCGGATCTGCTGCCGGAAACGAACGACGCTGGCGAAGCTGGACAGCGTGCCTTACGGCGAGTCATTGACAGTTTCGCACGGCACTTTCCGGGCGATGCGTTTGAGCAATCCTTTGAGCACCTTGCCGGGACCAATCTCATAAAACTGGTCAACGCCGCCGCCGAGCATTAACTGGACTGACTTCTCCCAAAGCACAGGGTTTTCGACCTGTCTGACGAGCAGCGACCGCAGCTCCGACGGGTCACTGTGCGTCTGGGCGTCGACGTTTGAAACGACGGGCACGGTCGGCGCCTGCAGATCAACCGAGTCAAGCACGGCGGCCAGTTCTGCGACAGCCGAGTGCATGATCTCCGTGTGAAACGCTCCGGCGACAGCGAGTCGAACCGGTTTTCCGCCGGCTTCTTCGATCAGTGTTTCGGCGCGGTCACACGCGGCCGTTTCGCCCGACAGAACCGTGTTCATCGGGCAGAGGTAATTAGCGACCCAGATGCGTCCGGCTTCGCGGGCTCGCTCGACAACCTGCTGCACAGCGTCGTCCTGCAGCAGCAATGCGCTGACCATTCCTGACGAGGTCGCCTCCGCTGCGGCCTGCATCGCCTCGCCGCGTTTCTGCACAACGCGGAGTCCGTCTTCAAACGACATCGCGCCGGCAAACGTCAGCGCGGTGTACTCCCCGAGACTCAGCCCGGCCGCGATTCTGCACTGCGAGATCACATCAGGGTTCTCGACGCGGAGCATCTCAAGTGCGGCAAGGCTCGACACAAACAGTGCCGGCTGGCTGATGTTTGTTTTGTCGAGTTCCTCCTGGGGGCCGTCGAAACACAGGCTCGCGAGATCAAAGCCAAGTTGCACACCCGCCCGGTCAAACAGATCTTTCGCAGCGGGATACTTCTCGACGATCGTCCGGCACATGCCGACGTGCTGTGCCCCCTGGCCAGGGAAGAGAAAAGCGATGCTCATTGGGTACTCCGTTCTGCAGAAAGCAGTGCGCCGTTTGACCCGAAGCCGAATTGTCTGATTCCGGAAGACAGCCGAACGAAGCTACTATTCTTCGCCGGGAACCATCGACTCGCGAAGCTGCTCGACGATCTGGCTGTTGATATCTCGGTCCGTCAGTTTTGCTGAGCCTCGGAGGGCGTTGCGAATCGCCCGCGCGTCACTCGAACCGTGGCAGATAATGCAGGTTCCGTCGATGCCCAGCAGCGGAGCCCCGCCTTCTTCGTTGTACTGAAACCGGCGTCCAACTTCCTGAAACGCCTGCATTGCTTGCGGACGCTCGGTGTCCAGTCGACCGATAATCTCCGGCGGGATCGCTTTGAACAGAAAGTCCGCCATCCCTTCACTGACTTTGAGCACGACGTTGCCGACAAAGCCTTCGCAGATCAGCACGTCCGCCTCACCAGCGTACAGGCCGCGGCCCTCGACATTGCCGACGTACCTGTCGCGGATGCGGCTCTTCGCCAGCAGCGTGTGCGTTTCTTTGTAAAGCTCGTTGCCCTTCCCCTCTTCGCTGCCGATATTCATCAATCCAATCCGCGGCGATTCGACACCAAGAATCGCCTGCGAATAGAGAGCACCCATGACCGCGTACTGGTAAAGATGTTCGGGCCGGGCGGCCGGGTTGGCGCCAACATCGAGCAGCAGCGCCCGGCCTTTGAGCGTCGGCAGCGCAACGGCGATCCCCGGCCGCTTAACGCCCTTCAAAAACAGCCGCGTCCTCAAACCAGCAGCGACAACGGCTCCGGTGCTGCCAGCACTGACGACGGCATCGACCGAGCGGGATGCCATCAATTTCCAGCAGACAGCGATCGAGCAGTTGGGCTTGCGACGCAGCGCCTCGACCGGCTTCTCGTGCATCTCGGCGACGCCTTCGGACTCTTCAATTGAGAGTCTCTCGCCGGAGTATCCTGATTGCTCGATCAGATGCGTCAGCTCGGTGCGATCACCAACGAGCACAACCTCGAGTTCAGGCTGCTCAGTGAGCGCGGTGACCGCGCCCTCGACGTTGGGAGCGGCACCGTGGTCACCTCCCATCGCATCCAGAGCGATCCGCATGAGTGATCAGTCCTCGATCACTACCATCGGACGACCCATATAGTGGCCGCACTGAGGGCAGACGACGTGAGTCGGGATGCGGGAACCGCAGTTCTGACATTTGCCAAGCTGCGGAGCTTTCAGATTCCACTGGGCACGACGCGACCGCGTTCGCGCTTTCGACGTTTTCCGCTTTGGAACGGCCATGACAGTCTCAACGTATCCTGAGTGTTCGCAGTGAGTTATATCGAGCGGAAAACGGACCGTCTCCGCAGGCGACGCGAGGGGGAAACGGAGATGTTACGCAAACCCAAACCACAGAGCAACCAACGCGAGCGGCACGTCTTTCTGCCGGAATCTTCGGTCGAATCCGCTTCGACTGGAACTTCGTCCCGGCGCCGTTCGTCGCACTCATTTCTGGCCTGCGAACTCCGGAAAATCCGCAGATGATCGAATTGATCCGCCACTTCAGCCTTCCGGCGAGGTTAAAAAGTGACGGACATGTGTGACGAAATTGAATGCAGCTACGCGTTCTAAACCAGCAGACGCACTGAGCTGCGACAGATTCAGGCGTCGTTATTTGTAATCTGGAATCTGGAGCTGACTGACCATGTTGCTTTGGGCCTGGCTCAACTCGCTGACTTCCGGCATCCGCCTGCGGGGACAAGGTTCGTCGAGTTTGCGGCCGGGGAACTGTCGGGAGCGTGCCCGCAGGCTGGCCTCGGCAATCCCACCCGCCGAGTTGCTCGAGTTAAGAATCCTGCCCGCAGTCACATTTACATTCGACTACTCGCTCGACACGTCCGGCTTTTTCGACGGCACCCAGCATCCGGATCGGCGGGCAAGTCTTGAACAGGCCGGAGCCACGCTCGCGAGTCAACTCAACGACACGCTGTCTGAAATCATCCCGCAGAAGTTCAGCATCAACGACACCTGGACGGCAGGCATCGTTGACCCGGCGACGGATCTCACGACGACGTTCGACAATCTGGTCGTTGGCGAAGGCGAAATCCGGGTTTACGTCGGGGCACGGTCGCTCGATCCGGGCCAGCTTGCCGAAGGTGTCAGCGGATTTATCGCGAACGTCAGCGGCGTTCAACAGTGGATCGACACAGTTCTCGGCCGCGGCCAGACCGGAGCACTTGGTGCTCCAGCGGAGCAGACGGACTTCGGCCCCTTTGGCGGTTCGATCTCGTTCGACCCGAGTGTCAACTGGTTTTTCGGAACGACGACTTCCGGGCTTGACAGCAGCGAGTACGACTTCTTCTCGACCGCGCTGCACGAACTGACGCACGTGATCGGCTTCGGTACTGCAAACTCGTGGGACAATCTGGTTTCCGGAGGCCGCTTTACGGGTGAACTCGCCACGGTCAGCTACGACGGCGCGGGTGAACCACCGCTGAATGACAGCGCTCACTGGCAGAAAGACCTGACGGACGGCGGCCAGGAAACGCTGATGGATCCCGATCTGCCGAACGGGACGCGCAAATACCTGACCGATCTCGATCGCGCTGCGCTGTACGACATCGGCTGGGACGTTAACGGCTACTCCAGTGGAATCTCGCCAACGATTCTGCTGGCCGATGGGTCGCCGCACACGCTGCTGATTGAGGATGATGGAATCGACGGAAACGGCATGTCGCAGTTCACACTCGACGGAGGCACGCCGACGCCGTTTGCCACCGGGCCGGGTTCTGACCTGATCATCTCAGGCGGAGACATGGCCGACACAGTGACGATTGCATCACTCGATTCGAGCTTCGATGGCGAAGCATTTCTGTTCGGTGGTGCTGGCGACGATCTGCTGACGGTTGATCATTCAGCGACCAGTCTGGTGACATTTTCGGGCGAGACCGGTAACGACACGCTGGCTCTCAGCGGGCCGGCAGTTGATTCCGTGACGCACTCGTTTGCCAGCGCCAGTGACGGCGACGTCCTCGTTGCCGGCAGTACGAATTCAATGGTCTTCTACTCGGGTCTCGAACCGATCTTTGATTCGATTGTCGCAACGACACGAACATTCGTGTTCGGAGCGGCGGCTGACGTCATCACGCTGTCCGATGACGGCGTCCCAGACGACGGCGTCTCGCGGATCAGCAGCGCTTCGTCGAGCGAAACCGTCGACTTCGCGCACCCAACCGGCAACATCGTCATACAGACTGGTGACGGAAGCGACGTCCTGTCCGTCGGGTTGCTCGACAGCCTGTTCAATGGAGTGGTCGTTGTCGCGGCAGGAGCCGGCAATGATCTGCTGACAGCGGCCGAAGCATCGATCGCCGTCAGCTTTGACGGAGACGTCGGTGACGACACGCTGATCGGCGGGGCCGGCAACGACTTCCTGCTCGGCGCATCGGGCAACGACTCTGTGTCCGGTGGCGGAGGCGACGACAATATTCTCGGCGGAGCGGGACGAGATACGCTCGCCGGTGATGACGGCAACGACTTCGTCCGCGGCAACGGTGGTACCGGCGATCAACTTAGTGGAGGCCTCGGCGACGACACACTCGACGGCGGATCGGGCAGCGACTTTCTTGTCGAATCCGGTGACGTGAATTTCGTCGCTGTGACCGGCGCTCTGACAGGACTCGGATTCGACACAACTTCCGATCTCGAAAATCTCGTGCTGACGGGTGGTGCCAGTGCGAACTCGTTCGATCTGCGCGGCTTCAACGGGCCGGCCACTGTCAACGATGGCGGCGGCAACGACACCATCTTCGGATCAGCTTTTCGCGACGTTCTGCACGGAGACGGCGGGGCTGATCTGATCATGGCTGGCGGCGGCAGCGATTACGTCGACGGTGGCACCGGAAACGACACGCTCGACGGTGAAGCGGGCGATGACAAGTTGATCGGCGCCGGAGACGACGACGTCCTGTCCGGTTCAGGCGGAGCGGATACGTTATTCGGCGGAGCGGGCCGCGACACGTTGAACGGCGGAGCCGGCGATGACCTGGTGCGCGGACAGGGCAGTCTCGACGTTCTCACGGGGGCCGCTGGCAACGACACACTCGACGGCAGCGCTGGCAATGACCGCGTCATTGAAACCGGCGATGCCGACTTCACCCTCACCGGCAACAGCCTGACGGGAACTGGCAACGACACGCTGAAAAGCATTGAAACCGTGCAACTGACGCTGGGCGATTCCGCGAATCTGGTCAACGCGAGCGGCTTCGGCGGCGCGACAGTGATTTATCTCGGCGACGGTGACGACACATTCATCGGCGGTTCCGGGGCGGACTATGTAATCGGGTTTGGCGGCGACGACCTGATCGCGGGCAACGGCGGCAATGACACGCTGATCGGCAGCGGTGGGCGCGACACGCTCGACGGCGGAGACGGAGACGATCAGCTCTACGGTGTCGGAAGCTCCGGCGACAGCCTGCTGGGGGGAGCGGGGAACGATCTACTTGATGGCGGGACCGGTGGCGATCGGCTGTATGGCGGCCTCGGTGACGACACGCTCCTCGGTGACGTCGGCCGGGATCGTCTGTTTGGCGACGCAGGCAATGACAGCCTGCGCGGTGGCGACGATAACGACACACTCAACGGCGACGCGGGCAACGATACGCTCATCGGCGACGCCGGTGATGATCAGCTCGACGGCGGCGCAGGCGATGACGGACTCGACGGCGTGACCGGTAACGATGTTCTGGTCGGACAGGACGGCAACGATTCGCTGTTCGGTGGTCTCGGCAACGACTCGCTGTCTGGCGGAGCGGGCAACGATGTCGCCATCGGAATGCAGGACGATGATTCCGTCCGAGGCGATGCCGGCTTCGACGTACTCGCTGGCGGCAGCGGCTCAGGAGCCGACGCCGGCGACGTCGTCATGGGCAGTGAGGACGAAATCGATGAGTTCTTCACGCTGACTCCGCCCGACTGGCTGATCTCGCAGTTCTGACAGCCGCCGGATTCGCGTTGCGATTCAAGCCGACAGCCACGTTCTGAGCCAGACACCCTGTCGCAGCGAGACTACTATTCGGCCTGCAATCCGGGAAAGAACTTTGCCAGCGTCTGATGACTCGGCGGTCGCGTAATAAGTGACACAGCCACCATGGCCATTGCCGCGGCAAGCGTCATTACCAGAATCGGGTCGACCGCAACGTTCCCCACCATGACGGAATAGTGCGCGTTGCTGGCGAAGTCGGACTGCCACAACAGGTAGCCCCATGTCAGCGCCGCTGCAGCAACGCTCGCATAGGCGCCTGGCAGTGTCAGCCGTTTCCAGTACAAAGCGGCCAGGACCAGTGGTACCAGCGAAGTAAACCCGCTGAAGCACCACACCCCAAGCTTGAAAATGCGGGGACTGTTGAGAACCAGACTCAACACATAAGCGACGGCAACAATCGCGACGATAAAGGACCGCGCCAGAAACACAGTCTGCCGGTCATCCAGTTCCGACGCTGCCGCATGACGCTGCACGATGTCGCGAGTGAACATCGTACCGAGGCACAGAAACTGGCTGTCGAGCGACGACATAATGGCGGCCAGGATTCCAGCGGTCAGAAGTCCGCCGAGGACCGGTCCCGCGTGCTGGCTGACGAGCACCGGCAGCACGAGATTGGCTTTCTGGGGTGGCAGATCAAGACCCTGCCCGGATGCCCACGTTCCCAGCATCACACACGGAGCCCACACGACCAGAATGAACAGCGGATGTGCAATGATCGGCAGTTTGAAAGCGTTCGCATTCCTCGCCGTCAGCCAGTGCTGAAAGATGTGCGGAAACATGCCGATCGACAGCGGCACCAGCAGATACGTCGACCAGTTCAGGTGCGAAAACGAAGATCGATCAAGCTTCTGCGGCTCAACTTTCTCAGTCGCGGCCTGCATACTCGCCAGGAGTCCTGGCTGCTGCCCCATTCCTTTCACCACGACCAGAAACGTGATCACACCCAGCAGCAGAAAGACCAGTGTCTGAAACGCGTTTGCCCACGCGGTACCGCGCATCCCACCGGCAAAGACATAGGTCAGCACGACCAGGCAGATCACCAGCGAACCCAGCCAGGGCGGCACACCGTGGCCGGCATCTGCAAACGCTGTCTCGAACAGCCCGCGCGTAACACCATTGATCGCGCCGCCGGCTGGAATGATTCCGACAAGCAGGTACGGAACCACCAGGCCAACCAGCACGGGAAACAGCAGCAATCCAAAATGCTGGCTTTCCAGACGCGCCTCAAAGAACTGAATCTGTGTCGTGAAGCCATGCCGGTTTCCATGCGACCACAGCGGCAGACCGATCAGGAAAAAGCACATTGGATGAATAATGGCGCTCGACGAAGCCAGCAGGCCGTACACGCCGATGCCTCGCACATATGCCTCACCAGTCGATCCAACCAGAGAGAAACCGGTCATCGTCGTTCCGAACAGTGACATCAGCAGCAGGAACGGACCAATTGAATGGCTCGCCAGCAGGTAGTCTAGGCTCGTGCCGCGAAACAGCCGGCTCGAGCCAAGTCCCAGTCCCAGCAGAACGACTAAGTAACACGCGATGATGATCAGAGCGGTCATTCTGTGACCTCGCTCGCTTCCGTGGATGAGGCCCCCGCGTCGAGATTGTCTGGCCAGGCGAACTTAACCGCCAGCGCCCAGAACAGAACCGCAGCCATCGACAGCCCGATGTGCCAGGCCAGGCCGACTGGCAGCCAGCCAGCCACAAGTGATGGATCGTTCCAGAACCAGAAATCGTGGTGCAGCGCTACGAGCACCAGCAGCAGACACCAGACGGCAGAACGATTCATCGCAATCCTCCGCAGGAAGTTTCGTCACAGTCCCGTGATGAGCGGCAGATTGTGCGGGATCAGTAAAGCAGTCGGCAAGGACGCGCGAACGTGCAGGCAGGCTTGCGTGTGAACGAGTTGCACTCGCCGATCAGCCGCAGACCGATGCTGCGGTTACTTCGATGCCGGATCATCGCAGGCAACCGGTGCGTGATCACTAAAGCCGGCCAGCTTTCCAAACGCTCGCTCTGGCTCGTATTCAGCGCAATCAACCGCGTCCGATCAGCGGCATCTTGGTCGCCATCACCGTGACGAACTGCACGTTGGCGTCGAGCGGCAGGCTGGCCATGTGAACGATCATTCGCGCGACATTCTGTACGTCCATCGTTGGCTCGACGGCGATCGATCCATCAGCCTGTGGAACTCCATTTTTCATGCGAGCGGTCATCTCAGTCGCCGCGTTGCCGATGTCGATCTGCCCACAGGCGATGTCGTACCGTCGACCGTCCAGCGACGTCGACTTCGTCAGCCCGGTGATCGCGTGCTTGGTCGCCGTGTACGGAGCGGAAAACGGCCGCGGCGACGTCGCGGAGATTGAGCCGTTGTTAATGATCCGCCCACCGCGCGGCTGCTGATTCTTCATCACACGAAACGCTGCCTGCGTGCAGAGAAACGCGCCCGTCAGGTTGACGTCGACAACCGCCTGCCACTGCTCGACGGTCAGATCCTCGAGCGGAATCGCCGGAGCTCCCATGCCGGCATTGTTAAACAGCACGTCAACGCGGCCGAACTTCTCAACGGTCTGATCGAACAGGTTCCGTACCGACGCCTCACTGCAGACGTCCGTCGGTACGGCAAGCAGCCGATCCGCGGCATCGCCCGCCTGTCGCACAGTTTCGTCGAGCGCTTCCGCCCGGCGTCCAGCGATTGCGACACAGTAACCAGCGTCGAGCAGTGCCAGCGCCGATGCCCTGCCAATCCCCGAACCCGCTCCAGTCACAATCGCCACGCCGCGTGAACTGCCTGCTTCTTCAGCCATTGATGGATTTGCCTTTTTTAAGCCGGCAATCGCAGGCTGTCACCAGCCACCGATCGACCACGGATGAAACATGGAATTGACTCCGGACCGGATCATGAATCATCGCGTCCTGGAATTCACTTCTACTCACTTCCGTTCCGCGTTTGCGATCCGCCCGTGTCTCATCCATGTTCGATTCCTGGCCGCCTTTGAACAGCGGCTGCGGCGCCTCAATCGTCATCATCATCGTCGTCCGGCACAGCGGTCTCGCCAATTCGCCAGGCGAGACGACCAATCAGTCTGGCGAAGATGAAACACTGCGAGGCCAGCACCGGCCCGAGCATCACGCCGAACAGCCAGTACGACTTGATCAGGCAGGCGAGCAGAAAGCCGTTGCCCACGCCGGCAACCACCAGCGTCAGGCCATAAAAGATCAGCCAGTCGCGCGGGATGGTTTTCAGACTGCGAACCACCGTCCCCGACCACGGCAGCCAGATTGATTCGGCGTCGAGGCCACCCACCAGGGCGATCGGAAAGACGAACGCCTGAACGACCAGCACGAGCGGCGACTGAAAGCCGATCAGCGGTTCGAGCGCCTTCGCCGGGATCAGGCTGACAAATCCCGAGACCAGAAAGAGATAGCCGACCGCCAGCAGATCACTCATCCAGTCGAACACGCCGCCGTCCGGCCAGCCTTCGACGCGATCCAGTCCCGCCGACGTGTCGTGCAGGATCGACATCAGACAGCTCGACGCGTACGCCATTGACCAGACGGCAAACGCGATCTGGGCGAGCACGAAAAAACCGCTGCCGACCATCCCGGCAAATCCGTACTCGTCACGCATCCACAGATTCAGAGCCAGAATGATGCCCGCCAGACTGAATCCCGCAGCCAGCAGCCCCCAGCGGATCAGTGCATCGGACGTCTTCCATGGGAACTCAAAGACGTTGCTGAAGAACGTCGACGCGGGCGGCGACGGAGCCTCTTCGCGTTTGATTCTGGCCAGTTCGCGAAACACCGACACGGTCGCTTCCGTGTGCTCCAGTGCATCTGCCCGCTCGAACTTTTCCTGCAGGACGTACGGTTCGACGGGTTCGGGCTGCCGTGGTTCGCGCAGAGCCTGCTCGCGACGCATTGCGAGAAACTGCTCCATCGTCGGGAGCTGGATCGGCGATTCGCAGTCGGGACATTTGAGTCTCCGCCCGGCGTTCTTCGCCTTGGGGGTCACGCGGGTTCCGCAGACCTTACACGTCGCGTGAATATACTTCGGATTGTCGCTGGATTCGGGCACGGAGTTCGTTCGTTGCTGTTGCTGGTGGTCCGGCAGGCGGACAGGATACGCACAGATGCCGTTTCGGTTCAGCGTGAGAAGTGACACCGCCGAGTCCTGGTTCCTGATGAATTCCCGCAGTGCCGGATGTTATGGTGACGTGTCCCGGATGGTTTTGTCGCCGACGGATTTCTCAGGCGGAACTGCCAGCCGACCTTTTACCCACTTCGAAAAGCCTTCGAGCGGACGTAACGATGGCGAATCAATCTTCTCCAGTGACAACTTGCGACCGCTGGGTCGCGCGTTGTCTGCGGCGGCTGCGGTTCGGACAGTTTCTCGACGCCGTCTCCGATCTGCTGGCCGGTTCGCTGTTCGTCTTCGGTGGAGTGGTCCTGATCGTCAAGCTGGCACTGCCACAGTTCTGGCCGCATGCCTTGTGGGCTGGCGTCGGGGTCGTGCCAGCCGTTGTCGCTGGCTGGTGGCTCGCAACACGGCAAGGGTTTACTCAGCTCGAAGCGATCGCCGTGCTCGATTCGCGGCTGCGGGCGGGCGGGCTGCTGCTCGCGCTGAACGAAGCTCCGGATGAGGAGTGGCAACGACGACTGCCTCAGCTCGACGAGTTGTGGAAACAGAGCTTGCCGCGGCTGCGACCATGGCCGTTCTTACGGCGTCTGACGTTGCCGGTGATCTTCGCCGCAGCGGCGGGACTGATTCCCACACGCGAAGTCAGTGCGGAACCGCAGACGTTTTCGACGGCCGGTCAGCACGCGGCATCTGAACTTCAGGAACTGTTTACGGAACTCGAAGAAGCGAAGCTGCTGGAAGCAGAGGAACAGCAGCAGCTTAATGAGGAGATTGAGAAACTCGCTGAGGAGACGCAGCAGGCGCCGCTGACTCACGAGAAATGGGAAACGGTCGACGCGCTGCGTGAACGGCTGAAACTGCGCGTCGATTCGGCCGGAGCCTCCGTCGAGGCCGCGAAGTCGGCGTTGAACAAGCTGGCGGAAGCGACGGATAGTGACCTGCTGGATCTCTCGCCCGAGCAGCTTGCGGAACTCCAGAAGCAATCGCTGGAGACGCTGCAGAAGCTGGCAGACAGCGGAGCGTTCGAGCGAATGTCGCCTGAGCTGAAAGAGCAGCTTCAACGGTTGATGAAAGACGGCAAACTGCAGCTACCGAACAAAGCGGACGAACGATCCGAGCTGCTGTCGGAACTGGACGAGTTTCTGGAGCAGGAATCGAATCGCCTGTCAGAACTGCGGTCGAAGTGCGAAGGGCAGGGGCAGTGTCAGAACTGCGGGAAGTGCGTCGATGGCTGCCTGTGCTCGGGACCGGAAGACGCGGCGTGTCTGTGTCCGAACTGCTCGAAGGGCAAGTGCTCATCGTGCTCAAAGGACGGCAACGCAAAGCCGGGACGTGGCGGCATCACACGCGGACGCGGCGACGCAACTCTTACCTGGGGCGACGAGTCGACTGACGAGAACGTCAGATTCAAAGAGTCGATCCTGCCGCGCGGTTCCGAGGATCTGCCACGCGACCAGGTCATCGGCTTGACCGTTTCCGCGCCGGATGACGAAGCCGCGACGACGGCTTTGCGGTCCGCGGCAAGAGGTTCATCCGCCGCGTCCGGCGACGAAACCTGGCAACGGACGATCCGCCCCCGTCACCGCGCGGTCGTCCGGGGTTACTTTGACAACGCGAAATCAGACAGGTCGAAATAGTCGTTTGCTCCACAGCCGAAGGCGCAGGCGTTTCCCAGCCACACCTTCGGCTGTGGGGCAAACGGAGAAATGGTGTCCGTAAGGAGATTGCAGATTGGAGACAGCTCTCATCATCGTCGGCGTGCTGGTTGCGATCCTCGCCGTGCTGCTGCTGTTCGGTCAGCCGCTGCTGCGCTGGCTGCAGAGGAAACAGGCGAAGCAGGCGTTCGAGCAGTTTCGTGTGCAGCGCGAGCAGCTCGAAGCGAAGTTCTTTGACCTCGCGAGTCGACTCGGTAAACCGCGCGACCTGCGATGGCTCGATTGTGACTGGCAGTCCGGGGTCACGTTTGGCCGCGATGTGCAGACCGGAATGCTGACGGCCTTCGTAGCCGTCAACATCCGGTTTGAAGCGGTCGAAGGCGGCGACATGGAGTTTGTCGAAGCCGTTGGACTACTCCGAGATGCCGCCGCCGTCTTTCATTACCAGCACGGCTGCTGGGGAACGGGCGGGCGAGCCCTCTTCAACATGAACCCCGCCGACGCCCTCAACCGTCTGTCCGACCAGTACGAACCGGTCGAGGCCGGGTAGTCCAGTTCGCCCGGCGCGTCGGGGTCATTCAACGAGCGCCGGCGTCGTAAAAATCGAATCGGCTGTCACAGTCGTCTGGCCTCGAATGACCGTTGAGTCGCTGAACGGTGCAGGTTGAATCGTGACATGCCGCTTGCTCGGATTTCCTGAAAGGTTGACGTCGAGCACACGGATACCGACGAACTTCGAGATCGTATAGGTCGCGTTGTTTCCCGGCCCCGACACTGCAGTGAAGATCGGAATGGCTTTCGACTCGCCGATGATCTGCTTGAGCGAGGCTTCGATGCCGGCACTCAGTCCGGTGTCGCCATTCAGTTCGAGAGGCGTCGCGTCGAAACGCAACTCGCCGCCAAACCACGCCAGATCGGCCGCATTGAGTCCGTACTGAATCTGTCGCTTCAGATCCTGAGTGCTGTTGTTCGGGCTGCCGAGGTCGACCGTGCCACGATTGCCAGGCGGCATCTGAGTACTGCCAGACGGATACAGATTCGTTTCCAGAATCCCGTCGCCATGATTCTCGACATGGCCATCCGCGGCGTTGTAGCTGTAGTCATCGGTCCCGATCCCCGCGAGCAGGTCGTTCCAGGTCTGTTCATCGAGAGCGATCGGCAGCACGTTTGAACGAGCACTACTGTTCTCATCAATGCGGAAGCCCACTCCAGGAAAGATCGCGGCGGCCGACCGTGTGACGATATTCGCTTCACGATGCCCGATCACGGGCGCGAAGAACAGCGGGAGCGGACCGTCAAGCGTCTTCCCATTGACGTCCTTCGCGTCGCCACGGTCACGATGCGTCACAACTTCGACCAGCGTGTATGGAGAGACTCCCCAGGTCTTGTCCCACTGTCCGGCCGCGGCATTCCACTGAATCTGCCCGAATCGCACGTCCTGAGACGAGTCGATGTAGACGCTGTCGAGTTCCCCGGCGGGATTCATCGCTGCCAGTGCTTCGGCAACATTTCGAGCCGAGGCCGCCGTTTCTTCAGTCGTTAACAGCGGCGCGATTCCAACACCACGTTGAAGTTCCTGGGCACCTCCCAGCGCGGCAGAGTCCGCGGCGTTCTGCAGTTCGGCCCGGGTGAGCGCGATAAACCCCAGGTCAATCGTGAACGACGTAAACGCGAAAACGAGAACCAACGCAGCAGCAGCCAGTACAATGATGCTGCCTCGGCGCTGCCTGGTATCGACAGGCTTTAAACCGCCTGACAGAGTTTGAATGAGAGTTCTCATGGTCACGTCGCTTTGTGTGAAAGGTCGGTTCGCAGGCAACTGCATGGCGAGCATTTATTCCGGCTGGTAATCGTGAACGACCCGGTCTGTTTCGTCTGTTGAGATCAGACCGGCAGACGAGTAGTACCGAACTTCTTTCAGCACGAGTTTCTTCACACGGTGCGACGCGAATCCGATGCGGGAGTGCTTTGTCGAGACCTCCGGGCTGTAAGCATTCAGATTGTTCACCGGCAGGTAGTAGTACCTCGTTTTCAGATAGCCCTGCCCGCCAAAGCTGCCCCATGTCTGCGAGGTTCCATTACGGATTTCAAAGAGCAGATCGCCGTCAGTGATTGCCATCGTCGACGTGAATTCGATGACCTCATTGTCGCTGTTCAACTGGTTGTAATTCGGGAAGTTGCGGTATCCGAGATTGACGTCGTGATACCACTTCTGAAGCTGCATTCCGCCGGCGAGAAAGTCCGGGTACGTCGAGTAGTTCAGTTCAAAGATGGTGTACGGCCCGTCGAGATTTCCCAGCGGAGACATCGCCGTGACAATCTGCGGCGCCTCTTCGGCCGGATTCGGCGTGCCAATTTCGATCCGCCAGTCCTCTTCGACGCGGACAATGTCGGCCGCGTCGGCAGCCGGCGCAATGCTGATCGCGCTCAGCAGAGCAGACAGTCCGATCGGCGCGAATGATCGGCGCGAGAAAACACGCGTCAGACAACACACCAGTCTGGCGGCGACAGGGCGAGCACCAGTAGCGACGTGCATGGCATGACCTTTCGTCAAGAAGCCATTCGGGAGCCCGGCTGTCTCGATGACGTCGTTCAATCGAACGTTGCGTTCGACGCAGACGACGGCGTCACGAGATCCGTGGTTTTGCGTCCCCGCCTCACGACGGGTTTGCCGTTTCGAGGTCTCCTGAGTGTCTCAGCCTGCGACTGGAGAAAGCGATCGCGCGGGGAGAGTCGCTATTGGTCATGTCGTCCCCGAGTCGCCCGACTCCTGCGTCCGCCTGCGCTGAGTTCACATCCCTGCCGCGGCGTTTACCTCGCCCGCTGAGTTATCCGCTGCAGCGAAACTCTGCCACACGTGCGGCGCAGCGACGACGAAATCGCATGACGAATAGCCGGCTGGCGTAAACGCGCAAGCTGCGACATGACAGTCCGTTGCGTCGTGTACTGGACGCGCGGTTAATCGACTGGGCCGACTTCAGAGCTATTGAAGGACCACGAAGCTCCAGCACAACGCGGCAACAGGAGCCAGACCGACAAGGGCGATCAGAATGACGTACGTCGCGATCACTCGAACCTGCGCGGGAGAACTCGGGTGAAACACGACACAGAACGACCGCGGCAGTAGTTTCGCCAGCAGACTGACCCCGATCCACCAGACCGCCGAGGCCGATAGCGCGACGCACGTAATCAGCGTCCAGTAACGGGGAATCTGGCTGCTGCGTGACAGGTCAACAAAATTTTCACCGAGAAAACTCCAGGCAGGATCGACATCGAGAACGAGCGGCGCGGCACCAAACAGAAAAACCATCACGCCAGGCCAGACAAGCAGAACAAACAGCAGCACCAGATAACCGGCCGCGAGCGTCGGCAGAATCAACCACTGAGCGGGTCGAAGGTCGTCCCATGATTCCACTCGTCCGGCGATGCCGCGTGCGACCACGATGGCCAGCAGTCCGAGCAGAATGCCACACAGAAAATTGTCTCCGTATCGGGCGTTAACGACGAGAACGACAGCGAACATTGACGCGATTGCCACTGCCATCGCGAGCAGGAATTCAGCAGGCCGGACTGACGATGCGAACGCACGCCAGACAGCGGCTACCCGTTTGGCAACCTCGTCCGCACACCTGAAAAACGTTCCACGATCGGCACGTCGTCCCATTGAGGGTGACGGTGCAGGAGACGCTGTCTCCTCTGAGCCAGATCTCCAGTCGGCCATCCGGTCGCGACACCAGTGCTGAACGGCGCGAACGCCGCGTCGAACGTCAAGCCACGGGCCACGGTGACTCGTCCCGGAAATGTGTTCGACTTCAGCTCCGACATCGCTCACATGCTGGTACCGTCGCCCAGGTTCTTTCTCCAGGGTTCGCAAAACGACTTCGTCGAGCCGCACGTCGACGATGACTTTTCGCGACGGCGGATCGAACCGACCAATCGGCAACTCGCCGGTCAGCATTTCGTAAAAGACAACGCCCAGCGAGTAGATGTCCGCCCGGTGGTCGACTTCCAGAGGCCGCTCCATCTGCTCTGGCGCCATGTAGTGCGGAGTGCCGACGATGTGTCGCGACGCCGTCAGTGGCAGTTCCGACTCTGGCAGAGACAGCAGTTTGGCCAGTCCGAAGTCGGCAATCTTCACCTGCCCGTTTTTCGAGAGCAGGATATTTTCCGGTTTGATGTCGCGATGCACGATGCCCTGATCGTGAGCAAACTGCAGCGCTTCGCAAATATCCGAAACAACGCGCAGTGACTCGGCTGGCGTCAGCGACTTCCGTCGAATTGCCTCGCGCAAAGTGACACCTTCGACGAATTCCATCACGAAGTAGTAGTAGCCACCGCTCTCGCCGAAGTCGTGCATGCCGACGATATGCGGATGCGAGAGCTTCGCCAGGGCTCGGGCCTCACGTGCAAATCGCTCGGCAAATGCCGGATCGGCTCCGGATTCGCGCGGCAACAGTTTCAAAGCGATGGTCCGGTCGAGGCTGATCTGACGAGCGCGAAAAACCGCCCCCATCCCGCCAACGCCCAGCAGCTCGAACTCTGAAAACTGCGGAAACAGCGGTTCGAGTTCTTCGGCCGCTGGCACGGCGAACTTCGGATGCTTCGGCGAGGAACCTGTTTCGAACGCCGAGGCCTGTGACTCCGCCATGACCCGCTGCATCAGGCACCGCGGACACAGTTTGCGCAGCTCTGCTTTCACTTCAAACGGAATGCCACAGTCCGGGCAGGTCGCCAGCGTTGGTGAATCAGGCATCGGAAGGCTCCAGACAGAACGGTGAATTGCTCACCTGTCTGTAAAGCAACGGCCCGTCAGCGTAACACGAATTCCAGGCTTTTCGTCGAACACTGAAGCGCCGGGACAGGGTGAGATAAATGGTGAGCTATCGACCTGATTTTCAGCTCGCCTCGGAATCTGCGAGGTCCGACTGAATGGATCGGCCGGAACGAACCGATGACTGATCTGATGCAGTGCCTCAGCAGTAAGCGTCGATTTGGGTGATTCCGTCCAGTTGCCGGACAAAGTGGCCGTCGTATAATCGCCTCGCACTTCAAGTTCTACGTCGTAAGGCTGTTGTAGAATTCGTGTAGAGAACTGCAGCGGGATGCCTGGCGACAGACCAACCAACTGACTTTGCAGCAAGCCGTCACTGAGGTCAGCGAGCGGCGATGCCTCGTCTGGATTCTTGTGAGATGACAATCGAGTCTGCCACAGCTCGAATCCTGTGCTTCAGCCGCGACGTGAATCAAGCCCGCGAATTCGTGGCGAAATTCCGGCACGAATACGACGTCGTCTGTCCCGAATCGATCGAAGACAGCCTCGAAAGCCTCCAGGCAGGCGGCTTTGCGGGGCTTTTTTTGTGCGGTTGTGACATGACCGCCGCCGGTCTGCTGCTTCAGGCCGGCGGTATCCTCGAAAACCTGCATGATGGATTTGCTCTCGTCGGCCTGAACCGCGAAGTGCTGTGGCACAACGCCCGCTTTCAGGAACTCGCTGGTGACGGCGAGCCACTTGTCGGCCGCAACTTTTATTCGTGCTTCGGTGCGCCCGAGATTCTCGGTCCGGACTTTTGCCCGCTGAACACCGCGATCGGTATGGGCGAGTCCGCGCGCAGCACGCTGCGGATTGGCGACAAGACTTACTACGAAGTCGAGGCCACACCGGTCTTTGATCCGAATGCCGAATATCAGAGCATCGCGAGGTTTCTGATTGTCGTGCTTCGCGATACGTCGTCGCAGGTGCTGCAGAAACAGAAGCTCAATGCGATCTACCAGGCCGGTCTGGAACTGGGTGATTTGACTCCGCAGGAACTGCTCGAAATGTCGGTCGAAGACCGCGTCGAGCTGCTCAAATCCAAAATCCTCCACTTCACTCAGGACCTGCTGGAATACGACACCGTCGAGATCCGGCTGTTGAACCGCAAGACGCGGCAGCTTGCCCCACTGCTCGCGGTAGGGATGGACGAGGAGGCCGAAGCTCGACCGCTGATGGCCAGCCCGAAAGACAACGGCGTCACGGGTTTCGTTGCTTCAACGGGAAAGAGTTATCTCTGCGAAGATACGAGCACCGATCCGCTGTACCTCCTGGGAGCCCCCGAAGCCCGCAGTTCGTTGACGGTTCCGTTGACGCTGCACGATGAGATTTTCGGCACGTTTAACGTCGAGAGTCCGCGCGCCGGTGCCTTCAGCGAGAATGATCTGCAGTTTCTGGAACTCTTCGCCCGCGAGATCGCCGTCGCGCTGAACACGCTGGACCTGCTGGCCGTCGAGAAGAGTTCGACAGCCAGCCGCAAGACCGAAGCAATCCTGCGGGAAGTCGCTGAGCCGGTCGACGTGATCATTCAGGATTCGACCTGGCTGCTCGAAAACGCCGTCGGCTCGAACCCGCAGATTATGGATCGCCTGCGCGACGTGCTGCGCAACACCCGAGCGATCAAGCAGTTGATTCAGCGGGCAGGTTCCGATCTCAACGGCAATGCTCATCCAGAACTGGACGACGAAGGCAGCAGCAGCCCTCTGCTGCGCTCCAAACGGGTTCTGGTCGTCGACAGTGACGACGAAGTTCGCAGAGCCGCTCACGAGCTGCTGGGGCGGCTCGGCTGTGAGGTCGAAACGGCGCACGACGCCGAAGAATGCTTCCTGCTGGCTCGGTCGTTCCACTACGACGCCGTAATGGCCGACATCCGACTGCCCGATCGCAAGGGGTACGAGGTATTCGAGCAGCTTCACCAGATCGATCCGCACCTGTCCGTCATTCTGATGACTGGTTATGGCTACGATCCGGGACATTCGATCGTGAAGGCACGACAGGCTGGCTGCGACTCGTTCCTGTTCAAGCCGTTCCGCATCGACCAGCTTGTCAAGGTGCTCGAAAAAGCGTTTAAGCCGCCGACAGAACAGAACGGCGCCGACGAGTAACGATCCATTCGATGCTTGACCAGCCAGTCGGTATCGCCATACGCAGTCGCTGCAGTTCTCTGTCCGAGCTGCTCTCAATCGGCGTCGCACTTCGTAAACTCACGCAGCAGCGACGTCGCATACGCACCTGGCGGCAGCGCAAACGCGAGACGGACAACGTTGCCTGAAACATTCGCCGAGAATTCCTGCGGCCGGATCAGCAACGGCCGACGCGTGCCGCTGGTCAGTTTACGAAATCGCAGAAACGCATCTGGCGACAGTCCAAAGCGTTCGAGGATCGCCGCCTCATGCTGTGCAGGATCGCCGTCAGGCATGCGCATCTTCGGTCCGAAGATCGGGCCGGTCACGACGGTCTCACGTGCGTCACATCGAGCCTGCTCGACATCGACGTCTTCGACGACAAAGCAGCCACCGGAGGCGACAACCTGCATCACGTCGCCGCGCTGCACTCGATGCGTCAGTTCGCCGTCAACTCGATCGGCGACCCATTCGTTAAACATCCGCGACTGGGCAGCCGACAGGGCAAACCGCAAAGCGTTTTTGCCGAGTCGTCGTACGTGCTCGCCGCGCAGCAGCCGGAAGCCATCGCTGTCCGTGTCGCCATTCCGGCCAAACCGCTGCTCGCCGAAGTAATTCAGAAATCCCAGACGGGAAATCGCCTCCGTCGTCGCGTCAATTATGCGCTTCAGTTGCGCCGGCTCGTCACAGTTGACGTCACGGAGTGTGATCTCAAAGCGGTTACCGCCGAGGTGTCCCGTCCGCAGTTTGTTCCCGTGTCGCTGCGCCTCGATCACCTGAATCCGATCCGCACAGGCGCGCGCCGGATCGTCGACGTTCCGGGCGGGGATCGATACGAATTGCGTCGTGACCGCGCGGCGATCTTTGCGTCCGGCGACTCCAATCTCGGATTCATCAACGCCGAATGTTTGCGCGAGATGGCTCGTCAGCTCGGTCGCGCTGACATCGCGTTTGCAAATTCGCAGATAAAGAAACTCGCCCTCACCACTCGCGGTGTACAACGGAATTTCGTCGACGACAAAATCCTCAGGCTGCAGCTTCAACCGGCCTCCGATACCGGGCGTGTCCGTCAGAAACGGCAAAGCGTCCATCCGTCTCAGCAGCTTTCGGTCAGAGCTATCTCAGATAGCGGAAGTCGAGACTGGCAAACAGCGACTGGCAGATCAGCGTCCACGCTTTCGTGCGGGCCGCTGCGTCGTCACCGCTTTCGCGGAGCAGCTCTTCGGCCAGAGCCCGTTCAGCAGGCATGGGCAGGCGACCGAGAAACCGCAGATGTGCCGCGTCGATGCGCTCGGCCTCGGTCAGCTCTTCCTGTTGTAACAGCCGTTCGGCGGCGAAGCCTGCCTGCTGATAAACCCACGGGCTGTTCAGAAAGTACAGCCCCTGCGTCGGGAGGGTACTGACTGCACGGCGACCCATTGGCAGGTTCGGATCCGCAAAGTCGAAGACCTCGAACAGGTCGAGCAGCGTATTGCGGAACACGGGTACGTAAACGCTGCGACGCCGCCCGTCGAATGCTGCATCGTTGAACTCGTACCCGAATTCAGTCTTCGTGTCAGGTCGGATCGTCGACCCGCCAGGAGTCAGGTCAAGCTGGCCGCTGACCGAGAGGATCGCGTCACGAAGACATTCGGCATCGAGTCGTCTTCGCCGCGCATATGCGAGCAGTCGATTCTCTGGATCGATTCGCGCTGCGGATGCGTCGGACTGACTGCTGAGCTGATAGGTTCGCGAGAGAACGATCTGTCGGATCAGATGCCGCACCGACCAGTTGTGTTCAACGAACTCGGATGCCAGCCAGTCGAGCAGTTGCGGATGCGACGGCAGCTCACCGGTCGTCCCGAAGTTGTCTGTCGAGCGGACGATGCCCTGTCCCATCAGCCAGTACCAGATTCGATTAGCCATGACGCGGGCGGTCAACGTGTTCTGCGGGCTGGCGATCCAGTTCGCAAGTTCCCGACGTCCGCTCGCTCCAGCAGGAATCACGGCCGGCTGGCCGCCGGTCATTACTGACAGAAAGCCGCGCGGCACTTCCGGGCCACGATTGTGAACGTTGCCGCGGATGCAGAGTTCGCAGTTGCCCGGTGATGCCCCTTCCTCAACAGACATCACGGTGGGCAGTGTCGGCGGTGCGTCTTTCTGAAGCTGCTTCAACTCCTTACGAAGCTCGTTGAGTTGCGAATTCAGTTCCTCGAGCTGCGTTTTTCGCTTTTTGTCATCGCTCCCGTCGCCTGATTTCGGAGCCGCGCGGAAACTCGAAACGAACTCGCCATCCCCAGCCGCCGACAGAATCTGTACGCAGTCGGCGATGACAACTCCGTCCACATCCCGGCATGACAGACTGACGCGCAGCACGTTTTTAAGATCGAGTGTCCCCAGCGAAACAAAGTGCTCGTCGATCGGCGGGGCGTTCTGCATGTTGACCGTCGTCGACTGTTCGCCGTCCGGCCGCCAGAGAAAGACTGGTACGCTGGAGGCTCGGTTGCTGGCGGCCGTGTATGACAGACGGACTTCATACCTTCCCGGCTGCGGAATCTCGATCTCAAACGTTGCCTCTGCACCGGCCTCGCGAGCGTAGTGATAACCGTCTCCGACAAACCCCTTCACCGAAGTACTTGACATCCAGTTGCCAACGAACCGCGCCTGCGTCTCGTCGAGCACCGTCCCGGCCAGCGAATTCAGCGCAACGCGTTCGCGGACCATCTTCGACGCACTTCCGTCGAGCGATTTCACCTGGTCTTCGAGTTCGGCGATCTGTTTCTGAACGGGTTCGACCTTCGCCGCATAAACGTTGATCAGTTGCCGAGTCGCGTCATCCGCGGGCAGCTTGCGCATAACGGGATTCGACACGTTCGCATGATTCAGTGTCTTCGTACTCGTGAAGATGCCCGCCAGCGCGTAATAGTCGCGCATGGGGATCGGGTCGAACTTGTGGTCGTGACAACGGGCACAGCCGATCGTCATCGCCAGAAACGCCTTGTTGATCACGTCGAGCTGCTCATCGACGACTTCCATATTGAGCAGCTCTTTGTCCTGCAGTTCGTAATTAATCGGGCCAATCGAGAGCAGTGACGTCGCTGTCAGGTTTGCCCGGCGTTCGTCCAGCGAGTCCGCCGACAGCAGATCGCCCGCCAGTTGCTCACGAATGAAACGGTCAAAAGGCTTACCACTGTTGAACGAATCGATGACGTAGTCACGGTAACGCCACGCTTCGTCGAACACGCGCGTCCGCCCGCCGCCGCTCGACTCGGCAAACCGCACGACGTCCAGCCAGTGGCGTCCCCAGCGCTCTCCGAACTGCGGCGTTTCGAGCAGCCGGTCGACGATCCGTTCAAACGCCCGCGGATCATCGTCACTCAGAAACGCATCGATCTGCTTCCGACTCGGCGGCAGACCGATCAAATCAAAATAGCCTCGCCGCAGCAGTTCGACTTTTGACGCGGAAGCCCCTGGCGAGAGTTTGGCCTGCTCCAGTCGCGCGAACACGAAGCGGTCGATTGGCCCGACGGCCCATCCGCTGTTTTCCGTCGACGGCGGTTCCGGGCGTTTGACCGGCCGAAACGACCAGAACTCGCGACCCTTGTCGAGCATCTCTTCAATGGACTGTTCGGCCGAAACGACTCCCCCATCGCGCGGGTCCGGCGCGCCGATACGAATCCACTTCTCAAAGTCCGCGACCACCGACTTCGGCAGTCGACCCTGCGGAGGCATCTCGAACGATTCGTACCGCAATGCTTCAAGCAGCAGACTCTCGTCAGGCTTGCCCGGTACGACGGCCGAACCGGTATCGCCGCCGCCGCGAATCCCCGCACGCGTATCGAGCAGCAGCCCCCCCTGACGCTTCTTCCCGGCCGCGTGACATTCGTAACAGTGTTCAACGAGCACTGGGCGGATTCGTGACTCGAAGAATTCGATGCCAGCTTCGTCCGACGGAACCTTGTCCGCCGCTGACGACAGCGTCGAGCCGCCGAACAGGCCAATCAGCATCAGACAGCAGATAAACACAACAGACAGGCGCATAGGTCTCAATCCGGGCGGTTCACATCACGACGCATCGTGCGCCGTGGTCCACGACAAACTCTGACAGGGACATCGGTACGACGATACCAGACCGGCTCAGCGTCGCGAAGGATGACAATGTCGGACTCACTCTTTTCACGGTCCGTCAGACTTGCTGTTCAACCTGGCAGCAATTCAGCAGTTTCAACGCTTGCGACCGGGAATCGCTCGGAACAGCCGAACGCCACCGAGCAGGACGATGAACCCGGCGAGAGCAATTCCGGCCAGCATGGCGAGCCCGGTCGGGTCACCAAACAGTCGACAGACCGAAAAGACATGGGCCAGTTCCAGTGTCCAGAGCCACCGCCAGCCGAGCAGTGTCAGCAGCGCTCCCATCGCGAGATACGGACCGTAAGGCACATATGACTTATTCGTCGTAAAGCGGACCGTAAGCCCGAACGCCAGTCCGCAGAGCGGCGAGAGCAGGAAGACAATCAGGACCGCCTGCCATCCCAGGAAGCTGCCGATCAGCATCATCAGCGTCACGTCGCCGAGTCCCAGAGCCTCCTGACCGAGAATCAATGCCGAAAGCCGTTGAACCAGCAGCGTGATTCCGCCTCCAGCCGCCAGTCCGCAGACGCTCCACGCGAAACCATGCAGATAACGATGCTCGGCGATCCAACCGGGAATGGCCGGCCCGGCGATTCCGGCAAGCGGATCATTCCAGTCCACCCACAGGTGCATGATCTGTGTATCGCCGGATACGGTCGCCAGCAGCAGGCCGAACGCTGTTCCCGGCAGAGTGATCTGGTCCGGAATGATGTAATCGCGGAGGTCAGTCGACGTCGCGGCGAGCAGCAATGTCAGGAGAATCAGATGCCCTGCCGCTCTCAGATAAATGGAAATCGCGTCGGGCCGCACCTCTGTGACGCTCAATCCTTCTCCCAGAAACGCGGCTCCAGCGTATGCCGCGAAGACGAGCATTCCTGCCAGCAGGTGAGGCACCACATGAAGGCGTCGGTCTGGTAACTCAGTAAAGTTTGCCGATTCATCAAATTTCTCACAGAGCCTCAGGGACCAGAATCCGACGGACACACCGGCAAACGCTCCGACTGCCATCATCACGCCGATTACCAACGGAATATGGCTCTGAATAAACTTGTCCATCGGGCTCTGGCGTTCGAGGAAAACCGTCGTTCGAGATGGTGTCGCCGTTCGCCACGCTGGCCTTCGGACAGTGAGTACTCGTGCAGAATCTCAGAAATCTGGCGCGGCAGTTGCTGTCGCGAGTCGCCTGCCGCTTCTTCCGGCACTGCGCCGGTTCCACAGGCTGAAGTGGCGCACATTCCATTTTTCGGTCACCGGTCGGCTGCGCTCCCGTCCGTAGAGGGCTCCATCCGCGGAAATCTCGACAATTCGAAGCGAAGCCTGCGGTGAATGGTATTCCGGGAACCATTGACTGTAGAGGAAGTTCCATGCGTTTTTCATCTCGTGTCTTGCGCACGCTGACGCTGTGTGCCGCTCTCCTGACATTGCTCGCTCAACCTGCTGCTATCCGTGCCCAAGATGTTGACCCATCGGCCACCGTTGAAACCTCCGCAAACGAAGCCAATGAAACTGCGGACGGGATGCTTGGTTCGACAGAAGAGGAATTGACCCTGGAGAAGGTCGACGAGAAGGCAGCCACTGGTATCCATGGCGCTAAGATCGCGTGGATGCTGACGTCCTCGGCGCTGGTTCTGATGATGACGGCTCCGGGCCTGGCACTGTTTTATGGTGGACTGGTCCGCAAAAAGAACATTCTTGGCGTGATGATGCAGTGCATCTTTCTGATGGGACTGATGACGGTTCTCTGGGGGATCATCGGATACAGCCTGGCCTTTGGCGGCACTTCTCCGTACGTCGGCGGATTCGAACACATCTTTATGAAGGGAGTCATCCCCGACGGAGTAATGCCACCTGCCGAGTGGGCGGATTCGATGATCACATTCGTCTTTCAGGGAATGTTCTTCATCATCACACCTGCCCTGATCTGTGGTGCGTTTGCTGAGCGGATGAAATTCAGCACGATGGTGGTTTTTTCGGTCCTCTGGGGACTGATCGTGTACTGCCCCGTCGCTCACTGGGTCTGGGCTGGCAATGGCTGGCTCTGCGAGTGGAATCCAGATGCTGAGTTTCCAGCACTCGATTTCGCTGGTGGCACGGTCGTCCATATCAGCTCCGGCGTCTCGGCACTGCTCGTAGCGATCATGATCGGACGTCGCATCGGTCATCCGACCGAGCCGATGCCGCCGCACAATCTGACCTACACCTGCATTGGAGCGGCTCTGCTGTGGGTCGGCTGGTTCGGCTTCAACGCGGGCAGTGCCGGTGATGCAACGCCTGCCGCTGTGAACGCGTTTGTTGCGACTCACATGTGCGCCGCTGCCGGAGTCCTCGGCTGGTCAGGAATCGAGTGGATTCGGCACGGCAAGCCGAGCATTCTCGGTGCATGCTCGGGAGCAGTCGCCGGACTGGTCTGCATTACCCCCGCCAGCGGTTCGGTTCACGCTGGTTGGGCCATTCCGATGGGGCTGATGGCTGGAGTTATCTGTTACTTCGCCTGCGCAAAGGTCAAAAATCATTTCGGCTATGACGACTCGCTCGATGCCTTCGGTGTTCACGGAGTCGGCGGGACGCTTGGTGCGCTGCTGACCGGCGTTTTCGCGACAACGAATCTGGCTGGACACGGCGGTGTCATCGACGGTCACCCGGCCCAGCTCGTGCCGCAGATCGTCAGCATCATCGCGACAATCGCTCTGGCGCTCGTTGGTACGTTCATCATCGTCAAGGTTCTCGACGCGACGATGGGGCTTCGAGTCAGCCAGGACGAAGAAGTTCAGGGACTCGATCTCAGTCAGCACGGTGAGGAAGGTTACATCTTCCTGTGATCCGTCGTTGAATGCCTCGACGTTGATTTTACTGCGGAGCGACTCACCGAAAGTGACTCGCTCCGCAGGTTGGATCTTCAGGCGTGCCGGTCACCTCGGCTGGCACGCCTGATTGTTCAGGTCTCCGGTCAGGCCCCTGTCTCGACCGAAGAAACTCGTTGAACTCGCGGCCGCATCCAGCCCGCGTGACTCAATCGTGAAAATTCAACCGCGATTTCGCTTCGCACTCCGCCCTCAAGGATGAGCCTCGTCTCCTGCCTTTCAGCCGCTCTGTTTCCTCAATGGACGACTCCCTCGACGCCTTTGTCGGCAGCAGCACTGCCATGCGGGCTGTTCACGACACAATTCGCCGTGTCGCTGATACCGACGTCGATGTGCTGATTCTGGGTGAAACCGGGACAGGTAAGGAACTCGTCGCGCGAGCCGTTCATGAACTCAGCCGTCGCGTTTCAGGGCCATTTGTGCCCGTTGATTGCGGAGCGATCCCGGAGAATCTGCTCGAAAGCGAACTGTTCGGTTACGAACGCGGCGCGTTTACCGGAGCGGATCGCCAACGCCAGGGGCTGCTGGAAGCGGCGAGCGGCGGGACATTTTTTCTCGACGAAATCGGTGATCTGCCGCTCGTCCTGCAGGCCAAGCTGCTCCGCGTCCTCCAGGAGCGGAAACTGCGTCGTGTCGGCGGCAACTCAGAAGTCCCGATCGATGTGCGCATCGTCGCGGCGACGTCACGAAACCTCGACGACATGGTCAGCGATCGGTCGTTTCGCGAAGACCTGTTTTACCGCATCAACGTCGTGCGGATTGATCTGCCACCGTTGCGTGAACGTGGTGACGATCTCGGACTGCTCGCCGAATTCTTTGCGGAGCAGTGCAGCCGCGAGATGCAGCGTCCGGTGCCGGCGATTTCGGGAGCAGCTTATTCGTCGCTGCGGCGTTATCACTGGCCGGGCAACGTACGAGAACTGCAGAACGTGATCCGTCGAGCGATCGCACTTTCGGAAGACGACGTCATCGGCGTCGACGATCTGCCAGTCTCGCTCATCGCCGCTGCCGACGCGGCGAACGGAAACCCGGCGCGCGGCTTTTTCGACCTCCGCAGCGAGTATGTCTCCCGCTTTGAACGCGAGTACTTTACGAGCCTGCTGAAGCGGAATACGGGCAACGTCAAGGAGTCGGCAAACGAGGCGAAGCTGCCGCGCGGCACACTTTATCGACTGCTGTCTGCACACGAGATTGACCCGGGGGATTATCGAGGTCGGTGACAACTCAACGGATCGCTCGATGGAACCGCGAATGTTTGCTCGAAAAGCAGAATGCAGGCAGTGCGGAAGCGACTCGGATAGACGGCCCCAGTATTCGCATGCGGGTCGGTCAGCGCGTGTCAGACGACAGTGACACGCGCCTCATTCTCAGGACACACAACACCCGATCTGTTCGATTGAGATAACATCAGCCGTCATTTGCCTTAATCTAACTGACTCTCGCCTTGCTGCCGGCAGTATATGCAGTAAGTGTCTCGGTATTGAGGCGCGACTGAGTTCGAGCGATAGTGCCGCTTCCCCATCACTCCGTACAACCTCTTTCATTTCAGGTGGTTGGGACGAAACTGGGAATCCGACTTGGGTATGGCACAGCGTTTTCTAATTGGCCCCGGCAGAACACGAACCTTTCATTTACAACTGGCAGTTCCGCACTCAGGCTCGGAATGCGGGAGTGGCCGACTCAAGGAGCATCATCATGAAAAAAATCGAAGCAGTCATCCGGCACTTCAAGCTGGAAGAGGTCAAAGACGGCCTCACGGAAATTGGCATTGAAGGGATGACCGTCACGGAGGTGCGGGGCTTCGGACGGCAGAAGGGGCATAAGGAGCAGTACCGCGGAGCGGAATACACAGTCGATTTCCTGCCGAAAGTCAAAATCGAAGTCGTTGTCTCGGATGGTCGTGCACAAGCGGTGATCGAGAAAATTATTGAAACAGCGCGAACCGGCCAGATCGGCGACGGCAAGATCTTTGTCACGGATCTCGGCGAGACGCTACGGATTCGAACCGGCGAAGCTGGCGAAGCGGCGCTCTGAATTCCCGCTTGCGGAAAGACTGCTCTGTCGACTCTTCGTTCCAGTGCCGGATGACTCTGTCGTACGCTCCGGCAGCCTCAGTGAGTACAAATCAATCTGTAACTGCAACAAAGTCTGCAAGGAGACTGAATCATGAAAAAGATCGAAGCCATCATCCGTCACTACAAGCTGGAAGAAGTCAAGAACGGCTTGAACGAGATTGGCATTCAGGGCATGACCGTCGCGGAGGTACGAGGCTTCGGTCGCCAGCGCGGCCATAAGGAAGTTTACCGCGGTGCAGAATACACCGTGGATTTCCTGCCGAAGGTGAAGCTCGAAATCGTCGTGTCCGACGAAGATGCTCCGCGTGCCATCGAGAAGATCACAGAAGTCGCCCGAACTGGAAACATCGGTGACGGCAAGATTTTCGTAACGCCTCTGGCCGAAGTGATCCGCATTCGTACCGGTGAAACCGGCGGCGAAGCGCTGTAAGGTCAGGCCGAGCGAGGGCAGCCACGGCGATTTGTCCTGCGACGATCGACACAGTGGGGCAGAGTATGCAAACACTCTGCCCCCTGATGCTGCGCCGTACGTGTGAGTGGAACCCCATCGATCCGAGATGCTTTCTCTGACCGGAATTGCTGAGTCGTCATGCTCGAAGCGACTGAGAAACCGCCTGCACCCGTCTCGAAACAGGAGACGCCGGCGGAGCGGATCCAGCGTCGCAAGGAAGTGCTGAGAAGTATTCGCGAACGTGCCGCGAAACTGTTCGCGGAAGGTGCCCGTGGACTGCAGATCGCCTCACTGATTTCAGAACAGCTCGATCAGTTTGCTGCGAGCATTCTCGATGAGATTCTCGCCGGATTTCCGGAAGCTGAGCGGCGCGAGATTCTGGCGAATTCAGCGATGGTTGCGATCGGTGGATCGGGCCGCGGCGAAGTCGCTCCCTACTCAGACGCTGACCTGCTGTTTCTTTACCGGCCGCAGATCGCGGCTCTGTTCAAACAGTTTTCCAAGCGGTTTGTGGCGGAGTTCTGGGACGCGGGCATCAAGCTTGGACATCGCGTCCACACCGTCAATGATGCGGTGGTCAAAGCTCTCGAAGATCCGCACCTCGCTTCGTCGCTCGTCCATATCCGGCCGTTGTGGGGCGACGATTCACTGGCGACGCTGCTTCGGCATCGCACACTGCGTCGGGTGATGCGCCGCCGATTGCGCGCATTCGTCGACAATTGCATCGCAGGCCGCGAAGAAGAACGCCTGCAGTACGGTGCAACGACTCAACAGCTTGAACCGGATGTCAAACGCTCGCTGGGCGGACTGCGCGACGTCCACCTGTTGCAGTGGATCGCGTTTGCGTACTACCAGACGTCGGATATCGGCACGCTTCGCAAGCGAAATATCCTGACGGCCGACGATGCGACACGACTCAATGCGGCCGTCGAATACCTGACTCGTATCCGCATCGATCTGCATCTGCACGCTGGACGCGGCAACGATATTCTCTCGAAAGACGAACAGTTGCGAATTGCCCGTGCCCGGTCGATCGAAGAGGTCAGCGGACAGAAGCCAGTCGAACGATTCATGCAGGAGTATTTCACGCATAGTTCCGCCATCGCTGAGATTACGAAGCGGTTTGTCGCTCGGCACCGGCGGAAGTCACTGATGGATCATCTGCGTCGCAGCATCGTAGCGCCGCGCATCAACCGGTACTTTGTGCTGAACGGCGACGAACTCGATGTCCTGCCGTCGCGAGTAAACCGCGTCTGCACGACGCTTGATGACATCGTGCGCATCTATCACTCGGCAGCGGTTTATCGAGTCTCGCTGTCACCACGGCTGACTGAGCAGATCAAAGCGACGGCAAGGAATCTTCCATCCGGACCTTCCCCGGAAGTGGCTCGGCTGTTCATGGAGATCCTGGGAACAATCGGCCGACTGGGCGTCACACTGCGGAGTATGCACGAAACCAATGTGCTGGAACTGATCATTCCCGAATGGCAGCGAGTGCGCTGTCTGCTGCAGTTCAATCAGTACCACCATTTCACGGTCGACGAGCACACGCTGAAGTGCCTCGAAATCTGTGAGAACTTTGCTGATGAAGACACCCCACTTGGTGCGGCACTGCGACGCATTCATTCGCCCGAACTGCTGTTCCTCGCGCTGCTGCTGCACGATGCCGGCAAGGGCTTTGAAGAAGATCACAGCGAAGTGGGACGCCGTCTGGCAATTGACGTCTGCCATCGGCTGCGTCTTGACGAGAATCAGACGGAGACCGTCGCTTTTCTGATTCACAAGCATCTGGTCATGGCCGACCTCGCCTTTCGCCGTGATACAACGGACCAGCGGCTGGTGCTGACTTTCAGTCACGAGCTGGGAACCGCCGAACGCCTGCGGATGCTGTATGTCCTTACGGCGGCTGATGTCAGTGGGGTCGGACCGGGCGTCTGGAATAACTGGAAGTCCGAACTGCTGACTGATTTTTACAAGCGGCTGATGCTGACGCTCAGTGGCCAGCCACCAAAGTTCCACGAAGAAGAACGGCTGCGCGAAATTCGCGAACACGTCTATCGTTCGATCGTACCGCTTGACCCCGAGGATCCTGCTGTTGCTCAGTCCCTGCACTCATGGGTCGACGAACAGCTCGACGGTTTCCGGTCGAATTATCTGCTGACGACAGCACCATCGCGGATCGCCGCAGACCTCGACACCATCCGCAGCCTGGCACCCGGAGAGATCCATATCGAAGGCCGCTATCTACCGGAATCCGGCAGCGTCGAGTACCGCATTATCGCTGACTCAGCCCACGAAGCCGGCTGCTTTCATCTGATCACGGGCGTTCTGACGGCGCGGCATAACGAGATTCTCGGAGCTGACATCACAACCAGCCTGCAGGACGTGATCGTTGACGTGTTTCACGTTGTCGACCGCAACTTTACCGGCGAAGTACCACGGCATCGAATCGAAGAGATTGCCACATCCATTCGCGACGTGCTCAATGGCCGCGTCACTGTCGAAGAGCTGTTCCGGAGGCATCGTCGCTACGTTGGGACCGCTGGCAGCGAACCCGTCATGGAACTGCCGACACGTGTCGACATTGATGACGACTCGTCCGAGTATTGCACGGTCGTTTCCGTGTTTGCTCACGATCAACCAGGCCTGCTTTACACAATTTCACGGAAGCTGTTCGAGCTGGGGCTGTCCATCGAACTGGCACGAATCGCGACGCACTTCGATCAGGTGGTCGATGTCTTTTACGTCACCGACAACGATGGCAGGAAAATCGCACAGGACTATCGATCCACAGTCCGTGACGGTCTGTACGAAGCGCTTCAGGTTTTTGAAACGGAAACGCATGCTGAGTTTGTCTCTTAACCTGTGCGGTTTCCGCACGCCGGTGTGCCAGAAATCTGCAGACTGATTCGGAAGCCCATGATTTCTGAAACAGGCGACTTGCGTGTTCGATACCCCTCGATAAACTGCCCAGCCTTCAAGGACGGAGCCATTCATTCCGGCACGTTGGAAACTGATTTCACAGCGTCCCGCAGCAATACATCCACGCACGGAGGATGCACGTGGCTCAGACTCTCGAGCACTACGAGTTTGATCTTTGCCAGGGCGACAAAGTCCTGATTGGCGACTTGGTCCTGACCGTCCACGAGATCGCTTCCGGCGAAACCTGCCTGCTGGTTGAGACCACGTCTGTTGACGCCGATTGCGAACTCAGCAGCCCGCTGGCACAGGTTGTCTGCGACTGACCGATGTCGCAGCCGAGTGAGGATTTGCTTGCGCCGCTGCTTCTGTTGTCGCTCGGCGAGCTGTTCATGATCGCGCGTCAGTCTGAGTGATTCCGCTGCAGCAACGCCGCCTCAATGGTGATGCCTGGCCCGAATGCCAGCAGCACGCAGCGTTCGCCTTTCGACTGCGACAGTTCATCCAGAATGAACAGGACCGTCGGCGACGACATGTTTCCGTAATTCGCGAGCACGGTGCGTGACGGACAAAGCTGCTCGCTGTCGAGATCTGCTGCTTCGGCAACCGCACTCAGAATGCGCGGCCCACCGGGATGAATCGCCCATGAGGCGACATCGTGAGAAGTCAGTCCATGCTGACTCAGCCACTCATTCAACCACGGTCGGAGGTTACGCAGAATCAGATCAGGCAACTGTGGCGAAAGCGTCATCTCAAAGCCGTGATCACCAATCCGCCAGCTCATCAGATCCCGAGATTCAGGCACGACATACGATCCATTTGCGACCAGCCGCCACTGATCTGTGCGATCGACTCGAGACCGGTCACTGACCCGCTTGCCGGTTTCGCGATGCTTTTCATCGCGACCGGCCGGTGCTCCTTCTCCTTCAGCGGTCGCAACGACCGCGGCCGCACCGTCAGCAAACAGCGCGTTGGCAACGACACGTTCCGGATCCCAGCCGTACTGCTGATGCAGGCTGCATAGCTCGACGGCGCACAGTAGAACGACCGCCTGCGGATTTGCCTGCACGAACGAGTGAGCAACCCGCAGCCCGTTCATCGTTCCATGACAGCCCATGAACCCGATATGCGTTCGCGCGACTGCCGGGCTCAATGGCAGTTCGCCAAGCAGTTCAATGTCGATTCCCGGCGCATAAAAACCGCTGCAAGAAACCGTGATGAGATGTGTCACTCGCTCGGCATCGATTTCGGCCGCCTGCAGTGCCCGACGCGCTGCGGCAATTACGAGTGCTCCGGCAGCGGACTCATAAGACAGCATCCGCGACGATGTTGTCGGCCCCGGATCCTGAGTATTGATTGCCGGCGCGTAGTAGGACTGACTTGCCGGCGTGCCATTGGTTGAGTCTTCCAGGACGACACTGTGCCGCGTGCGAACTCCGGTGCGGCGATACAGCGTGCTCAACAGACGCGTCTGCTGATCTGTTTCGCAGCAGAATTGAGCCGCCATCGCCGCCGCTTCGACCTGCGAAATGAAATGTGCGGGCACGGCGGTGCCCAACCCGCGAATCAGAAGCGTCATGTTGGAATTCAGCTCCGCAGAGCAGACCTCGTAGCCGAGACAGCAGGCAGGCCCGCCGCCGCAGGCGACCCAACAGCGAATGTTGCGTCAGATTGTACAGGCACTCGATTGAGGCGACGGACGATTGGCGAAATCAGTTGCGGACACGCAGTCGCGGCCAGCATCGCGATGTTAACGACTGTCGGACGCCGCAGCAGCCACGCGAGACGGCGGCACCAGAGCTGATGCCGTCCAACCTCGCGCCGCCAGGTCTGCTGCCACGAGAGTTCCACTCGACGGCTCCAGACCCCGATTCCGGGCGCAACAACCGTCGGAACACTTCGTGCCAATGCGAGTGCCCAGGCAATGCCTTCGCCGGTAAATGGTTCGACGTAGCCGCTCGCGTCACCCAGTAACAACAGTCGATGAGCCGCCAGTGGAACAGTTTGCCGCGTTAACGCCGGCGTGCCATGAATCTCCGCCTCAGCCAGTGCCGGGATCGCCGGGAATCCCGCTGAATCCAGCGTTTGCTGCAATGCTGCCGCGACGCTTCCGGACTCGCGCACGAATTCAACATTCAATGCCGCCGCCACATTCAGTTGCTGATCTTCAATCCGCACGAGCCCGACATAACCACCACGACCGACGGCCATATGAATTGACCCGGCTGCAAATTCCGAAGAGGCCTCTGGCAGAACGAAGCCGACGCCGATTCGCGATGACGGGATGATATGCGACTTCACATTGTCGAGCTGCACCAGGCTGCTGTGAGCCAGTCCGTCGCAGGCCAGCACGACGGCGGCGCGAGCCAATCGCGGTACGCTCCCGTCATTGAGAATCACTTCTCGAAACTCGCCACACACGAAAATCTCACCCGAATCCGTCGACGCGGCAGACGCGAACGAAACGCCAGCGGCTCCGTCGGCCAGATGTCTCAGCACTTTCGCCCGGCAGCCCGGCAGGAATTCCGCGCCGGCTTCGATCGCAGCTTGCACGAGTTCTGTATCGAACCGGTTCCGAGACAACGCGGCACTTCCGGGCAGATCCAGATCGAGCAACCGGCCGCCGACACGCAATTGAAAACGATCGAGCGGCACCGCGTCGCGAACGACGATCTCCAGACCAGCCGATCTCAGTGTCGCCAGAGTGCGAGGATTCAAACAGGCGCCGCAGACCTTGTAGCGGGGAAACTGGCGAGCTTCGATGAGCAGCGTTGCCAGACCCTGCCGGGCGAGCATTACCGCAGCCATCGCGCCGGCCGGCCCGGCACCAATTACGATCACGTCCCAGTGGCGAGTCGCAGCCCGCTCGGCGTCAATCGTTCCGGACAGACTGGATTCCATCGCTGCTGTGCCAGAATTTCTGACGCTGTCGGAACCAGTCATGCCCCGGGCCTCCAGCTCAACAGAAACCGTTGCGGCCAGTGCGTCGTCAGTTCAGCTCCGGCCAGGCCACAATCGTCGGCCAGCCGTCGCACTTCATCGAGTGAAAACGCCGCGCGGACCGACAAGGGACCATCGGTATGCACAATCGGTGAGCGAGTCAGCAGTCGGCAGCCGGCCCACGCCAGCAGATAGCCGATCCGGGTTCGTCGCAGATCGTTGATCAGAACGTTGTGTGTCGCCATCTGCTTCATTCGTGCGAGCAGCCGGTGCGCGTCGTCTTCCGCAAGATGATGCAGAAACAGCGAGCACATAACGATGTTGTAGGTCGCGTCAGCCGACTCATTGATGGCGTCACGAATGGCAAACCGGACATTGCCCGGCTTCCGCTGGGCTGCCTGTTCCGTCGCACGCTGTACGGCGACCGGACTCAGATCCCAGCCCTCGATCTCGGTCTCAACACCGCTGGCCCAGCAGCGAGCGGCAATCGCAATGGCAATGTCCCCGCCACCGCTGGCGATATCGAGAATCCGCAGAGGTCGATCTTTCACTTCGCAGGCCGTTCGCAGAATCTCCGGCCACAGAAGCGACGCACTACGACTCAACACGTTGACGCGTTGCAGCCCGCACAGAGCGTCAAGGTGTTGAGATGCATCCAGTTGTGGATCATCCATCAACTCAGGCAACCGGCAGCGCTGACGCAGATCGGGCACGAACGTGACTCATCTTAAGAAATTGAAGACTGACTGGAGCAACAGAGCACAGTCTACCGTACAGCCATCAGAAACAGACAGAGGGGCGACCGTGGCGTCAGGAGTCGGGCAAACCACTTGAACAACCACGGCGCCCCCTGTCTTTCTCAAAGGCGGTACAACTTTCTGAACTGGTAGCGCGTCGCGCGGACAGTGCGTCACCCTTCGCAAAATTCCCTGTGATCCAGACGGGACATGACGGCGCCCCAGCCCTGGTCGGGCACCTATCTACGAACTTTGTAGTATTTACTAGCCGTCGTCAACGTGCTGCAAACGGTTTGGTGACAGATTCCAGTAATTGAGACCGGCTCACCGACTGAGTAGCGATTCTGTCGCGATCACTTCTCGTTAATGGTCTCGTGTCGAACAAAACAGCAGCCCAGGGGACTCAACAGCAGACTCGGCAGAACGATCAGATCGCCCATCAGAGCACTGCCCAACAGAGCGGCCATCATCCAGGCGAAGCGAGCAGTCGGAGCAAAGCTGCTCGCCGCAAACGGCAGCAGGCCGAGGCCACAGATCAGTGATGTCTGAATCATCGCCCGGCCGCAGTGCTGATACGCGAAGCGCACGGCATCGACTCGCGACCGGTCGGCGTCGAGTCCGCGACGGAAGAACGACAGAAAGTGCAGCGTATCGTCGACGGCAATTCCCAGTGCAACGCTGGCGGTCATCACCGTGCCAATATCCATCGCGACGCCGCTCCAGCCCAGCAGACCAAACAGCAACACGATGGGAAACACATTGGAAACCATCGAGACCAACCCCGGCAGCACACCCGCCTGAACCAGCGTCATGACGACCGTGATCAGGATCAGAGCCCCCAGAAAACTGCGGAAAAGGTCGGCAAAAAGCTGCTGCTGAATGCTCTGCACCAGCGGCATGATTCCCGCGTATTCCGCTGAGACGCCGGCCAGCGTTTCTCCCTGATTGTCATTAAGTAACGGAGTGACGTGCTGCTCGACGTAGTCGAGCAATGCGCCGTAATCGACATTGTCGAGCGCGCTCGCGTACGCCGTGATCCGCCACAGATCATCCTCGGCCGGACCATCGGGCCAATGCTGCGCCGGTCGACTGGCCATAAAACGCGAGCCTGACCGGCGTTGCCGCAGGGCCTGTTCGAGCAACACTGCCGGAGACGCACCGCTCGAAAGCCGTTGATCAATCCGCGTTCGCAGGATGTCGATGACCGAGCTGCTGCCTGCCATCTGTTGCGCTGCGAACTGCGGCAACTCGAATTGGTCCGGTACCGCTGTCACGGCAGACATCGTTGCTCCGAGGTCTGGAATGGTCCTCAGTTCGCGTTCAACGCGCGCAGTCAATTGCACTCGTTCCAGAAATGAAAGGCGGCAGTCCGGATCGAAACACAGCACGACTTCAATCGGAACCAGCGGCCCGATGTGCGTCTCCAGCCAGCGATAGTCGGACAGGATGCGGCTCTGCGGGCTGAACAGCGTTTCGATTCGCACCGATGTTTGTAGTTTTGGCAGCCCGGCGGCCAGCAACCCCATCCCGCACAGCGTGAGGATCGCAACAGCGAGATGCGTTCTCTGCAGGACGCCGGCCAGCCTGTCCCAGCCGGTACGATCATGCGACCGCGCGGCTGCGGAGTTCTTCTGCGAGAGAACCTGAGACCGGCTGGCAAGCAGCGCATACGACGCCGGGATGAACGTCAGCACGAGGCCGCTGGTCATCAGCACGCCCGCGGCCGCGTAACCGCCGAACTGCCGGATTGGCTGCATCTGACTGACAAGCAGCGAGGCGAGCCCGATGGCCGTCGTCGCGGCCGAAAGAATCGTTGGCAGCCAGCCGAGCCGGACGGCTTCGACGGCGGCGTCAGCTCCGCGTGCAAAGCCAGCGTGCTCGGCGTCGAAGCAGTAATTCGTCAGATGAATACCCGCCGCGACAGCCAGCACCTGAATCAGTGGCGGCATGACGATCAGCAGGGCACTCATCGTATCGCCGCAGTAGTGAACCAGAGCCAGCGTCGCTCCCTGACAAAACACCGACAGCCCGAAGACGACAAGCGCCGGCACCACACGCCACAGACACAGCACGCAGACAAACAGAACCGTCAGTGCCGACGGCAGAGCAAACTGATCGAGCGCGCTGCGGCCGGCGAGATCGACGGACAGCCCATCAATGATCGGTCCGGCAAGATGCCATTCTCCGGCCGGAACACCGCAGTACTTGCTGAGTGCTCCGCGCAGGTACTTCACCAGGACCTCACGCTGTGCCAGTCCGTCAGCGGTAAACGTAACGATGGCGCAGGTCGCTTCGCCATCCGGTCCGATCAGGGGTCCACGCAGTCGCTCGATCGCTTCCGCCCGCGACAGACCGAATGGTCCGCTCGTCAGATCCGCCAGAACCTGCCGGCCAGTGACGACGGACTCGAAATACCACGCACCGCTGTTATCGAAAAACGCAGGCGATCGTTCGAGGACTTCGACCAGCGTATCGAGTTCCAGTGAGTCAACGGTGCAGCCAGGCCAGCTTGCGATGACGACGTCGCCGGCACCAAAGACTTCGCGAAACCGGTCGTACTCGGCTCGCGGAGCAAAGTCGTGCGTCACCCAGTCGATCGGCGAATTCGCGTTGGTCTGAATCGCTCGGGACGCGCCCCAGCCGATCAGCGGCAGAGCGGCGAGCAGATACACAAACAGCAGCCGCAACCGGCGACGCGTCACGACGTGAGTACCTTTCGACCGGAATCAGTTCCCGCTGCGGAACGGTCAACGGACGAATCGATGCGCTGACGTTGCCGCGGGCCTCGTATCCGAGCCAGCGGCCCGATCAGCATGAAAGGATAACCCGGCACGCGTTCCATATAGCCGCGGTACTCGTCACCGATGAAGTGTTCGAGCCGCCGATCCTTCAGCCAGCTTCCGACGAAGATATAGACGGTCCAGATACCCGTCAGCAGAGCATGATCGAGCGTCATCGTCGGCGTAAACCACAGCAGACCTCCGAAGCTGAGATAAACCGGATGCCGTAGAAACCGGTACGCACCGCAGGGATCAAATGACCGCTGCGGGATTGGACGATTTCTCACCCAGGCCCACCAGGGAGTCAGTCCCGTCTGCCAGCCGAGCCCTGACAGATACAGGCTGTAAAACAGCAGCACCCACGACATCAGAAATCCTGCCTGCATCAGTGCGTGCGACACACCATCGAAATTCCACAGAACGATGTCGCTGCGCTGCCAGAACGCGAACGTGGTCAGCAGTTGCAGGCAGGTCATCACACAGAAAAAGCAGCCGTAAAACGGAGCGGCGATCCAGCGACTCAGCCACTTGCGCATGGTCGGAAACAGCAACGCACTGTGCAGCAGCGAAAACTGCAGTGCCAGTCCAACGTCGAGCAACAGCGAACCGACCGGATGATCCCGCTCGGTCGCTTCCAGAAAGCCGTACAGAAAAACGACGGTCACGGCGAACATCGCGTGCGTCGCCAGTCCGAAGGCAATTCCGCCAATCCGTTTGATTTGCTGCATCGCGAGGAGTCCTTTCACTCGCGGGTGTCTGTCTTTCGGAATCCTGATAAACGACAGCGGGTCGCGACTGACCTGATACGTCCGTTATTCCGGTTTCTCTGCCACGAAGCAGCCGTACTGCATCGCGCCGCTGCGATAGGCATCGAGCAGTGTCTGGAACCGATCGAGAAACATCACGGTGTCGCGGTCGAGGATTTTCGCCAGTCGCCGCACGCCGGTTCGTTCGACGCGGCGGATGCAGATTTCCCAGGTTCGATCGACGCGGCTTGTCCAGTCGTGAGTTGCCGCAACCGTCAGACCGGCGGCGGTCATCCAGCCGCGGTAATCGTCGAACGTGCCCAGCGACGGGCAGAAAAAGCCTTCGCAGACGTCGTACACCTGCTGCGTCGCGGTGACGTTGTTCTCGACGTTGCCTGCCAGCCAGGCACAGATAACGACGCGTCCGCCGGGCTTGAGCCAGCGTGCCGCCCGTTCAAAGAACGCGGCCTTATCGAACAGATGCTCGGTGCATTCGATACTCCATAAGACGTCGAACGACTCCGGCGCGAAGTCCGCGGTCTCCGCGTCCTGACAGAAGAAATGCGTTTTCGATCGCAGCCGCCGCAGCGTCGCCGTTACTTTCGCCCATCGGGCCTGAAACGGACTGAGTGTCAGCCCCGTCACGTCACAGCCAATCGTCCGGGCGAGGTGCATTGATGAGCCGCCCATACCGCAGCCGACGTCCAGCACGCGATCGTCCGACTGGAGATCGACAAGAGAAGCCATCGTATTCGTCAGGTTGAGCTGCGCGGATTCGGCGGACTCGTCACCGACCCACAACCCGTGATGAATATGTTCGCCCCACAGCAGGCGATAGAAGAACGTCGACAGATCATAGTGAAAACGAATGACTTCTTTGCGAACGTCAGGACAGGTCACCATCTCAGGCGGCTCCCGGAGTCGAATCTGATTGGGGAAAAAACGCTGACAGGCGGTGTCACAGCGTGGACTCAGAACACTGCACGAGTCGTTGCTGAAATTCAGCGGCTGCGGACGGCGGTCTGCAGCGGGCCGACGAGAAATAATTCACCGTAAATCGTCAGTCGGTCCGCGACACCAATCGCTCCAAATGCCGTCGAGTACGGCGTGATTCCGAAGCTCGTCTGATTGATCAGAAACCCACCTCGCAGACGCTGACTGCCGTCCCTCTGCGGGATCGCGGTCGCCAGAATCCACAGCGGCTGAGTGACACCCCTCAGCGTGAACTTCCCGTCGAGGATATACTGCGTGCCCTCCTGGGACTTCTGCTCTTTCGCCGGCAGAACGGAATTGATGGCGAACGTTGCTGTCGGAAACTTTCGCACATCGAGCACGTCGGCGCCGGTCATATTGTGCGTGACTTTGTCGGCCGTCGCCGGGTCCGTTGCGCCTTCGAGACCGACATACCGGCGAGCCTCTTCGGTGTCGGCCACAAACGTTGTCATATCGAAAACCATTTCGCCGGCCTGCTGTGCGGCGTCGAGTTCAACGTGTCCGGTTTTGAACCGACCGATCACTCCGTGTTCGTGACCAAGCCCGGTCTTGCCCACCTTGACGAAGATGCGGCTGCGTTTGAGATCGATATCTCCGGGCTTCGGCGGTGCCTCCGCAACTCGGCCAGTCGGAGTCGACCGCGCGCTGGTTTGAGCGGCAAGGTTGGATTTCCCGGCCAGCGTAACAGCGATGGCTGCGCCCGCAAAAAAAGCACACACCAGAAGCGGCGAACGTCGGGCGGAACACATTCGAGATTCCCTTCTCTCGCAGCAGGGGCACAGCAGAACGCTGTCGCAGTTCAGGTCACTGCGCAGGACGCCGTTTTGCAAGCTGGCATCCTCAATTCTCCCCGGTTTCTCCAGAACCTGCCCGACTCCGGATTTCTGAAACGGGCGGGAGTATCAGCGTCGCGTGTCTGACGGGTCAACGTCAGCCTCGTTCAACGTGACAGAAATCTCTGGACTGAGACGACATCTCACCAATCGCGAAACAGACAACAGTCTGTACGTCGAACTGCTCACTCTTCAGAATGCCTCTGCAAAAGCTACGGGCCGATTTCTTTCCCGCAGAATTCAGGATGAGCGATGTCGCAACCACAGGATCTTCGCCAGTCAGACCGTGAGCCGCGACCATGCTCAACCGAGCGTAGCACGACACTTCCGGCGTGCCCCGTCTGCGGCGGAACGCTCGTTGACATCCGGCACAAACTGCAGTGCTCGCGTTGCCGGACGATCTGTGAAACCTGCTGCGAAGGCGGACGCGGCTGACCGACCGGGAGACAGCCCGACAGGGACGAACCTTAATCCCGTCACAGTGATTCATTCCGCCGCAACTGCGATTCCACACAACTGCGATCGACTTACCCGGAGCCGGACACCATGAGTATCGGTCATGACCACGAGAACCAGCAGCCGCAGATCATCGTGCAGATGCCGCCACAACCGAGCTTCCTGCGGACCTGGACGACGCGTCTGTTGTTTTCGTTTCTACTGCTTTCGGTCTTTATGAATTTCGCCCTGCTGACCAGCGAAGCCGAACTTCATACCGGGCCGCTGAAGGAGCACATTTCCGGGAACGAACAGGCAAAGGACAGCATCGCGGTGATCGAACTCAGTGGAACGATCATGCCACCGTTTACCGAACGGATCATCGAATTGATCGACGCCGCCCGCGACGACGACGACATCAAAGGCGTCGTGCTCTCAATCGACAGCCCCGGCGGGCTCGTCGCGGACAGCCATCAGATCTACCACCGGCTGAAACTGCTCAGCGATAAGAAGCCCATCTATGTTTCGATGAAGCGAATGGCGGCCTCCGGCGGCGTTTACGTGGCGATGGGGGCCGGCGAAAAAGGGAAGATCTTTGCCGAACCGACGACCTGGACCGGCTCGATCGGCGTCATCATTCCACGTTATGACCTGACCGGCCTGGCAGAGAAATTCGGCGTGCAGTCGGACTCGCTGACTACTGGACCGTTCAAGGATTCGCTGAATCCGTTCAAGCCACTCGATGCCGACGAACGCGTCGTCTGGGGAGCGATCATGGACGACGCGTTTAAACGCTTTGTCGATATCGTTGCTGAAGGCCGCAAAGACCTCGACGCCGACACCGTGCGCACGAAGCTGGCGACCGGGCAGATCTTCACGGCGAATCAGGCCGTCGAAAACGGCCTCATTGACGAGATCGCGTTTCAGGAACAGGTCGTCGAGATCCTGCAGGCGGATCTGGGACTCAGTGACGTCAATGTCTTCAAGTACAAACGCCAGCCAACGCTGCTCGATGTGCTGATAGGAACCGCTGCGGCAAAGGATCCCGAAACGCTCTGGCAGAAAGCTCTCGAAGCGACGGTCCCTCGTGCCATGTATTACTGCTCGTGGCTGCCGGCTCTGTGAGACAGGACGCTCTGTGAGACAGGATGCAGTGCAGCGCCACTGATCGAGTGACTTTCTCTAAGTACCCGTCCCACGGATTTAAGGCCTGAATTCGAAGTCTCACGCAAAGGCGCTAAGCCGCAAAGAGATCACGAGCATTTCTTTGCGGCTTAGCGCCTTTGCGCGAAATCAATATGTCTGTCGATTAACGGGCATTTATTCGTGGGACGCCTGCTAAGGAACCACCGCGAGCATCGTTGTTGTGGTCGGGCCGGGAAATCCTGCAACGCGCCGCTATCGCAAGGTCGAGTTGCCGCTCACAATCCCGGCAGACCTCAGCCAGGAATGAAGGACACGAGATCATGCGCTGCTCTGGAATGGTTGCCGTCGCCGGTCTGGCCCTCGTCACTGCAGGAGTGTTTCTTTCCATGCACGGCAGCTTTGCAGCGGATTCGTTTGACGAAGCAGCCACTCGGAAACAGTCTCACCAGGCGTTCAAGGAAGGCAACTGGGCCGACGCTCTGGCAGGATTTCAGAAGCTGGCAGGCAATCCAGCGTCTGACGAAAACAAAGTTCCGGAAGACCTGCGGCAGGCGGTGGACTGCCAGAACCGACTCGGACGGCAGGTCGAGTTCGACAAGCTGATCGAAGAGACGATCACCGCTCACTCGAAAAGCTGGCGTGTGCTGCGCGAGGCCGGACGCCGTTACCGAGACGCGTACCATTTCGGATTTGTCGTGTCTGGCGAGTTTGAACGCGGCGGTCATCGCGGCAACGGACGACAGGCGAACGCGTTTGAGCGTGATCGAGTCCGCTCGCTGCAGTTGTTCGACCAGGCCTGGCAACTCGCCGTCGAATCGGAAGCCTCGAACGACGAGATCCGCATGATCGTCGACGAGTACGCTCAGGCGATCCGCAGCGCATCGCAGAACGCAGGAGGCTGGACGCTGCAGCGACTGACGGATCTCGAAACGCTGCCGGACTACGAAGAAGGCTACTGGTACGGCTACCGGGGTCCGCAATCCAGTGGCGCTCCCGCCGACGCGGACGGGAATCCCGTCTTTTATTCCGTTCCTGAATCGTTCGCCGCGGCAACGTCGGACGGCGAACGCTGGCGCTGGCTGCTCACCGAAGCAGCGCGACTGAACCCGCACTGGCAGCCAACTTACATGGCACAGTACGCCGATTTTCTGTGGTCACAGTTCGGCGTGCAGACACTCGCCAGCTACGGCTGGTGGGGACGGCAGGCCGACGACGCGGCCGATCGGGAAGCAGGGAAATACTCTGTTCACACGCTGAGCGATGACGAGACCATCGCAAAGCTCGCCACCGGAGTTCGCCGGTTTCGCCTGCCGGACGAGCACAACTTTGTGCGCATCTATCGATCGCTGGCCGCACCGGATAATGCGCAGTCGGCCTATGCCCGCGAGCAGCTCGCGCAGATTTACGAGAACCGGCGACAGTATCCCAAGGCAGCGGCTGAGTGGCAGGCTTCGATCACGCAGCACGGTCCAGGTTCCAACAACTACCGGCAGCAGAGGCTCGATCAGATCGTCGGCAACTGGGGCCAGTTTGAAACGACGCGAACTCAGCCGGCCGGCAACGGAGCCATCGTTGATTACCGCTACCGCAACGGCGCGTCGGTCGAGTTTGAAGCGTTTCCGATCGACATCGCAAAGCTGCTCGGCGATGTGAAGGCCTACCTGAAAAGCAATCCTCAGCAGATCGACTGGCAGAGCGTCAATCTCGGGCAGATCGGACACAGCATTGTCACCGAGAATCAGCAGAAGTACGTCGGCGAGCGAGTCGCTCAGTGGTCGCTGAAACTCGACCCGGCCGACGATCACTCTGACCGGCGAGTCACCGTGCGCACGCCGCTGCAGGCGGCCGGAGCGTATCTTGTCAACGCGAAGATCGCCGACGGAAATACGAGCCGCATCGTTCTGTGGGTCGACGATACGGTCATCGTGAAGAAGCCGCTCGACGGCGAGGCACTGTATTTCGTGGCGGATGCGGCGAGTGGCGAGCCGATCGAACGCGCCAACGTCGAATACTTCGGCTGGTGGAGTGAGACGAAACAACAGCCGCGACAGCACATCGTGCATACGCGGAACTTCGCCGAGTTCTCCGACGCGAACGGCATCGTGCGTCTGCCGGAACGGGCAGAGGAACGCAACTTTCAATGGCTGACGATCGCGCGAACTCAGCAGGGCCGGCTGGCGTATCACGGCTTCGATCGCATCTGGTTTGGCCGCCGTTACGACCGGGAATACAACGAAAACAAGACGTTCGTCATCACCGATCGCCCCGTTTATCGGCCGGGCCAGACAGTGCAGTTCAAGTTCTGGGTGCGGCACGCTCAGTACGACCAGCAGGATGTGTCGCAGTTCGCGGGCCAGCAGTTTGGTGTCCGCATTGCGAATCCGAAGGGCGAAAAGCTCCTGCAGGAAACGATGGCGGCGGACGAGTACGGTGGGTTGTCGTCTGAGTTCGTTCTCGACGAAGACGCGGCGCTCGGTAACTGGAGCATCTATCTCGAAGGCCACGGCGGCAGTTCGTTTCGTGTGGAAGAGTACAAGAAGCCGGAATTCGAGGTTTCGATCGAGGCGCCGTCGAAGCCGGTACAGCTCGGTGAAAACATCACGGCAACAATCACTGCGAAGTACTACTTCGGAGCGCCGGTCACGAAAGCTCGGGTGAAGTACAAGGTGCTCCGTTCGACGCACGACAGTCGCTGGTTCCCGCGCGGCGAGTGGGACTGGTTTTACGGACGCGGTTACTGGTGGTTCGCGTACGACTACGCCTGGTATCCCGGCTGGTCGCGGTGGGGCTGTCTGGCTCCGTCGCCGTGGTGGTGGCCGCGGGTGAACGATCCGCCGGAAGTCGTTACCGAAGCGGAAGCCCAAATCGGTCCAGACGGAACGCTGGCTGTCGAGATCGATACGGAACTCGCGAAGGAGATGCATGGCGATCAGGATCACCGTTACGAGATCACCGCAGAAGTTGTCGACGAGTCGCGACGGACGATTGTCGGCAAGGGTGAAGTGCTCGTTGCACGCGAGCCGTTCAAGGTCTTCGCCTGGGTGAACCGCGGACACTTCAAGACGGGCGATGCCGTCGTCGCCGAGTTTCAGGCTCAGACGCTCGACCAGAAACCGGTGACCGGAACCGGCGAACTGACACTGTTCAAGGTCGGCTACTTCGAGGCAGGGCGGACCGATGGCAAGCCTCGCGAGCAGGCCGTCGAAACGTGGCAGCTCAATCCGAACGAAGAGGGCCGCGCGCGACAGCAGTTCAAAGCAGCCGAACCGGGACAGTACCGGCTCTCGTACAAAGTCACTGACGCAGCCGGACACACGATCGAAGGCGGATATCTGTTTAACGTGACCGGCGACGGGTTCAACGGCGAGACCTTCCGTTTCAATGATCTGGAACTGATCCCGGATAAGCGTGAGTACCGCGCCGGTGAGACCGTCCGACTGATGATCAACTCGGCGCGACGCAACGCGAATGTGCTGCTGTTTCTGCGTCCGACGAACGGCGTCTATCTGCCGCCGAAGCTGCTGCGAGTGGACGGGCGCAGCACGGTCGAGGAATTCGCCGTCGCTCCGCGGGACATGCCGAACTTTTTCGTCGAAGCGGTCACTGTCTTCGATGCGCAGGTTCATAGTGAAACGCGCGAGCTGGTCGTGCCACCTGAAAAGAGAGTGCTCAATGTCGAGGTTCTGCCGTCTGCCGAGGAGTACAAACCTGGCGAGGAAGCAAGCGTCCGAGTCCGCGTGACGGATCACGACGGCAAACCATTCGTTGGTTCGACGGCGATGAGCGTCTACGACCGCAGCGTCGAGTACATTTCCGGTGGCTCGAACGTGCCGGAAATTCGAGAATTCTTCTGGAAGTGGCGACGGCATCACAATCCGCAGACACAGTCGAGTCTCGATCGCTGGTCCGGTCCGGTGTTTCGACCGGGCGAAGTTGGCATGTCAAACATTGGTGTCTTTGGCGACATCGTTGTCGAAAACAGACTGGCTATACGCGGACGGGCTCTGCGAAAGGGCGGGACGGGCACCTCGGGACGAATGTCTGGTTTTGGCGGCGGCGGTGGAGTGGGCGGCGGCGGTGCGTTTGGTGGAGCACTCCCGCAGGCAGCGCTAGCGAGTGAGGCATTGAAGGACCAAGCAGTGGCGGCCGATGCGGCGCCGGCAGGTGACGCTCAGTCGACAGCGAACATCGAACCGACGGTCCGCTCGAACTTTGCCGATACGGCATTCTGGACCGCGGCGCTGACGACTGACGAAAACGGCGAAGCAACGGTCACGTTCCCGATGGCGGAAAGCCTGACTGCGTGGAAGATCCGCGTCTGGGGAATGGGACACGGAACCCGCGTCGGCGAAGGGACGGCAGAAGTCGTCACCGCAAAGAAACTGCTCGTTCGGCTGCAGGCGCCGCGGTTCTTTGTGGAACGCGACGAAGTCGTGCTCTCGGCCAACGTGCATAACTACCTGGACGAGGACAAGCAGGTTGACGTCGCGCTGGAACTCGACGGCGGCACGCTGGAATCGCTGGAGGCGCCGCTGACACAACGCGTAATGGTGCCGGCCGACGGCGAGCAGCGCGTCGACTGGCGAGTCAAAGTGACGGCCGAAGGCGAAGCCATCGTGCGCATGAAAGCGCTGACCGACGAAGAGTCGGACGCGATGCAGATGACGTTTCCGTGTTTCGTTCACGGGATCCTGAAAACGGAATCGTTCTCCGGCGTCGTGCGTCGCGACGAGACTTCCCAGTCGATCACAGTTCGCGTGCCGGAAGAGCGGCGGCCGGATCAGTCGCGGCTGGAGATTCGTTACTCGCCGACACTGGCCGGCGCGATGGTCGACGCTCTGCCGTACCTGGTCAGCTACCCGTACGGCTGCACGGAACAGACGCTGAACCGGTTCGTGCCGACTGTGATCACGCACTCGATTCTGCGCAACATGGACCTCGACCTGCAGGCGATCCGTGACAAACGAACCAACCTCAATGCGCAGGAAATCGGCGACGATCGACAACGCCGCGAACGCTGGAAGATGTGGGATCGCAACCCGGTGTTTGACGAGGTTCAAGTGACGCGCATGGTGAAAAGTGGCGTCGAACGGCTGACCTCGATGCAGAATTCCGATGGCGGCTGGGGCTGGTTCAGCGGCTTCGGCGAGCATTCCTACCCGCACACGACGGCAGTCGTCGTTCACGGGCTGGCCGTTGCGCAGGAGAACGACGCGGCACTTGTGCCTGGCACGCTGGAACGCGGCATCGAGTGGCTGAAGCGATACCAGGCAGCAGAGATTCAGAAGCTGAAGAACTCGCAACTCGACCCGAAGGTCAAGCCGTGGAAGGATCGCGCGACAGACCTTGATGCGCTGGTGTTCTCGACGCTGGCTCGCGATGCCAATCAGCCGTCAACCGGGATGGAAGACTTCCTGTACCGCGACCGGACGCATCTGTCCGTGTACGGCAAGGTGCTGTTCGCGCTGACGCTGGTTGACGACCCGACGGACGAGCGGCTTGCGATGCTCAAACGGAACATCGAGCAGTTCGTTGTCGAAGATGACGAGAATCAAACGGCGTATCTGCGTCTGCCCGAGGGAACCTGGTGGTGGAGCTGGTGGGGTAACGATCTGGAAGCGAATGCCTGGTATCTGAAGCTGTTGGCGGCGACCGATCCGAAAAGTCCGCGGGCGGCGGGACTCGCGAAGTATCTGCTGAATAACCGCCACAACGGCGATTACTGGCGGAGCACTCGCGAAACCGCGTACTGCATCGAGGCTCTGGCGGATTACCTGCGAGCCAGCGACGAAGACCGGCCGGACATGACGATTGAAGTGCTCATTGATGGCCAGTCACGGAAGTCGGTCCGCATCACTGCCGAGAACCTGTTCAGCTTCGAGAATCAGTTTGTGCTGGAAGGCGACGAACTGACCTCGGGCGAGCACATCATTGAAGTCCGCAGGCAGGGGACAGGACCGGTTTACTTCAACGCCTATGTGACGAACTTCACTCTCGAAGAGTTCATCACGAAGGCTGGTCTGGAGGTCAAAGTTCAGCGGCAGTACTTCCGGCTGAAGCGAGTCGACGCCACGGCCGTTGTCGCCGGCGCTCGCGGCCAGGTGGTTTCGCAGAAAATCGAAAAGTACGAGCGGGAAGTTCTTGACGATCTGGCGACAGTGACGAGCGGTGACCTGATCGAAGTCGAACTCGAAATCGAAAGCAAGAACGATTACGAGTACCTTGTCTTCGAGGATCCGAAGGCGGCCGGGTTTGAGCCTGTCGACCTGCGTAGCGGATATACCGGCAACGAAATGGGAGCTTACGTTGAGTACCACGACGAAAAGGTGGCGCTCTTTGTGCGGGCACTGCCTCGCGGACTGCACTCAGTGAGCTATCGATTGCGGGCGGAGATCCCCGGAATGTTCCACGCTCTGCCGACACAGGCCTCGGCGATGTACGCACCCGAACTGAAAGCGAACTCGGATGAGATCCGTCTCAGCGTGACAGATTGAGAAACCGCGACACCGGCACTCGGGATCGCTTCAACGCGTCTGCAATCGGCTTTGGATAGATGTGTGCCCCTGGCTCTGCCGGTGCCTCAGAAAACCCAGGCACTGCCAGATCCAGTGGCACACGCATGAGCGGAGCTGATGAGCGGGAGCCGGATCGTCTGCGAATCTCTCCGCCGTTTAGACCTGGAAATCGGTCTTGCAGTGATTTCGAAATCCCGGCTAACGTCCCGCTCCCAATCGAAAGGCCCGGCAGATTGCGCGTTGCGAATCATCGCACGTGTCTTCCTTCCAACTCGGTCCTCGAGTTCCTGCCCGGCTGCGAACCCATCTCCAATCTGTCCTTCCCTTTGTTCCAACCTGGAGTACCAGCACGATGCCGTCACTACGGTTGATCGTTTGCGCGCTGGCTTGCGGACTGACGCTGCTTCCGGGCTGCAGTCGTTCGAGCGGCTTTCTCAATAACCAGGCGGGCACCAGGAATTTCCGGTCGGGAAACTTCGCAGAGGCGAGTCGCTACTTCCGTATGGCGGCGGCTGACGATCCGACGAATGCCGACTATCTGCACAACCTGGGTTCGTCACTGTGGAAACAAGGCGACACCGTTCAGGCCGAGCAGCTCTTCCGGCGGGCGATCGACGTCGATCCGACGCATCAGCCGTCCTATCACAGCCTCGCGAAAATGCTGAAAGAAAACGGACGCGTGGCGGAAGCGAACAGTCTGCTGACTGCCTGGGCCGAATCGCAGCCGTACGTTCCGCAGTCGCACATTGAACTCGCGTGGTTGAACCGCGAGACCGGAAACCCTGCCGCGGCCGAAGAGAATCTGCGGCGCGCTCTGCAGGCAGATCCGTCGAACTCGACCGCACTGGCCCATCTCGGCCAGGTCTATCAGGATCAGGGACGCTCGGACGAAGCGATGGCGATGTATCGTCGCTCGCTCTATCAGAATTATCACCAGCCGCAGGTGAAGAGCCGCGTGGCTCAACTGGGCGGACCAGCCTGGCATCAGACATCACCAGCATCCCCGGCTGCGCTCGGGCAGCCAGTCTTTGCTCAGGCTCCGACGACACAACCCATCGTGACGCTGATGCCGCCAGTTCCGACACAGCAGACGGCATCAGCAGGGGAGCAGCCGGTTCAGCTCGGCGTTCCAATCACAGGTATCCCTTCAAGGCAACCCGGGATCCAGGTTTCGAGCCTCCCGGCCGTTGCAGCTCACTGAGGATTGCAGCGGCCTGGTGCCCACGAAACGGAAGCGTCCACACCTTCCGGACTCACATCAACAAGCGGCCGCGACAGACCACGTTTCTTTGATCAGCAGTGCTGCCGTTGCATCCGGATTGCAAGGGCTCCGCTTTGAGACTTCATTCAGACCAGGACAGTCCAATGAGCAGCTTGACGACCGAACGCCACGACTCTTCGCCCGCCGAAAAGACGTCGACGCCCGTCCGCAACAAGACCGCCAGACTGACGGTCGGGACGGCGATCCGCGTCCACAACTCGGTGAATTCCCCGGACTTCCCGGATGTCTCATTCGGTGACTGGACAGGGAAGATCGTTGAAGTATCCGGGCGAAAGGCTCCATTCCGCTACTTCGTGGAATGGGATGACGCGGTGGTAGCGAAAATCCCTCAGAGCTATGTCGACCGCTGTGAAGAGCAGCAGATTTACTTCCGCTGGGCCTGTTTGAATGACTCTCAGTTCGAGGCGATCGGCTGATATGCCGCAGGAATTCAGGACGCCGAGTGACTTCCGTGATGCCGACGCCAGACTGAACCTCAGGTGCGGCTGGCGAGTTCTGGCGTCTGATCCGGTTATTCCGGATTTATTCAAGTTGATTGATCAATCACCCCGAAGAGTTGAATTGACAGAGTGCGGACCGGGACTAAGATAGCCGCAGCCGTTGGGTTGTGACGCCTTCCCGTTCTGCTGGCCCGTTCACGCGGCCGACAATCTTTGCCGGGTGAAGGCTTACTTGATCCTTTCTGACTGCACCGTGCTGCAAGGCACATCACAGATTTCAATGTGCAGTTTCAGCTCGCTGGATTACTTCAACGGTTTGCTGATTTGCGAGCGGTTCATTCGTCGCGATGGCAGCAGAAGTGTTGTTGCTTCTCCGGCGCATGAGTTCGCTCGAAACTGGTCCCGGTTCTGTTCAGCCTGCAATCGACTTCACGGGACGTGACTGATTGTGGAACTGAACCTGATGAGCGGGTTCATTGCTGATGAGCCGTCATCATGGAGATGGCGGAATCGTCGTGCCTCTTTTTGACTTGACGACGCTTTGCGGACAGCGGTTCCGCGTCATGAAGCCACCAGGGAACGGTGTGACCCCGTGACATTGTCCGCTCTGGTGCCTTCAGGAATGAACGCACTTCGTCGGAAATCCGGCCGGAACTGAATTCTCAGTAACGACGTTGTTTCCGACTGTGAGGCTGCTCGTCGCTGCGATGCACCCTCAATCTTTCAGGATGTTGAATCTCGGCCCGATGCCGTGTCAGGTTTCGTGTCGACAACGACCTTCGCGGCGCAGCCGCTGCACCACCTGCGGTGCGGTCAGTGCCACGTCGAAATCCTCTGACAAGCCTGCCGGCTTCTCACAACTGGTCCAGGAGCATTCTTCGACTTGTCGCCCTGCTTGCGACTGCCGTCCCGACCGCATTGTCCGGTTTCTTCGCGGGACGCCTGCTCTTTCACTGAAGCTCCTCTGTCCGTGGGACATGTAAATGGTTACGAAAAGTTCTGATTCCGAAACAACCACACGCCGTCGTCGCACCGTCCGTAAACCGCAAAACGATTCCGCGACAAGCGATGCCGTCGAGTCATCCAGCGATGACGCGTCAGACGTGATTTTTGAGGAATCTGATGACGAGCCGAAGCCGCGACGCAAGAAAGCCGCTCGCCGTAAGAAGGCGGTGACACGACGCGAAGTCGATGAAGTCGAAGTTGCTGCCGAGTCTGTCGAAAACGAGGCTCCGGAAGCGGAAGCGGAAGCTCCGCCGCGACGCCAACCGCGTCGGCCTCGGCGGGGCGAACGCGTTGAACGCAACGAAGACGACAACCAGGAAGTCGTTGACGAGGCCCGCGACGAACGAGATCTCGATGAAGAACGCGAAGCGCGGGGAGAGCGGCCAGAGCAGGACGGCGATGACCGTCCGCGCCGCCGTCGACGACGTCGAGGCCGAGGCCGGCGTCGCGGTGGATACGAAGACGAACAACGGGGAACGAGTGGCGAGCGAAATGACCGTGACCGGAATGACCGCGGCGGTTATCCGTCCGGTGGTCGAGGTCGGCGCAGTGATCGACACGATCGCAATGATCGAAACGACCGTCGCCGGCAGTCAGCGCCTCGCGTGCGATCGGTTCTGCCCAGTGACGAAGTGGTCGAAGGTACGATTGAAGCCGTGCTCGAACTGCACCCGAAAGGCTACGGATTTCTGCGGGACCCGCAGAAGAACTATCTCGCACAGGAATCCGACCCGTTTGTCCCGAGTTCGTTCGTCGAGCGCAACCGGTTGCGAGAGGGTGTGCTGATTCGCGGCGAAGTCGGGCCGGGCGTTCGTAATCAGGGGCCGAGACTGAAGGAGATCGAAACAGTTGAAGGTAAGTCGCTCGAAGAGTTCAACGCGATGAAGCCCTTCGAGGATCTGACGCCGATCACGCCGTTCCAGCCGATCCGGCTCGAAACCGGACCACGTCCGGTCACGATGCGGGTGATGGACCTGCTGACGCCGGTGGGCAAGGGCCAGCGTGCTCTGATCGTTGCTCCGCCACGAACCGGCAAGACGATGCTGTTGCAGGATATTGCCGATGCGGTCAGCGCCAATCACCCGGATATGCACCTGATGGTCCTGCTGATTGATGAACGCCCGGAAGAAGTGACGGAAATGCGGAGGCGCGTAAAGGGTGAAGTGATCGCGTCATCTATGGACCGCGATGTGGAAAGTCACGTGAGAATGAGCCAGCTCATGATTGAGCGGGCGAAGCGTATGGCCGAAGCCGGCAAAGACGTCTTCATTCTGATGGATAGTATCACGCGTATGGCTCGTGCGTTTAACAAGTGGAGTGGTGGTGGTGGTGCCAGGGAATCGCGGACGATGTCCGGTGGTCTGCACGTTAAGGCACTCGACATTCCAAAGAAGCTGTTCGGCACCGCACGGCAGTTCGACGAAGGTGGATCGCTGACGATTGTTGCGACAGCCCTCATCGACACCGGCAGCAAGATGGACGAGGTCATCTTCCAGGAGTTCAAAGGCACTGGGAACATGGAACTGGTGCTCAGCCGCGACCTGGCCGATCGGCGCATCTGGCCGGCAATCGATATCACCCGCTCGGGCACCCGTCACGAAGAGAAGCTCTTCCCACCAGAAGAATTCGAAAGCGTGATCATGCTCCGCCGCAGCCTGATTTCGCTCAGCCCGGTTGAGGCTATGGAGCAGTTGACGCGAACAATGGAACGCTTTCCGACGAACAAGGAGTTCCTCAGTCGCGTGAAGGCAATTCTGTAACCGGCGCCGAGGCCGTATCGTCTGCGGCAGTTCTCACTGCAGCACTGCGACGCTTGAGAACACGACGGTCCTGTCGTGTCCAGCATGACAGGACCGTTTTTGTTAAGCATGGCTGAAATCAGCGAACTCGCCGGAGCTGAGGGCCGTTTCTGATGATGGCCAGCCTCCGGTGAGGCTGGCGACCGAACTCGCACAATGCGTCCGGTCACTGAGCCGATGAAACGTCCGGACGCAGACGTTTGGCTTCACGCAGATAGACATGCTGAATCTCGGACTGCGGTCGCTCCGTATTCCAGTGCAGCATGACACGGATGCAGCGTGGCATGGAACCAGGCACGGCGATCTCGGAAGCACAAATCAGCGGCACTTGACTCATGCCAATGGCTCGGGCGGCTTCGGCGGGAAACGTCGATGTCAGATCGATCGTTGTCGTAAAAATGATCGAACCGATTTCCTCGAATGAAGCGATCTCGTTCGCGCGAACGATTTCTTCGAGCAGTTCGCGCGTCGCTTCGTGAATCACTGCGGGAGTATCGCTGTCGACAGTCGTTGCGCCTCGTACGCCGCGAACGCTCATGTTTCGTTTCCGTCGCTCAATGAATGCCGATGTGCCTGCCGGTTCGAGGTCAGCGGCGCTGTCAGGATTGCCAGGAGGGCGGATAGTATCGAGCGGCACCGTCAGTCGTGAACCGCTCACCCACGGAATTCCCGCGGACGAGTCTGGTGGGGTTTCCCAGTGAGCGCGAGGACTCGACGCCGTGAGGGTCGCACTCAAAGTCGTCTTGGTTGGTTTTTCAAACGAGCCGTATACTCTCGGTCGGATCTGCTGACTGCCTGAGGGAGCAGTGCCAGTCAGCCATCCCGTCGCGGCTGAGGAAATTCGACAGGGCAATTTGTTTTTGCCCGAGTGCGTCCTCGAATCCTGATCGGACCGCGATACCGTCAACTGTCGATCGCACGGAGGCGACACATGGACTCGGTTTTGATCGTCGGAGTGGAGAGCATTGCGGGAGCCGGTCTGGCTACAGCACTGAGCGCAACCCATCGCGTGTCCGGACTGGCAAGTGAGCCCGGCGTCGAGATCAGTCAGTGCCGAACGCTTCACCTCAAATCAACAGACTCTGCAGCGATCGAGCAGCACACTCAGACGATTCGCCCTGACTGGATCATCTTCTGCGGCCGAGCGGCTCGCTCTTCCTGGGATCGTCCGCTGGTGGCGAATGGCTTTGACGACTCACTGGCAATCGACTGGGCGAAGGCGGCGGCCCGCTGCGGTGCCGGGTTCACCATGCTGTCTTCCGACGCCGTTTTTGCTGGCCCGTGGATGTCACACACGGAGGAAGACGAACACTTCAGTTCTCAGGAGGACGCCGTTCGGCTCCGCGACATCGAGACGGCGGTGCTGGAAGCGCAGCCGGAAGCGCTCATCATTCGCACAAACGTTTTTGGCTGGAGTCCGTACTCTGCTGGTCAGGGATTCGCCGAGCAACTGCTGGCCGAAATCGATCGCGGCATCGTCGAACGTGTCGACTTTCTGCGTCATGCTTCGCCGGTCCTGGCAAGCGATCTCGGCGTGCTTGTCCGGAAGGCATACGAAGAGGGGCTCTGTGGCACCCTGCACCTGGGCGGCGCCGAGAGAATGAGCCCCTATCAGTTTGCCGAGCGACTGTGTGCCGTCGCTGACCGTTCGGCCGTGATTATTCCGGACGAGTCGTTGCTGAGTGTTGCCGTGAGCGGACGCGATCGCGGCGAGACGACGCTCGACTGTTCCGCCGCACGGGGACTGCTTGGAGTCAGTATGCCGCTGATCGAAGACGGCTTGAGCGGCTTTCTCGCACAGCGTCCTGCCCCGTTCGGGCAGGCAGTTTCGGCTGATCATGCGGCGACGGTTGGCGCCGTGTAGAAACGTGTCGAAATCACATCCCCGTGCGGGATGTACCGGTATCAGCACCGTGCTCCAGCACGGCGCTGTGGAGGCTGGGCGGAACCTGCCTGAGCACCCTGCCACGATTCCGAGAGTGGCAAACTTCAGCCCGACGTAAACAACCGCCGCTCTGAACTCGCGAATGAAAATGAAATCGGGAGCCTGATAGAGCACCTTCTTTCAACGTTCGGCGAACGCATCGAATCCGAATCGCGTGCTGAAAGCATGGCCGGTTCGGGTATGCCACTTCTCCCGAGTGGAGCGACGGCGAGGCCGCCTGTAGGAATTAAGCCGGTTTGGCAGATCCCGGATATCTGTCCCTTTGCGACGGACAGCTTGACTTAACGGTTTTGTGTCGGACAATTGCCCGCTGGCGAATCCGCCTGTCCACAACGAGTTACGACGCAGCACTTTGATCGTCAGCCAACGCGCGTCCCTTCGTTTGTCGGTCAGGCAGCAGCCCGGATGGGGCCATGCTTGCGAAACTCATTTCGATCGACGGCGATCACCCGATTGTCCTGAAAAAAGACGTGACCGTCGTCGGCCGCAAGCGCGGAGTTTGTGACATCTACCTCGATCGATCGAGTGTTTCCAAACTGCACTGCGTCATCGTCAAAACTGACGGCCTGCTCTTCATTCGTGACCTGGGAAGTACAAACGGCACAAAGGTCAATGGTCAGCGAGTCACTCGCGGCGCTCTGCTCCCTGGCGACGAAATCGCGTTCGCCAATGCCCGCTTTCGAGTTTATCTCGGCCCCGACGAGAAGCCTGACCCGAACGAAGGCCGCCCTGACCGCACCGAAGTGATGGACTCATTCCCTGACTTCAGCGAGAACCTCGACGACAGCTTTGAGGACGAAGCTGCCGCGGGTATGGGAAGTGCCAGCGATATTCGTCTGATGGGCGACGAATAGAACGTCTGTCTCAACCTGCATGGTTTCGGAGCCGGGATACGAGACGCTGGGCGGCGGCGACCTGTTACTGACCGTATGACGTGTCACCTGCGAACGTACGCACTACTCAACGAGTTCCGGCCAGGGCCAGACGGAAGCAGGCAGGGAACGTTCGAGTTGTCGACCGGTCTGCTGGGTGGGCCAGCGATCGAACGCGTTGGCCAGACTCGAGCATGAAGCGTTCAGTTCGCGCAGACCGACGATGGGCAGCACTCCGGTGCGCAGACGCTCGAATCGGCTGATCAGATCGGCCGCGTCAGTGCGTGATCGAGATGCCAGAATCAGATTGATCGTCTGAGCCAGTTGCGTACGCACAACACGAGCGACGTGATCTCGAGCCTCGGGATCTGTGTCCACCAGCTCGCGCCAAATGTCGATACACGTCGCCTGCAGGTCGTCCGCCACATCCCGCAGATTGGGCGGGACCGGACCGTCAGCCCAGTCACGGATGGCGTCCTGAGTCCGGTCGATCAGAGGTCGCAACTGGGGAGCTGTTTTGTCGCTGAAAAAAGCAGCCTCATGTTCAAAGACTTCGATCGGAACCACCGCCTGGTCGCGCGACATAGAAGTAACCACGCGATGAGTGGTCGCACGCAATCTGCCGAGGCTCATCGCCTGCTGCAGAAAATCGACGGTCGCTGCATTGCGCCGCTGACCGAGTTCAGTCAGCAGAGCATCTGACAGGCCAAGCAGTTGCAACGCCCGGCGTTCGGACGATTGAGCCAGCGTTCGCTCCTGGCGCAACAGTGAATTGTACATCAGCCCTGTCGCGAATAATGCCGCCACTGATGCGATCAGTACGGCCGTCAGCAGGGCAAGAGACGGATTTCGTCGCGACCACTTCACGAGGTGCGCCCACTGCGATGTCGGCCGTGCCTGAATTGGTTCCAGCATGAGAAACCGCCGCAGGTCGAGCGCCAGTTCCTGCGCGTTCGGATAGCGTCGGGTCGGATCCTTTTCGAGGCATTTGGCGGTGATCGTTTCGAGGTCGATCGGAATGCGATCGTTCAATCGGCGGAGAGGAATCGGCTCCCGTGAAATGACCTGGACCAGAGTGTCAGACGGGTTCGCTGCTCGGAACGGCGGATGTCCCGCCAGCAGGCAGTAAAGCGTGGCTCCCAGCGAGTAGATATCCGAAGCCGGTCCGATGAGGTCCAGGTCGCCGGCAGCCTGTTCAGGCGGCATGAAACTGACCGTCCCGACTGGTGTGCTGGATTCGATGGTCGTGCCCCCTTCGTTGTAGAGAGCGACTCCGAAGTCCGTGATATGCGGATGCCCGCTCGCATCCAGAATAATATTGGCCGGTTTGATGTCTCGATGCACGATGCCTGCTGAGTGGGCGAACTCGACCGCATCCGCCACGTTTGCAACCAGCACGGCTGCTTCTTCCGGAGGCAGCGGTCCGTCGATCAATCGTTGCGCGAGCGTCTGTCCGGCGACGTATTCCATCGAAAAGAAGTGCTGGTCGCCGATCTGACCAACTTCGTGAATCTGCACGATACCCGGATGGTTCAGCGCCGCGGCGGCTTTGGCTTCGGAATAGAACTGCTCAATGTCCGCCGCGGAAGCGAGGCGGCCGGCAATAATCATCTTCAGCGCGACAGTTCGATTCAGACTGACCTGCCGCGCTTTGTAGACAATACCCATGCCACCACGCGCAATTTCGTCCTCAAGTTCGTAGTCGCCGAACTGCTTCTGCAACAGCGACGTCGAGGAGTGACGCGTCGACCGCGGCTTCAGGAGGCCGGTCGCCGATCCGTTTGTGCCGTTGACGACCGGCCTGGCACCGCGAAAAGGCGGGCGTGTCGAATCTTCATGCAGAGAATCGGAGAGATCGGTCATGATCGAAATTGAACTCGCAGCAGAACCGGCCGGAAACGGCGACGCCAGGCTGGATCACGTTGGTTGCTGATCATCAGACAGGTTTGAGCCCGGCAAAGCGGCCGACACGCTCGAGATCCGAAAGCAGTTCGGTCGGCGTCTGGTAGCGGTCAGCCGGACGCCGTTCGAGCAGCTTGAGGACAACACCTTCGAACATGTCGTTAATCGAAAGCTGAAACGTCCGCGGACGCAGGGGCTCGCCTTCCTGGATCTGCCTGATCATTGCTGCCGCTGACGGTGCGTCGCTGGGCGTCTGCCCGGTAATCACGGTGTAAAGCGTTGCTCCGAGGCTGTAGAGATCGGAGCGATGGTCGATGTCTTCTCCGCGCGTCCGCTCCGGAGACATGTAGGGAATCTCGCCAATCAGTTCACCACGCCGCGTGATCTGGTCAGCGGCGATGCCGCCGAGCGCTTTGGCGAGCATCAGATCACCAAGCTTTGCGATCCGTTCGGCCCGCGGAATCAGTACATTCTCCGGCGTAATGCCCCGATGGACGATGCCGTTTTGGTAAGCGACTTCGAGTGCCCGACCAACGTGGACGGCGACCCGGTAAGCGTACTGCCAGTCGAGCATCCCTGCCGTGCCGAGATTCCTCGTGAGCTGCTGCAGATTGAAGCCGTCGACAAGCTCCATCGCGAACCAGCACAGCGGTTCGGGGCGATCGCTGACCTCCGTGATGCCGGCGTTCAGAATCCGAACGATGTTCGGATGCCGGATCGGCTGCATGGTTTTCATGGCACGGACAAAACGTCGCCGCTCATCGGAACTCTGCGTGATGTCCGGCCACAGAACCTTGAGCGCCACAGTCTCGTTCCGGTCCGGCCGAGCAGCCCGGAACACCGTGCCTGTGACGCCTCGCGCAATTTCATCAACGATCTGAAAACAGTGCAGCGACTGGTCTTTGAGCATCGAGAGATCACGCACTGGCGGCGTAGCCTGTCGCGCTGGAGCGATTGTCGGCGCGTCGAGTCCGCCAACCACTTCGACGCGCAGATCCGTATCGCCGATCGAAATGCAGTCGCCCGGTCGCAACACGGCCTCTGTCACGTTCACGCTGTTGACGAATGAGCCCGTGCCGCTTCCCAGATCGCGGAGCCGCAGTTCGCCGCGCAGAAAGCTGATCTCACAGTGCTGTCGCGAAACGCTGGGATCCTGCAGTCGCGTTCCGGTCTGCTGTCCTCGTCCGACGACAATCGTCTGGCCCGAACGCAGCGCAAACGTCTGTCCGTTGTCCGGTCCACTGACGACCGCGATCGAGTATTCCATTGTCGAACATCCTCATTACCGCGTGTCGAGTCCAGCAGTCGGTGGTGCGGATCGGCGTTAAGCGATTGCTCGATCGAACGGCAGGACGCGAAACATCTCTTCCGTCGTCGTTTCTCCGCGCGCCACACGAAGCAGGGCTCCCCGCTGAAAGTCGATCATGCCGGCTTCGACGGCCGCCTTTCCGATGAGATGCGCTGGTTCATCCTTCGAAAGCATCTCCTGGATGCGATCATTGGAAACCAGAATTTCGCAGAGGCACATCTGGCTGCTGTAGCCCGTAAACAGACAGTGTTCGCAGCGGCCTGGCGAATACATCACCCGGCCTTCGCCGTCGGCCAACCAGCGACGCACGTCATCAAACATGGCCCCGGCTGCAGACATATCGATCGGCGTGCGACAGTGAGGGCACAGTCGGCGCATCAGCCGCTGCGAGATCACGCCGACCAGAGACGTCGCCAGGAAGTGCGGGTTGACGCCGAGTGCCAGCATGCTCTGCACCGTGGCCGCGGCATACGGCGCGTGCAGCGTCGCGAGGACAAGATGCCCACTGTTTGCTGCGCGAACGGCGGTGCTCGCCGTTTCAGGATCCCGGATCTCACCGATCATGATGATGTCGGGAGCCTGTCGCAGGCACGCGACGAGCAGCGACGCAAAGTCAACATCCTGCTTCAGGTTGACCTGAGACTGACGCGCGCCGGGCAGGACGTATTCGACCGGATCTTCCAGCGTGTTGATTTTCCGGCGACCGTCATTCAGATGCCGCAGACACGAATACATCGTCGTTGTTTTGCCGCTGCCGGTTGGACCCGAAATCAGAATCAGGCCGCTGGAACTCTTCAACAGCGAAATCAGACTGTGGTACTCGTGCGCCAGCAGGCCGAGGTGATCGAGATCGCGCAGGCCTGTTTCGCGATTCAAGATGCGGCACGTTAGATCTTCGCCAAACAGAGTCGGGATCGAATTCATGCGGATGTCGAGCGGAGTAGCGTCTTCGCGTTCAAATACCCAGCGACCTTCGCCCGGATGAACTCGATCCGAAATGTCCATGCCGCCCTGGACTTTCAAATGCGAGATCAGGCGGCGGCCGAAATCGGTCGAGTAGCTGCGTAACTGCCGGTTGATTCCCATGTGCCGGACAGCCGTCTGTACGCCCTCCTGTTCGCTGAGAATGAACAGATCGCTGGCGCCGATCTCCGCGGCGGCAGTCAGCACGGCCTCAGCGGTTTCCGCAACGGGCAGTTCTCCTTCGAGTGGGATCTGTCTGAGGTCCAGTGAGATCGTTGAGGCAACGCTCATGTTGACTCCCCCGCTTCAATCCGATCGGCAGAGCAATCAGCATCGGTGGCGTTGTCTGAATTCCCATGGTCTTCTGCCACGTTCTGAGACAGAACCGCTGGTGAGTCCGCAGCGGCCAGCGCATCCCTCCGTGAAGACGCGACGGTGATGACCGTCGTCATTTTCATCATGGCGAAGATGCGCTGCAGGACCGGCGACGGCGAGTGCAGAATCAGCCGACCGCCTGCCTTCCGGAACTGGCTGTCGAGTGCGACGAACCAGCCGATACCGTTCGAGTCAAGAAACGTCACGTCCGAGACATCCAGCAAAACGTTCTGATCGAAGACGCCACCACCGTTCAGTTCGGCAAACTGCGACGTCATCGACGGGTTGACGTAGCTCTGAACGATGTCGCCAGCAACGGCGAACTCGAGTGCGCCTTCGCTTGTTCCCATCTGGCTGATTTCCATACGGCAGCATCCTCGGGCGAGTGTCATGGCAGATCGGAGGCAAAGAACTGGCCGCAGAAGCGCGAAGTGTCCTGCTGGCAGAGGCGCACACCGGGGCGGGAGCATAGGCGTCTGAGTCACGATCACAATTGCGGCTGAGCCAACTCACCAGAAACTCATCGCGGCTTCGTCGAGGCTTCATTTGCAGGGTCAGAACTGCTGTTCTGATGAATGGTTCGGCGTCTCCCGCTGGCATCTGGTGACGAGTGACCTCGCTTCGGCTGCCGGGATGCAGGCGGGATTTCTGCTCAATCAGACGAAACGGAAACACTTCGAGAATTCATCGAGGCTTCACCGTTTTCCACATGGGCAATGTGAGGCTGTCGAATCCGGACCTGTCGCCATTGCCGGCACTTCCAATCAACAGTGCCCGTCACTGACAACGTCAGGTTTCGGACACGAACAGAGGTGACGTTTAAGTGGAGAATGCGCGGTGAATGCCGAACGCGACTTCGATCCACAGTCTCTGACGCTGCCGGATCTGCTCGTCGAAGCCGAGCGGATCCGAAAGCAGATGACCGGTCATTTGCGGTTTGATCTGCAGCCGAAGGCGCAGAGTCTTGCCGAGCACCGGGAGAACAACGCCGGAACCGTTCTCGACAGTGTCCGCTTCGGGCTTGAGCTGATGGCTCAGTGGAATCGCTGCTGCGATGAAGTCGTCAGAAGAATTGACACGATCCTGAACGAATCATGAAACGCGAGCCTGATCCCCCTTCGGCAACCGGCACGCACCGGATTCCGACGGCCGGACAGTTGACCTGTCATGCGGCCGTGATCGATTCGCAGGTTCGTACGAGCAGTGTTGCGGAACGCTTCGAGCAGCAGCCGGCACTGCCGGGGGTCATTGTTCTCGCGGGAGGAAAACTGCTGGGTCTGATTCCACGAGCCCGCTTTCTGGAACGCCTCAGCCACAAATTCTGGCCGGAGCTGTTTCTGCCACGGCCGGTCTCGCAGGTCACCGAAGTGCTGCGGCCCGACCCGCTGCAGGTCAACGAAGACTGCTCGATTGCGGAAGCGTCGCATCTGGCCATGCAGCGCCCTGGCGACGCCGTATTTGAGCCAATCGTCGTGCATCGTCGTGATGGCTCGTTTGAGCTGCTGGATGTCCACACGCTCATGGTCGAACAGACGCGATTGCTGGAGATCTTCAATCAACAGGCGCAGACGGAACGCGTCACTGCCGAAGCGGCCAATGAATCGAAGAGCCGTTTCCTCGCAAACATGAGCCACGAAATCCGGACGCCGCTGACTGCGATCATCGGTTTTGGTGAGGAGCTGCTCGACCCGGCTCTGTCGGCGACGCAGCGGTCCGAATCCGTCGATCTGATTGTCCGCAATGGGAAGCACCTGCTGGAACTGGTCAACGAGATTCTCGACCTGTCAAAGATTGAAGCTGGTCGACTCGACGTCGAACTCGTTCCGGTTTCCGTCCGCGAAATGGTCAACGACGTCATCGCGGCACTGCGGATTCGGGCGAAGGAGAAGCATCTCGATCTGCGCGTCGACTATGCGACCGCCATTCCCGATCGGATCAGAACCGACCCGACCCGCATCCGGCAGATCCTGATGAATCTGCTGGGCAATGCTCTGAAGTTTACGGAAGCTGGATCGGTCACAGTGACGATCCGAATGAAGCAGCAGGTTGAGTCGCTGCAGCTCGCGACAGAGGGCACGCTGCTTGACTTCGACGTCACTGACACCGGCATAGGCATCGCGGAACGGGACATTTCAAAACTGTTCCAGCCCTTTACCCAGGCCGACGTGACAACAACCCGGCGCTTCGGAGGAACCGGACTGGGGCTGACTATCAGCCGTCGACTGGCCGAACTGCTGGGCGGTGGCCTGACCGTCCGCAGCGAAGTCGGCGTCGGCAGCACGTTTACCGTCAGTATCGCGACCGGGCCATTACTCGACGTCAGACTTCTCGATCAGCGGACGCTGCTGCAGAGTGAAGCGCGGACGCTGACCGTGTTGCAGCCAGAGCAGCAGACACTGACAGCCCGAGTGCTTCTGGTTGACGATGCGCCGGATAACCGGCTGCTCGTTTCACGGATTCTGCAGAAGTACGGCGCAATTGTTGAGACAGCAGAGAACGGCCGCGACGGCGCTGACAAAGCCTGGCTCGCGCGAGCCGAAGGGCAACCGTTCGACGTCGTCCTGATGGATATGCAGATGCCTGTGCTCGACGGCTTCGGTGCAACGCGCGAACTCCGCAGTCGCGGATATGAACTGCCGATTGTGGCGCTGACGGCGAATGCTCAACCGGTGGATCTGCAGCGATGTCAGGATGCCGGTTGCGATGCTCACGCAGCCAAGCCAATCGATCGAGTGGCCCTGCTCCGGACCATTAACGAATTGACGCAACGGGCGACTTCGGCTCCTCTGGCTGACGAGACTGAAAGTCCGCCAGGGTCGGTCGCTGCGCAGTCGGCTGAGCCACTGGTCGGAGCAGAGTCAGAGAAACCGGATGTGGAAGATGGTGACGAGGAGGACACGACTTCGAGTGCCGCGGTCGATCGAACAAAGGCGCTGCATCGAATGGGCGGTTCGATCGATCTCGTCCGCGAGGTTGCGGGACTTGTCATCGAACTGCTGCCAGCCTGGCTGGCTGAGATGGAGCGGAATCTGCAAACGGGCGATTTCACGAATCTCAAACGCCTGGCACATACGTTGAAGACGTCTGCGGACAATGTCGGAGCGAGCGCGCTCGCGGAGACCGCATGGCAACTCGAATCGCACCTCCGCGAGTCGCGAATCGACAAAGTCGAGCAATTGCTGCAGCTGTTGACGCAGCACGCCGCTCCGACACTCAGCGAACTGGAAGAGTGGCTCGCCGAAACGGCCGGTGCTGTCGGACTTTAAATGAACTGGCGAATCGATCCTGGTTCGCTCTGTGACGAAACGAACCCTTCCCCATCAGCGATTGGTCGCCTCAACCATGTCAGATTTTCTGCCAGGCAGCGATGCCGCAGCTCAGTCGTCACCGGACGTCATCGGGCCGGTGATTCTGATTGTTGACGATTCGCCGATCGATCGCCGGTTGATGACGCGGCTGCTGGAGGCAGACGGGCAGTTTCGGCTGCTGCACGCGGAAGACGGGCTCGAAGCGCTGGCGATTCTGGAGGCAACGCAGCCGGACCTCGTGGTTACTGATCTGCAGATGCCGAACATGAACGGTCTGGAACTGCTGCGGGCGATCGGTGATCGGTATCCGTCATTGTCTGTTGTTGTGATTACGGCGCGCGGCAGCGAGCAACTGGCGGTCGAAGCGATTGAATCCGGTGCGGCGAGTTATGTTCCGAAGTCGCGGCTCGCTGAAGACCTCGCAGCAACGCTCTCGCGAGTGCTCTCGTCGCGGCGCAGTGACAGCCTGTCGGACCGCGTCGATCAGGGACTCGTAAGTGCTGAAGTGGTTTACGAACTCCCGTGTGACCCCGAAGTGCTGACGGCTGCCGCCGAGATGGTCGACGATCTCGTGCAGCGAAGCTGGCATTGCCCGCCGCGTGAAGCACTCCGGATCCGCATGACGCTGGAAGAAGCACTGCTCAACGCGCTCTATCACGGGAGTCTCGAACTTCCGCCCGAACTGAGGGCCAGCAATCTGGTGCTGTATCACTCACTGGCCGCCGAGCGGCAGCAGACGGCTCCATGGCGGGACCGCTGCGTCACGCTGCGCATCGTCTACTCACCGAGCGACTTTGTTATGGAAATTGCCGACGAAGGTCCCGGCTTCGACGCCGCGCCGTTTCTGGATCTCACTGAAGAAACGGTGCTCGAACGCCCGTATGGTCGCGGCATTCTGCTGATGCGAACCGTGATGGATAACGTCGATTTTCAGGACGGCGGACGCGTCACTCGTCTCGTCAAACGTCGCGAGTCGCTCGCTGAGTCTCTTCAACAATCGCTGGATGATGACGTGTTCGGCGGAACCGACCTTTCGGACTCTGCATTTCTGCTGGAACCGGGAAGCGAGCAGGTTTGAAACAGGTCGGCTTGATGACCGGGTTGTACACACGGACTGACGGAGCAGCTTACGAGGTTTTGAATTGGACTTAAGCGAGCAATTATGAGCGACACTCAGACAGCACAGCAGGTCTTCGCGCGAGCTCGTCAATGCCTGAAGAAAGGCGATCTCGATCAGGCGATTCGTCTGCTGAGCGTGCTGGAACATGAGGGACACAATGCGCCGAAAGTGCTCGAAGCCCTGGCGGTTGCTCAGTCACTCACCGGCGAACACGAAGTCGCCATTGAAACGCTCGAACGCTGTCTGCAGAAACAGCCGGACCGGATTTCAACACTCGTCAACCTCGGGGCTGTCTGTAACCGGATGCATGATTATCGTCGGGCGATCGAGTGGTTGAACCAGGCGATCCGGATCGACTGGCGCAGTACCGAGGCGTATTACAACCTCGGTGTCGCGTGGCTCAAGCTGAAGGATTTCGGTCAGGCCAAACAGATGCTGCAGGAAGCGATTCGTCTGCAACCGGACATGATCGAGGCCTGGTACAACCTCGGGCTGGTCTTTCAGAAGTCTGGCAACGTCCAGCTCGCAGCCTCGTGGTATCGGAAAGTTCTGGCAGAGAAGCCGCGGCACGAAAAAGCCCGCCGTGGCCTGAAGGAAGCGGAGGCCTGTCTCGAAGAGATTCACAGCCCTGCCAGCTTTCTGGATCGTCTCGGGCCGCAGGAAGCCGAGTCGATCGCTGCCGATCGTCGACCATTGACACATCACGATCTGGAATCGCTCCGTTCGTGCGGCCTGGAAATCGGCGAAGCCGCAAAGCAGCTTGGTGAGTGGTTCGACGCGCCAGCGGAATCGCTGGTCCGCCAGGTCCGACGGCAGATCACCAGCATCCGCGCATCGAAAGCCTGTTTCGATTTCCGCAACGATCTGGCCATTGAACTCGCCAGCGCCAACACACTGCTCCGCCGGCTGGAAGCCGCCTGCGAAAGGCTGCAGAGACAGCAATCGCAGAACACGCTCGATTGACTGGCCGCCCACCTGTGAGATGAGCACCCCGCCGTGTCGAGTGCTGATGGCGTCTGAGGCAGCATCCCGGCGAACTCGTCTCGCTGTGGCTTCCGATCGCTTGCACAGAAGTTCCGAACAGCCTTTCTGTTGTCTGAATGATTTCTTGACGGAGGCCATTGACGTAGAACGCACTCGCTTACACGTCGTGCTTGTATTCTCGTATCTTGCGCCAACGTGGCGCTGTCCGCTTGACCGCCACGCGCTTTGGTTACGCTGCCTGATTCAGCCAACGTCGGGTCTGCTCGGGAAGGAAAATCATGAGAGTCCACTTGATTGCTGTCGCCTTGTTTCTCGTCTTGCCGGTTGCCGGTGTCGCCGCGGATCAGGCGTCTGCGTTGCGGGCCGGTGCGGCGGCGGTCGATATCACGCCGAAGGAATTCCCGCTCAACATGCCTGGCGGCTTCAATGCGAACATGGCGGAGAGTGCTCACGATCCGCTGTACGCTCGCGCGATGGTGCTTGATGACGGGACGACGACGCTGGCAATGGTCGTCGTTGACAGTCTCGGTGCCGCGCCGGAAATCATCGAAGAAGCGAAGCAGATTGCCTCGAAAGAAACCGGCATTCCGACTGAGCGGATGCTGATCTGCTCGACGCATACGCACAGCGGCCCACCATCGAACGTTACCGACGGGCCGGCGCCAGCAGTCGCGTACCGCAAGGTGCTGCTGGATGGTCTCGCCCAGTCAATCATCAAAGCACACGCCGCGTTGCAGCCGGCGGCCGTTGGGGCAGCCTCGCATCCGTTGCCGGAAGAAGTCTTCAATCGTCGCTGGTTCCTGAAGCCGGGTAAGATGCAGCCCAATCCATTCGGCAGGATTGACCTGGTCAAGATGAACCCGCCGCGCGGTCCCGAGATACTCGACCGACCCGCCGGTCCGACTGATCCGGACATCACGATCATCTCGGTGCAGACGGCGCGGCGGCAGCCGCTGGCGCTGTTTGCGAATTACTCGCTGCACTATGTCGGCGGGATGCCGCGTGCTCAGATTTCGGCCGACTACTTCGGTGAATTTGCCCGACTGATGCCGTCGCGTCTGCGTGGCGATGAGAACTTTGTCGCGATGATGTCCAACGGAACATCGGGGGACATCAACAACATCCCGTTCACAGTGACGCGTCCGCCGCGCGAACCCTTCGAGCAGATTCGCATCGTCGCGCAGAAAGCCGCCGACACCGCCTGGTTCGCGCAGCAGAAGATCGAGCAGCATCGCTCGAACGTGACACTCGATATGCGCCAGCGCGAGATCGTCCTCAAGTATCGGCGTCCAACGGACGAGGAACTGGCCTGGGCGAAAAAAGTGCTGGCGATGACCGACAAGAACGAGATCGCGAATCTGCCACGGCTGGCTGAGGCATACGCTCGGCGCACGATGAACGCCGCCGAACGTGAGGAAGACACGGTGACCGTCAAACTGCAGGCAATCCGCATTGGTGACCTGGCTGTGTGCGGCATCCCGTTTGAGACGTTCGTTGAGATCGGACTCGAACTGAAAGACCGCAGCCCGTTTCCGCAGACAATGGTGATCGGCCTGGCCAATGGGCGGTATGGTTATCTGCCGACGCCGGAGCAGCATCGCCTGGGCGGTTACGAGACCTGGCTCGGCACCAATTACGTGCAGAAAGACGCGTCCGTGATCCTGGTCGACAATCTGAGGGAGATGCTGTCTGAACTGCACGCATCGGCTACTTCGACTGACTGATAAAACGAGTTGCCTCACCATGAAACACTGCGGCCAGTTACCCAGGCTCGCTGTCATCGCGTGGTCGATCATGGCGACGCTGTCGCCGGCGTCGGTCCGCGCCGAATCCGGCTCGCCAAAGGACGTCGCGTTTTTTGAGAACCGCATCCGGCCGGTTCTGGTGAAGCACTGTTACGAGTGTCATGCGCAGGACTCGAAGGAACTCGGTGGCAAGTTGCTGCTGGATACGCGGGACGGGCTGCGAACAGGTGGCGAAACCGGACCGTCGATCGTCAGCGGCAAGCCGGACGAAAGCCTGCTGATTCAGGCCCTGCGCTGGCAGGACATCCAGATGCCGCCGGACGAGCCGCTTCCGGAAAACGTTATCAGCGACTTCGTGAAGTGGATTGAGCGCGGAGCCGTCGATCCACGCACCGCCGACGCTCCGTCGAAGGACGCGACCAACAACGAAAAGACGCTGTGGTCGCTTCGCCCCATCACGAACCCTGCCATCCCGGACGTTCAGAACGCAGAGTGGGCGCGCGATCCGATCGACCGGTTCGTGCTGGCTCGAATTGAATCGGCCGGGCTGACACCGACGCGCGACGCCGATCCGAGAACACTCGTCCGGCGGCTGTACTTCGATCTGATTGGACTGCCGCCGTCGTTTGACGATGTCGAGCAGTTTGCCGCGGCGTACGGGCACAACCGAATGATGGCCGTCGAGCAGCTTGTGGATTCACTGCTGGCCAGCCCGCAATTCGGCGAACGCTGGGGTCGGTACTGGCTGGACGTCGCACGCTACGGCGAATCAAATGGCAACGATGGCCTGGGCCGCAACCCGACGTTCCCTCATGCCTGGCGGTATCGCGATTACGTGATCGATGCCTTCAACGCGGACACATCGTACGACCGGTTTCTCACTGAACAGATCGCCGGTGATCTGCTGCCTGCCGATTCGGACGAGCAGCGAGACCGGCAGATCGTTGCGACCGGCTTCCTCGCAATGGCAGCCAAGCCGGCCAAAGCGATGAACGACAACTTCGATATGGATGTCGTCGCGGATCAGATCGACGTCGTCGGCCGCGGCATCATGGGACTGAGTGTCGCGTGTGCCCGCTGCCACGATCATAAGTTCGACCCGGTCCCAACGCGCGAGTATTACGCGCTGGCCGGCATCTTCACGAGCACCGAGACAATGTGGGGCGTTGCCGGACACGAAAAGCTGACAGCTCCCGTGACCGATCTGCACGTCCTGAAAGCGGCTCCGAAAGTGCTGCCACCGGAAAACTTCGTCGAGACCGTCGTCGTGAAGGATTCTGCAACCGGAGTACCAAGACCCGCTCCGAAGCCGAAGTGGCCCGTCGGGACGCCACTGGCAATGGGTGTGCGCGACAAAGCAGAACCCGCAGACGCGAAGATCAACATCAAAGGCGAATCGAAAAAACTCGGTGACGTCGTCCCGCGCGGCTTCGTCTCCGCGTGCGGCCTCGACGATCCGGTATCGATCCCTGACAAGCAGAGCGGCCGGGTAGAACTCGCTCAATGGCTGACGCGACCCGATCACCCGCTGACGGCCCGCGTCGTCGTCAATCGGATCTGGCAGCACCTCTTCGGTGAGGGCATCGTCGCGACCCCGGACGACTTTGGCGTTTACGGAGCCCGGCCAACGCACCCGCAACTGCTCGACCACCTGGCTACCCGCTTCGTTCAGGACGGCTGGTCGGTCAAACGGCTGATCCGCGCGGTCGTGCTCAGCCGAACGTACCAGCTTTCAAGCGCCGCCTCGGAAGAACTGCTCGAACAGGACTCAACGAACTCGCTGCTGACCCGCCACAACCGCCGCAGACTGGATGCCGAAGCGATCCGCGACGCGATGCTCAGCGCCAGCGGCCAACTCGACCTGCAACCCGGCGACGGTTCACTGATCCGCCACCGTGACATCCTGGTCAACCTCGCCGGCAACCTGCACGAACCGAGCAACAAACGCAGCATCTACCTGTGCTACCTGAGAAGTTCCCCGCCGCCAGAACTGGCTGCCTTCGACCTGCCCGACTTCACTGCAGTGACAGGCAAACGCGACCTGAGCACCATCCCCGCCCAGGCCCTGCACCTCTTCAACAGCGATTTCGTCATCAACCAGGCAGACAATCTCGCCGAGCTGCTCATGCAGACGCCAAACGAGCCCGCCAAACGAGTCCACCTGGCCTTCCGCCGCGTCCTCAGCCGTGACCCGAGCGAGGTAGAACTGGATCAGGCCATCGAACTCGTGCAGCAAACGCAGTCAGAACTGAGTTCAAGCGAAAAAGCCTGGAGCACCCTGTCCCAGGCCCTGCTGGCCACCAACGAATTCCGGTATCTCGATTAAATCAGACATTGCTTCGAAGCATCATCGGTAATTGAGTCAGTGCGACCGAATGGCTGAGCCGGTTCATCGAAGCGATATTTGGCATTGCTTGGATGAAAGCGTGCGGATTGATCGGCTGCTCACTGTCGTCAAGCAGTTCTAACGCAACCGCAATTCGTTGCTGTGGTGAGAACGTCGCCGTCGCGGGATACGCCGCCATGTTCTGCTCGGTGTAATTGATTTCGAATTGCCACCGGTTTGGTCCAGCAGCGGCAGCATCGCGCAGATCGTAGCGGCGGTCGATCAGCGGATAACTTTGATGGCCTCGCCCTTTGGGTTTCACCGCGTCGCCTCCCGGAGTGGGTCGCAATACGGCGTTTACTCGACGGCAGGCCCAAATCTCTGAGGCGGCATGATTCACGGGCGGGTCATACGCAATCACTGCCCGCATTCGCGGATGAGTCGCCTGTTTGAGCCAGTCCTGTGGAATTGGAAGATCAACCACTGCGACGTCAATGGGATCGTTCAGGATCCCCTGCCAGACAGCGATCGCTTTATGAACGTCCGGCTGCTGCAGACGTCTCGATGACGCGACGCCAAAGCCAAGCGTCCGGTCACAAAGCGCCCGCTCCGGCTTTGAGAGGTGATCAGGATTGCAGGGGCGATTGGCAGTCAACGCAAGAAATGCTTTTGCTGTCACAGCAAAGGGGCGGACTCCAGGTTGCGTCTGCTGAATGTGATCCAGTGCCAGCGCGGCTTCTCGCGCGAGCAGTGGAACGGCAAACGAAGTTCCGGAGTGATCTTCCCAGCGTCCAAGTTCATCACAGCACCACACACCCAGTCCGCCGATGCTACTTCCGGCCTCAGTCGTTCGGTAATCCTCGGCGATGTCGCCACCAGTCCCAGAGAACGACGGAGTCGGAGCTTTGGCAATGCCTGGCCCGATTCGAGTGAACGGACTTGGTAACCCAATGCGACGAATCAGGCCTTTGGAACTCATCGAACCGATATGTGACCCGCAGACCAGCGTGTTAAAGCCCAAGGCCCAGCGACCGAGCTTCCATCGCGAATCATTGAGGTGTTTCGGATACGGCGGATTGGGAATCACGCCGGACGGTGAATTCCCCGCAGCCACAGTGATGAGCAGATCCCGCTCAAAAATGAAGTTGTCAAGCTGTTCGGCCTGCAGCAGCTGCGCGGTACGGTCAACCTCCCCGTACTGATCGAGCGAGCTTTTCGCAGCAAAGCTGAAGTTGAAGACGCGGACGTCCGGGTAAGCCCCGGCAACTCCGGGCAGGGCATCGATTACCGTCTTGTCGTCGATGTCGTGAATGCCGTCCGAGCATTTCACATCCACAAACCGGCAGGCTCCCGACTGAGCATCTACAGTTGAGCCATCCCACAGGTCGAGGTCGCCGAAGACGACCCGCGACGCCACGAGGGAACCGTGACTGCCGCGGTGAGTTGTCAGGTCCGGCCGAGCGACGAACTCACCGCGACGGTAGCGCGCCAGCGGCAAATGGGCTGGCGGAATTCCCGTATCAAACACAGCAACCGACGGGAGCCGTTCAACCGCCGCTGGCGATGTCAGTGAAACCTGCTGGCGATCGACAGCTTTGCGACTTGTCCGACGTCTCGCTGCCGTGATTGAAGTCAACGGGGCGTGCAGCAATTCAATGGAAAAGAATTCGTGCGCCAGTCTCACCAGAGTTTTGCGAGTGACTCGGCCACGCATCCACTGTCGCCCTGTGAGGTCACTTCCGTTTCCCAGAATGCGTTCCTGTGGTTGCTGCACAACGACTTTCGCGACAGCCCGCATGACGGAGTCCACTTCGACTGCAGTCAACAGTGGCTGCAACTGGATGATTGCCTCGACAGGTTCGTCGCCACGTATCGTGCTCAGCCAAGCATCGTCGATTCGTAATTGGGGTGGGATCGGCTCAAAGGAATCGAGTGTCGACCAGCGGGACTGTTCGCGGACTCCGGCTGCTCCCAATAATGCCGTCCGTGTGGCGAGTTGTTCCAGGCGATCCGGAGTCGCGTGAACCAGAGCGTCACCCGCCGCTGTGACATTCACAAGATCGATTCCCAGCCGCCCGAAGATCTGGGATTCACTCTTTGTGAATCTCGGTTCAACGTCTTCCTCAGACTCGACGCCCTTTTTCGACCGGCGCTTTGGAACCGTGACGACCGGCCTGGCTACGAGGTAGTAGCGGTTTTCGTGGAGCGGATCAGGCGAACGATCGAGGGCCGTCTTTGCTGCTTTCAGGCTGTGAGAAATTCTCTGCCCCTTATCGGCCCAGTCGATCGCTCCGAACTTCGGGGCTCCGGCGCGACCGGACTTCTCGTCGCGCAGTTCGTGCTGTTCATTCAGAAAATACGTGCGAGGTTCATTGTCCGGCCCGGCCATAGCCTTCCTCGCACTTCCTGACGATGTTGCGCCGCGCTTGAGTCATCAAGTCGCTGCGGATTTCGGAATAGCTGGCATGTTTAATCAACCGTTCCCGGTTGGACGCAGTCAGTCGCAGTCCGAGTTCCTTCGCGACCTGTCGACTGTAACTCTCGCGTTCGCGTTTTGTGGGAGCTGGGAACGTCAAATTCAGGTCAAAGCGTCGCCACAGGGCGTTATCAATGTGAGTAGCGACATTTGTCGTCGCAATAATCAACCCGCGCGGCTCCGAATGTTCCAGTTCCTGCATAAGAGCGATCACGATGCGGTCAGCCTCGCCAACATCCTGCAGATTGCCGCGACGTTTCCCCAGTGCGTCAAGTTCGTCAAGCAACAGGATGCACTCGTTAGTTTCGGCGAAATGAAATAATTGGCGTAAGTGAATCGCAGTCTGGCCGAGATACGAACCAATCAGGGCGTCAAATCTCGCAAGATAAACCGGCATCTCCAGCTCATTTCCTAGAGCCAGTGCTGTCATCGTTTTTCCAACTCCCGGTGGGCCGTGAAAGAACAGTCGGCTCCGTGGGGCCAAGCTGCGGGCCGCGAGTGCGTCGCGATGTCGCCATTCTGCAATCACGCTACTGAGTTCCGTTCGGTGCTCAGGACGAAGACGCACGTCGTCCAGGTGGTGCGATGCAGTAATGAGCTGGATCAGACTTGAAATGCTGTTCGCTGATTCGTTCATCGCCGGCTTACTATGTGGAGCGAGCGAACCATTACGATGGCCGCTGGGTGACAGGCAACCTCGAAGCTGCCGAGCGATGGCATGATGTCCTTTTTCATCACTTTCGCGGCAAACGCCTTCTGCTGCGGACGTAACCGCATTCCAGTCACGCTCGCAGATGGCGTGAAAAAGCTGAAGGAGCCTGCGCGACGAAGCCATGAGTCATGAACTCGGAAAATCGGAGCAGTGAGGGGAACCCGCTGTTTGGAAAGCACTTCGTGGAAAGTGAGATAGCGATGACAGTGTTTTACTGGATTTCGACAAGATTCGTACCGGAACCAAACTCCTGATGGCGATTGAATGAACGTGAGCCGCTGTTTGTCCATCTGCGGCACCCCGTGCTTTCACATTCGGCACCACTCAGAAGTTTCCGGACTGAGACTCAGCTATACCATCGGGCTGATTGCGAGACCGCATAAGTTTCGTTGCATTCAGACGTTCTGAGCTGCGGCCGCTGTTGATGGCGTGCAGATTTCGATACGTTGATGGCACTGCAGATCCGATAGCGGATCAAGTCAATTTCCGCCCGTATACCTGATGGACGATCCTCTGAGGACGCATCCATGAACTTCTCTCGACGAAACATGCTGCAGACCGCTTCGTGCGGGTTTGGATATCTGGCTTTGCAGGGTTTGCTCGGCTCGCAGGCTCAGGCAGCAACGACGGGGGGACTGGTTCCGAAGGTGGCGACGCACCCGGCTCGGGCGAAGCGGGTTATCTTTCTGTGCATGAGCGGCGGGCCGGCGCAGATGGATACGCTGGATTACAAGCCGCAGACCGGGAAGAAGCCGCATCCGGGGTCGGTGTTTCGCTTTCGGCAGCATGGCGAGAGCGGGCTGCAGATTTCCGAGCTGCTGCCCGAGACGGCTCGGCACGCGGACAAGCTGTGCGTCATTAACGGGATGCACGCCGACACGGGGATTCATGCGCAGTCGTTTCTGCAGCTTCACACCGGTGACCGATTGCGGCAGCGGCCGAGCCTCGGATCGTGGATCGCGTACGGGCTGGGAACCGAGAACCAGAATCTGCCGGGCTTTATCAGCATCAACACATCGAAGAGTTCGATCTATTCGAGTGCCTTTCTGCCGTCGATCTACAACGGCACTCCGATCGGCGTGAACGGCGAAGACATGAGCCGGGCGACAATCGCCAACATCGCGAGCGATCATCTGCCGCTGTCCGCGCGACGTCGGCAGCTCGACTTTGTGCAGAGTCTCAATCGCGAGCACCTCGCTGCGCGTCCGGGCGACGCGAAGCTCGATAGCGTGATCGAGTCGATGGAACTCGGCTTCCGGATGCAGGCCGAAGCGCCGGAACTACTCGACATCAGCTCGGAAACGCAGGCGACGCTCGAACGCTACCGGGTCGGGCAGCAGAAAGAGTCCGTCGGCACCTGCAAAGTGACAGACTTCGGTCGTCAGTGCCTGCTGGCTCGGCGCTTCTGTGAAGCCGGTGTGCGGTTCATCGAGGTCAATCATGGAAGCTGGGATCAGCACAAGAATCACCGTCGCGATCTGACTGAGAACTGTCAGGTCACCGATGCTCCGATTGCTGCACTGCTGGACGATCTGGAGCAGCGCGGTCTGCTGGACGAAACGTTGGTTGTCTGGGGCGGTGAGTTCGGACGACCGGGTCTCACGCCGGGCGACGGCAAGGACGAGACCGGTCACAACTCAAACGGCTTTACGTTCTGGCTGGCTGGCGGCGGCGTGAAGGGCGGCTACGTTCATGGCAAGACGGACCCGACCGGAGCACGAGCGGTCGAGGGTAAAGTCCACTTTCGAGATCTGCACGCGACGGTTCTGCACCTGCTCGGTCTGCCGGCAAACGACCTGAAATTCTGGCACGAAGGCCGTGATCATCGACTGACCGGCCCCGATGGCGGCAAAGTCGTCACCGAGCTGTTTGCCTGAGCAACGCCTCGGAAGGGCTTCGATGCCGGACTACGAAGAGAACCCGAGAAAGCGTCCGCCGCTGGGGTTGCCGGTCGGCAGCGTCCGCGCTCTGCTGACACTGTTCATTGTCGGCGTCGTGACGCGCAGCGTGGCGCTGGGACGAGACCTCGACGTGCTGTGGGTCGAGACGCTGCTGATCGCGCTGGCTCACTACTTCACCTCGCGGCGATTCATCAATCTACCGCCGGACATTGTGAAGAAGATTCAGGCCGAGGGACTGATCGAGAACGAACGACATCCGCTGTTTCTGCCGCGGCATTCGATCCGATTTCTGCTGATCGCCGCATTCGTCGTGCTGGGTATCTATCTGTACCAGGAAAACCGTTTGCTGGAGCCGCGAGCGCTCTCGCTGCTGGGCATCGTGGCGGCATACGTCGTCGGCTGTCTGGTCCGTGGATTCTCGACCTGGCTGGGCCACCGGCGCCGGAAAGCCGTGTCGAGTCTGTGGGGCGACCTGAAAGCGCTGGTCGTTCTGTGCGTTGTCGCGACTGCCGGCCTGCCCGAACTGCTCGGCAGTGACCCCTGGCCACTCGATTATCAGAAGGCTGCTCTGGCCCTGCTGCTGTTCTACTTCGGTTCGCGGTGACCGTCTCGCCAATCAAGACAGACCAATCTCACACGAAGGCACAAAGGCACGAAGAAACTGCAGTGAGGTTGTGTCCGCCTCCTTTGTGCCTTTGTGTGAGATTTCACTCGACGATCATTTCACCGTTCATCACCAGCCAGTGGCCTGGGAACGTGCAGAGATAAGGGTAGCGGCCGGGTTCATTGGGAGCTTCGAAGTCGATCGTGAACTTCTCTCGCGGCAGGACGATGTCGGTGTAGGCCAGCACGTCGGAGGATTCCGGGATGTACTGCCGGGCGGCCGCCTCCGGGTTGGCGATCAGCCTGTTGGCGAGGTCGCCCACGCGGTGCAGAGTGCCGGGTTTGATCAGCGCCCAGTTGTGCGGGACGACATCAGGGTTCTCCAGCGTGAAACGAATCGGCTCTCCGGCTTTCACGGTGAATGATCGCGTTGCGTACGACAGATTGCCGGCCGTCTCGATGACGATCTCGCGGGCTCCCTTCAGCTTCTTCTGGAACGGGTTCGGGACTTTCTTCGTGGCGAACAGCAGGTCCGCGATCATCGGGTGCGGAGCGATCGTCTTTGCCACCGGCTGGTAACCGGGAAAGTCAGTAAACGGTTTGTCGAGTTGATGCGCGGTGATGAACAGCTCGCGGTCCGTGCCAGCTTCGGGTTGCAGCAGCAGGTGCAGCACGTTGACCGGCTGCAGGTCGGGCAGTTCGAGGAACAGCGTGCGGCCATCTTTCAGCACGTGTGCCGAAGCGATCGGCAGCGTGTCGTGACCTTGAGTGCCAACGTGCTGCGCGGAGAACTCCGGCGAGCCGTAGCCGCCGCTGTAGCGATAGTTCCACGCTTGCGCGAAGTGGCTGCCTGCCTTTGAGGCGGCGTCAGCGTCGAGCTTCTCGCTGAACGTGACGGCGACGCCGTTTTCGTGCAGATGAAATGCGACCGGCTGCTGAACACGGCTGCCGGTGTAACGCACTCGTTCAAAATCACCATCGTCCGGCGTGTAACTGCCCCAGCCCTGCATGCCGCTGACGTAAAGCTGTCCGTCTTGCGGATTGAAGCGTCCGCGGTGCGCGCCGGAACGGAACTCGCCCGGCAGTGGCACGGCGGCTCCCTGAAGCTGACCGTTGACCTCGTCACGCAGGATGAGAAAGTGCGAACCGGCGCCAAATGAAAAGTGAATGAGATTGCCGGAGAGCGGTCCCCAGCGATCGCCGTCCGCAAAGATCTGTCCGCCGGCTGAGTTGTCGACACCGCGCGGCAGATACACGAATGGCAGGTCCGGAGCGCGGCTGTCCCTGGGGCCGCCGTAACCGAAGTACTGCGGCGAGTGGCCGCCGATCTGTGGTGAGATCGTCTGTGCGGAGCGAGTCACTCCCGGTCGGACGGCGCAGATCATCGAGCCTGGTGTCCAGCTTCCTTCGGAGCACGGCACCGTGATGACGCCGTCCGGATAAATGCCCAGACCGTCCGGGTTGCGGAAGCCGGTCGCGATGATTTCCGACGACTGCCCATCGGCTGCGATCTTCACGATGCCCTGGTTGCCCGAGGCGATGTAGAAGTTCCCCTCATGGTCCCGCTGCAGGCCGCAGATGAAATCGTGACCGGCGGGCGACGTCTCAAAGGCGTCGCTGAAGCATTCGTAATAGTCGGCCTCGCCGTCGTTATTCAGATCGTGCAGCCGTGTGATCTGGTCGCGGCCGAGCACGAAGATGCCGTCGTCATCGATGACCAGTCCCAGCGCGTGATGCAGCCCCGATGCGAAGCGTCGCCACTTCGCCGACTTCGACGGGTACTCGAAACCGCTGACGTGCCAGACGTCGCCCTGCATCGTGCAGACGAGAGCCGAGCCATCCGGAAGGAAGTCGTGGCCGCCGAAAAACAGCGGCGTGTTCCAGGGATTCTCGAACGGCGGCATGATCGTATCGACTGCGTACGGTTCGCCTTTGCCGAAGCTGATCGGCGTTTCCAGAACCTGCGGCCACTGAGCCGGACCGCCGTTGAGGACATCGCGGTTCGGGTGCTCGTCCGCAGCGGCAACGATGCGCTGCAGATTGCCGTCTGCAACCGAGGGAGCGTCGAGATAAAGCCTGCCGTCGATCTCGTACGCGAAAACGGTCTGCTCACCGTGACGGTAGAAGCCGCGGTACCTGGTGTTCTCTTTCGTCGCGCCGGCAGGGAGTGCCCGCGCGGTCACGGGAATCTCGTGCGGTTGGCCATCCATCAGGATACCGCCGACGAAGCCGTGCCGGATTTCTGAGAACTTCAGAAAGCCGCCAATCCACACAACTTCATACTGCAGCGTCTGCGGATTGAAGCAGGCCGCAAGTTCGCCGTTCTCGCCGAACCGCACGCAGACGCCGCGGGCGACTGTTTTTTTGTCGCCGCGGAACACGCCGGCCTGAACGCTGCCGAGCTTCGCGTCGTTCCAGCGGGCGTCCTTCCAGAACTCTTCGTTCTGATTGCCCCAGTGGCCCAGGTCACCGCCATCAAGTCCAGGGAACTCGGGCAGCAGTGGCGGAGCGTGATGCGTCGCACGGAAGTGTTCCGCCTCTTTGAGATAGAAGTCGTAAACGCGGTCGCGGTTGACCGGGTGCTTCCAGTTCGGCCACAGCTCAGGATGCAGCGGCTTGCGATCGAATACGAACTTCGCCGGGCCGTGCGCGTGAGCCTGAGCGTGCGCGACGATCGATTCGACGTCCGTCAGCTTTGAGCCCCCTGGCCGGCCGAGGTCAAGCACGAGTTTCAGCACATCGAGCCGCTGCTGCGACGTCATCGCCGCGGTCAGACCGTCGGGCATCAGCGTGCCGACTTCCAGGTGATCTTCGATTTTCTCGCGCTGGATCGTGACCTGCTCGCCCGAGGCCGGATCGCGGAGGACCAGCGGCTTGCTTTTGTCGTCAACCGGGTGCTCCTTTGCGCCGACCCGATAGCCCTTGTAAACGCGACCGTCGACCGTCACGACGATGTGCGAGACGAACTCGGGTTTCACTTCGCGTTTCGGCCACAACAGCGACTCGACGATATCCTGCGGCTTGCGTTCGGCCGCGACTTTCGTCAGAGCCGGCCCGACACTGCCGCCGTACTCGCCGATTTTGTGGCACTGCAGACAGGCGAACTTCGGCGAGCTGAAGACAATCGCGCCACGATGTGCATCGCCCTTTGCGATCGCGTCTTTGAGCAGCGAATCGACAAGCTCCTGCGACCAGACCGGAGCTTTGAACTCATTCGCGTCGGCTGACTGGCTCGTCGCGCTACCCGGTACATCGGCTTCTCGCTCCCAGAGGAGCAGTGTGGCGTCGTCATGCTTTGGAACGTTGTCCTGCTTCTCGACCACGACGGCGTCCTCACGCACTCCGCGTGAGATGCGCACCCAGTCGACTGGTCCCGAGCAGCCGATGCCACCTTCAACGAGTCGCCCGATGGCCAGCCCGTCCGCCACAACGCCGCGGCCTGTTGATTCGACCTCCTGATCCGCAACGAGCTGCCCGTCGGAATACAGCCGCACGCGCTTTGCTTCGTAAATCATGGCGACGTGATGTGGCCGGTTGTCGCAGATCATCGCAGGCGAACGAACGTGGTCGGGCTTCATCCCCGGCAGATAGGCGGTCAGAAAACCGTTGCCCGCAAATGAAAAGAGTTCCCAGTGCGCTCCCGACGCTTTCGTGTCGCTGGCAACGAAAATGTTGAAACCATCGCGACGCGGCAGGGTCACGCGGCACTGGACAGTGATCGGCGGCGAACGAAACTCGGACCGCCCGTCGAGAACAGTCCCTGGGACCGCAGCGGCGGCAGCCGTCTTCTTCGTCGCCCAGGTCCGCAGTGTCGGCTTCTCGCCAGCAGGTTTGCCGTCGAGTTGCGGCAGCAGCCAGTTCAGGCCGTCGAGGTTATCCTGCAGTCGCGCTTCCGCGTTTTCCTGCGTGTGATTCAGGATGCCGATCGGGCCGCTGTAACCACTGTCGCGGATGATTTTCAGCAGCCGCAGATCGAGTTCGCCTTCGCCCAGCGGAACGATTTTCTGCCCGTGTTGATCGCCGTCGCGAATCATGCCGTTGAGATTCAGCGCCAGCAGATAAGGCTGCATCTTCTTCAGCAGTTCGGCAAAGCGGTCAACGTGCTCGTGACCATGATGCAGGTTGTAGACAATGCCGACGTTCGGCAGATTCAACTCATTGATAATCGCGATCTGGTTTTCCGGCTCTCCGAACCAGCCGCCGTGGTTGTACAGCGCGACTTTGCAACCGATCTTTGCTGCGGCTTCCGCGATTGGCCGAATCCGAGCGGCCTCGGCTTTGACTCGCGCCGTCTGCTCCTCAGGCGTCTTCGTTGCTGCTCCACTGCCGGTCACCCAGAGCTGCGGAGTGACGCCGTGCTTCTCGAAGATTGCCAGCGTGCGTTTCGCTTCGTCGTTGAGCGAGGTCGGAAACCACCAGGCCGTCAGTTCGACACCGTGACGTTTGCAGGCTTCGATTTCGGCCTCGAACGTTGGGATATGCTTCGCCCGGTAATCGTACGCGTACCGCCTGATGCCCAGCCGTTCGAGCATCGCGGCCCGTTCTTCCGGCGTTCGATCACGGTCATCAAACGGGACGATGCACCAGGCGACGAGGTTCCCGCGGACAAACAGCCCGTCACTCTTCGTCTGAGCACGACTCGTCGCAGTCAGCAGGCACAGACACAAGACGACAAAGACCGAGCAGGGCACAAGCGTTCGACGACTCATCGGCTCACCGGATTGTTCGACAGGCGACGGAAGTGGAGAAGTCCCGAGTCTACTGAGCGGCCTGCAGTCGAGCGAGTACGCCGCGGTAGTGGCCGACTCGTGACGACTTCGCCGTACGATGAGCTGAACGGGCTCACGCAAGTCATTGCAAGACTGTCGAACGCGAGCATCACGTCTCGAAAAAACAACATCACGCTGCAGGACGGCAACACGCCGTAAGTCACGTGAAAACCGCCAGTTGCGACAGCGTCTGACCAGGCCCCGATTACACACGGACTTTCCGTCAATTTCCTGGCTGTCGCCGTTTGACTCACTGGAAAGCTGTCGTAGGTTTGGGTTGTCGCGAATGACGGCAGCACTTTGTCAGTCGTCGAACGGACCTATTTATTCCACGCGGCAACTGATTTCAGGTATCGCTTGTCTCGAGCGGTCGGTGTGTGTGGCCTGGGTCACAGCCGTTCGAGTCGAGGGGGGAATGCTCCTGCGGGGGCAGTAAAAGAGAAGAGGACAGGAATGAAGAACTTCGTCTCGAGCGTGAAGCGTTTTCTGACGTCTGAAGATGGCCCGACCGCCGTTGAGTACGCCGTTATGATGGCTCTGATCATCGTCGTCGTCATCGGCACGGTCACCTCGATCGGCACGAACGCTGATGCACAGTTCCAGAAGGTCAACACCGCTCTGACGCCTGCTTCGTAAGCGTCAGTTCGACTGGAGACAAAAAGCCAGCCGGCCAGTTCTGGGCGGCTGGCTTTTTTGCGCGCGGAACGCGGCGACTGACAACGCGCAACCGCATCAGGTTGACATGGTGATTTTTCTGTCTGCGGTGACGGACGTGATGCGTTGAGACTCGAAGGCTGCCGTGTCGGAGCCACGGCTGCTGCCAGTCAGCAAGCGACTTCGTCGCAGCAGGCTGAAAACTGAACACTGAAAACCAGCCGCTTACAACTCCCTTGCTTCGGCCCTCGCTGATTAGAATCCGACACGACCGCAGCGGCTTCGTAGCTGCTGTCTCATGTTCCGTCTTGTGATTCACCCGAGGGTTCCGCCATGCCGCGACGCGACCTGCGCATCAGTCGTCTGCCTGTCTCTCTTGTCCTGCTGCTGAGTTTTTTCTCCGCGTTGCGTTTCTCTGAAGCGGCCGGCCCTCGCGTGCTGCCGGAAGGCGAAGTCCCGAATGACGCGCGGCTTGGCGACCTGAAGGATCTCAACGGTTACTTCCCCTTTCAGCCGAGTGAGTCTCCGGAAGCCTGGGCGAAGCGCCGTGAGTACGTGAAGCGACAGATGCTGCTGGCCTGCGGGCTGTGGCCGATGCCGCCGCGTCCAGCGATCACCGCCGAAATTCATGGCCGCGTTGACCGCGATGAGTACACCGTTGATCGAGTCATTTTCGAGTCGAGTCCCGGTCTGCTGGTCACGGGCAGTCTCTACAAGCCGAAAAAGATTGACGGCAAGGCGCCGGTGATTCTCTGCCCGCACGGGCACTGGTCCAACGGCCGGTTCCATGATCACGGTGACGCGGGCATCAAGCGCGAACTCGACAGCGACGCGGAGATCTTCGAAATCGGTGGCCGCCACCCGCTGCAGGCTCGCAGCGTCCAGCTCGCCCGGATGGGCTGCATCGTTTTTCTGTATGACATGCAGGGTTACGCAGACGGTGGCTCGTTCACGTTCGAGCTGATTCACCGCTTCGGGAAGCAGCGGCCGGCACTCAGTTCACCGGACAACTGGGGCATGTTCAGCGCTCAGTCTGAACTGCGTCTGTTCAATGCCCTTGGTCTGCAGACGTGGAATTCGATCCGTGCCGTCGACTGGCTCAGCAGTCTGCCGGACGTCGACACATCGCGTATCGGTGTGACCGGAGCCAGCGGTGGTGGCACGCAGACGTTTATGCTCGCAGCTCTCGACGACCGCATCGCCGCGGCATTTCCGGCGGTCATGGTCAGCACCGCGATGCAGGGCGGCTGCACCTGCGAAAACGCGACGTACCTGCGCGTCAACACGGGCAATATCGAATTCGCTGCGATGGTCGCGCCGCGGCCGATCTACATGTCCGGTGCGAACGACTGGACAGTCGAAATCGAAAAGAAGGGGCTGCCGGAACTCAAGCAGCACTTTGCCATGCTGGGCGTACCGGACAACGTCAACGCGAAGTGGTTTGACTACCCGCACAACTTCAATCGCCACAGCCGGGCGATGATGTACGACTTCTTCAATCGCTTTCTGAAGCTGGGCTTCGATGAGATTGTCGAACGCGATTACGTCCCGCTGACTCAGGCAGAAGCAACCGTTTTCGACGACGCCAATCACCAGCCGCCGGAACGGACCGAAGAAGCCGAAGCTGCGCTGCTGGATTCGCTCGACGAATCCTGGCAGCAGGAATGGCTGCAGATCACGCCAACCAGCGAGAAGGGACTGGCTGCATTCCGGCGCGTTGTCGGCGGAGCGATCGATGTGATGGTTGGCCGCGGCATGAGCAACGTCGGCGATGTCGAGTACGACAAGAAGTCTGAAACCGAACGCGACGGCTATCACGAATACACGGCGCTGCTGCGGGCGAAGAAGTTCGGCGAAGAGTTGCCGACGATCTTTCTGTACCCGACCGACTGGAATAACGAACTCGTCATCTGGATCGACGGTGCGGGAAAGTCGGGACTGTACGCGGATGATGGCTCTCTGATCGCCCCCGTCGCGAAACTCGTCAAAAAGGGCTACGCGATCGCCTCAGCCGATCTGCTCTACACGGGCGAGTACCTCGAGGACGGCCAGTCACTGACTCAGGCCCGCGTCGTCAACAATCCGCGCGAGTTCGCCGGCTACACGCTCGGCTACAACCACTCGCTGTTTGCTCAGCGCGTTCACGACATCCTGACGCTGATTTCTTTCAGCCAGCGCTACAAATCGAAGCCGGAGCAGATTCACCTGGTCGGCGTCAACGGTGGCGGCATCTTCGCAGCGGCCGCGGGGGCACAGTCGCACGGAGCACTCGCCAGCCTGGCCGTTGACACACAGGGTTACCGGTTCGAGTCGATCACCGATATTCGCGACGTCAACCTGTTCCCCGGCGCGGTCAAGTACGGCGACGTCCCGGCGTTGATTGCGCTGAATGCTCCGACGCGGACGTTCGTTGCGGGTGAGTCGCTCGACTCGGCCGAAGCGCTCGCCGCACCGTGGGCCGTCGGGAAAGCCGGAAATCAGATGACGCTGCACGGACGGACGGACGAGCCCGTACCGCTCCGTATCGCCGAGTGGATCGCGGAGTAGCCTCCGTAGGACGGTTTGTTAATCCGTCCTGAGTGAGTCTGCGACGCTGTCTCCGAAAGTTGCACCATGCCTCACCGAAAGTCCTCTGCTCGAACTCCCTGGTTGATCGGGATGCTGCACTGTCCGCCGTTGCCGGGGAGTCCGCGGTTCGGTGGCGATTCGGCGGCGGTGTTCGATCACGTGCTCAGCGATGCCGAGCGGCTCGTTGCGGGCGGGTTTCATTCGCTGATGCTGGAAAACTTCGGTGACACTCCATTTCTGCCGGGCGACGTTTCGCCGGTCACGATTGCCCATCTAACGATGCTCGCGCGCGAAGTCCGTGTGCGGTATCCGAAAATTGAACTCGGTATCAATGTCCTGCGGAACGACGGCCGTGCGGCACTGGCGATCGCTCACGCGGTCGGGGCTCGCTTCATCCGAGTCAACGTTCTGTGCGGCGCCCGAGTGACGGATCAGGGCCTGATTCAGGGTATTGCTCACGATCTGCTGCGTCTGCGGAGTCAGCTCCGCGCGACAGACATCCGCATTCTGGCCGACGTCGACGTCAAGCACTCGGCGCCGCTGTCTGCACGTCCGATCAGAATCGAAGTCACAGATGCCATCGAGCGCGGCCACGCGGATGCGATCATCGTCTCGGGTGCAGCAACCGGATCGGCCGTCGACACTGCGCAACTCGAAGACGCCGTCTCGGCTGCGGCCGGAACTCCCGTCCTGATCGGCAGCGGTGTCACCGGGCAGAACGTTGCCACACTGCTGAAGCTGGCCGACGGAGCGATCATCGGCTCGTCGCTGAAAGTCGACGGCCAGGTGACCGCACCCGTCGACGTCACCCGAGTCCAGCAACTGCTGGCCGCCGCGCAGTAATCGAGTGGTCGGCAATCAATCGTCGTCTAAACTCTGAGCTTCCAGGACTCTCGTTTGTTTATCCGCTCGCTTATCAGTTCAGCGAACTGACAGTCGATCATGCCCGACTTTGAATATTCACGCTGGGACGGTTCGCAGGAGTTTACTCCGCAGTCGGCGGACAAGCTGTTTGATCAGCTCAGTGAGTACATGCTCGATTATGGCGAGTATGTGCTCGATAACCTGGATGACCTCAACGAGGAACATCCGGACGTTGTCGACAAGCTGCTGCAGAGAGGATTCGTCGAGCGGGATGAGAACGGCCGTTTTCAGGTGACGCCCAAAGGTGTGCGCCGCGTCGAGAGCCGGGCACTCGAAGAGTTGTTCAACATCACTCGCAAGGACAGCGTCGGCAAACATGAGACGGAATTCCGTGGTGCCGGGCAGACGGTGCATGAGGAGTCGAAGCCGTACGAGTACGGCGATCCGATCTCGAATCTCAACGCACACGAGACGCTGCGCAACGCGATGCTGCGGCAGGGCAGCGGTACTCCGATCCGCATCGAGCACGACGACCTGGTGGTTCATGACACAGAGTATCAGACGTCGTGCGCGACGGTCGTGCTGATCGACATGTCCGGCAGCATGAGTCGGTTCGGCAAGTATGGTCAGGCGAAGAAGGTCGCGATGGCGCTGCAGGGACTCGTCCGCGGACGCTACCAGGGCGACTTTCTGCAGATCGTCGGTTTCTACAGTTACGCGAACGCGATGACCGAACGCGAACTGCTGTACTCAGCCCCGAAGCCCGTCAGCATTGTCGATCCGCGCGTGCATCTGCGGATCAACCTTGATCAGACGCCGGGCTTCGTGCCCGAGCATTTCACGAATATCCATGTCGGCCTGCAGTTCGCTCGCCGCATTCTGCAGAAGCAACCCGCTGCCAACCGGCAGATCATCACCATCACCGATGGCGAACCGACCGCGCATATCGAGGGCCGCGATCTGCTGCTGATTTATCCGCCCTCGGAACGCACGGCGAAGATCACGCTGACCGAAGTGAAGAAGTGCGCTCAGGCGGGAATTCATCTGTCGAGCTTTGCGCTGATCGACGACTACTTCTATCTGGGGCTGGTCAACTTCGTCGAGCAGATGGCACGCGTGTCCGGCGGAGTCGCCGCCTACTGCAACTCAAGCGACCTGGGCAATATAGTCATTGACAGTTTCGCTCAGGGACGCCGCCGCCGGCGCGCGATGTGAGACGACGCGAGACGTTTCCTCAAGGACAGACATTCCGCCGAACAGCGACAGCTACTTCGTGTCAGATGCTGGTTCGCTGACACCGAACACGGCATCGGATTTCGGCTCTGGTACGTGGCACTGAGTGCAGCGGGCTCGTTCGGGATGTTTGCAGACGATCTCTGGCCGGGCAGCCGGGCCACTGTGGCAGGCGTTGCAGTCATTGCGCATCTGCAGCGAATGAGGGATCGTCGGCGGTGCAGCGGAGTGAGCTCGCGATCCCTGCGTTCGCGTCAAAGTCAGACGCTCAAAGTCGCTGGCGACGAATTCGTCGTCCGTGAACCGGAACGCGTGGCACTGACGGCAGCGCGACTCTTCGCTCATGCCTGGCGTCTTTGTGTGCGGGTTGGCCGGCGCGAAACCGAGCGGTGGCCTGTTTGTCCCTTTGGGCGTGTGGCAGGTCACACATTGCCCCGTCAGCGGCGGATGCGGAATGACCGGTGGGGCTCCGACATACTGGCGCCGCTGAGCCCGGACCGCGTGCGAGGCCGGCGCGGCTTCAACGCTCGGAGCTTCCTCGCGGTTCCATAAAACAATTGCGACCAGGATCGCCGCGATGACGCCCAGAGTGAACGGCCGCCAGCTTCGCCGCGCGTCCGGTGATCGTCGGTCAGAGGTGAGAAGAGATTCCGTCATGGCTCACACCTTTTCCACTCGAACAGCGCACTTCTTGTAATCCGGCTCTTTGCTGATGCAGTCCATCGCGTCGAGCGTCAGCACGTTCGCAAGCCGCAGTTCGTCGAAGAACGGAATGAAGACAGACCCGCGCGGCGGACGTCCACGCTCATCGATCTTTACCTTCAATTCCACCGAACCTCGCCGGCTGGAAACTCGAACCCGCTGGCCGTTCTCGATACCCAGTTCGGCGGCGTCCGAGCGGCTCAGTTCAACATACGCTTCCGGGACGGCCTGGTGCAGCTCTTTGACTCGCCGCGTCATTGAACCCGTGTGCCAGTGTTCGAGCACGCGACCTGTCGACAGCCACAGCGGGTATTCCTCATCCGGAACTTCAGCCGGTGGCTGATACGGACGCAGCCAGACCGCGGCCTTCTCGCCGTAGCCTTTGGCTTTGTAGAAGTGGACGCCGGACGCCTTCATCACGTATGGATCCTCACCGGCCATGTAGCGGTACTTTGTTTCCTTTCCGTCGACGACAGGCCAGCGCAGGCCGCGCGATCCCTTGAGCTGTTCATAACTCGCCAGGTCCTTGCCGTGTCCGAACCCGAATCTGCGGTACTCCTCAAACATCGGTTCGTGCCAGTTGTCTTCCGGCCACGGAAAGAGGTTTTCCATGCCCATTCGCTTCGCGACCTGAATGATCTGCCAGGCGTCTTCCTTCGCTTCGCCCGGCGGCTCGGCCAGCTTGTTCCACTGCTGCGTGCGGCGTTCCGAATTCCCGAACAGACCTTCGCGTTCGACCCAGGCGGCCGACGGGAGAATGAGATCGGCGACGGCGGTTGTCGGCGTTGGATAGATATCGCTGACGACAATGAAGCGGCCATCGTTCGGCTTCCGCTCGAAACGCGTCAGGTTCGGCAGGCTGACCCACGGATTGGTGACTTGAATCCACATCGCTTTGATGTCGCCGCGGCTGAGGGCGCGGAACATATCGACCGCGTGATAGCCGGGCTTCGGATTGATCGTGCCTTCCGGCAGATTCCAGATGTCTTCCACTGTGGCACGATGCTCGGGGTTCATCACAACCATGTCTGCAGGCAGGCGATTTGACAGCGTGCCGACTTCGCGCGCCGTTCCGCAGGCCGACGGTTGCCCCGTCAGGCTGAACGGATTGCTGCCCGGTCGGCTGATTTTGCCGGTCAGCAGATGCAGGTCGGTGATGAGATTGTTCATCCAGGTGCCGCGCGTGTGCTGATTCACCCCCATGCACCACAGGCTGACGGTGCCACGGCTCGAATCGCCATACATGTCGGCCAGCAGCCGGATCTGAGCCTCAGAGACTCCGGTGATCTCGCTGACTTTGGCCGGCGTGTAGTCCTGGAGAAACTCACGCATCTCGTCGAGCGAACTGTCGCGAGCTTCGTCTTTGAAGCCGTAGTGTTCGGTCTGATCGCCGAAGCAGCCGTATCCGATTTTGTCGAGGTCCTCGATGCCGCGTTTGAAGACGACGTTCTCTTCGATAAACGCTTTGTCGATCCGGCCGGATGCGATCAGCAGGTGCAGGATGCCATTGGCGAGTGCGAGGTCGCTGCCCGGTTTGATTTCAATATACACGTCGGCGTACTGCGACGTCGGCGTCCAGCGAGTGGCGATATCAACGATGCGGACGCCGCCGTCTTTGCGCTTATGTTCGAGGATCCGGCTGAACAGCACCGGGTGCATTTCAGCCATGTTGTTGCCCCACAGGATGAAGTCGTCACCGGCTTCAAAGTCATCGTAGCAGCCCATCGGCTCGTCGCTCTGAAACTGCGTCATGAATCCCATCACGGCGCTGGCCATGCACAGTCGCGCATTCGGGTCGATATTGTTGCTCTTCATGCCGCCTTTGACCCATTTGAGCGCGGCATAGCCATCGAAGATCGTCCACTGGCCTGAGCCGTACACCGCGACGGCTTCAGGGCCATGTTCCTTCAACGTCGTCTGGAACTTTTCGGCGATCAGATCGAGTGCTTCGTCCCACGAAATCTTTTCGAAGCCCTGGCCGTCGGCCTTGCGTTTCATCGGGAACTTCAGGCGATCTCTGCCGTACAGCATCGCCGGCAGGTGGTAGCCCTTCACGCAGAGCAGGCCGCGATTCACGGACGCTTCCTTGTCGCCGCGCACGGCAGCGACTTTGCCGTCCTTGACGCCGACCTCGACGCCGCAGCCGGTTCCGCAGTAACGGCAGGGTGCTTTGTCCCACTGCAGTGAGGGGTCGTTCGGATCGCCAGCGATCTGTGTGAGTTCGGGTTCTTTGCCGCACGACGCGAGCGTGACCGCGCTGGCGGCAACGCCGAGTTCGACGAGGAACGTCCGGCGGTCGGTCCCGGCTGAATCTTGTCCGGTCATGGTGTGACTTTCTGGTATTCCGTGAGGCTTCGGCACGATGCCCTGCGATTGCGGGCTGCGGTGTTCAGATCGCAGCCGACGAGAGCTGATAGCCCTCAATGATTCTGTCGATCGACTGGTTGAGCGCCTCGATCCATTCCGTCTCGAGCGTTCCGGTCCAGTCGCTGCCGTGAAACTCTTCCAGCGCATCAAGCAGGCTGTCGCGCCATTCGGCGTACAGTTCCTGCGGAATGCCCCTCTGGCGATGTTTAAACCCGAGCACGCGCAGGTATTCGGTGACGGCCTCGTACCGATGCGAGCTGACCTGTTCGACAACCTGCAGCGACCTTCGCAGAATCGCTGCCTGGTACGTCATGCTGATGCCTTCAAAGAAGTCCTGCGCCTGTGGCACCTGCCCGAAAAAACGGTCGTAGAAGCGGGGAGCCAGCGAGCCTGCCTCCGACAGGCTCTTCGTGACGCTCTCTGTAAGATTCATTAGCTGCTCCTCCGCGTCCGGTGGCGGCTGAACGGGGCCGTCGCCGCGGTACTCACTCCGCGGCAGCCGTTTTCTCAGCGGGCGGCTCCTTCCAGGCGTGTTCCGGTCGAGCAAGGATCTCGTTGATGACTTTTTCGACGGCGTCGGCCTGTTCGGTTCTGCCGACCACGCGGGCGTGCTCGATGATCTCGCGCGCCTGAGGAATCAACTTCTGGTAGAAGCGTTCGGCAACTTCGTACATGCCGTGCCAGTGGGCATAGTCGGGAGCCATCATCGCAGCACCGTGACGGGCTCGGCGGCCTTCGTGGTGCCAGAGATAGAACCAGGTCCACTCGATTTCTTCGTCAAACTGCGTCTTCGTCGTCAGGCCCTGTGCGGCAAGTTCCTTCATGATCGACTCACCCGGCTTGCCGAACTTTTCGTTGTAGAGCACCACAAAGTCGTCGTACTGCTTGTAGAACGAGCTGACGTAATCCGGTGTGTGGCAATGGTGGCAGACCTGCTTCATGTTCGTCCGCTTCTCTTCCGCGGAGAACGCGATCAGTGAGCGACGTTTGGCCGGATCGGTTTCGCCGACGATCTTGCCATCGGCATCGGTGTCGAGCACTTTGCTGACAGCCGGGCGGTTGCTCCACGAGATGCGTTTGCCGGGGTCGTGAGTGACCTCGCCACCCTTCGAGTTCGCCGACATATGGCACGTCGCACAGGTTGGAGCCTGCGAATAGTCCTCGCCGAGTACCCACTTCTCCGCGTCGAGATTCATGTGTTCCTTGAGGTCGCGGTAGGCGACACCGTGCTTGGATTCTTCAAAGATTTCCTTCTGCGGATGGTCCGGGCCGAGATGGCACTTGCCGCAGTTTTCCGGCTGCCGGGCTCGCCGTGGCGAGAAGTCGTGCCGGCTGTGACAGGCCGAGCAGGAACCCAGCGAGCCGTCGAGGTTCAGTCGGCCGATGCCGGTATTCGGCCACGAGGACGGGTGGTACTTCGGTTTCCCGCTTTCGTCTTTGACGATCTGATCGAGGATCGCGAGATTCGTTGGAACACCGTCCGGTCCGGGCTTCAACTGGTCGACCGTGATGCCGTTGCCGTCGCGTCCGACCAGTGCGACTTTCGACCCGTGACACTGCTGACAGCCAACGAACGAACTTGCCATGCCATTGACTTCGGTAATCTCGGGTCGTCCCGGTGTCGGCGAATGCGGATTAAACGGCACCCGTGAACCTTCGACCGTTTCGGCCAGGAAGTTGTCCAGCGACGCGAGAATGTTGCCAGCCTTCGCATGATGGCTGTGCATGAACTCCTCGGTTTCCTTCTTGTGGCAGCGTCCGCAGTCCTTCGGAGTGACGACCGTCGCGATCAGGGCACCGTGGTGCGTGAACGCATCGACGTCGTTCTTTTCCGCCTTGTGGCACTCGACACAGCCGACGCCTTTGCGGGCGTGCGTCGAGCCTTTCCAGTGATCGATGATTCCCGGCGACTGCTTGCCGTGACATTCGACGCAGCTCTGCGACGCGGCGGGTACCGCGATATGAGCTGCAGCAAGGCCGACCTCTTCGCGTTTACGAGCGACCTCCATCGCCTGTACGAGGACAAGCGAGGCCAGAAAGACCATGCCCAGAAAGCCGATGATGTAGCGCTTCGTTTCCAGTTTCATTGAAGACGTCCATTGCGTTTCGACGTGAGAGTGTTTTGGCGGTCAAAAGGTGTTGTGACTGGTCAGCGACGTGAAGCCGCTGGCTGGTGACTGCTTTCAATACAGAGAGATGATCAGGTCGATGCCGCCCCGCAGGACAACACGCCATGCGGCTTCCGCGTTGTCGTCTGCTTCCGGGTCGTGCGCCCGGACGGTTTCCATCAGCGTGTCGATCCACAGTGAGTAAAGCTCCGGTGCGATATTCAGTCCCTGCCGCCCGTGTGTCCGAGCGATGCGTCGGAGTTCGCCGGCCGACTCCGCGCTGCCCTGTGCAAAGTCAATCAGATGCTCGACGCCGCGGCGGATCAGCCGGTTCTGCTCCTGCATATCGACGTGGGCAAACATTGCCCCGATACCCGGCGCCCTTTCCGACAGAGTCGCGTAGAAATCATCAAAGAAGTCATCGCCGTCGTCACAGCACCAGCGAAAGCTGGGACGCACAACTTCTTCAGCCAGTTGCCGGAGACGTTTCTGCAACTGGGCACCAGTTTCGTTTTGTGACTGTTTTGATGCTGACACGGCGTCGGTCTTCTGTTGCAGTGGACTCGGTCAGTGAGCGACAACCGCTTCCCACACCGTCAGTCCGACGAGCAGGAAGACGCCGACGATGCCGATCCAGACGCTGGCTTCGGTGTACTTCGTGTGTTTGCGAATCCAGCCGTCGATGAACGGCCAGGCGAACATGACGAAGACAATCAGGCCGGAACTCAGTACGGCGAACGTGCCGGAAAACAGCTTCAGCCAGCGAAACGACACGTAAAACCACCACTCGGGTTTGATGACTTCCGGCGTGGTCAGCGGATCGGCTTTTGGTCCGAGTTCCACCGGCAGGATCGTTGCCAGCACGCTCAGCAGGATCATCAGCACCAGACCGATCAGCACTTCGGTGTAGAAGTGGTCGGGAAAGAAGTCGAAGGTCTTCGGCTTGTCGTCAGCTTCGTCGGCAAAGCGGAACTCACTGATTCCCTGCAGGCGGAGAATGCCGACGTGAATGACGAGCAGTCCGATCATCGTCACGGGCAGGACAGCCGCGTGCAGAATGAAGAAACGGGGCAGCGTCTGTTCGTTGTAGGTCTCGCCGGCCAGCAGCAGCCGTTTGGCATAAACGCCCACGTAAGGGATGGTGTCGCAGATGTTGGCCGCGACGGTGGCTCCCCAGTAACTGAGTTGCTCGAACACGAGGCTGTAACCGGTAAAGCCGATGATCAGCGTGCAGAGCAGCAGGCACATGCCGACCATCCAGTTGATCTCGCGTGGCTTGCGGTACGCTCCCGTAAAGTAGACCCGCATCTGATGCAGAATCACCGCAGCGATCATCAGCGTGGCCGCCCACTTGTGGACACTGCGGATGTACCAGCCGTACGTGACTTCGTTCGTGATCGTGTTGATCGATTCGTAAGCCGTGTGCGAGCCCGGCTGGTAATAAAATGCCAGCAGGATGCCGGTAACGATCTGCACGACGAAGAGGTACGCCGGCGTGCCTCCCAGACAGAACCACCAGCGTTTGAGGTGATTCGGCACAGGCTCGTTCGTCAGCTCGGCAAGCTGCACGCCAGTGATCGGCAGGCGTTCGGAGAACCAGTTCCTGACGGCAGTGACCACGAGGTGTCCTTTCAGGGCAGACTCGGAAACAGGCAGACTTCGATGGCGACAGTTCAGACAAGAGCGTCGGTCGGGACTTCGATAAACAGCAGTCCGGCTTCGACCTTCAACGGGTAACGCGACAGCGACTTCCCACCGTCAGCGGGTGGACCGGAGATCGGATCTCCGGTCGCCGTGAACGCTCCGTTGTGACAGGGGCAGAAGAAACGGTTGTTGTTCGACTCCCAGTGAACCGCGCAGCCCAGATGCGGACACACGCTCGACAGCGCGATGAAGTCTTCCGGAGCGTTGTTCCCGGCGAGCCGCGTGACGACGACTTTCTGGCCCGCCGGTGCCTGGTACGTCATCGACTTTCCAACTGGGAAGCTCGCCAGATCGGAAAGGAACTGCCAGGCAGTGGTACTCAAGCCAGCCGGGTACATGAACCGCCCGATCAGCCAGCCAAACATGCCGTAACCGACGGTCAGACCAAAACCCATCACGGCCGACGAGAGCTTCATGAGAAACGAGCGGCGCTCTGTGGTGACTGCAGGGGCCGACGCATCTGCGTGCGAGCTTTCAACATCCTCTGAATCCATGACCGTTCCCGGTTCTCCAGGGCGACAATCTTCGAGGCCGCCCGTTGCGACACCGAGTCTGCAGCACGCGAAGCAGGTCCTGTGCCAGGCCGTCGCAATCCAGCATAGCGACGTAGCCTCATCAGACTGTGCGAAACAAGTCACATCATCGGGCCGGTGTGCTGAGACGGAGCAAAACAGCCAACACTGATATCTCTGTGCGGAGATACGGATCGTGCATCTTGAGTGTGCGTACCGTCGCGCAATGTGGAAGTCGATGAGCACACTTCGCCCACGTTGGCGCGAGCACGTCCTCGCGCCTCCTCTTAAGCACGACGGCGCAGCAAGGACACGTCGAGAAGACTCTCAGGCTGTTGGCACGGACTTTGCCAAACCGGTCCGCTTCGACGCTGCCTGCGTGTCGAGATGGCCGCCCTGCCTGCAGACCACCTGCGTTGCCGTCGTACTCGGCAGACTCAAACCGGGCAGCGTCTCCCTCCTCTTTATCCCTTTTCATGGAGTAAATCATGTTCTGTAATCAGTGCGAGCAGACTCAGAATGGCACTGGCTGTACCGACCTCGGCGTGTGCGGCAAGGATCCGGACATGCAGTCGCTGCAGGAGATTCTGCTGTACGGCCTCAAAGGCATGGCCGCCTACGCGAATCATGCCCGGCGTCTTGGCAAGACGGATGAGGGCGTCAGTGAGTTCATCGAAGAGGCTCTGTTCGCAACGATGACGAACGTGAACTTCGACATCGACAGCCTGTTCGAACTCGTGCTCGAATGTGGTCGCTGGAACCTCCGCGTCATGGAGATGCTTGACGCAGGTCATACGGAACGATTCGGCAGGCCGGAACCAACAGCCGTCAAGGAAGGCACGCAGGCCGGACCAGGCATCCTGGTCACCGGGCACGATCTGGTGGACCTGGCGGAACTGCTGGAACAGACCGCGGGAACCGGCATCAATGTTTATACGCACGGCGAAATGCTGCCGGCCCACAGCTATCCCGAGCTGAAGAAGTATCCGCATCTGGTCGGCCATTTTGGTGGCCCGTGGCAGAATCAGCAGTGGGAATTCCCGATGTTTTCCGGTCCGATCGTTGCCACGACGAACTGCGTGCTGATTCCGTCAGACACGTACGCGGACCGGCTCTTCACAACTCGGATCACGGCCGTCCCCGGCGGCACGCGTCTGAAGGACAATGACTTCTCGGCGGTGATCGAAAAGGCCAGGCAGTGTGACCCGCTGGTCGATAACGTTGTGAAGGAATCGACAATCGGCTTTCATCACAGCGTGATTCTGAGCCTGGCCGACAAGGTTGTCGAAGCCGTCCGTTCAGGCGACATCAAACGGTTCTACGTGATCGGTGGCTGCGATGGAGCGGAACTTGGCCGCAACTACTACTCGCAACTGGCCGAGCGGGCTCCGCAGAAGTCGGTCATCCTGACGCTGGGCTGCGGCAAGTACCGCATCCGCAATCACGAATACGGCGACATCGACGGCATCCCGCGGCTGCTCGATATGGGCCAGTGCAACGACAGCTACGGAGCGATCCAGGTGGCGCTGGCGCTGGCCAACGCATTCGACTGCGGCGTCAACGAGCTGCCTCTGGAAATCGTACTGTCGTGGTTCGAGCAAAAAGCCGTCGCTGTACTGCTGACGCTGCTGGCGCTTGACGTCAAAGGCATCCGTGTTGGCCCGGTCCCGCCGGCGTTTATCACCCCGAACGTCTTCCAGATTCTGCAGGACAGGTTCGATTTGAAAGTGATCGAGTCTGAACCGCCGGCCGAACTGGTTCAGCTCAGCGTCTGACTGGTCTGTTTCAGACGTCTGTTCAGAGTTCCCGTCTGACGCCGAGTCGTACTCATCAGAGCACGGCAAGCCTGCCAGACGAAACGATCTGACAGATCGCTCTGAGTTCGACGGATTGAACGCTGACCCGAATCGTCAGTGAGAGCTGATCTGCACCGGATTGCCTCACTGACGCTTCGGGCAGTTTTCGGCTCATCTGATGTCCTGAAGTCTCTCTTCAACTTTGCAGTTCAATGCAGACAATCGACGAACCACGGCTCGAAGCCGACCCGCAATACCGTTACGAGTACCTCGCTGAGTTTATCGGCTTCGGCCCGGACGACATCGCGCTGATCCAGCGTTCGGCGCAACATCTCGGCCCGCGCATCCCACAGCTCGTCGAACAGACCTATCGTAAGCTGCTGGATTACGACGCGACCGCCCGTCACTTCGTCCCGAAGCAGTCCGGCTTCGACGACCCTCAGCCCGAAAACCTGCAGGCACTGACGGTTGACCATCCGCAGGTTCGGTTCCGCAAGGATCACCTCAACCGCTACTTCATGCAGCTCATCGGCCGCGCGTTCGATGCGAAGATGGTTCTCTACCTCGACATGGTCGGCAGGATCCACACACCCAAAGCCGGCAACGAGCAGATCAACGTCCCCCTCGTCCAGATGAACGCGCTCATGGGAGTCATCTCCGATGTCCTGCTGACCTCTATCTCGGAATGGCCCCTCGATCACACGATCGCCCTGCAGACCACCCGAGCCTTCAACAAGCTCCTCTGGATTCAGAACGACTTCGTCAACCGCCACTACCAGCAACCGAAGTCCTGAACAGCATTGCGTTCTGAGACCCGCTTGCGTGCGTAGCAGTCTGCCAGTCGTTGTGAGCTTCTGATCTGCATTCAGGACGACGGATGACGAGGGCGTCCGTCCGATTGGAACCAACCCTGTTGCCTCTGATGTTATCGACAGAGGCAGGTTGACCGCGCATATGATGCCTGACTGTGTATGGCCATCGCACGCCGCCATATCGACGAAAGAATTGGGGTCAGCCTAACCCACCTTGCTGCGCTCGATAGAAGCGGAACAGGTCGCGTATGCACTTTCGAGGCTCACAACGGTAATCAGCGGAGAGCCAGAAGGTATCACGGGCCGACACAGCTCCGCATCATCGAGATGTGCGAACGTTCGCATCCTTCGCAGGAAAGAGAGTAGTTTTCCGACAGCCTGGAGAAAACCGGCCGTGATCGACAGGGCATGGTGAGTGCCTGGCCCACGCTTCGTCTGAGTGAAGATCTGTCGAACACGGCCCGGTTGATTAGAACCGCTGCTGGAAGATCAGGTAGAGAGATTCGGCATCGGAAGCAGTCGTTGGCCCGGCAGTCCGCTCCAGAAAGCTTCCACCAAACAGCTTGTTGTAGCTCACGAGGATGTCCGAGTACTTCGTGACGTGGAAGTTGAGTACGAGGTCGATTTCATCGCCGACGTTATTCCCGGCGGCACCTGTCGCATCACGACGATAAGCTGCCCCGCCCGCGTTGTAGAGTGCGTCACGACTTTCGGCGAGCCAGAAGTGGTGGTACTGCAGCCAGACGGTCATCCACGGGGTTGGGTACAGGTAGAGGTGTGCATTCACGTCATGGATATTCTGTCGACCGACGAGATCCATCCAGCCCATGTAGTAGTGTCCGAACGGGAACTGCTGATTGAACGTGTGAGAACTTCCCGAACCCGGATTGCTGTCGCCGCTGGCGTAGTCGTAGTACATCCAGAACGTGGGAGTCAGGCTCGCCTCTTTCCAGTTGCGACCCAGGCCAGCCGTTGCCATCCCGGCAAACAGATTGCTGCCTCCCTGATTTCCACACTGCAGAGCACTTTCAAAATCCCAGAGCCAGCCGTCCTGGTCTCCCGCCCAGCGGGTTCCGAACGTGTGCGTCTCGAATGGTGACCTCACAATTCCTGACTGCACACTGCTTTTGTCGTTCTTATACATCAGGTAGTAAAAGTCGACTGTCTCGCCTTTTTTTGGTTTGTAAGTCGCCCAGGCTCCCGCAAACTGCTGCTTGTCGTCAGGCAGGTCGAATTTGCCGGATTTGGGCGGGACGTACTGAGTCCAGAAGGCGTCGAGATCCCATTTCTCGCCATGACGGAAGACCTTTACACCCTGAAACGAATGGCGTTTGTTGGCCCACGGAAGCGGCGTGATCAGCCGCTGAGAACCGTAGAGCAGTTCCTGCCGACCAACGCGGACATAAACGGGCTTGCCATCGAGTTCGAAGGTTTTCACGTCGACGAACAGGTCCAGCAGGTCGCCACGGTCGACGTCAGGCGGCAGCGGCGTCAGTGACTGGTCAGAACTGTCGGCCCAGATGTACTCGCCATAAACACGGAACAGGTCTTTGTAGGACAGGTCTCCATACAGGCGGACGTGTGTCAGATTGAAGTTATTGTCCTTCTGAGTCAGCCGGGCGTTGTGTTCGTTGTGGTGTTTGATCCAGAACTCACCACCCGTGCTGAACAGTAGAGAGTCTCCCAGCTTCAGGCGTTTCAGTTGCTCAACAGCATCGCGTTCCTCGGGGCTGATGGCGTCGACGTAACGCCAGTCTGAGTCGAAGAACGGCCAGGCGTTAATCGCGAACGGAGCGTAGCCGGATTTCGGCGGCGTCTGACGGACTTCGCCGGTTAGCTGATCCCACAGAGAGAAGTACGCCGGTCCCTGGTTTGGTGGAATCGGGAAAATTCCCGGACGCGGCATTGGATGAATGGTTGCCGGGTACTTCGACCAGTCGATCGGAGCATCCGATGGGCAGAGATCCCAGTTGGCTGAGGACGACTGCATTGCCGCAAGCTGGCATTCCTGGCAGTTGCAGTGCTGGTCGTGAGCGCCAACGGTTCCGAGCGAGGCATCGAATACGGCGGCCTCGCCGTCCGGCGTATTCACGCTGGACTCTGTCGTCGGAAAAGCAGGAAATGCTGTTTCAGGATCCTGCGCATTGACAGGAACCGAGGTGGCCAGCAGAGTGGCCAGTGCAGCAGCAGGCAGCGCGCCCAGTGCAGAACGAAAGCGTAACATGAGCACAACTCTTTCATGGTTGAGGAAGTGTGTGGAGACACACGAAAGTAGTTCTGCTCGACCCCCGGCGAAGTTATCGACTGCGTGTTATGACGGCCTGCAGCGGCTTTCCTGCAGTGCCGATTATGCAGCTTAGGGAATGTCTGACTGATCGACGGGTTACTGAGTGGATTGTTCGCGGTGGCCCGCTACGTCCGATCCGGCGGCGAGAATGTGTAGCCGGGATCATCGAGACCAAAGGCATCTGCCACCCGATTAAAGAACGCGAACAGCGCCGTGATGTAAACCGCTTCGGCGATTTGCGATTCGGTCCAGCCTGCGTCGCGCAGCTTCTGGACATCCTCGGGAGTGCTGCGGTATGCGGTTTCAGTGACAAGTTTCACGAATCGCAGCAGAACCCGTTCGGCCCCGGTCACCGGCGCGCCGTCGATGTCGCACCGGCGGATTGCGCCAGCCAGTTCCTCATCGGCTCCCTGCAACTGCAGAAAGTAAGCGTGCGAACCCAGTCAGTACGGGCACTGATTGAGTGCCGACACCAGCGACGCAATCAGCTCCTTCGTCCGGCGATTCAGGTGCCCGTCGGAGAAGTGCAGTTCATTACTGAACTGCATAACGCGACGCAGAAAGTCCGGCCGGTGGCTGAACGACTTCAGGATGCCTGGAATCTGTTCACGCTGCGGATTGGCCGCGAAATACTCCTGGTACAGCGACGCCAGTTCGCCGTCTGCGTCGTCCTCACTGATCCAGTTGATGTGCGGCATGTCACTGCTCTGCGTCACGGCGTTCAGTTGTGTCGCCACTCGCTACCGGGTTTGCCGCCAGCAACAGCAGCAGATTCTGCTCCAGTTCGCCGGGTTTGAATCCGAAAGGGCCGCGACCGCTCTTGAAGGCAATCCTGCCCTCCTGGTCGATCAGATACAGCCGGCTGGGCATCCCGCTGTAGGCAGATCCGACTGCGTCGTCGATCGTGTCAACGAGAAACGGCATGTCGAATTCCAGATGACCTCGACACCGGAAGGCAACGCTGCAGCGTTCGTCGTACGTCTCTGGCTGCCTGATTCGGATACCGAGCCGGTCATTGCTCTTCATGAACCAGCCACCAGTCGGGTGCGCCTCGCGGACGTAGATCATCAGGAAGTCGGCGCGATCGGCAAAACTGCGAGATAGACGCTCAATGTTTCCCGCCTGACTGCGAAACGGACCGCATGTGAAGTTCCCGAAGATCAGGACGATCGGCTTGTGGCCAACACGATCCCACAGGGTGATCGTTTGCGTTCCGTCACTGGTCTTGAGTGTGAAATTCGGAGCCACTTCGTCGACTTCCGGCCCAGCCTGATGTGAACCCAGTTCCTGACGCTCAAAGGCAAGCAGCAGCGTTTCCCTGGTTGGATGCTTCGGTCCGGCTTCTTTGAGGCTGTCAACCGGCGCCGGAAACGCGGCCCGCAGGTCGTCGAGAGTGACGAAGTCGTCGCGCTCCTGCGTCATCTCTGAAAACCAGGTGACACATTCTTCCTCTGTCACCTTGCCATTTCCGTCCTGATCAAGCGCGTAGAAGAACATCGTTCCCGGCGACCAGGCGAGTGCATGGTCCGGCCACTTCAGGTCAGATTCCGTCAGTACGTCATCGCTGTTCCGGTCCAGACGCGAAAAGTCTTTCTGCGAACCAAGGAATTCATCCGCTGTGATCCTCTCGTCGGCATTGCCATCGAACCGCTGCAGTATAGACGACCAGGAAAAGCGGCTTTGAGATTTCGCCAGGGGAAACCAGCCATCGTCAGAACTCAGTCTGCTTCCATCGAGGATATCCTCGAACATCGCCCGTGCTTCTGTGCCTGGTGAGAGGCCAGCACTTAGACGGATGACTGCTTTCTGCCCGTCGGGAGACAGATCTTTCAGTTGGTCAGCAGTCGATTGCGGCGATCCAGTCGAAGCTTCGGAGTCATCCTGTCCGACAGCAGAGGTCGCCGTGAGCAGGATACTCAGACAGTAACAGACCGCAGATCTGCGCCCACCAGTAAGAGAAACAGAAGAGAGCATCGATCAGTCTCCGGCGACAGGACTCGGAACGACAGCGACTGGCTCTGGCGACGCATTACGTCTCTGCTGCAATGCGATTTCGATGGCCATCGCGGCCGGTCCGACCAGGAAGAGCGCGTAATACGGAGCGTGGATCACCTGGCTCAGACGCAGCAGCATCTCGACAACGGCGACCAGAAACGCGACCAGGCACTGACCACGCTTCGAACTGACCGTCGTCTTCGGATCCGTGATCATGAAGAAGACAAACAACTGATACATCGGCCCGGTCAGCGGCGACATGCTGGCCAGAAACGGCGTGCCGGTGATCAGGCTGCGTACGCCGGACAATGCCACGAAGGACAGCACGTAGGTCAGGCAGATGTGGAACCGCTTCAGCCGCGAGATAATGATCGAGCCCAGGCACCAGACAACGAGCATCGGCCACAGGAAGTTACCCCACTGAATGCTCAGGCTTGCCACGGCCGCCGGGTACAGAAACAGCATCGCGCTGACGCCGAAGTTCGACGGGTTCCACAGGTGCCGGTTGTGCCACCGCAGTACGTATTTTGACATCAGCGACAGCGTTGCGCACAAGGCGTACGGCCAGAAGAACGGCGAGCGGATCAGAATGCCGACGCTGATCCCGGAAATGTAGGCACTCGCCAGATGCGGCAGCCTGCCGGTCATCAGTCGCCCGAGCACGATCTCACACGCGATGGCGGCGCCAATCGCGAGGAACGTCCGCGTCCAGCTTTCCAGGATGCCGAACGTTAACTGTCCGGTCAGCAGGATCGACGAGATCAGAATCGGAGCCAGATAGCGGTTTTCGAAACTCAGCAGCCGCTTCCAGTTGCTGCCACGGGATTCCGCGGTGCAGTAGGAGCCGACGTCGGCCTGACTGCTCTTGCAGCAATCAGACGGAGACTTCAGGTCTTCGCTGGCAACGACCACGTCAGTCACGGGTATTTCGGTCGAAGGAGGCGTGCTCATTGCGGCTCTTCCAGTTTATGGACAGTATCCACGGTGGGATGTTCGATCGTCTGTTCCGTGCCGGACGGCCAGCGGATCGTGACGCGATCGACTTCGGTCTGATCTCCGAGCCCGAAGTGCAGACGTCGCTGGTTCTGTGCGGCATAGCCAGTCGCGGCGGCGAGTTCCTGGAGTTGCTGCTGGCCGTTCCACCAGACGCGGACCTGAGCCCCGATCGCACTGCGGTTGCTGTTTGAACCTTCAAGCTCAAAGTCGATCCAGTGCCGATTGGTGGCCACTCGATTGCGATACAGCAGCAACGGGCCGCGCTGATTCGCAACCAGCACATCAAGCGTTCCGTTGTTGTCGAGGTCCGCCAGTGCGACGGCGCGGCCGTCGTAGCGATCGTCGACACCGACCAGAGACGCGACGTCCTGAAAGCGACCCGCTCCGTCGTTCAGCCACAGATGCTTCTGCTGATGGCCGGACAGGCTGCGGCCCTTCATCGGCGGCCAGTTCTTCGCGTCCGAAATGATCTTCGAATGCCCGCCGGTGATTTCGGAGAAGTCGTACCAGTAACTGGTGCCGGGATCACCCGAGACATACCCGTTGGTCAGATAGAGATCGACGAAGCCGTCGTTGTTCAAGTCACCGAACTGAGCCCCGAAGCTCCAGCCACCGATTTCGACGCCCATCACCGAGGCCAGGTTTTCAAACTTCAGTGAGTCGTCCTTACCCGACGGGAACCACAGATTGTTCCCCTGAATCAGAACGCCTTCTTCGGAGATATTGGTTTCGTAAATCGCCAACCGCCCCTGATTGAGCACGTCGCCGACGGCGGCATTCATGCCGCTCTTCGGTGCATAGCCGATGCCGGCGTCCTTACCGACCTCCCGAAACGCAGCTCCGCCTTCGTTGAGGAACAGTTCCGAGACACCGTAATCGTTGGCGAGGAACAGGTCAGGGAACGCATCACCGTTGAAGTCAGCCGCGACGACCGCCAGCGTCCAGCGCGTACTGTTGATGCCGACCTGCTGCGTGACGTCCTCAAACCGCCAGTCGCCCCTGTTCCGCAGCAGCAGCTTGCGCCCGCCATTCTTCGCGTACTCAAAACTCTCCGGCATGATGCGCGTGTGTTCGAGCTGTTCCAGCTTTACCTCGTCCGGCCAGTACCCGGCAAGGAACACATCCAGCAGTCCGTCACGATCGAAGTCAAGCAACGTTGCCGCTCCGACATTTGACCAGTCTGGTAGACCGGACGTTTGATTCACCGCTTCAAACGACTTGCCGCCGTTGTTACGCAGCAGTTGCGACCGGCCCCACTTGTAGACAAGCACATCTTCAAAGCCGTCATTGTCGAGGTCCGCCCAGACCGAGCCCATGCACGCACCGCTTCCCGGCTGGTTCAGGTCAGCCAGCCCGACCTCTGCCGCGACATCAACGAACGTGCCGTCATGCTGATTCTGATACAGCCGGTTCCGGCTGCCGGGAGCACTGCTGGTCACGTAAAAGTCCTGCCAGCCATCGCGGTCGAAATCGACAACAGACACGGCGGCTCCCATCGCAGCGACCTGCGGCTCGATGTGCTCCAGTTGCTGGTCGATCCGAGGCACCTGGTGCAGGAAGTCGAGTCCCGCAGCAGTGGTTTCATCATTCAGTACGAAGCCATACCGGTCGAGCAGATCTTTGTGGCCGGCCGTGTCGATGCTGCGCGTGCGTGTCGACTCGGCTTCAGACAGACGCAGATAAATCGCGGGACCGGCCAGCAGTCCCAGAAAGACTACAGAGAGTGCGGCGCGGCTGCTTCGCATGGTCATCGTTGGTCGCCTCGTCAGAAGTCACTTGAACGAGAGTTTGTGCGGCGGGGAAAGGACTTCCAGAGTCCCTGCCACACGCTGTTGGGCCGGACATAACGCGTATGAAAAACAACCCAGTCATCCGGGTGCTGTGTGTAGGTCGGATCCTGTTGCAGCGGATGCAGCGGCCCGGAGTAATCCGGGTCGGAGTGACTCGGCAGTGGAAGCACGGTTCGTGAAAACGCCGTATTGAAGTCGCCGTCCTTGACCCAGCCGTCGCCGATCAGTACGTAATCGCGCCGCCAGCCGTCAGGCACGTCGGACTTCGCGGCGAACTCCAGCACCACTTCGTCGCCCGCGTTCATGATCATGTAGCGATCATCGATCTGCGCAACCAGTTCTCGAACATCGCCAAACCGCGTGTGAAAACCCTCCAGGTCGAGCCACCGCGGCCCGGTGGATTCCACTTCGTAAAACGGCGTGTCCGGCCGTCGCCGATGCAGCGGCTGCAGCTTCGAGTATCCACGGCCACGAAGATCCGCCGTGACGAGTCGAGTCGATTGTGTTCTCACCTTGTGATCTTCAACGCGGTGAGCCCAGCCGAGAAAGTCCCAGTAAATCTCCAGATTGGTCCGCAGTCGGAACCGGCGCGACGTCTGCAGAACGTCAACCGGCAGAGGAATGACTGCGTTCTTGTTTTTACCGGCGGGAAACCCGAGGTTTCCATGCAGCACGCGCCACTGTCCGTCCGCGTCCTGCTGCTCCAGAATCAGAGGTGTAAGCTGCAGTTGCTTCTGCTGAGCAATCGCCACATTCAGCGAACTGTCCGTCGGATACACCCAGCCGTGACCGAGCAGCACCACCGGACGGTCGGACACCGCATCCGCCGGCAACTCGAACTCAATCCAGTGATCTTCGGCAACGCCCTGATACTCACCGAGTTCGAAGTCCGTGGCGTACTCGCCGTCAATCACGGCCAGTGCTGCGTCCTGTAACTGGCCGCGATGATTCACCGCTTGCTGAACCGTCTGCGGTCGAGTCGTGACCACGACCTCGCGCGCCTGCTGCTCGTTCGGCACGAACCGCTCGTCGACGAAGACCTCGACATTGTCTGGATGGTCGACGGTCAGTAGAGCGATCTCGTCAAAGAAGTGGGTCTCCCACAGTTCCGCGGTGATGCGCAACGAGCAGCGTCCATCAACATCCTTGAGGACCTCGCCAGGGACCTTGATCCAATCCGTGGTTTGAGCCACTCCGGCCGTATCCTGGGCATTGATTCGCAGCCCGAGCGGCGAGCGCCAGATGAAATCCTTGACGAACTGAAACTCGCGACCGTCAAACGCGAAGACCCACGGGCACGATCCTTTCAGCCGCTGTTTCGCCACCAGTGTTGAACTGGCGGCAAGATCAAACTCAGCCTGCATCGTGCCGTTCGGCCAGACAATACGAGCGACTTCTGCGGTCGCCTGCTTTCCGAGTCCAAAGTGGATCCGCGACGAGGTAATCGGCGCCGCCTGAACCTGATTGCCGGCTCGGACCTCAACCCGTCCACCGATTCCGAACGAATTGATTCGCCGGTCGCCAGCGGTGGGGTTGGCCTGCGGTTCGAGAAACGTCCAGCCGTATTCGGCTCGACTCTGATTCATCGCGGCTACTGCGTTCTGCTCGACCAGACCCACCAGGTCGAGCCGTCCGTCTTCGTTACGATCGACGATTGACGTCGTCCACTGCGGCAGTTCCGCCGGCAACGCGGTCCAGTGGTTTTCCGCATCGCCGAGCCAGATCATCGTCTGCAATGGTACGGAGGCGACGAGATCGACGGCTCCGTTGTTATCCACATCGGCAATGTGCAGCAGCGTTCGATGAGCTGCCTCGGCCGACAGATTCGGCAGCGTCTGCCACTGAGCAATTGATGTCGCCGACCAGTGGCCTTCGTCGCCGCGCGAAAGCTGTCGCAGCTCGCCGTTCTCCGACAGCGTGACGAGATCAAACTTTCCGTCACGATCGACATCGCCGGTGGCGAGCGCCAGTTGTGGTGTCTCAGACGACGGCAACTCAATTCGCTGGTACGCGCCGCTGCGTTCGTTCTGCCAGACACTCACTGCGCCACCAGCTTCTAGCACTCCGAAGTCGATATCACCGTCCTGATCGAGATCGACGGCGATAAGCTGCCGCGCTGTCGCCGTCATCGAAAAGTCATCAACGGCAGCAAACGTCGCAGCGCCGCTGTTCCTCAGCCAGAGCAGCGGTGACTTCAGATCACTCAGCAGCAGATCGAGGTCCCCATCGGCATCAACGTCGACGGCCCAGATGGCTCGCCACGGCTGCGTAAGCTCCGGCGGCGCGGTCTCGCCTTCAGGCAATTCATACGGCGCAAACGTGCCGTCCTGCAGTCCGAGCCACACCCGGCAGCCCTCAGAACCAACCGCGATCAGGTCGTTCTGAAAGTCGGCATTCAGATCAGCCAGACAGACACTTGCAGGCAGCGCGTCGACCGGGGATCCTGGAAAGGGCAGCGCGGCCGATTCACCGGCCCGCAGACGGTTGGAGAGCGAAACAAGGGTCGAGCGTCGCTCTCCTGCCTGCGGAACCGACAATGTGAGGGCCGGCCGCGCTGCTTTCTCAAGGTCTGGATCCGTTGCCGTCTGATCGTGAGACGTCTCCAATGCTTCCAGCAGAAACGTCAGCTCAGTGCCGGGCGTTGCCGCGTCTGGTCGAGGCAGCCTGAGTCGCAGGAACTCGCGCACCGGTGTTCCAATCGACGACCCGGAAGCGCCTAGTTCAGCCAGCGCCGTTTGATACTCGGGACGCGGTTTCAGCACGTTTTCAAAAAATGTCAGTGCCGTTGCCGCCTGCCGATATTCGCCCGAAGCCGCCGCCGATTTCGCCGCTGACAACTGCTGTTGAAGCTGTTCCGGCCAGGGTTCTCGACGGCTGGAGAGTGCGTCGAGGCCCGTCTGCAACTCATGGCTTCGTTCCATCGTCGCCGCAAGACGCGACAGATCACAGAGCACTCGCACGTTGCCCGCCAGTTTCTGCTGCAGTTCGGTGAGCAGGTCAAGTCGTTCCTGACTGGCGGCGTCACTGCGCATCTGTTCGAGTAAGCGGGCGAATGAGTAAGTCGCCGCGATGTCTTCCGGCCATCGCTTATGAACCTCGCGGAACTGAGCGATCGCCTCTTCTGTCTGGCCAGAGTGTTCCAGAACTTCGGCATGAAGAACCGCCACAGCGTGAGTCTCGCCCGCCAGTTCGATTGCGTACTGCAGCGACCTGTTGGCGGCCGGCAGATCACGCAGCCGCAAGCGAGCGACCGTCAGGTTGGCCCATAGTGCCGGTTCGCGAGTTTCACTTTCGACAGTATGCGACAGCAGCCGCGCCGCCCGATCATTTTCTTCGACATCCAGCGCTGCCAGACTGGTAAAGAAATCTGACACGACTGCCGGAGCCGCCATCTCAGACTCGGCCATTTTATCCGGTCCCAGCAACGGCAAGCCCTGCTCCCACGTCACAGCCGCGTAGATGGCAACCAGAACTAAAGCAGCAGCGAGCCCAAACGCCATGCTTCGCCGCGATGTCAGGTTGCCGTGTGAACTCTGCTCGTGATTCATGAACGGACCTCCGCCGCATTCGGGGAACGTTCTGATTCTGACGTCGCCGAGCCCAATAACGGCTGATCGGCATGACTCTCTGGCTCAGCCTCGGCCAACCGGCCCTTGCCAGATTGTATTGAAGATCGGCCGCGGCCCCGAACCAGTCCGACAACCCACAAACCACCGAACAGCACAAACGGAAACAGGTAGATCACAAAATCCCAGACGCCCAGGCCCGGCGGTGTGGATTCCACCTGTGTCACGAGTTCCTGCGCCTCGCCTCCCATTACGTCAATCCGAATGCCGACATTCCACTGATCACGCTGATCAAAGTACGGGTTCATTTCAAACTGCATCCGGTTCCGCAACGACTGCCGCCTGCCGGGCAACCCGACGCGATCAAGTCGTCCACTCACCGGCTCCACCCACAGAGTGACTTGCGGTTCAGTCTGTGGAATCGCACCGTCCGGAGTTTCCACCACGACATAGAACGTTGCTTCTCCGATATCCGGATCCGCCCACACCGAAACCTTGTAAGACGCGAGCGGTTCGTCCATCAGAATTGGAAACGGCGGGCCTTCGTGAGCCAACGCGGTATCCACCGTCAGATATCCGATGATTGTCCAGACGGATACAATCGCTGACAGTCGACCCGCAGAATTGAAAATGTGTCTCATGTCAGCCTCCCAGGAACGTCCCGCGCATATCCATCGGCTGCGTCATGATCCAGACCGCGACAACGAATAGCGTAAGATGCACCGCCGCCCAGGGAAGAAACGCAGCGTTCCGGCGCGAAGTCGCTACTTCACCGGTGATTGTCCATGTAGCCGCCCAGGAACCGATCAGGCCAAGCCCCAGAAAACCGACTTCAATGGGAAAGACGACCGCTTCCGGAAGCCCACCGAGTTGCCACATCGGCTTCCCCAGCAGCGCCGTTCCAAACGACTCCCGCACTGCGTTCTGAAACACCGGTATGACGGTCAGAAAACCAGTCAGAAAGTGAAACGCATAGTGGGCCAGCCAAACGCCGAAGCCGATTGGAATCAGCGACCGGGAAAACCGTTTCACAAGTGGCAGCACGCCCTCTCGAGTGCCGCTCCACCACCGCGTGACAAACGCCGCCGCCCCCAGCAGAACGGCTGGCTCGACAATCAATGCGAATGCAAACAGTCCTGACAGAATCGGCCACTCAACCCGCAGGCCGGTTGCCTGAGCAACAGCCTGCTCCAGCGCGTAGACCGGGCTGATCATTGCAAAGGCATTCAGCAGCGCACCGAAAGTGAAGACGGTTATCAGCGCCGTAAAATCCGGTCGCCTCTCGATGGTGCCCAGGCCGGACCTCGGTCCGCTGTGGGTGAGCCGTTCGGACGGGAGCCGCGCGACGATGCCCACGTTGTCGTGCGGGCAGGCATAGACGCAGTCGAGACAGAACGTGCAGTCGAGATTGTCGACTTTGCGCGGCTGAAACAGAGCCAGTTCGCAGCCCCGTTGGATGACCGGCAGTTCCATATTGAGCCCGGTGACGCCGTCGCGTGACGGCAACGCGATCTGGACACCACGGATACAGTCTTTTGACTGGCAGCTCTGGCAGATCGACGCATCCCGCACCGAGACTTCCAGCGGAGCCATTGTCGAACTCAGAAAATTGAACTGGCCGACAGGACACAGATACTTGCAGAAGGAGGCTCGTCGAAACAGCAGATCAACCAGCGTGGCGAGTCCGAAGTACAGGACGATCAGGACTCCGGTCCAGAACGGACTGGAAAACAGGTCAAACAGCTCATAAACGAAGAGGACAGCCACAAACAGTGCGACAGACGGCCACTTGTTGCGTAGAGACCGTGGCCACTCCCAGCGTGGCGTGATCCAGCGACGAGCCAGATCACGCATCACAAGAAATGGACACGCCATGCAGAACAGGTTGCCGGCCAGCAGAATCACGACGACGACGAGGCCACGGAAATGAACCCAGGTCAGTAAAGCCGCAAGATTTTTCGGAGCTATATCCGGCCCGAAAAACGCGTGAGCAATCATCATCAGGCTGAGGCCGAACAGCGGCGTCTGCAGAGCCAGACGTGAGCCTCGCCAGCGCAGAAAGCGACCCAACAGCGGAACGCGCAGCAGATCGAACCCGCGAGCACGTTCGCCATTGGCCGGAAACGATTGACGTTCCAGCGCTGCAGGCTGTTCCACCGCAGTCGTCACTGAGTCTTGACTCCTCGCACGTCGATCTTCTGCTCGATTCGTCTTCCGTCTGCTGTCGTCGCCGTCACGATGACGAACCAGTCGCCACCCATCGTGAATTCAAGTGTGCCCGCATACTGCCCCGGTTCGCCTTCCGCGAGGTCCGCAAATGACGGCTTCATGCCGGCGTGGTTCATATTGCCTTCCAGGCGAACTGTCGCTCCCTTCACCGGTGAACCATCCGGACGGGACAGAATCAGTGAAACGGACGATGTCCCCACAACCGGTGGTGATGGATTGAGTGTCAGAGTGACGTCCGTAGCCAGATCATTCTGATTGCCAGACGTACAACCACAGAGCACGAGTATTGCGACTGACACACTCAATAACCGCAACAGATATCCGGACGCGTTCACGTTCTCTCCATTGCAACACAGTATTACTCAATCGCTCGACGACGAATGACTCGGTGACAACCTGTCATTCGGCTGGAACTTCGTCTTTCGCACGCCACAGAATGGCCATCGCTCCCACCGCCATCAGGCCGCATAACGCCAGCATGGTGCGAGCGCCTTCCAGCTTTGGTGATGGTTGCCCACCAGCCCAGACCCAGCCGGCGGCTGACAAGCCGAGAAGAACAAGCAGGAACACGGAAATCACGGAGCGAACAGTATTCATCGAACACCTCGGTCTTATTACTGATTGATGCGTTGACGGTTCAAACAGGCGTTGAACTGATGCGTCTGCCCAGAGAGAACGCATCAGTTCACACATGAGGCTTGATGCCGCGATGTCATTCACACCGCGACTGCGGGACGGCGATGCCAGGAACACGAGCAGTTGTGATGTGACTCTTCCCCGGGAGTCGGGAACATGTGGTAGAACATGGCAATCACCATCGGGATGGTGACCGCAGTGTTGTAGAAGAGGTGCAGTTCCACTCGTGGAATAACAAGCTGCAGAATGCTCATCGGCACAGGCGCGCCAAAGAGGTTATGGTGGAACACAGCCTGCCCCTGCAGCAGGGCGTGTTCAATGTGGTGCCAGAACTGGATCCAGAACGCGATCATCCACCAGGTATGCGACCGCCCGACGAAACCTGTCCGCAGACCCCAGAAGGCGACCAGCATGACCAGGGCATAGGCGTAGTGAAGCAGTTCAGACTTCACGAGCCACGGAACCCACAACCCGAGAACGCCACGCGATTCCGGAATTGGCCAATGCAGCAGATAAATCTGGGCCGTCTGAGCCAGATGCTCACCCCAGTGAGCCAGCACAACGGCGGTGTAAAGCCACAATGAGTACTTGTGCCACGGACCGTTGAGCTTTCCCATCAAGCTCATCTGAGGACCAGTGGAGTCAATTCGGCAGACTGTGGAACTCGACATGTCGTCACTCCCGTTAATGAAAGTTCAAGGAGAAAAGAGTTGAATCTGGAAACACGGAGCGGCACTGCGCAGCAGGTCGCGCAGCGACAATCCACGATTCAGTGTCGGTCGGGCGCGTCGGAAGATTCGACGCGCGATGCAGCGGCACTCACGGACATGGCAGCACGCGGCGTAACCTGAGACGCGTTTTGAGTCGGCAAGGGAAAAGCCAGGCCAGCAAGACACCGCTGCTGATCTCTTTTTGAGAGACGCAATGCGGCTTCAAAAAGGCCGGTCAACCGACTTCAGCGCAGATGACGCTTCCGCTCAACGCGATGGCAATACATCGCTGACGGAATAACTCACGCTGCTGGTGGCCTACAGAGCGGCCTGCGGTGGCCGTTCGACGCGCTGTCGATGCGTCTGAGAGTCAAGCAGGGTCCCTCCGCCATTCAGCCACGCGAGGTCGCATGTGAGGCAGTCAGCGGGACGCGTTGAAAAACACGCGGTTTCCGAGTCACGATCGAGACGAACCGGAATGCGGTGTGGAGTCAGTGGAATTCCCGATGGACGTCCACAGTTCGGGCCTCGACACGTTCGGTGATCAGATTCATCAGTGCGTCGAGGCAAGACGAATTCGTCGAGGCTGCCAGAGTGATCAGCGTAGGCAGGAAGACCTGGATTACTCTGAAGCAGCTTCGAGACTGGAGACTGCGGGGCGATTGAATCGTGGCTGGCGAGCCAGTCCCCGCAGCTTGCACGCACCACTGATGCACCACTCGCGCCGGTGGCGACAGCGACAAGCACGATCAGGGAATGCCTCACGGCGGCACGCATGCGTCAATCTCAGTCAGATCGAGAGTCCGTCATCAACTCGCGAAGTTCCAAACCGAGTGAGGCTACCTGGCCGAATCAACGGCGTCAACATGGTAACCATCACAATTTGCAGGTTCATCGCGTTGAGTTTCGCGCCCGACTCATATCTGATCGGGTTTGCGTTGTGTGATGTTCAGGTCAGTCGCAGCAGTCGGTGAGTAAGCGAGCGGACACGACAGAACAACGGCAATGATCTGGCGACATCCAACGACAAGCCAAAACCGCCCTGATTGGAGTCATTGCCGGGAATCAGGATTCGGTCCAGGCGGTATTCAGCCGGAAGCGTCGACATGGCTGCCGAACGGATTTCCGGTTTTCTGCGGCCTGCAATCAGAAAGAAAACAGCTGGAGGTGGACGAAAGCCCGCCTTGGTGGCCGCGTCGGATACCGCGAACCAGAGACAAACCAGCGTGTCGATCGCGAGGAAGTAACGAGACAACGAAACTCAGATGATTCAGAAATCGGGTCTGATTCGACATGAAGCCCGGCTCTGCGCCGGTCAACCGAACAACTCCATGATGGGCTGGCCGGTCGTGAGGGTCCGTGAGATGCCGCTGGCGTCTAACGGGTCGTTGATCGGAATGTCGAGGGCTCGGTAGATGGTCGCCGCGAGTTCCTCGGGGCGGACGGGTTTGTCTGTCGGGTATTCGCCCAGTCGATTCGTCTTGCCGTACACGTTTCCGCCTTTGATGCCGGCGCCGGCGAGGATCGAGGAGAAGCAGCGTGGCCAGTGCTGGCGGCCGGGGGGATCCTGCTTCAGAACGTAAGGCGTGCGGCCGAACTCGCCGGTCACGACAACCAGCGTATTATCGAGCATCCCTCGGTCCTTGAGGTCGGACAGCAGCGCGGCCAGTGCCTGATCGAGTCGCGGCAGGCAGAAGCCCATGCCATACGAGCCGTTGCCGAAGGCGTTGCCCATGCCCATATTCCTGCCGTGCATGTCCCAACTGCTGCTTGGCGGGCCCTGCTTGTCATAGTCCGCCTGACCAGCCCAGCCGTTGACAGTGACAAAGCGGACGCCGGATTCGACCATACGCCGCGCGAGCAGCAGGTTCTGGCCGAGTGGGTGCATGCCGTAGCGCTCGCGCACTTCGACAGACTCGCGGTGCAGCTCAAATGCCTGCCGGCCTTCAGACCGGGTCATCGCGTCGTAGGTCTTCTCGCGCAGATCAGACCAGTCCTTGACCGTCTGATCCCGGTCCAGTCTCGTGGATTCCAGTCCGCCGAGCAGGGACTGACGTTGCGCGAAACGTTGCTCATCGTACGAATTGTAGATCTCCGGCGGCTTGAAGTCGGGCATCGCCGGATGGTTGTCTGCCGCCCCGACAAACAGCGGTGCATAGGCCGAACCGAGGTAACCACCGATGCCGATGTTGGGAGCGCAGAAGACGGGCGGTCCGACGCATTTGATGAGCCAGGCATTGGACACGAAGTTACGCGTGCTGGGTTTGTGTTTGGCGACGAACGAGCCGAGATAGGGATGCTCGTCCGGAACGCCCTGCTGCACGCGTTTCTCGGACTGGCCGCTGAGCAGGTTGTGCATCGCGTCAAAGTGGTTGCTGATCGCGCCGGGATGGGACATCGAGTTAATCAGCGTGAAGTGGTCGGTCAGCTTTGCCAGTTCGGTGTGCATCTCATTGATGCGCATCCCCGGCACTTTTGTATCGATCGGCTCGTACGGCCCGCGGTAGTCCAGCGGGGCATCTGGCTTCATATCCCACGTGTCAACGTGGCTTGGTCCTCCGCATAACAGGACGAAGATGCAGGACTTATCCGAGGCGACCGCGTTGCCGGATGCGTCGACCTCGTCGCTGCCCATGACGACTCCCGGCATCCCGAGACTCAGCGTGCCCAGACCACTCGCGATGAGGGCCTGCCGTCGGTTCATCTGGAAATCGTTCATGCAACTGCTCCGTATCCTGAGTTGGCGGCTTGAGCGGGGATTTCCGGGCCAGACGGCCGGTCAGACTGGTCAGTCGGTTGCCACGGCAGCGGACTCATTCGTGCCATGACTCTGCATGACTCACTGAGTGTTCTGCTGAGATCTCTCGAAGAGTGAAGTCGACTTTCACGATCACCGCAGCGACGCGCCCGCCTGTGGAACGAGACTACCGACTGCGGAGTCGGATGGCGATTCCGGTTCTTCAAATCCGCCGCGTGAAACACATCCGGCGGACATTAGAAACGTCGTACTGCACACCGGGTTCGCTGTCGTCGACGTTGACCACCGCTCCCAGCCCGAGGTACGTGTACCCGGCCAGCGTCGTGCTGCTCTCGACGATCCCCGCGACCCGGCTGGCCTTGTCGTCCGTCCCGCCGGACGTGCCGTAGCTGTACGTCAGCGAGCGACCGTCCGGATACGTCAGCGACGTCGGACGGATCGTATTCGCGCTGGCATCCGCGTAGCCGTACTGCACGCTGGGTGTCGTTCCCGTATTCACCGTCCCCGAATGCTCCTGATACGAGGTCGCCAACTGACCGAAGTCGCTGTACGCCTTCTTTATACTTCTTCCGTTGTTCTTCCTCGACTCAATGAGCAGTGTCTATGTTCCGTCTTCCTCGTGGCTGCTACTCCCGGAACCGCATTTCATCTCTTGCGGCAATTGCATCGTCATACGCCTTCGTGAGTTCAGCGTGCAGTTTGTGCTCTTCAAGAGTCGGCAACTCGGATACCTCTCGGATGGTCAACACGCCTGAGCCAACGTCTTCGGGCAGCACCTCCTGAACCGCGACCCGTGGAGACGGCGTCTGGCCCTCCGTTCGCGGTTGGAATTCGTGCAGGATCAGATAGTATCGGACACAGCGTGGAACCTTGGGGAACTGCGCTGGCTGCGGCAATTCAGAAAGAGCCCCTCCCCCTCGCACACGCGACCACGTATAAACGGTATACACATTCATGAAAGGGCCGAACCGTGGTTCTGTGGTTATCCATACGGGGCAGACAAGTGTGCCGTCGTCGAGTTCAGCCAGGATCGTCCACTCAAGGTAATAACGTAGTCCGTTCGAGTCCCGTTGCCACGCCAGCGAACGTGTAGCGGCTGGTTCAAGTAAGCCGCTGTCGCGGCGTGTTGTTGGTTGCGGATTTGGTGTGCGTGCGTGGAGTTTATCCGGCTGAGTTGTTGGGGGCCAGTTGCTGAGGGTGTGCCAGGTTTTTCTGTCAGGGCGTCAGGGGACGCTCG